>JABFRU010000055.1 GCA_013140985.1 Chitinophagaceae bacterium | reverse complement strand
ACCCGAAGAAGTGTTGGCAAAAACAAATGGCCGGATCCAGCTTAAGTGGCTGATGGATGCCTATAAGTTATTTCCTCAGAAAGACAGCTTCTGGCTTGTTCCTAAGTCAGGTAATATGGAACAATCTTTTATTAATAAACTTGCCGGCAACAATGATCTCTGGCAGCAAATAAAAGCCGGAAAATCCGAAGAAGAGATAAGGGCAAGCTGGGAACCCAAACTCAGCGAATTCAAAGCCATCCGCAAGAAATATCTTTTGTACGAAGACTTTGAATAATCACTTATTTTTATGAATGCACAGGTATTTTGCATTCATACCATTTTTACTTGCAGTTGTATCTGTCTCCAGCGCACAGTCACCGGGCTATATCAATTTTACTTCTTATAACCGCAGCAATGGATTGCCGGAAGAAAATATCAGGTCGATAACACAGGACAGCCGTGGCTTTATCTGGATTGGAAGCGATGAAGGTCTTTTCCGTTTCGATGGTTTGAATTTTAAGAGCTGGTACGCCAACCCCAATGACATTTCAAAATTCACAAGCAATAAGACCAGGGTAGTTGACGAATATAAACCCGGCATCCTGCTTTTTTTTAGTAATTATGAATTATGGCAGATTAATATTGCAACGCATAACATAATTCCTTTACGTTCTTTACAAGGCCGGAGCATATTATCCATCGACAAAATAACTACTTCGAAATGGTGCGCCATAAGCAGCGATTCCTTATTCATTACCGACAACAATCTTGAAATAATCTACTCCTGCCCTCTTCGTCAATACTTTGCTGCAAATACAACAGGCTGTTTCCCGCTAAACACATCTCATATCCTGCTCTATTCGTCCAATCCGCATAAATTTTTTCTGTTCGATCTTAATGACAAAAAATTCATTCCCCTGGCCATAAGCAACAAGAATACCGACAGCCGTGCAAAATTCTTAGTTCCGCAAGCTTATGACAGTATTCGCAAACGGCTTTATTTGTCCGCCTATTTTAATGGCAATTTTTATTGTGACCTTGATGTACCTGCAACAAAAAGCTATGACCCAGTCCAGATAGTGGCGCAGGGGGACGGTGCTATCCGTAAATCGCTTTTAATGCCAGGTGGCAAGTTATTACAAGCCGGTGAAAATGGTTTATATCTTGTTGATCTGTCGGACGAAAATCTTTCACAAAAAAAAATATTAACAAGTGTTGTTCTGAATATTTATCAATCAAGGGATGGTGATCTTTGGCTATCAACTACCAATGGCATCGTTCGTTTTAACTTGTTTCCGCCACCGGTTAAAACCTGGAATCCTGGACTACACTTTAAAACAGATGATGAAATTAAATCTGTTATAAAAGGCAATGACAAGATTATCTATTTCCTTGCACAAGATAAAAGCCTGAATGAGTTCAACACGACAACTGGCAATATCAGCCGTCTTGATAACAGACTGATCTATTGCTGGTCAGCAGTAAAAAATAATGAAGAGATCATTGCCACCGGCAGTGGAAAAAAAATACTGATATACAATACTTCAACAAAAAAAATATCCTATCCCGCTTTCCTGGAACCGTTCTATTCTAACAGTACTGATGTCGTCACATTGGTGTTCAAGGCCCGCAATGGTGATTTGTGGTATAGTTGCAATGGCAGCGCAGGGCTTATAAGAAATCCTGCCGGGACCAATGAATATATTCAATACAGCACTACTCAAAATCCCCGGCCTTTTAGTCATAGCTATGTACACTGTGCAACAGAAGATGTAATCGGCAATATATGGTTTGGTTCAAACAGGAATGGCCAGCTTCTAAAATGGAATACGCATAAACAAAATTTTCAAGAACATCCATTGCCTGAAATCCTACCCGGCTATCAATTGAAACATGGGATCAATAATCTTTATGCTGATGCATCTAGTAATTTATGGATCGCATTGGATGGCGCCGGCCTGGTAAAATACGACCTTACTAAGAACACGGTCATTTATTATGATATCAATAAAGGATTACCGACCGATGCAGTGTTTGGAATAACCGGCGATTCAAAAAAAAGAATATGGCTGGCAACCCGCAAGGGCCTTTCCTGTTACCTGCCCGAACAGGATAATATTGTAACATTTACTGTTTACGACGGTTTCCCGGAGGATAATTTTGAAAGTGGTGGTGTTTTTTACGATCCTGAAAATAAATTGCTCTATGTTGGTGGAAAACGTACCCTCTGCTGGTTCAATCCGGATGAGCTACTAAACAAGACACTCAAAACCCTGCCACCTGTATTCATTGATGAAATGTTAGTCAATGGAAAAGCTTTTTATTTTGAAAACGAAAAAAAAATCTCCCTAAAAACAAAAGAGAATAACATTGAATTCAACTTTGCAGCACCTGATCTCAACAGGAATAATCAACTGATATTTCAATACCGGTTAAAAGGTGTAAGCAATGAATGGATCGATCTTGGCGATAAACGAAGCGTAACATTCAATAACCTGCAACATGGCAAATACTCTTTATCTGTTCGAACTAAATACAAAGGGATAGAAACATGGAATGAGACTAACTATCCTTTTTCATTCTCTATAAAAACCCCGTTGCAAAAAACAGTATGGTTCCGGCTGCTAATGATAACAGTGGCCGGTGTTCTGGTTTGGTTCATTATCCGGTCATATTACAAACAAAGACTCCAACGGGAAAGATCTGTCCTTGAAAAACAACAGGCCATTGAAAAAGAAAGAACAAGAATTGCGACTGATATGCATGACGACTTTGGCGCTTCATTATCCCGCATTAAATTTTTAAGTGAAAAATTGCAATTGTATAAAACCGGCGGAGAGACCGGCAGCACGGATCTGCAGAAAATATCTCTTTACAGCGATGAAATGTCTGAAAAAATGAACGAGATCGTCTGGGCATTGAACCAGCGGTATGATTCTTTGGAAGACCTGGTAAGTTTTTGCAGATCTTACGCATCCGAGTATCTGCAGGATAAAAATATAAAACTGAATTATACAACTGCTGGAATAACAGAAAGAATGATACAGGGGGAAACAAGAAGAAATATTTTCCTTGTGATCAAAGAAGCGCTTCATAATGTTGTGAAACATTCTGCCGCAACAGAAGTAAGCATTTTTTTTACTCATGATAAAACCCTTGAAGTGGTTATAGCCGACAATGGCCGTGGATTTACTAATGAAGTCATTCATCCTTTTGCCAATGGGTTAGAAAATATGAAAAAAAGGATGGGAGATATCAACGGAAGCATTCTTATTGAGAACACAAATGGCACAAAACTGAGTATTTCCGTTCCTATATAACAAAATACCTATATGCCGTTCAATGCTTCCGGTTAAATTTGCATAATGCCCACCATCAAACTGGTAATAGTTGAGGATCTTGAAGAAGTAACAGAAGGATTAAGTGAATTCATCCGCAGGGATAACGAATTGCAATTACTCAGCACATTCAGAACAGCTGAAGCCGCTTTACTCGAATTACCATTATTGAAACCTGATATCGTTATCATGGATATCAATCTTCCCGGTATGACAGGTATCGAGTGTATCAGGCAAATAAAAAAGACCGGCTTGGCAATGCAATTTATGATGTTCACTGTGTATGAAAACAACGACCAGGTTTTTGAAGCATTGAAAGCAGGGGCAAGTGGTTATTTATTAAAGAAAACAGCCCCTTTGCAGATCATAGAGGCTGTTAAAGAATTATATAATGGCGGCTCTCCTATGAGTGCAACAATTGCAAGAAAACTGGTTTCTATTTTCCAGGAACATCCAACCGGCGCCAATAACGAAGCTGCTGTACTTACTCCAAGAGAAAAAGAGGTGCTTGAATTATTGGCCAAAGGAATGTTGTACAAAGAAATTGCAGATCAACTTCATATCAGCTTTCATACTGTACGTCAACATATCGGGAAAATATATGAGAAACTGCATGTACAGAATAAAACAGAAGCGATCAACAAGGTTTATGGCAACAGGGTTTGAATTTTGCAGCTTTTTTCCTGTTATTTAGTTCTTGTTTTTTGTTTCTTGCTTTTTACCCGCATCCCACAAAATACCTACCCCTCTATCTACTCTTTACCTATTTTCCCTGATGCATAAGCAAAATAGCTTTGAATAAATATACTTTTATGAAAAAGCTGACTGCAATCCTGAGCCTTACTCTTTGTGCTCATTTGTACTCCATTGCTCAGCCCGCCAATGATAACTCATGCGGTGCTATATCCATCCCGGTAGAAAATTTAGGATGTGAACCCACAACGGTATATAACTATACTGCTGCTACATGGAGCAGCGGCAGTGCCAATACATGGTGCGAAAATTTCCAGAACCTTGATGTCTGGTACAGGTTCATTATCCCTTCTAATGGTAAAGCAAGGGTAACAATTGCCGCATCAGATGGGAACAGTTACACAGCTGAAATGTACACAAGCAATACCTGCAACAGCCTTGCCATTTTCAATAGCTTTAACAACGGCTATCCCTGTCTTTATACCAATGTTCCTGCAGAAAGCAGCCGTGAGTTCACAGGACTTACACCTGGCGGAGAAGTATATATGAGAGTGTACCGGCGATTTAGTAATGCTGCCCCTTTTGCTAATGGCTCAATAAAAATTTGTGTAAGCAATAATTTTGGAATGGCGGACGATCCTTGTAGTGCCGGCTTCTTTCCGGTTGACCCGCCCGACCCATTGGGCCAGGATTGTACGCCGGTAACTTCCTATAGCTGGACTGGTGCAACACTCACTCCTTCTATCCCCAACCCATCCTGCATTGCACCAATGCCCGGCACCAATATAAGAGATGTTTGGTTTAAACTAAGGGTGCCCGCAAGCGGCAAACTGAGAATAAATCATACTTATAATGGAACCTGCCTGGTAGCATACACAGCCACGGCCTGTAATGGAACATTTACTGAATTAGGTTGTACGTTCTTCGGGCTTAACTGGACGAATCTTACACCCAACAGTATTGTGTACATAAGAATGATGCGCTACACAGGTACAGGCAGTCCTATTGCAGACGGCAGTGCAAAGATCTGTGTGGCGGAGAGCAACCAGGTGCCAACTGCTAATAACAGCACCAAAGTGGGCATTGGCATTGATACGCCTTTTGCCAAATTAGATGTGGTAGGTAATGGCATATTCAGGGACAAACTAACAACACTTGGTGATCTTGAAACAAGAGGCGACCTTATTGTGGCTGGAAATATTCTTTCTAAATATGGAAATACGAGCCTGCCAAACAATACCTCCGTTGGAGGCCAACTCTCGCTTGATTCACTGGCATTCACCAACAGGCTTGGGAACCGTCTTTCGTTGTATGGCGGCCTGGGCAATACACCACAATATGGATTTGGAATACAAAGCGGCCTTTTACAAATTCATAGCGATGCCAGTAATACAGCTATTGCTTTCGGATACGGGAGCAGCACCAATTTTTCCGAAAGGGCAAGAATTATCAATTCCGGTGAATTTGGTATGAACATTACCGGCAGGCTACAATTGCGAACCGGAACACAATCATCAGGAGTCTGGCTATTGAACAGTACTAATACTGCATCACCTGCCTTTATCGGGCTGGCAAGTGACAGCCAGGTAGGTTTATTTGGAAACACCGGTGCTCTATGGGGCCTTACAATGAATACTACAACGGGAAATGTTGGTATCGGATTGAATGGGGGTGCGGCTGCTGCACCGCTAACTTTTGCCAATACACTGGCCCATAAAATCACCTTTTACCAGGGAGCTACAGGACCTGTAGGTATAGGAGTATATGGCGGTGAACTTCGTTTGCAAAATGATATACCAAATGGCAAGGTAAGTCTGGGCGCTTTGGATGCAGGCGGAAACTATTTTGAAAATGCCAAGGCAGAACGCAATGGCACTTATGCCTTTTCCATTTTCGGAGACCTGTGGGTAAATGGCGTTACTTATGCAAGTGATGAACATTTCAAGCAAAACATTACCGATATACAATCCCCTTTGCAAAAACTATTACAATTAAAAGGTGTGGAGTATGAAATGAAAAGCAGTGAGTTTGTAAAAAACTATTTCCAGCCCGGCCGGCAGATAGGTCTGCTTGCACAGGATGTTGAGAAAGTAATCCCTGAAGCAGTGAATGAAAAAGACGGCTATAAAGGAGTGGATTATGCAAAACTGGTTCCATTGCTGATTGAAGCCATTAAAGAACAGCAAAAACAAATTGAAGAACAAAGAAAAATGATTGAAGCACTACAAAGAAGATAGTATATGATAAGAATAATTTCTACAGCACTTGCAATTGGCGCATTTATTTGTTGCAATGCACAAAATGTTGGCATTAACACTTCCGCTCCTCGTTTCCCGTTAAGCTTCAATATAAACAATGGCGATAAAATCAGTTTATATGATGATGGTAATCCGGCCGAGGTTCATTTTGGTATTGGTATTGCATCAAACCAGTTATTACAAATACACTCAGCTACACTTTTTGATGATATTGCTTTTGGTTATGGCAACAGTATAACTTTCACCGAATGGATGAGAATAAAAGGCAATGGCAAAATAGGTATCGGAACCAACACACCCGTTGCCCGGTTGCATGTGGCAGACAGTAATGTTTTATTCTCCGCATCAGCAGTCTTACCTCCAACCCCCGGCAGCCCTCCTATTGAAGGCGGTGGACGAAGAATGATGTGGTATGCTGATAAAGCAGCTTTCAGGGCCGGTATTGCTTTCGGCAATCAATGGGACAAAGACAGCATTGGTCTTATCTCAATTGCGCTGGGCAACAGTACAAAAGCAAAAGGGGAATCATCTTTCGCCAGCGGATGGAATACTTCAGCATTGGCATTGGCATCCACCGCCATGGGAATAAACAGTATGGCAGCCGGGAATTATTCAACAGCAATTGGAGTAAGTTCCAACGCATCGGGAGAAAATGCAGTGTCCATTGGCACTTTTGCCAAAAGCCCGGGTTTTAGTGCGCTGGCAATGGGATATAATACTACTGCTTCCGGTTTTTATTCCACCGCTTTGGGTTTTATAACAGAAGCAAGTAATACATATGCTACTGCATTGGGAAATCAAACAAAAGCTTCTGGTTTTGCATCAACATCATCCGGTGTATTTACAAGGGCCAAATCTGATTACTCTTTTGTTATTGGGTTGTTTAATGATACTACCAATACCAACCGGTTGTTTGAAATTGGAAACGGCACCGCAGATAATGCAAGAAATACCGCAGTAACTGTTTTACTAAATGGCAATACTGGTATTGGCACAACGAACCCGGCAGCCCGCCTGCATGTTGACAGCAGTGTTGTCTTTACTGCATCGGCAACTTTGCCTGCATCACCAGCTAACCCGCCGGTAAGCGGTGCAGGTACAAGGATGATGTGGTATCCCGACAAAGCTGCATTCCGTGCCGGCAATATTGATGGCGCCCAGTGGGACAAAGACAGCATTGGCCGTTATTCATTTGCCTCAGGAATCAATACAAAAGCAAAAGGCGAAGCTTCTGTTTCAATAGGGGCATACAATAATGCAAGGGGCGATAACAGCACGGCATTGGGTTATTTTTCTACCACCAACGATAATAGGAGCACTGCTATTGGATATGTTGCTTCAGCCAATGGATTTGCAAGTACTGCTATCGGTTTTGGACCTGTTGCTTCAGGTAATTATTCTGTAAGCATTGGCGCAAATACACAGGCTATCGGCGGCGCTTCCTTAAGTATGGGTGATAATTCCATAGCAAGAGGTAATAATGCAAGTAGTATTGGTCTTTACACAATTGCCCGGTCTGACTATTCTTTTGTTACCGGAAAATATAATGATACAACTGCCACTAACCGCATCTTTGAAATTGGAAACGGTACGGCAGATAATGCAAGGAATAATGCAGTAACTGTTCTGCAAAACGGAAGTACATTAATCACTGCACCTTCTACACTTCCGGTTACACCGGATAATCCGCCGGCAAGCGGAGCTGGTAACAGAATGATGTGGTATGCTGATAAAGCAGCATTCAGGGCAGGAAATGTTATTAATACCAGTTGGGATAAAGATAATATCGGCAATGTATCTTTTGCAGCAGGCAGTAATACACAGGCAAGCGGAATAACTTCCACTGCGTTTGGAAATTTCGCATTTGCTACCGGTGATATTTCAACTGCGATCGGTAACAGTGTTTTTGCAAAAGCAAAAATGAGTTTTGCCACCGGAACTTATAATGATAATACGGATTCTCCCAATGGTACTGTCGAAGCTGCCGCCGATCGAATTTTCCAAATCGGAAATGGTTCAGGGAATTTATCCCGTTCAAATGCCCTGACCATATTACGCAATGGCAATATGGGAATGGCAGGTGTCACTAATCCTGCAAAGCCTCTCTCCTTTCCTGCTTCATTAGGTGAAAAAATATTACTATATCCCGGCGGCGCCGGTGAAGTTGGTATTGGTGTTTACGGAAACGAATTACGGCTTCATTGTGATAATCCTGGTTCAATGGTTTCATTCGGTACACAGGATAATGCCGGAGTGTTCATACAGGCCGGGAGGTTTCAACTTACCGGTGGCTATGGATTATATGTAAATGGGAACATCTGGGCTAATGGCACTACTTATGCCAGCGATGAAAGATTCAAACAAAATATTTCTCCTATCGGATCCCCTTTACAAAAATTGATGCAGTTAAACGGTGTAGAATATGAAATGAAGGCAGATGAATTCCCAAAAAATAATTATCAAAAACAAAGACAGATCGGTTTGATCGCACAGGATGTGGAGAAAGTTATTCCGGAAGCAGTGAATGAGATGGATGGGTATAAAGGCGTTGACTATGCAAGATTGGTCCCGCTGCTTATCGAAAGCATTAAAGAATTGAAGAAAGAAAATGAAGCACAACAAAAGCTGATCGATCAATTATTAAAGAACAAATAATGAAAAAGATAATCCTTCTGTCATTTTTCATTTCTATATCTGCAATTTGCTTGTCGCAAAATGTAGGTATTGGCACAACAACACCTGCAGCACGGCTGCATGTAAAAGACAGTAATGTAGTTTTCTCCGCACCGGGGTATCCATTAACTGCTACCCCGGGCAATCCTCCTATCAGCGGGGCTGGCAGCAGGATGATGTGGTATGCAGATAAAGCGGCTTTCCGTGTTGGTACTGTAACCGATGATCGGTGGGACAAAGACAATATCGGTCCGTTTTCTTTTGCTGCCGGTTTTAATACAAGAGCTGTGGGTGAAGGTTCATTTGCCGGAGGAGGATATTCCACCACTTATGGAGATTTTTCAGCAGCTATTGGCGGCGGTTATGCTTCAGGAGTTATGTCTATGGCAATGGGTGGCAATGCATATGCTGATGGCAATTATTCACTGGCACTCGGTTATAATGCCAATGTCGCTTCATTTGCAATTCTTTCTACAGCTATCGGTCCTTTAACCAGTGCTACAGGGCCCTATTCTACTGTAGTCGGGCATGAAGCAACAGCAGCAGGTAATTTTAGTTTGTCGTTAGGTTATCGTACAATAGCCACAAATGCTGCAACTGCTATCGGCTATGATAACAATGCAGCAGGGTTTTATTCAACTGCAATAGGCGACTCTACGCTGGCCAATGGAATTTCATCTGTTGCGGTTGGCCACAAAACAAGAGCTTATGCTGATTATTCTTTTGCGTTCGGAAATAACACAAAAGCAAAAACTCCCAACTCATTTGTTGTCGGAGCTTATAATGATACAACAGCCACCAACCGGATATTTGAAATTGGAAAAGGCACCGCAGATAATCTTCGCAGCAATGCGATGACAGTCCTGACCAATGGCAATGTCGGTATCGGTGAAAATAACCCCATCGCTAAACTATCTGTTGCAGGAAACGGATTCTTCGGTGGCAGCCTGACTGTGGGAAGTCTTGCAGGCTTTCCATATACATTGGATGTATTCGGAACAGGTATGTTCAGGGGAAGCAATTATCTCAGCCTTATCAACAGTTCGGGCACAGAAGATACCTATATCAGGGGTGGGAAAACAACTTCAAAGGTTTTTATCAATGATATCGCAAACATGGGGCCGGTTATCACGGCCAGCAATGTAGGCATTGGTAATACCAATCCATTGCGGCCACTCTCCTTTCCTGCTTCTCTCGGAGAAAAGATATTGCTCTATCCCGGCGCTTCCGGTGAAGTTGGTATTGGAGTTTATGGTAATGAATTGCGTTTGCATTGCGATAATCCTGGTTCAATGGTTTCATTCGGTACACAGGATAATGCCGGAGTGTTCACACAGGCCGGACGTTTCCAGATCAGCGCTCCTCATGCATTATTTGTAAATGGGAGTATTTGGGCTGCCGGAACTACTTATGCAAGTGATGAACGTTTCAAACAAAATATTTCTTTTATTGAATACCCATTACAAAAACTTATGCGGTTGAATGGTGTAGAATATGAAATGAAAGCGGATGAGTTTCCAAAAAACAATTTTCAAAAACAAAGACAGATCGGCTTGATCGCACAGGATGTAGAGAAAATAATTCCCGAAGCGGTGAATGAAATGGATGGATACAAAGGCGTGGACTATGCAAGATTGGTTCCGTTATTAATTGAAAGTATAAAAGAACTGAATAAAAAAGTTGAACAACAACAAAAACAGATCGAAGAATTAAAACAAAAATAAAATGAAACGGTATATTTTTTTAATAGCAGCGGCTATTATATGCCAGGTTTGTTCTTCACAAAACGTTGGCATTGGCATCACCACTCCCATCGCCCGGTTGCATGTATCCGATAGCAATGTTTTATTTACCGGGCCTGTTTCACTACCATTCACAACCACTTATCATCCCCCTGCATCCGGTGCTGGTAGCCGAATGATGTGGTATCCGCAAAAGGCTGCTTTCAGAACAGGCAATGTAGAGGGCGCACAATGGGATAAAGACAATATTGGCAAGTATTCATTTGCAACAGGTTTTAATACAATAGCAATAGGACAAGGCGCTTTTTCTTCAGGCTATAATTCGGTTGCTTCAGGTGAATCCAGTACTGCGATGGGATATGAGACAACCGCCGGAAGCTATTCAACTGCGATGGGATTTTCGACAACCGCCGGAAGCTATTCGACAGCGATGGGAGATGGGACAATCGCATCAGGAGTTGGTTCAACTGCAATGGGAGTTGGGGCAACAGCATCCGGAAATAATTCAACTGCGATGGGCTATTTTTCAATTGCATCCGGTCTTTATTCAACTGCAATAGGCCGTGAAACAGAAGCGCCAGGAGGGACTTCAACTGCAATGGGACTTCAGACAACCGCATCCGGATTCAATTCGACGGCAATGGGAAACGGGACAACCGCATCCGGAAGCAACTCAGCAGCAATGGGAGTCTCAACAACCGCATCCGGAAGCAGTTCAACTACGATGGGGGTTTTCAGCATAGCAAAATCCAGTAACTCACTTGTCATAGGCAGATATAATGACACTACAGCCACTAATCGCTTGTTTGAAATCGGTAATGGTAACGCTAACAATGCAAGAAGCAATGCAATGACTGTTCTCGAAAATGGTAACATTGGTATTGGCACCACCAATCCCCATGCACTACTGCAATTTGCCAACACTGCCGTTAACCGTAAACTCATATTATACGAAACTGTCAATAATGACCACCAGTATTATGGTTTTGGCATTAATGGCGGTATGCTCCGCTACCAGGTTGATGATGTGAGTTCAGAACATACATTTTTTGCGGCTACAGGAGCCGGCACATCCCAATATGTTTTTGCTGTGCATGGAGATGGTAACATTTTTGCACCGGGCATATTTACCTCCACGAGTGATGCCCGATTGAAAAAGAATATCACAGCACTTGGTACTACTCTCGATAAAATAAAAGAATTGAATGGCTATACCTATAACTGGATAAGCCCTACAAGAGATCAGCGCCAGCAAATAGGATTGCTGGCACAGGATGTTCAGAAATTATTCCCGCAACTGGTTACAGAATTCAAGGGAGATAATGATGAAAATGTTTTGGGAGTAAACTACCTCGGGTTGATACCGGTATTGATCGAAGCGATCAAAGAACAGCAAAAACAAATTGAAGAACTAAAAAATATTATTTATGATAAAAAAAATAAGTGACAGGTTTATTTCATTGACGACCCTGTCACTCTTGACGCTGATCATGGTACAACCAGTTTTTGCCGGACGAAAAAAAATAAATATCCCTGATCCGCCCGCCACTATTCGTATTGTACTCAGGGCACCGGCGGGCACCACCGTTACCATACAAAATAACGGGGCACAGCAATTAACGATCACTACTGACAGTAACGGTTTGAAGACTTCCAGCTTTCCTGCAATCGCTGATGGCAGCACTTATAATATCACGATTAAATCAGCCCCCAAAGGCATGAAGTTTAAAATGGAAAGAGCTACAGGCACCATCAGCTCTTTTGCCGATGTAAGAATAAGCGGTGATTACGAATACAACCTTATAAGTCGTGGCACTACTCCATCAGAGATGGGAACCTTCTTTGAAAGTTGGGATCCCATTATTGAAAAAGAACCATCGGATGACAATTCCCGCTACATCGTTTTTGTTTCGGCTGCACAAGGCTTGTGCGGGGCGACCGGAAAATTCAGGCAAATATTCCGGAAGGATAGACTGACAGGTAAAATAATCATGTTAAGCCGTTCAGCAAATGGAGAGGAAGGAAATGGAAACAGCTTAAATCCTGTTATATCTGTTTTCAAACAGTATGTAGTGTTTGAATCCTATGCTTCTAATCTTGTTGGCAACGATGAAAACAGTGTAAGGGATATTTTTTTATGGAGCGAAACGATTGAAGGTTCAAATATAGAACGGGTAAGTGAAGGAATGGGCGTAGTAGAAGCCAATGCTCAAAGTTTTGACGCATCACCCTCCGGCAATTGTGGTTATATAGCTTATGCTTCATCTGCCACCAACCTGTTGAATGACGGTACCGAAGTTTCGGGTGTAAACATATACCTGTGGAGCCGACACGACAAACAAACAAAACTGATAAGCAAAGACCCAAAAACCGGTAAAGGTGTGGGCGGTGAAAAACCTTCTATTGATATGAACGGATACAAAATTGCTTTCTGGTCCAATGCTTATACGTTGGACCCTGATGATAAAAATAATCTTTGGGACATTTTTTTGTACGAAGAAAACACCAACAGGATGAGCCTTCCCCTTCGCCGCATTACAATGGCTCATGATGGTAGTGAGCGAAATCAGGGTGAAGAAAGCAGCAGCAGGGTGATTACACCAGCTATGTCGGGTGACGGAAAATTGATTGCTTACGCTACTACCGCTTCTAATGTTGTACCGGATGATAACAATAAAATGCAGGATGTTTTTGTGTATGATATTGACGCCAATACCACTACAAGGGCAAGTGTTAACGATAATGGTGAAGAAGGAAATGGTGATAGTCCTTATGGGCAGGGCGAAAGGATAGCAATAACTTTTAATGGGCGAAAAGTTGCCTTCACTACCAAAGCTTCCAATTTTGGTACTCCGGCTGGTAATGTTGTTTTATATGATCTCGATACAAAAAAAATGACACCGGTAACAACTAACAATGGCGGCTATGTTTCTACTCCTGATTTGTCACGCAAAGGAAGGTATGTAGTGTTTGGTTGCAGCTTTCCGTTGGATGAACGGTTTAACAGTTCGGGCCTTTTTACAAAATTCATCAATGAATCACAATAGTTCACTTAAGCAATAGTCTAAAATCTTACGTATAAAATATTTTAATAAAAAGCAATGAATAAAAAAAGAATTATCTGGCTCGCAATAATTGTAGCCGTTACAGGTGTTGCCTATAAAATCGCTGACGATATTTTACAAAAACTCGGCATAGAAAAACAAGCTGCTGAAACGGCGATCATTAACAACCTGCTGGGAGTCGTTCCTGTTAAACCAAACTGTAGTGGTGATTGTGATGAAAGCCGGTTGCAATTTCCAAAAGCCAGTTTGCTTACTACTATTATTAATGGTGATAAAAAAACTGCAGCAAAGGAGTTATGTGAATACATAAAGAACTATTGCTCATCAAAAGAATTTGATGGCTACTACCAACAACTGAGGGCATCCGCCAAACCGATCAACGAGCAGCCAAGGAAAGTAGATGCTCAGTTAGCAGAATCGTTGAAAAAAACTATAGAATCTATGGAGGCAGAATTGAAAAAAACAAAAGACCCTCAAGCAAAAAAAATGTATGAAGAAATAATTGCTGAATTTAGAAAGCAATATAAGGAAGCTAGCGACCCTACTCCTCTTACTACTGCTTGGAAAGAAAAATATCCCGAAGCATCTGATTCATTAGTACGTCGCCAGTTGAATTTTTACCTGGCCGAACAAGCCACTGTCGATTTTACTGCACAAACCGTATTGAAAGGAAAAACAAAATACTTTGTAAAGCCCGAATACGAGAGCAAAGGCAAAACATGGAAATCCATTTACCGTGCCGGCAAAGATGTGAATGATGTAGTGGTCGCTTTTGTAAAAGAATGGCTGAAGAAATAAAAAAACCTAAACTCTTTATATGAAAAAAATATTATTATCTGTATTACTGCTGGCTAATATAACTGTATATGCACAGGAAAGTTTTGACATCATCAATTACACTCCGCCCCAGGGATGGAAAAAAGAAAATACGGAAAGTGCTGTTCAATTCACCAAACAGGATGATGCCAAAGGAATTTATTGTATTATAACCGTGATGAGATCCGTACCCGGTGCTGCCAGTTCAAAAAATAATTTTGATGCCGCCTGGAAAACAGTAGTAAAAGAAATGGTAACCGTGTCAACTGCACCTAAAATGGAAATTCCTTCGAAGGAAGATGGGTGGGAAGTTCAAAGTGGTTATGCCCCTTTTGAAAATGATGGCACCAAAGGAGTCGCTTTTTTGATAACTTCAACCGGCTATCAAAAAATGCTCAACATCCTGATCCTTACCAATACCGATGTATATGAAAAAGACATGTCTGCTTTTCTTGGATCAGTTAGTTATAAAAGACAAACTACCGCAGTAAATAATCCAGCCAGCAATACAACAAAGCCGGTTCAACCTGCCAGCATAGCAAAACAAGATGGATTCACCTTTACTACCACCAATTTTGACGATGGCTGGACAAGTACTGTGCAGGAAGACTGGGTGCATGTACTGAAAGGAAATATTAAAGTGCTTATTCATTATCCCAATAAACAGGCCGATGCTTACAATTCAGTGCTGATGGATGGATTAAAAAATGCATGGAACGTTTTAGTTGCACCCAGATATAGCACCGCAAGTAATTTTGAATTCAAGCCCATTAGCGGATGGCAATCCATAGAATTTGCAGAAGCTGATATGGTAGAAAAAACAACCGGCAAAACAGTTCATGTTGTATTATTTAAAATGAATTATTCAGGCGGAAATGGAAAGTATTTGGAATTTATAACTCCTGATAAAATAACTTATGAGAATGAATTTGGCACATACCACCAGGAAACATACGGCTGGGAAAAAGTAGAAAAGATGGCCAGCTATAACAAATTTGCAGTCGCTGCATCCGACCTTACAGGGAAATGGACTACCAACTTTACTGGTATGACACAATATGTGAATGCCAATACCGGTGCCAGTGCCGGCACAGATACGCATGCATCAAACCAAAACTTTGAGTTTGGAGCAGGTAATAGTTACAAATGGGATTTGGCGGTAGCGAGTGGTTTTGTTGGCAATATCAAATTTCAAAGCGTAAAATCAAATGGAAAATTTTCGGTCCCTAATAACTGGCAGATTAGCTTTTCTGATATAGAAGGCAAACCCAAAACATACAATGCCTCTTTTACTTGTATTAAAGGTGCAAGAGTGTTGTGGTTAGATGATACAGGCTTTGGTAAAGTCCAATAAAATTTTCGATTTACATAACTGCGAAAGACCCCAGCACTGGGACTATTGAACCTTACTTATCTTCGCTGCAATGAAAGACTTTCAATCGCTGCGAATCGTTTTCATGGGCACACCCGAATTTGCCGTTGCTTCATTGGATGCATTGGTAAAAGCAGGTTGTAATATCGTTGGTGTTATCACAGCGCCTGATAAACCTGCAGGCAGGGGAATGAAGATGACGGAGAGTGCGGTAAAAAAATATGCTGTTGAGCATGGCCTTAATATCTTACAGCCCGGTAAATTAAAGAACCCTGAATTTCTTACTGAGCTCCGGTCATTGAATGCCGGCCTGCAAATTGTAGTTGCATTCAGAATGTTACCAGAAGCAGTTTGGAATATGCCGCCACTAGGAACTATCAATCTCCATGGAAGTTTATTACCTCAATACCGCGGCGCTGCTCCTATCAATTGGGCAGTGATCAACGGAGAAAAAGAAACAGGTGTTACTACTTTTAAATTGAAACATGAAATTGATACCGGTGATATTCTTTTACAGAAATCATTTCCTATTGATGAAAATGAAACAGCCGGTGAAGTGCATGATAAAATGAAAGAGATCGGTGCAAAAGTTTTAGTTGAAACGGTGAAAGGATTAGCTGCTTGTACTTTAAAAGAAAAACCTCAAACTTCAAACCTTAAACTTCAAACTCTTTATCATGCACCAAAAATATTTACAGAAACCTGCAAAATTGATTTTACAAAAACAGTGGCCGAAGTTCACAATCTAATAAGAGGCCTCTCTCCTTTTCCCGGGGCATTTACAATGCTTAACAATAAGACATTAAAAATTTACAGGTCAGAAAAAGAGCCCTCCGCAAATCTCTCCGAAGGAGGGGCGTTAAAGCCTTACCTTACAGATGGCAGGAGTTATCTCAAATTCGCCTGTGCAGATGGATACATCCATGTAAAAGAACTACAACTGGAAGGAAAAAAGAAAATGAATGTTGAAGAATTTCTGAGAGGTTATCGCTTTTAAAAATTCACTTTCACAATGAACTTATCCTCTTCTGTAACTTCCAGCGCAGCAGCTCCGGCATTGCTAATGCGGATATTATACCCTTCATTTTGCCGGATGCCTGCCATTTCTCCCAATACTTTAGCATAGATAGACTTATTATTAGAAGGATTGATAACCTTTACGATCGTTCCCGGGGCAACCTTATCAATGAGTAAATAATACTTTGCATCTGTCCACCCGCTGGTAGTTTTAAAAATACCGGAGGTAACCGTTTCATCTTTTGAAACGGGTATGATTTTTACTTGCTGTTCAAAGTCCTTTTTAAAATATCCATTGCCGGGCAGAAGTGGCTTCTTTTCCTCTTTAACGACAGTTGGCGGATCTTTCTTTTCTTCTTTTTTCTCAGCCTTCAACTCTGCTTCTGCTTCCTTTTCTTCTCCCTCTTTTTCTTTCTCAGTAAGAGCAACAGGCGCAACTATAACTCCCGGATCAGGGCTGCCTTTGATCGTAATGGATTTCATCTCTTTGCTTTGCAAAAATCCGATAATGATCTTTGTATCTTTTTTTACTTCATTAGTGGTAAGACCATTCCACCAGGTAAGATTAGCTATATCAACACCATTGTGCTTATTACTTACTGTCGTCAATCCTTCTTTATCTGTTGGCTTATAATACACCGGCGTACCGCTTCCCCCCTGCTGTGTAAAATTGCTATCCGATAATGGAATGCGGATCTTTTGATCTATCTGCAAACCCTTATTCATGTCAAGTTTATTATAGCTCGCTAAAGATTTTGGACTTACGTTATAAAGTCGTCCCAGTGCATAAAAACTTTCCTTAGGGGCCACTTTATGTTCGAGATAAAGGCCTTTATCGCTGCTTTTTACCACCAGGTCAGCCTTTTGCGCCTGCAAAAATTGTACGCTGAAGATCAAAACAAGAAAAAAGAAAAATCTCGTTGACATACTGATAAAGTTTGGGCTACAAAGATGAAGATTTTTTATGTTTCACCTGTCTTTTAATATTCTCAGCGATTTGGGATAATAGTTGTTGACCCGGTTGAGTAAAATGTTCACCCAGCCGAGTGGCTGATCCTTATAAGTCACCAACTGCCATCCTTTAGAGCCCGTTTCGATCTGAAGATCTTTTCGCTGCAAATAAATGATCGCCTGTTCGTAATTCAATTCTACCCTGCCAACTGGATCATTAAGAATAGTACTCATAGCCAATGAATGTTCCGGTATCAGCTTTTCTCTTACAACCTCACCCAGTAATACTCCCGAATAAATAACATGAAGCTGCTGAAGCAGGAACTCAAGATCATTTGCTAATTTTCCAGGCCAACAATAAATTGTTTCTCCATTTTTCACAAACACCCGGTTATCTTTTTTTATCCATTTATTTATGACTTCGATTTCTTTCTTATTCACTCTCTCAATTTTGTTCTTCCCTCTTATATCAGTCTCTTCTTCTCCATCTTTTTTCTGAAAGACAGATAAAAAAAGGCCTTCTCCATTTAATTTATGAGGCCAGAAGCGGTAGCCCCCTCCGGTATCAACAATTCCCCACTCAGGGTGAATGGTCAATGGTGAATAGTCGATGGCAAACTCTTTCATCATCCAGTTCACTATATCTTCATCTTCTTCTTTTGAATAAGAGCAAGTAGAATAGATAAGAATACCGTTCTTTTTCAGAGCAGGCCAAACATCAGCTAATATCCTTTGTTGCCGCTGCGAGCAGAGTTCCACATTTTCTTCACTCCATTCGGTTATTGCTTCGTTATCACGACGAAAAAGACCGCTGCCGCTGCAGGGAGCATCCACTACGATAAGATCAAAATAGTTTTCCAATTTTGAAAAACCCTTCGGATCATTATTCGTCACCACTACATTTTCGCAACCCCATTTAATGATATTATCTTTTAAGATATTGGCTCTTGACCGGATCACTTCATTGCTCACCAGTAAACTGTCATCAGAAATAAGAGAATGAATATGCGTTGACTTACCACCGGGTGCAGCACAGAGGTCAAGCACTTTTAATGGCTTTGAAAGGTCAAGAGTTTGTTTTAATGCCTGTTCAAGGAACATGGATGATGCTTCCTGCACATAATAACAACCTGCATGAAAGAGTGGATCGAAAGTGAAAGAAGGACGTTCGTTTAGATAAAAACCATACTGCGACCAGGGAACATTGTATGTTGTATCTTGGGCGTTAAATGGCTTTGAAGGATTTAAGCGAATCGAAGTTATTTGCTCACCGGATGCATGTACTTTTTCAAAAGCCTCTTTATCAAAGCCATTGATATTCAGCAGGGTTTCTGTCAATTTCTGTGGCAACAAAGAGATCAGCATTTATTTTCCAAAAATATTGTAATTACGCATTATGATTTTTTTCTTTTCTTTTTTACCCCCTTGAGAATGCCAATTATTATTTCACAAAAAAATTATTTATGAAACAGGTATTGTTTGTTACTATTTCTCTTATCGTAATCCTTAATTGCTCGGGACAAAATGTTGGTGTCGGCACTATTACCCCTGCTGAAAAATTGGATGTAAATGGTAATATCAATTTGTCCGGTCAGCTTAAGGTTAATAATAATGCCGGCGCAGCTAACCAGGTATTAATGAAAGACGCATCAAACAACCTGGTATGGGGTGATCTTTCAGAATTTAAAAATCTCAGGGTTTTTGATTGCAGTTCTATCGCTTTTTCTGCAGGGTCTTCAAATTGTGCAGATGTATTTAATATTCCTGCAGGAGTTACTTCCATTCTTGTTGAATGCTGGGGTGGTGGTGGTGGTGGAAGCACATTGACTGGGGGTGGTGGCGGGGGCTATATCTCAGCGAAACTAACAGTAACCCCATTATCGTCTGCCACTCTTACTATTGGAGCAGGAGGTAATTATGGATCTGGAAATGGTATTTCCGGTGGAAATACATCCTTTGTAATTAGTGGAATAACATTACAGGCAAATGGAGGCGATGGTGGTTTTGGCGGTGACCCGACAGTTACTTTCCTTCCAATCGGACAGGCGACAGGTGGCGGATTTGCCGTTACAGGAATAACAAATCAATTCATTGGATTTTATGGCAGTCCGGGTGGGCTTTCAAAACTGAGTTTTATGACAGCAAGTGCAACCGATTTTGCAAAGATTGTCAATTATGGTGATGGGGGCGATGCTGCCCTATTACCTGGCTCTGGCTCAAAGGGGGGATATAGGATGGTAAGTATTTCGGTCAATCAGGCAATATATGCCACTTCATTCGGCATACAACCCGGCGGTGGTGGAGGCGCTGATATTGCTGGAGGTTTTTATGGCCGTGGTGGACGTATTATCGTCCGCTGGTAAAATAGGAGGTAGTTAATTGTATTTTTATTTATAAATTCTTTATCTCTCCTATCAGATCCTGCAATACCTTCTTAGCATCACCAAAGAGCATAGACGTTTTTTTCTGGAAGAAAAGATCATTCTCAATGCCGGCATAACCCGGTTTCATACTTCTTTTATTGACGATCACCAGTTTTGACAATTCAACATCCAGTATCGGCATACCATAAATAGGTGATGAAGGATCAGTTTTTGCAGCAGGGTTCACTACATCATTAGCGCCAAGTACCAGCACTACATCTGTAGTAGGAAATTCCTGGTTTGCTTCTTCCATTTCTTTTAGCTTCTCATAACTAACATCCGCCTCGGCCAATAGTACATTCATGTGGCCGGGCATACGACCGGCAACAGGATGTATAGCATAGCTCACTTCAACACCCTTATCATTCAATAGTTTTTCCAGGTCATGACAGGCATGTTGTGCTTGCGCAACGGCTAAACCATACCCGGGAACGATCATCACTTTATTGGCATAAGCCATTACCACTGCGGCATCACTCAATGTAATTTCTTTATAAGCGCCTTGTTGTTTGGCAGCAGTATCTCCTGATTTATTTCCTCCACCAAATGAACCGATCAATACATTCGCCAAAGAACGGTTCATTGCTTTACACATTAAAATAGTAAGCAATGTTCCGGCTGCGCCAACAAGTATGCCACCCGTCAGCATTACTTTATTATCATACAGGAAACCACCGCAGGCTGCTGCTACGCCGGTAAATGAATTGAGCAATGAAATAACCACAGGCATATCTGCTCCTCCGATGGGCATCACGAAGAATACACCATACAATAATGCAAGCACAAATACTCCGTAAAACAATAATTTAAAAGACGGGAAGGAAGCCGACAAGTCAACGATACCATCGGTACCAGTACTCACATCTAAAGAAAGGTGTTGACTCTTATAAATTAGAAATACGGCTAATCCCAATGCGGCTCCAAACAAGACCAGGTTTATTATATGTTGTCCTTTAAATGCAAAGTCCTTTATTTTACCATTTAATTTTCCCCATGCGATCATACTGCCTGCGAAAGAAACAGAACCGATAATTAATCCTGCCATTATTATTATCAATTCCCCGGCAGGCAAATTGATAGAAAAAATACTATTGCCGGGACTAAGAGTAAATTCTTCTGTCCGGACATTCTTTACCAGGTGATTGAATTCAACTATAGATATCAATGCCGCACAAGCTCCGCCCATGCCATTGAACATACTTACCATCTCGGGCATGGCCGTCATCTTTACTTTTTTCGCAGCCAATGTTCCGATAATGGTACCGACAGCAATTCCTCCGAATATCCAACCGTAATTACCCAACTTTTTTCCATGATCCTCATAGAGAAATATAGTGGCTATAATGGCCAGCGTCATCCCGGCAGCGGCTATTAAATTTCCTTTTCTTGCAGCTGCAGGATTGGAAAGCATTTTTAACCCGATTATAAATGTAACCGCAGCTAGTAAGTAACAAATCGTAAGTAGGTTCAGCTCCATAATTCTTATTCGTGTAATTCGGATTAATTCGTGTTATCTCTTTTCTTCTTAAACATTTCCAGCATTCTGTCCGTAACCACAAACCCTCCTACCACATTCAGTGTTCCTAATACAACAGCCAAAAATCCCAATATCAATGCGAGATAATTATTGGGTTCAGCTTTACCCATTACAATGATGGCTCCAATGATCACTACGCCATGTATGGCATTCGCACCACTCATCAGCGGTGTATGCAATACACTCGGCACCCGGCCGATCACTTCAATACCGACAAATATCATCAGGATGACAATGTAGATCATCTGTTGATTGGCCGATATCCAATTTAGTACTGATCCCATAATTAAATATTCAATTTAGTTAAACAGCCGCCCGGGTTTTCAACCACTGACGGTATTATTTTAATCGTTCATGAACCACTTCACCATTATGAGTGATGCAACTTCCTTTTACAAGATCATCAACCCAGTTCAGGCTAATGGTCCCTTCTTTGGTAATGATCAGTTGTAAAAAATTCAGGATATTTTTCCCATACACCTTACTGGCATCAGAAGGCATGGTAGATGATAAAGAAGAATCACCAACGATGCTTACACCATTCAAATGCACAGTTTCATTATTCTTTGTAAAAGGAGTATTACCTCCTGTTGCTGCTGCGAGGTCAATGATCACCGATCCATTTCTCATGGCCTTCATCATTTCTTCAGTGATCAATACCGGCGCCTTTCTCCCGGGTATCTGCGCTGTGGTAATAACAATATCTGCTTTCGCAATGCTTTCAGCAATCTTTGCTTTCTGACGTTGCATAAAATCTTCGGTCTGCTCAACCGCATAACCGCCAGCCTTACTTGCATCTGCTGCTCCCTCCACTTCAATGAATTTTGCACCGAGGCTCATCACTTCTTCTTTTACTGCCGGTCTTGTATCAAATACTTCCACTACAGCTCCCAATCTTCTCGCTGTGGCAACAGCCTGCAATCCTGCAACACCTGCTCCCAGTATCAGCACTTTTGCAGGCTTGATACTTCCGGCTGCTGTCATGAACATGGGAAAATATCTTGCATACATATTTGCTGCTGTCAGCACCGCTTTATACCCGGCAATATTTGCCTGCGAACTCAATATATCCATTGATTGTGCCCTTGTAGTACGGGGAAGCATATCGAGAGAAAAAGTGGTGATGCCCGCTGTGGCCCATTCTTTCATTTGAACGGGATTATAAAGTGGTTGATAGACACCAATAACAATTTTGGATTTTAGATTTTGGATTTTAGATTGTTCCGGCTGATGAATGGCCAGGAGAATATCTGAAGAAGATATTATTTCATCCCGGGTTTTTATTTGCGCCCCTGCATTTTCATAGTCTGCATTGCTGCAAAATGCTTTTTCACCTGCATCTTTTTCTACAATTACAGTAATGGCTTTTTTAGTGAGAGTTGCGACCGCTTCAGCAAGAAGCGATACTCTTGTTTCATGGGTGGGTTCTTTCAGAATGCCGATCGTCATAAAGCTGTTGGGATCAGTTTATAATGTTGTGGCCGAAGGTAGTGATTTTTAAAAACGGACGGTAAAATGTTGTTTTTCCCTGAATTCCTGCCGGAAAAAAACGATACCGATGAAGAAAAGGTCAATACTGCAGCGAACCGATGGATGATCCTGTATTGTTTTCCATGCCTGTTCCATCTCCCGGCTCCAGTGAATGTCATCAAAAATGAGGATCGAATCATTGTGTGTTTTTGAAAGTAGTTGAGAAAAATACCTTTCCGTTGGCTCCTGCCGGTGATTACCATCAATAAAGGCAAGATCGATTTTTGTCAACCCTGAAATGACAGGTAATAGTGTATAATCGAAATTTCCTTCTACCAACCTGGTGTTCTTTGATCCAAATAATTCAAAATTTTTAGCAGCAATAGCAGCTACCTCCTTCGCCCCTTCCATTGTAATAATCTCAGCATCTTTATTTGCCAATGATAAATAACTGGTTGTTATTCCCAATGATGTTCCCAACTCTACAATTGTTTCCGGCTGATATTCTTTTACTATCCTGAACAACAACTGCCCCATTTTTTTTGATTTGGCTGCAGCCTTTGCAATGGAAGAAATGGTTCTGCTGCTTGTCCTTGAAATAGAAGAACCGGCGCCGAGATCTTCTACCGTGATTACTGAATTATCATCAAGCATCTTTTTTCGTAATCCTTCTGCTCTTTCATACTCATGATAATGTTCTTTATCATTTAATACATGGGTAATAAAATGAAAAATGAAAGGTGAATGGGTTCCATGACCTTTACCATTGGAAGCAGTGAAGTAATACTTAAGATATTTTATGGCGAGTTGCCATGTTGAGTACATAAAGAATAAGGAAGTATTGTATATGTTTCTGGTTTTTTATTACTTATTTTTTATTTCTGTCCTATCCGTATCTCTCCCATACCTCGAAAGAATAATTGTAAGCATTTTTCCCGTCGGCCTCATGTTTTTGCTGACTCATCAGGTACCATTCCTGCGGATCCAATGAAGGGAAAAAAGTATCAGCTTCCGGCGTTGCATCTACCCTGGTAAAATAAATACGCCGGGCCTTCTCGAAAAATAATTTGTATATCTCTCCGCCGCCGATCACCAACACTTCTTTCGCATCGGTTTCTGCTGCTACAAAAAGGGCATCTTCCATTTTTTTTACTACCACTACACCTTCCGCCTCCCATCCCGTTTGCCGGGTGATCACAATATTCTTACGACCGGGCAATGTTCTCCCGATTGATTCAAATGTTTTCCTCCCCATTACTATCGGCATGCCCAGGTAATATTTTTAAAGTGTCTCATATCGGCAGGTAAATGCCAGGGCATTTTACCTCCCATTCCAATAGCATTATTATTGGCTGCTGCAACAACAAGTGATAT
>JABFRU010000017.1 GCA_013140985.1 Chitinophagaceae bacterium | reverse complement strand
AAATGCCAGACAAGAATGGGTTGAATGGGAATATCACCCACAACGAATGGCTCCATTGAGATAGTGTTCATATTCAGCTCCGGTATGCCCGGATATTTTGTATCGGTGAATGCATAATAAAAATCCCGTCGCACTGCTTCTTCTGTTAATGAATCCGCATACAGGTCAATTGGTTTTTTAGAGAAATAATTAAATGCTTTGATATCATCCAAACCAGCCAGGTGATCCTTATGCGGGTGAGTGAATACTACGGCATCAAGGTGTTTTATTTTTTGCCGAAGCATTTGATAGCGAAAATCTGGTCCTGTATCTACTACCAGTGTTGTGGTGGCTGATTGTACAAGAATGCTTGAACGAAGGCGATTGTCCTTCTTATCTGAGGAAGTACAAACTTCACATTCGCAGCCGATCATCGGCACGCCGCTGCTGGTGCCGGTACCGAGAAAGGTTATTTTGATCGGAGGATACATGAGTAAATCAGAAATAAGGAATTAAAAATAAGAAATAAGAAAGTGAAGCCCCACATACTTTCTTATTATTCATTCCTTATTTCTTATTCCTTATTCTTTTCGGTTTCCAGCTTTGAAACGATCTCATTGAAAAGGTTCCGGGAGCCTTCCGAAAGTGTTTCTGCATTAATATCCAGTTGAGGGATAAGATCTACCAGTGTATTGATACGGCCTTCTGTTTGCAGGAATTTATTCAGTACTACCACTTTTTTCTCTTCTAATATGCAATAACCACTTTGAAAAGTTCCTCTTTCATAGCGCAATACATAGCCGGCTTCTTCAGGAATCGCTTCTAATTTATCGAGAGTGGATTGTGTGTATTTCATAAACCCCAAACCCCTGAAGGGGCTTTAGATACATTATTGTTTAAAAAAATATTATTAATGCGAAACTACATTATCACATTCTTTCTACTTTTTTTCTTTTCCACAAGTGTGAGAACTATTCGAACTAAGCTCCCCTTTAGGGGACAGGGGTTCTTACTTACTCTGCATCTTGATCACCGGCACTATCATTTCTTCCAGGCTTACACCGCCATGCTGAAATGTATTGCGGTAATAATTCACATAATAGTTATAGTTATTAGGATAACAAAGAAAGCTGTCTTCCTTCGCAAAGATGAAAGATGAATTGATAGTGGGTACCGGCAGTCCTGCTTCTCTCGGGTCACGGAAAGCCAATACTTCCTTGGGTTCATAATTCAGGTTGCGGCCATGCTTATAGCGAAGATTAGTGGTAGTTTGTTTATCTCCCACAACTTTATACGGAGTTTTTACTCTTATACTGCCATGATCAGTGGCCAAAACGATCTTGATATTCTTTTCCGCCACTTTTTTCAATGCCTGGTGCAGCGGCGAATGCTCAAACCATGAAGTGGTGATACTGCGGTAACTCATCTCATCCCCTGCCAGCTCTTTCAACACTTCCATTTCTGTTCTGGCATGGCTGAGCATATCCACAAAATTGTAAACGATCACATTCAGGTCATTGTTCAGCAGATTGTGAATATTGTTTACCAGATCAAGGCCTGCCTGGTTATTCAATACTTTGGTATAAGAAACTTTCAGGTCCCCTTTGCCCAATCGCTTCAACTGCGCCCTGAAAAATTCTTCTTCATGCAAATTCTTTCCACCCTCTTCCTCATCATTTTTCCATTGCAATGGAAATTGTTTTTCAATATCAACCGGCATTAGTCCCGAAAAAATAGCATTACGGCAATATTGTGTGGCCGTTGGCAGGATACTATAAAAACTATCTTCTTCGAGTATCCTGAAACTTTCAGAAAAGATCGGTTGTATTGCTTTCCACTGATCAAAACGAAGGTTATCGATCAACACAAAGAATAGTGGCGTTCCTTTTTCCAGGTGGGGCAATACTTTAAACTGCATCAGCGTATGGCTCATCACAGGACCGTCAGTACTTTTCGGGCTAACCCAATTGCTGTAATGCCTCGATACAAATTTGAAGAATTCAGTATTGGCTTCACTTTTTTGACTTTGCAACACTTCCTGCATTTCAGGACTATCACTTTTCTGCATCTCCAGTTCCCAATACACCAATTTTTTATAGATGTCCATCCATTCATTATAATCAGGATTGCTGTTCAACGCCATAAATAAATTACGGAACTGCTGCTGGTATGCGGTCGTTGTTTTCTCCGCCACCAGTCTCCTGTTATCAATGATCTTTTTTAAACTGAGCCAAACCTGGTTAGGATTGACCGGCTTGATCAGGTAATCACTGATCTGCGACCCGATGGCCTCATTCATCAGGTTCTCTGTTTCGTTTTTTGTGATCAAAACAACAGGAAGTGATTGGTTGAACTCTTTGATCTTGGTGAGGGTTTCCAATCCTGTTATGCCAGGCATCGTTTCATCTATCAATACCACATCCACCGGGTTCTCTTTTACATAGTCAATGGCATCAAATCCATTGGTAAAAGTTTGTACCTCGTATCCTTTATTTTCCAGGAAAAGCTTTTGCGACTGCAGGCTTTCTATTTCGTCATCTACCCAGATTATTTTTGCTGTGGCCATTCTTTAAATTTAAACTATGTTTTGAAGATACGAAGCCAGTAAAAATAGCTTATTAAATTCTCCCTTTGTACTTTTGGCGGCTCGCCTTTAACAAAACAGCAACAATGACGCCAGTCCGCAAGATCATCAACGACCCGGTCTATGGTTTTATTACTATCGATCACCCGTTGATACTCGATATCATTTCGCATCCTGTCTATCAGCGGCTGCGCAATATCCATCAAATGGCTTTTGCGCATTTGGTCTATCCGGGAGCTGTACATTCAAGATTACATCATTCTCTCGGCGCTTATCATTTAATGAGCATGGCATTGCCGGAATTAATACGCAAAGGAGTTGATATCACGGCTGATGAAGAATTGGGTGCAAAAGTGGCCATTCTCTTACATGATATTGGTCATGGCCCTTTTTCTCATGCACTGGAAAATGAATTGGTAAAAGACATACATCACGAAGCCATCTCCATTTTATTGATGCAAAAACTGAATGAAGAATTCAAAGGACAACTGCAAACAGCTATTGATATTTTCACTGATAAACATCCAAAGAGATTTTTACGGCAATTGGTATCCGGTCAATTGGATGTTGACCGGATGGACTACCTGAACCGGGATAGTTTTTTTACCGGTGTGGCCGAAGGTGTGATCGGTTATGACCGTATCATCAAAATGCTGACGGTAAAAGATGGTGAACTGATGGTTGAAGAAAAAGCCATTTATTCCATTGAAAAATTTTTGGTATCAAGGCGATTGATGTACTGGCAGGTCTATCTGCATAAAACTGTATTGAGTGCAGAAATGATGCTGGTAAAAATTATCCGAAGGGCAAAAGAACTGGTAGAGATGAAACGAAACGATATATGGGGCGCCACCGCTACTTTTAATTTTTTTCTTCATAACCAGGGTGGCTATGGCTCCGGGGAAGAATATAATATTAAAAACGATCTTGACATTTTTTGCAAGCTCGACGATTATGATGTCATGGCGACGATCAAGAACTGGTGCGACCATTCCGACAAAATATTATCGGTGCTTTGTCGTTCTTTAGTGGAACGGAAATTGCTGAAGGTGAAACTACAGGCCGAACCTTTCGGCGAAGCTGTTGTAAAAGAAAAAACAAATGAGGCCTGTCAAAAACTGGGCATTAGTGAAAAGGAAGCGAACTATTTTGTTTTTACCGGTGAGACCAGCAACACCACTTACGATCTGTCAGACGAGAGGATCAATATTTTGTTCAAAGACGGAACGATAAAAGATATTTCGAAAGTGGATAATGCGCTCATACAGCACAATCTTAGCGGCGCTGTAAAAAAATATTACATTTGTTATATGAGATAACATGCAATTCCCTGCTGCACAAATAGCACTCCTGGTCAATGGCAAGATAGAAGGTGACCCGACTACTGCCGTTGCTTCTTTTGGAAAGATCGAAGAAGCGCAAAAAGGACAGCTTACTTTTTTCGCTAATCCCAAATACGAAGATTTTTTATACAGTACGGCAGCTTCCGTTATTATCATCAATGAAGGGTATGAGTTAAAACAACCCGTTACGGCTACATTGATCCGGGTTCCGGATGCTTATACTGCTTTTGCTACCCTGTTGAGTAAATACCAGGAGATCGTTCAACAACAACTAACCGGCATCCAGGAGCCGAGTTATATTGCAAAGACTGCCAGTTATGGAAATAACGTTTTTATCGGCGCCTTTGCTTATCTCGGTGAAAATGTAAAACTGGGAAACAATACCAAGATATTCCCGAATGCCTATATCGGCGACAATGTTGTTATTGGCGACAACAGCACCATTCATCCCGGCGTAAAAATCTATCATGATTGCAAAGTAGGCAGCCATGTTATTATTCATGCAGGCACCGTGATCGGCAGCGATGGTTTTGGTTTTGCTCCGCAGGCTGATGGCACTTTAAAGAAAGTTCCGCAGATCGGCAATGTGGTTATCGAAGACAATGTAGAAATAGGCGCTAATGCAGCAATAGACAGAGCTACGATGGGTTCAACACTGATAAAAAGTGGCGCTAAACTCGATAACCTGATACAGATCGCACATAATGTTGAAGTAGGTAACTGCACTGTGATAGCTGCGCAGGCAGGTGTAAGCGGCAGCACTAAGATCGGCAATAGTGTTTTGATCGGTGGGCAGGCAGGATTGGCCGGTCATTTACATATAGCAGACGGATCAAAGATCAATGCGCAGGCAGGACTGGGTAAATCATTAAAAACTCCCGGCACATCTGTTACCGGTTCTCCGGCTTACGACTATAGCCAGGCCATCCGCAGCCAGGCCACTGCCCGCAATCTTCCGGAGATGGAAAAAAGAATAAAAGAATTAGAAGAGCTGGTAAAGCAATTGATGGCAGAGAATGTCAACAAATGAAAAAGCTTTTTTTCATATTTCTTTTATTGATCATTGCCAACAGCAATATCAATAGCCAGGAAGTTTCCGATGTTCTGGCCATAAACAATCACCTTTATGACCGCCTCTCTATTCGTCAAACACCGCTTTTTAATAAAGAAGAGATCAAAACAAGATCTATCAGTTCTTGCATGATCGTAGAAAACAGGTATGATAGCAGGGTTGATACTCTTTACATTTTCAATTTTGACAAGGATGGAAACATAGAAAGAGAGGTCAAGTTCTATAATGGGTATATGGCCCATAGAGATACGATCTATGGACGCCGTTCGGAAAAAAGTTATTTCAATAGGATAGACAGTACAGTTGAGTTGTCAGAAAATAAGAGGGTTGTTACAAAATACTATGTGTGGGCTTTCAACTGGCCAACAGAAGAGCAGGATACTGGCCACATCAAAAAAATTACCTATGACGAAAAAGGCCGGATGATCTCTTATAAAATGAATGGAACAGAGGACTTCCATAAAATTAATTTTTGCGGTACAGGTATCACTTTTAATAATGAATACAGATACGATGAAAAAGACCGGTTAATTTATTTCAGGGATATGTATTGGCGTAAATATGTTACTTATGAACACCACCAGAATCATTTTACCGTCAGGCTTTATGATTCATTAACAAATAAAATGGAAACAAAATTCAATGTATTTGTTAACAGGAATAAAGACAGGATCATTGAAAAAGATGATTTCCTGACAACACTCACAAGACTCAGCTCGGGAAGCAATTTATTCAGCCGGATCACAAGGGTACAAAGGAAGACCAACTATAATCAATCTCATTACTCCCTGGTTTATGAATACTATGACAAACCACCTTCGGATCAAAAGCCCCTAATAACAAAGTCAAAATAAAAAACCGGCAGCTTCTGATAGTAAGCAAATACTATTTTTGCAATTCCAATTATGAAAATCTCCGGCTTCACTTTTGTCCGCAATGCTGTTAAATTCGATTACCCGGTTATTGAATCTATTAATTCTATTCTTCCTATCGTTGATGAATTTATTGTAAGTGTTGGGAATTGTGATGATGGGACATTAGAGTTAATTCAATCCATTAATTCTCCTAAAATAAAAATTGTCCATTCTGTTTGGGATGATTCATTGAAAGAAGGCGGTAAAGTGCTGGCGGTAGAAACTGATAAAGTCTTTGCTCAAATAAGTCCTGATGCCGATTGGGCCTTTTATTTACAGGCCGATGAAGTAGTGCATGAAAAAGATCTGCCTAAAATTGTGAAAGCAGCGCAGCAACATCTTCACCATAAAAAGGTGGAAGGGTTGATATTTGAATACAAACATTTCTACGGCACCTATGATTATATCGGCGACTCCCGCCGCTGGTATGCTTACGAGATCAGAATGATAAAGAACAATAAAGAATTTTACTCTTATCGTGACGGGCAAGGCTTCCGTACCGGTAAAGACAGAAAATTATTTGTTAAGCATGCACATGCTTCCATCTATCATTATGGATGGGTGCGGCACCCGCATAAGCAGCTGGAAAAGCTGAGCAATTTTTACGGCTTGTGGAATGGCGAAGGTTATAATGCACCGGCTCTTAGTGAAAAAGACCAGTTTGATTTTTTTAAAAATGTTGATTCCGTCTCACTTTTTAAAGGACAGCACCCGGCAGTGATGCAAAAAAGAATTGTAGAAAAGAACTGGCATCTTGATCTTGATGTCAGCAAGAAGAAATTTTCCCTGAAGGATAAGATATTGTACCGGTTAGAGCGATTAACGGGAAAGAGATTGTTCCGGTTTCGGAATTACACCAAGGTTTAAAATGTTTAAAGGTTTAATAGTTTAAGGGTTTAAAAGTTTTCTCTATTTCGAATTTTTCTTCTTGTATTTAATCCCTTTTATTTCGGAATTTTCCAGGTAGTTTATAAACGTTTTGTAACGTGCCGCTTATCCTCTTTGCATGATTGAAATACTTTTCAAATTCCTCCAGTGTTATATAATTCCTATCAACGGCTCTGTACAATTGTGATCTCAGTTCCCCGCAGGAACCTTTTGCTATATACAGGAACTGTTTAAACTCATTATTTCCTCCACGTTCAAAGCCTTCAGCTATATTATCCATTATCGAACCTGCTGAACCTTCAAGCTGATTGATCAGCCGATAGCTTCTTTTAAATCTTCCGATATCAATCAGGTTGCCTATCACTTTATTAAGTTCTCTTGCTTCCCGCCAGGAAGCGATCTCTTCAAATTTTTCAATACTTGCCATTCCCCCAATTTTCATAAATCTTAAAGGACATACCATGGGGAAAAAACTTTTTCAAAACGTTTTTTAACCTTTGAGCTCTCAAACCTTTAAACCCTTAAACTATTAAACCTTTAAACCAACAAGACCACCCCGGTTAAGAATGTTTCGTAATAGCTATCTTTGCCCGTCTTAATAAAACTGCATGGCTCCAAATTTCAATCCGGATAAACAACATACACTGAAAACCGCTGTCAGCATTTCAGGTACTGGTTTGCATACTGGTGTAATGGCTGACCTTACATTAAAGCCGGCCGCTTCCGGTTTTGGCTTTCAGTTCCAGAGAATTGACCTGCCTAATCAGCCGATCATCAAAGCAGATTGTGATCTTGTAACGGATGTAAGCCGGGGTACAACATTAGAAAATAATGGCGCCAAAGTAAGCACAGTAGAACATGTATTGGCAGCGCTGGTTGGAATGGGGGTTGACAATTGTCTTATCGAGATCAATGGCCCCGAAATGCCGATCATGGACGGCAGTTCAGAACCTTTTGTAGAGATCATTGAAGAATCGGGAGTGGTGGAACAGGATGCTGCAAAAGTCTGGTACAGCATTGATGAGAATATTTATCACTATGATGAGACCAAAAGAGTGGAAATGGTAGCCATGCCATCAATGGAATACCAGGTCACCACATTAATTGATTTTAATTCGCCGGTATTAGGAACACAACATGCGGGGCTTAAACATATCCGGGATTTTAAAGAAGAGATCGCACCCTGCCGCACTTTTTGTTTTTTACATGAACTGGAAATGTTACTGGATAACAACCTGATCAAAGGCGGTGATATCAATAATGCTATTGTTATTGTTGACAAGCCGGTTGATGATAAAGAAATGGAGAGACTGACAAAGATCTTCCGCAAAGATAAGATCGAAGTAAAAAGCGAAGGCTATTTGAATAACCTTGAACTGCGTTTTCCCAATGAACCGGCAAGACATAAACTGCTGGATGTGATCGGTGACCTGGCCCTGGTGGGTTCCCCTATTAAAAGCCGTATCATTGCCAACCGTCCCGGTCATAGTACCAATGTTGAGTTTGCAAAAAAAATAAAGCAATACATCAAAAAGAATAAACATACCAAAGGCATCCCGGTTTATAATCCTAACCAACCTCCGGTGTATGATCAGCAGTATATTGAAAAAACACTACCGCATCGTTATCCTTTTGCATTAGTAGATAAGATCATTGAACTGACCGACACACATATCATCGGCATCAAGAATGTTACATATAACGAATGGTTCTTCCAGGGACATTTTCCCGGTAACCCGGTAATGCCCGGTGTGCTCCAGATAGAAGCGCTGGCACAATGCGGAGGTATCCTTGCCATCAACCTCAGTGGTGGCGGGCAATATGATACTTACTTTATCAAAATAGATAATTGTAAATTCAAGAACATGGTAAGGCCGGGCGATACGCTTATTCTGAAAATGGAGCTTTCAGCGCCTATCCGCAGGGGAATTTGTGAAATGAAGGGCACTGCTTATGTCGGCAATAAAGTTTGCGCTGAAGGCGACCTCGTAGCACAAATCATAAAAAAATAAATACTACTCTTAACTGTCTTGCCTTTTCATGGAAAATAATAAAGGTTATCTGCGGCAATTGGGGATTATCTTTCTTATTACGTTTCTCAGTGCGGTTGCAGTAGAGATCGTAGTAGAACAAATTTTTCGGGATGATCTCGCTTTTTATTCCGAAAATATGGCATGGGTGTATGCAGTATATTCTGTTTCTGCTATCGTATTCTATATAACATTAGGAGTGGCTACTAAAAAATGGACAGCAGCGATTGGAGGTCTTATCGCTTTTGTAATTATCCAGACGCTGCAATATTTTCTATTTGAAGAAGAAAAAATACAGGTAAACATAACTGATAACCTGTATTTTCTTTTTATACGAATAGCCTATTTACTACCGAGCATAGTTTTTTTTATAATAGCCAAAACACCGGCAAAAAAGCTACCCCTTATTCTTTTTGTTCTGTTGATATTACAATTAAGCTATAATACAACATACCGGTCTGCAGAAGGGTTTAATTTCCTGGATGAAGTTTTTCGTATGGGGTTGAATATACCATCATACATATTTAACGTATTAGTATCAATTATTGTCTCTGTAATTTCTTTGGTAGCATTTTGCGAACTGCTCAACTTTGGAGAAAATAGGAACAGAGGATGGAGTTTGCATATTATAAATCCGGGAAATGAATACAGTAAAGTAAATGCGACCGTCCTGTTTTGGGTACTTAAATGCGGCATCTATTTTTGCCTGTTGGGTTGTATCAGTTATCTGAAGAATTATGATGAGTTTTTAGGGGACAGGTATGGTTCAGGCAACGCCGGAATAAAACTGCAATATTTCCTTACCCTGTTCTTTCTCATTTTCACCATGCTTGCAATAGCCTGGTACTTGCGCAAATTCATGCTCGAGTATTTTGCCACTTATAATTTTACATCCCGTTTTCTTTATTGGTTCCTTCTTTTACCCGTCATTGGTTTTTTTGCATGGCTGGTCATGCTGGCCGAAAGTCGCAAGCAGGAAAATTTTGCTGAACGGGAAAGGAGCATACAAAGTTTTGCGGCAAGTAAGCCGGATGGTATCATCGTGGTGTTTATCATCCTCATGGTGCTTCGCTTCAGCCTTGCATTTACCTACAACTTACCTGCAGAGTTCATTATTTCTACTCTCGTATCAATAGGTTTATTTGTATGGCTTGTAAGGTCCCGTACCGGCTATTATGTGAACCTTTATTTGAACCTGTTCCTTGTTGTATTGATACTGCTGCTGATATTCCTCAACGAGGCCAGTTCGGATATATACCTGCTATTCCCGCTGCTTTTAATGAATACGGTACAACTTGTTCTTATTTATCCCGCTTTTCATTTCAGTGCCTTTAGTTATCTCTCTTATGAAGAGGAAAAAGAGTGGCAACCGGGGCAGGATCTTTTTTAATCCCTTAGCCTCTTAAAAAATTCATTTTTCATTGAGAAAAAATGACCGAAATAAGGCTTAAAAAAGGGGGTAAAAATCCATGCCGGCCCACCTTATTTCTGTACATTTGTGAGTTGATTTTCGTTCATCCAAAAAGACAGGAATTCCCCTTATTATGAGTGCAGAGATCAAAGAAAAAAAACCGGTAGCCTCTAACGGTTATGGTGCAGAAAGTATCCAGGTTTTAGAAGGTTTGGAAGCCGTTCGTAAACGTCCCGCCATGTATATTGGCGATATCGGCGTTAAAGGTTTGCACCACCTGGTGTATGAAGTAGTGGACAATTCCATTGACGAAGCCCTGGCCGGTTATTGTAAAAATATCCTCGTTACTATTTATGAGGATAATTCGGTTTCAGTGGAAGATGATGGCCGTGGTATCCCGACCGGTATGCATTCTAAAGAAAAAAGAAGTGCATTGGAGGTTGTAATGACCGTTCTTCATGCGGGAGGAAAATTTGATAAAGATTCTTATAAAGTTTCCGGCGGTCTGCATGGTGTGGGTGTAAGTTGCGTAAATGCATTGAGTGCAAAACTGCATGTGACTGTAAACCGTGACGGAAAAACATTTGAGCAGGAATATCACACCGGTATCCCTCAATATCCTGTCCGTGAAATTGGAGAAAGTGATACAACGGGAACTAAAGTTCATTTCTGGCCAGACAATTCTATTTTCATCACCCTTATTTATAACAAAGACATTTTGGAAAGCCGCCTCCGTGAGCTTTCTTATCTCAACAGGGGTGTTCGCATCATATTGACCGATCTGCGGGAAAAAGAAGAGAACGGTGAAAACTATACCAATGTTTTTTACAGCGAAGGCGGCATTGTTGAGTTTGTAGAAATGCTGGATAAAAGTGCCGGTCGGAATTCATTGATCCCAAAGATCATTAGTGTAGAAGGCAAAGATGATAACACCAATGTGATGGTAGAAGTAGCATTGAGTTATAACGACAGCTATAACGAACATATTTATTCTTACGTCAATAACATCAATACCATTGAAGGAGGAACCCATGTATCCGGTTTCCGCAGGGCATTGACAAGGGTTTTTAAAAGCTATGGCGATAAAAATGGTTTGTTTGAAAAAGCCAAAGTGGAAATTGAAGGCGATGATTTCAGGGAAGGATTGAGTGCTATCATTTCTGTAAAAGTTCCCGAGCCGCAGTTTGAAGGGCAAACAAAGACCAAGCTCGGTAATAACGAAGTGATGGGTGTGGTTGACTCTACTGTTTCAAAAGTACTGGAAGCCTATCTCGAAGAAAATCCAAGAGAAGCAAAGAATATTGTTTCAAAAGTTATTCTCGCCGCACAGGCAAGGGCTGCTGCAAGAAAAGCAAGAGAGCTTGTTCAACGTAAATCTGTATTGACCGGCGGCGGATTGCCCGGTAAACTGGCCGATTGTTCTGACAGGGATCCTGAACGTTGTGAATTGTTTTTGGTTGAGGGTGATTCAGCAGGAGGCACAGCCAAGCAGGGTCGTGACAGAAGTTACCAGGCCATTCTTCCATTGAGAGGTAAGATCCTCAACGTTGAAAAAGCAATGGAGCATAAGATATACGACAATGAAGAGATCAGAAATATGTTCACCGCATTGGGCGTTAAAATCGGAACAGCCGATGATCCCAAAGCATTGGATCTTTCCAAACTCCGTTACCATAAGCTGATCATCATGACCGATGCTGATGTGGATGGTTCACATATTGCTACATTGATCCTCACTTTCATTTATCGTTATATGACCGCATTGGTGGAGCAGGGATATGTTTATATTGCCCAGCCGCCATTGTACCTCGTTAAAAAAGGAAAAGAACAATCCTATGCATGGAATGAAGAGCAGCGTAAAGTTTGGGTTGAAAAATTGGGCGGGGGTAAAGATGATTCAGTGAATGTGCAACGCTACAAAGGTTTGGGCGAAATGAATTCCAACCAACTTTGGGATACTACCATGAACCCGGATACCCGTACATTAAAGCTTGTGACCATTGAAAGTGCCGCAGAGGCCGACCGCATTTTCAGCATGCTAATGGGTGATGAAGTGGCTCCAAGAAGGGAATTCATTGAATCTCACGCCAAATATGCGAAACTGGATGTATAGATATAACCTCCTTAAAATAAATGATTTAGCCCCATCAATTTGGGGCTTTTTTAATGCTGTTTGAAATTTTCACAGCCCCTCCCGCCTAAAACCGGTATTTTTGGCTATTACTAACTCAAAAACCTAAAGACCATGTCAGACGTAAAAATTACAGCTTACAACGTAAAAACGAAAGAGAAAGGGGTTGAAATGCTGGATGCTGTTATTACTAAAACAGCTAAAGGCGCTTATATGGCCCAGGGCCATGACGGCAAAGGAAATAAGTTAACTACCCTGATGAACGAAGAAAAAGCTATGGCCGCTATTAAGGCTGGTATAGCCAAACAGGGCTGGTAAAAAGAAATAATGCAAATGATATAGCCGTCCCGGTCAAGTACCGGGGCGGTTTTTTTATTTGTTTGTTTTGTTCTTCTTTTGTTTCCTCGCATTGGATATATGATACCCTGTAAATGATATGAATCCAATAATAAGAAGAATCGGGAGACCCACAAAAAGCAACAACTCTCCCATGCCACCATGTAAGAAATAAAATTTATCAGGCATCATCTTATTGCTTTATCAAACGGAAAGATTGTTTCTTATCCCCCCCTGACACTTCCATCAAATACAACCCTGAACTGAATGAAGATCCTTGCAGATCAATATTGATCTTTTGCTCAAAGCCGGTAGCAATAGTTTGTTGTTGCTTAACCACTCTTCCGGTAACATCATAGACCTTAATGTTTACCGCTTCACCATCATTGGCCTGGTAAACGAAATTGAACAAGCCATTTGACGGGTTGGGATATACCTGCCATACCACATCATTGCTAAAGATAACAGGGCGAATAGCAGAATAAGTAATGCGGCCATCGTTATCAATTATTTTCAAACGGTAATAACGAACGCCGTTTTTATTATTCTCAATGTCCGTAAATGTATAATGCGATACTGTTGCGCCGTTACCTGTAGCTCTCACCTCTCCTATTTTTACAAAGAGGTTTTGCTGGTAAGCGCTATTGCCTTTGGCCAATTCAATATCGAAATGATGTACGTTGACCTCATTCGTTGTTGCCCATTCAGCCAATACATCTTTATTATTTTGTTTGCGGGCTGTGAAGCTGAGTAATTGTAATGGAAGTGGCGTTGCATTATTGAACCCGCCATTGTTCAACCAGAACTCTGAAAAATCTTTCACTTTGAATTCAGCATAATAACCTTTATCAAAAGGAACTTTTGCTGTATTGGCAGATGTGATGAACTGGTAAAGTCCCGGTGTATTATCGGCCAGTGTTCCGTTCTCGCTGGCATCTACCGGGTCGCTGTATTTGGTTACCCCTAATTCATAAGCCATGGATGGTTTAAAGCAATAGCTGCATCCTGTCGCATTGATCAGCGCTTCTGTTTCTGTATCGAGGAAATAAAAACGTACCAAAGCAGAATCAGATAAATTTACTGTAGCTGGTTTGATAGTGATGTTCCTGTCGTGATAGTATTGATCACTGTTGATACGAACCGGGCCAGCATTGATATAGGCCTGTGCATCAGTATTGCCCATTGATACCGGTGAATTAACAGAGGCGACCAGTTTGCCTGACTGAATAAAATTCACCCAGCCTTCACCACCATTAATCGTTTGCATTACCGGCGATCCCATTGTGACACCATCATAGATCCCATTTACATTATCATAGATGTGAATATCATCTACTCCCATCCCATCTTTTCTTACACTGCCATCAGAATTGATCGCAAACCGGAAACGGATATTACTGTTATTGGAAGTTGGCAGTGCCGTAGTGGCCACATGCCAGCGGGTATAATCCTGCTGGCTCCACACATTATTGTTTATATAATTCTTATTGTACCAGTTAGTGCCTTGCCCAAAAGCTCCTAACCTGTTCCAGGTTGATCCGCCGTCATTGGAATAATCCACCCAGGCTATATCACATGTATCAGCTCCGCAATCTTCCATATCCAATGCAAGACTGAAACTCAATGTTGGAGTTGTCATGCCGGAAAGATCAAAGCAGGGCGAATACAAGTATGATAATTCTCCGTCACCATAATAACCGGTCAGGTTTGTTTTCCATGCTTTGGTTCCACTTGCCGCTCTTCTTACTTTGGGTGAATTAGGTGCTCCGTATTGCCAACTGCTGCCGGTTGGGTTAGTGTACCAATAACCATTATTTGTTTCAAAATTTTGCAGGTAAGGGAAAGTATTGATAAAAGGAAGGCTGTTGACTGTTATTCTTGCAGTATCATTAGTTCTTACATTATCAGTCGCATACTCCACCCATACTTCGACAGTATGATTGCCGGGTGCTGAAAGATTAGCTGTCCCGGGAGTAAAAGTATATTGATCAGAACTATTGGCAAGAAGAGGGGTAGTAATGATCTTGCTATCTGCGATAACACCATCCACTCTTAATACAATTGGAATATTATTGATCGAAGTATTTGAAGTATTGCGAAGCGTTACTGTTACCTCTTCAGCGCTGCCGAAGCTGCATGATAAGCCAGACGGATCGTCAATACTTATCATTTGAATATCATCAACGGCACGGTAGATCCTTATATCATCAAAGCTGTAACCGGCCCCGCTTTCATTATCTGCTGCCATGTATTGTCCCCATTGACCCCACCTCACCTGGAAACTGGAAGTAAACGTTTGTCCATGTGCTGTCAATGAATCATTCAACTCCAAACTGCCTGATAATTTATATGAGCCATCATTGGCCAGTTGATTGGCAAACAGGTCATACATTGGAATCCATGTGCCGGCATCGCTTCCTCTTATCCATACCTGGTTAGCCGCATTCACTTTTTGATTGTGATTTTTATACCGAAAATCAAGTCGTATCTCATCTGCTGCACCAAAAGCGCCAAGATTAAATGTTCCGGTCAGCGAATCTGTGTTACCAGCCAAAACATAGCGGCTCATATCTAATGTAAGCGCCTTGCTGCCCGAATAAGCAATACCGCTGTTAAAGAAAGTTCTTACTCTTCCATCCGCAGTGCTGTTTACAAAATCATAACGATCTCTTCCGGTCAACCCCATTTGAGCCGTATTGACAGTCTGAACAGTTGCTGTTTCCAAATTATCCAGCCATGGTATGCTATCGTTATTTATGGGTTGATTGATAAGTTGTTTAACTACTTTGGTAATGCTATTATTTGCAATAACAGGATCAGATCCTTTAGTAGCTGTTACTTGAATACTGTATGTTCCTGCAGCGGAAAGGTCAACATTACCAAATGTATGATCAATGAATGCTCCGGCTGCAATATCTGCAATGGGTGTCGTGATGGTTTGATTGACCGGTCCTCCCCCATTAATAGAATAACTGACATTAATATCACCGCTGGAAACAACATCATCCAAATTTTTTATCCTGATAGTTACCGGAATGCTATTGCTCAAAGCCGTTGATGTTAACAATCGCCCTGAAGCTGCCGGAGAAACGATCAGGTCAACTTTCAGATCATTATCAGAAATAGTTCCGGCACAGGTACCACTGTTGGGTTGCCTTGAAATAGCTATGGCCCTTCTGCCGGGATTGCTATTTATTCTTGGCCTTACGGTTACCCAATAAGTCGAATCTTTTGATAGACCGCTGAAAGTATAGGTCAGCAGGGCTGTTGTAGCAACAGGAACCATTTCATCTCCCTGGAGCATCATTACTTCATAATCGGTAGCACCGGGTATAGCAGTCCAGTTTATCTTGATATATCCTTCACACTGCACAGGATCTAATGAAACAGTGGGCCATCCGCTAATAACAAATGGAAAACTTGTTTGAGTGTACGCTGTATTATTCTTGGTCAGTCTTATTCTCGCTACATCTGTAGGAGTATTCGGCACCGACCATGTATAAAACCTTGATGAAGCCGGTATGGTATTGCTCAGAGTGGTCCAATTGCTGCCATTATCGCTGGAAAATTCCAGGGTGAATGTATTGATCTCATCACTGTAAGAATCCCATTGAATATAAAATGGATCGGCCAGCACAGCATTCGGCAATAGTTTTTCTCCTCCAACAGGATTGGTGAGCACCAAACCCTGCGGAATGATATCATACACCAAAAAATATTCTTGTGAAGGATTTTGAGCGATCAGAGTGCCCAGCACTTTCAAATGATAATCACCGGCGGCAGGATTTTTGATCACCACCTGCTCAATATTATTATAATGATCCGGGTTACGGACAGCAGGAAGATTTACATTAGCCGGAAGCGTATCCAATGTAAAAGGAAGGATGTTGGTTCCGGAAGAATCAACCTGCAAATCAAGATCATTCACCAATGTTTTAGTCGCCATTACGGATGCAGCCGGGTCATTCCAATACAATAAAACTTTCAGTTGTGCCGTATTAGCAGGAATATTTATTGTTTGACTTATAGTTGCTCCCTGTGTAATAGAAGTATTGAAATAAGTGACTCCCTCCATCATCTTTAAAGAACGTAAAAGATCCATGCTGCCAAATCCATAACTGAAATCCGGGCCGTTATTGTTTCTGTCATAACCGCCATTACAGATCAAAGCTTTCAACAAACCGTTCTTTGGATTATTACCCGGATACAATTGACGATACCGTTGCACCAGCAATGCAAGACCGCCGGATACTCCCGGTGCTGCCATACTTGTTCCGTTATTATAGCTGTATAAATTATTTACCCATGTGGAAGCTTCAAATTGCCCCATTGACATGATATCAGGCTTCAAACGTCCATCTCTTACCGGTCCTTTACTTGAAAAAGCACTGAGATCTCTTTTATAATCGGTACTGCCGACACAGATAATATTTTTTGCACTTTGGTACCCGCCCAGCACATTTTTAAATCCTATAGCATAAGGAGGACAGGTTCTGCCTCCGTCATTGCCGGCGGCAAACACATGTTGCAATTCCGGCCAGTCGAATGCCTGCAGGTCCAGTATTCTGGAAGTAAGGTCATAAAGACCATTAAAGGCGCAGTCATTTACCACCGAACCATACGAATTATTGGTGATCACCATTCCATGATCCTGCACATAAGTCGGAGTATATGCAAGAATCTGCGAAGAAACCTGCCCGATCAAAGTTGTCTTGGGTGCATAACCGGCAAACAATTCCTGTATGATGCCGGCTCCGCCAATTGTACCTGCCACATGGCTGGCATGCGCCCTGGGTATTTCGCCTGTCCTGTTAATGATGCGATTGGTAAAATCAAGATGTGTCTGTATATCTCCATCATCTCCTACACCTACAACAACTCCCTGTCCATTGAGATCTCTTCCTCCATTGGCCAACGATGCTTTCAATGTATTGGCCCTTGCAGCAAACATGCTGTTGTAGTTAAACACTTTATCCTCTGCCGGCGCTGCCTGCACAAATTCAATACAGGGCAATAAAGCCAGTTCACTTAGCCGGTGAACGGCAATCCTTACAGCAATGATGCTGTAGTTTTTATACTGATCAGCAATGATCCCAAAATTTTTATTTCGCAATTCCTGTTGCACTAACTCAAAAGAAAATGTTTTTGGAAAACTTATCCATACATCAATGGTGCCAGCAGTTTTAGTGGCCCATGAAGGATAAATTCCTATGGCCAGTTCCGGCTGCATTTTTTGTTCAGCCAAAAGTTCAATAACAGCTCTTGCTTTTACCTGCGTAAGAAGATCGATGCTCAATGACCCGGAAATAGTAACTGTGTAAGCATTGTTGGGAATATAATCGAGTAATTCAATTCCCGATTGACTCAGTTCCTCTCTTTGGATTGTTGATGGGATCTGTTCGAATTGAATAATGGCAAATGTTTTTCCGGCCAGTCTTGAAGCTTTATTATTGAACTGATCCAGTCGTTCGGCAGTAATATTTTTTTCCGGTGTAAATGGACCGCTTCTCAGCAATAAACTATATGAGGAACTCTCCTGAGCCGCCAATGAAAATGACATCAAAAGAAAAGCAGCTATCAAGGGAATTGGATTGGGCTTCATAGCAGGGTTTAAGAGATTTAAAATTAGTATAAATAAGTGACAAATGCCAGCTGTTGGCCGCAATAATATAAACGGAATTTAGTTGCGTTAAGATGCCCCAAACTTTCTTTTTCATTGCTTAATTTTGAAATTATGCGAACAGGGATCATCTTTCTCCTTATGATGCTTGCAGGTTGTTCAAAAAATTCTTCTGTAGAAGATACTATCCTGCCTGTAATTACGATCACGAGCCCTGTTAATGGACAGGTTTTTACTGCCGGGCAAACGATACCGATCAGCGGAACAATTACAGATGATCAATATATTGCAGAGATCCATATTCATGTTACCAATATCAACACCGGCGCATTACTGATGGATGTTCATTTATATCCCGGGGCTAATACAACCATTTTTAATCAGTCTCTTACCGCTGCCGCAGGGATCAACTACAAGATACAGGTGATTGCCAAGGACAGGGAAGTGAATGAAGCAAGATCAACTGTTGATGTTTCCTGTAATTGATTGGCTGCTATCTTTGCTGCATGCATATCGACATCCTCACCGTTTTACCTGAATTATTGGAAAGCCCTTTGCAACACAGCATCATGAAAAGGGCACAGGAAAAAGGTTTGCTTATAGTAAAGGTTCATCCTTTACGAAAATGGGCAGTGAATGAATACGGACAGATTGATGACTACCAATATGGCGGAGGAGCTGGTATGGTAATGATGTGCGAACCGCTCATAAAAGCAATCGAAGAATTATCAGTTGACAGGAAATATGATGAGATCATCTACCTGACACCTGACGGAACAACATTGGATCAAAAAATCTCCAACCAGCTTTCATTAAAGAAAAACTTATTGCTCATCTGCGGGCATTACAAAGGAATTGACGAGAGGATTAGAGAACATTTTGTGACAAAAGAAATTTCAATCGGCGATTATGTACTCAGTGGCGGAGAATTACCGGCTGCTGTTTTGGTAGATGCTATCGGGAGATTATTACCCGGGGTATTGAATGATGAAACATCTGCATTGACCGATTCTTTCCAGGACAACTTACTGGCTCCTCCCGTTTACACAAGACCTGTTGATTTTCGTGGCTGGAAAGTACCCGATGTTTTAATGAGTGGCGATCATAAAAAGATTGAGGACTGGCGACATGAACAATCTTTGCTGCGTACCAAAGAAAGACGACCTGGTCTTTCAACTGAATAACTGCTTCCATTATTTATTTGATTTGTGTGTCCTTTGCCAAATCATCAGGTAAATGCCAGTCTTGATTTGAAAATGCAATTTTTTATGACGAAAATCATGTGCAAATGATTGAAATGTAATAAAACAAATGAAAAAACTATAGGCAGAATGTCTTACTTTTGGGCCTCGCAAGCAGCCGTTTTCCTTTAGAAACAAAATCAAAATCTTTGAGACTATCATCAGGAGTAACATTGATGGTAGTTTAACGTATAATTACTTTAATGAAGGCCCTGACAACACTTACAGACCCCGTTTATGTTGAACCAAAAAAATTCAGCGGATATGAAAAATTTTGGTTGAAATATTTGAATGATAAAAGAGATCTTCCTTTTATTCACCTGCTTACTGCCATTCATATATTGGTAATTCCCGTTGCTATTCTTTTATATACCCCCGTTTTATCAGGTTGGTATTGGTGGCTGGCTTATATTCCTTATTTCTATGTCTCACAAATGTATTTCAAGGGCCGTTTTGGTTTGATGTTGCATTGTATCAGTCATCGCAAGCCATTTAAAAAAGGATACATGGGGATCTACGATTATATCATCTGGATCGTTTGTCCTTTCTTCGGTCATACTCCTGAAACCTATTTTGTACATCATATGGCTATGCATCATGTGGAGAACAACCAGGAAGATGATGCCAGCAGTACGTTGAAATATAAAAGGGATAGTCTTTGGCATTTTATGAAATATGTAGGAAGGTTTTTACTGATCGGGCCCACTGAAACTTTTTTATACCTTTTTAACCGTAAAAGAAAGAAGTTATACATGCGCCTTGGTGTCGGCGAAGTATCTTTTTATATTTTCTGCGTGGCTATGTGCTTTGTAAATTTCAAGGCCACCCTGATGATATTTATTGTCCCGCTGATCTTTGCACGCATAGTAATGATGCTCGGCAACTGGGCACAACATTCTTTTATTGACAAGAAAAATCCTGAAGATAATTTCACCAGCGCCATCAATTGTATCAATACCAAATACAACAAAATGTGCTGGAATGATGGTTATCATACTGTGCATCATCTTCGGCCAGCTATGCATTATACAGAGATACCCGGAGAGTTTTTAAAACTAAAAGATGAGTTTGCACAAAAAAAATCATTAATATTTGACGGCATTCATTACCTGCACATCTTTATCTGGCTGATGACCAAACGATATGATAAACTGGCAGACAACCTTGTCAATATTGATAATACTTTTTCCAGCAAGGAAGAAGCTATTGCATTGATGAAAGAACGAACAAAAAAAATCCTTCCTGAATAAATAAAGGGCTTCCAAAAGAAGCCCTTTTATATTGGATCCATCAGCTCTTATTCTTTTGTTTCTTTCTTTACACCGATCACCGGTAATGTTTTTTCATGGATCAGTTGATTCAGCTTTACCACATCTTCATTCATGATCTTCTTTAGTTTGTTCAGTTGCTCATCAATTAATACTACCAGTTCAGCATACGCTTCTTTTGCCTGGCGGCTTAATCCCGACTGGCCTGCAGCCGATGCATTGTAGATGCTTGACAACTTATCATCCAGTTTGATCGGGTAGTTCAATACATCCTGGCCGCTTTTTGCTTTGGTTTGATGCAACGCATCTTCCACAGCAGTCATTTGTTTGTTTACAGTATCAATTTGCTGTTTAACTTCTTTAGGCAGATCCTTCCCTACTCTTGCACTGAAATCAGTCATCTGCTGCCGCATTTCCCGGATATTTTTTATTGCCTTCATGATCTCCGACGATTTATCCCGGATAGTAATAAGGTGGTTGAACTGTTCATCGTACTCAGCCTGAGATGTTTTGTAATTGGGATCAGCTAAAATGGTAAATGGAACTTCCGTTGAATCATTGCCTGATTTGAATTTGGCAAAATAATTTCCCGGCGCCGCCTTTGGTCCACGGACGAATCCGTTCCACAAGATCAACCCCTCCACTCTTTCCGCTTCAGGATAATTCATATCCCATTCAAACTGGTTCATTCCTTTATTCACTTCTATCTTATTATCTTTTGATGTAGTAGAATAAGTTTTGATCATCTTTTTACTTTTATCCATCACCACAATGGATAATTTAGTAGAGTCATTTACATTTTTCATGTAATAGTTAAATAGAACTCCATTCGGTGGATTCATTCCTGTATTAGGCATTGCAGTTACCGTCGCACCCCCTCCTCCACGACGGCCACCGCCACCCGGCATTCTGTAAGCCGGATTTACGCTAAACACATGCAGGTTCTTATTAAGTATATCAGCGTTCTTCTCCTGGATAACAGTAAGATCGTCCAATATATAAATACTTCTGCCTTGTGTGCCAACCACCAGGTCATTGTTTTTGATAGTCAGATCAGTAATCGGAACTACCGGCATATTCAATTGAAATGACTTCCAGTTAGCACCGTCATCATAAGAAACATACATACCGTATTCTGTACCGGCATACAACAAACCTGATTTTTTTCTATCTGCTCTTAAAGCTCTTGCAAAATGTAATGGGTTAATTCCGTTGGTGATCAGTCTCCATGATTTTCCGTAATCTTCTGTTTTGTATATATATGATCTGAAATCATCCAGCTTGTATCTTGTTCCAACTATATAAGCTGCTCCTTTTTTAAAAGGATCAACATCTATACAATTCCACATGATCCATGGCGGACAACCCTTAGGCGTTACATTTTCCCAATGCTGACCTCCGTCTTTACTTACATGAACCAATCCATCATCGCTGCCTGTCCATAACAGGTCTTTTTCCACCCAACTTTCTGTTGCAGTAAAAATGGTACAATAATATTCAACACTCGTATTGTCCTGTGTTATTGGCCCGCCGCTGGAAGCCTGTTTCTTTTTATCATTCGTAGTAAGATCAGGAGATATCATTTGCCATGTTTTCCCTTCATCTTCTGTTGCGAATAAATGATTAGCTGCTACATATAATTTTTGGGGGTTGTTGGGAGAAAAAAAGATCGGGTAATTCCATTGAAAACGATATTTCGCAGCTTCTGCACCGGCACCCATATTATCAATCGGCCAAACATTTATTGCACGGCTTTCACCGGTACGATGATCTAATCGTTGCAACAAGCCCATATAATTTCCTCCGTAAGTAATTTCAGGATTCAACGGATCGGCCACCACATAACCACTTTCACTACCTGCTGTATTTTCCATATCGGCAGCAGTTATTGCTGCTCCATAAGTCCTGCTTTTTATTCTGAATGCACTATTATCCTGTTGACCGCCCATAATGCGATAAGGGAATGCATTGTCGGTACTAACCCTATATATCTGAACAGTAGGTTGATTCAAATAAGTACTCCAGTTGCTGCCCCCATCAAATGAAACTTGTGCTCCTCCATCATCTGCAACGATCATGCGATTCCCGTCTTCCGGGTCTATCCAAAGATCATGATGATCGCCATGCGGTGTATTAATGGATTGAAAAGTTCTTCCTCCATCATTGCTGCGCATAAAATTTACATTCGGACAATACACCCGGTTCTCATTTTTAGGATCAACAAATACTTTGGTGTAATACCATGCCCGCTGGCGGATATTATTATCACTGGAACTAAGTGTCCATGTTTCGCCCCCATCAGCACTCATGTATAATCCGCCGTCTTTATTTTCTATAATGGAATAAATCTTATCTGTGTTGGATGGGGCTACAGCCACCCCTACAATTCCCCAGGCTCCTTTAGGTAATCCTTTATTGACAGAAATATTGGTCCATGTTTCTCCGCCATCAGTGCTTTTCCAAAGACCACTTCCATCGCCACCGCTTTCTAATGAGTAAGGCGTTCTTATCAATCGCCACATACCGGCATAAAAAACATTTGCATTTCCTGGTTCCATTACCAGGTCGCTGCAACCTGTTTGGTTATTAATGAATAAAGTTTTCTTCCATGTCTTGCCACCATCTGTCGTTTTATAAACTCCCCTTTCCTCATTGGGCCCAAATAAGTGCCCCATCACAGCCACCCAAACTATATCCGGATTTTTTGGATGGATGATAATTCGCAGGATATGTCTTCCATCCTTCAATCCTATATTTTTCCATGACCTTCCTCCATCATCGCTTCGCCACATGCCACCCAGGCCTTCACTTACATTTCCCCGCATGGTATTTTCACCTTCACCTACATAGAGTATTGTTTCATCAGACGGAGCAACAGCCACTGCCCCTATGGAGCCACCAAAATATTTATCAGATATATTTTTCCAGTTGCTTCCTCCATCATTTGTTTTCCATACACCGCCACCGGTAGCACCGAAATAAAAAGTATTCCTGTTTTTATAACTACCGGCTACTGCTGCACTGCGTCCACCACGGAAGGGGCCGATCATCCTGTACTTGGGGCCTTTTAATAACAACTCTTCGTTATTCGCAGATTCGATAACAGGAGTATGTGTCATTCTTTGTGCAGGCAGAGCCAGTGCAATGCTGAAAATGATCAACAGCAGTAAAAAATTTTTCATGAGCCTTAGTGTTTGGTGTCCGATAAATAGGGGTATTGAAGATACTGATTTACCTTTAGCTAAATGAAAGCTATGTCATCATTTTCAATAAGCAGCAATCTTGTTGATATTCACCAGCAAAAAATTTACCCTGCCATAGTTACGGTTGAGAACGGAAGGATCATTTCAATCAAAGAAACTCCTGACTCTCAACTCCAGACACCCGGCTATATCCTTCCAGGCTTTATTGACAGTCATGTTCACATTGAAAGTTCTATGCTGGTCCCTTCTGAGTTTGCAAGACTGGCTGTGGTGCATGGAACGGTTGCCACAGTCAGCGATCCGCATGAAATAGCCAATGTGTGCGGGATGGAAGGCGTTGAGTTCATGATAGAAAATGGGAAAACAGTTCCTTTCAAATTCAATTTTGGTGCGCCGAGCTGTGTACCGGCAACTACTTTTGAAACAGCAGGGGCAGTTCTTGATTCTAACGATGTAGAAAAATTATTGCAACGTCCTGAAATAAAATACCTGAGTGAGATGATGAATTTCCCGGGTGTATTATTCAAGGATGAAGAAGTGATGAAGAAAATTGCAGCAGCACATAGATTAAATAAACCAGTAGATGGCCATGCACCGGGATTAAGAGGAGAAAAAGCCAAACAATATATTGATGCCGGCATTTATACCGATCATGAGTGTTTTACCAAAGAAGAAGCATTGGACAAACTGCAATATGGAATGAAGGTTATTATCCGGGAAGGCAGTGCAGCCAAGAATTTTGAAGCATTAATTGAACTGTTGAATGAATGGCCCGATATGATGATGTTCTGCAGTGATGATAAACATCCTGACAGTTTAGTGTTGGGACATATCAACCAATTATGTGCAAGAGCCGTTGCCAAAGGCATTGACATTTTTAAAATATTAAAAGCAGCTTGTGTTAATCCTGTACTGCATTATAAATTAGATGTTGGTCTATTAAAAGAAGGCGATGCTGCTGATTTTATTATTGTAAGAGATTTGAAGAACTTTGAAGTTCTTAAAACATTTATAGCTGGTGAGATGGTGGCCGAAGAAGGCATTTCTAAAATTAAAACAACACAGGCCGGCACTATAAACAAGTTTGGCTGCTCGCCAACATCTACTAATGATTACATGGTTCATTATCGTGGTAAAAAAACGATCCTTGTTATAGAAGCTTTAGACGGTCAACTGATCACCAATAAGATCATTAAAGAATCATGGGATGACGGATCCTACATTTTTCCTGTTCCTTCTCAGGATATATTAAAGATCGCTGTTGTAAACCGGTATCATGATGCAAAAATTGCAGTGTCATTTATTAAAAATTTTGGTTTAAAGAAAGGAGCGATCGCATCTTCTGTTGCACATGATAGCCATAATATAGTTGCTGTTGGCGCAGACAACAAAAGTATTTGCCATGCAGTGAACCTTGTAATTCAAAATAAAGGCGGCATCAGTTGTGTTTGCCCTGTTGAACCTGAAGGGAGCTGGACAGAAATGGCCCTCCCATTACCTGTGGCCGGATTGATGAGCAATGAAGATGGTTATATGATAGCAGCCCATTATGAACAACTCGACAAAATGGCCAAGGAAGAATTAGGCTCTACGCTTGCCTCTCCGTTCATGACACTTTCTTTTATGGCATTATTGGTTATCCCACATCTTAAATTGAGTGATCTTGGTTTATTTGACGGCGATAGTTTTACTTTTATAAAATAATTACACATGAGAAAAAACATCTTCTTTCTTTTCACCATTGCGTTTTTCGCCTGTAAACATCATGATAAAAAGACAACCATACCTGGCAAGGAAAGTAGTGGCAACATCAAAGACCCTGTTGTTAATATTCCACCAGAAGAAAAACGTATTGACAGTAATTTATTATTTACTACCTCAACAACGATACTGACACTCATTAAGAATAAAAACTACGATTCGCTGGCTACTTATTTTCATCCTACAGAAGGAGTGCGGTTTGCTCCTTATACATTCACGGATTCTTCAGCCCGTATCTTACATGGAGAAGAATTTAAGGCCCTCGCAAAGAGTAATAAAAAAATCTCCTGGGGTTTAGGTTGGCTTGATGAAGAGGACCCTGATTCTATCCTGACAGTTAAACAGTATTTTAACCGTTATGTGTATGATGTAGATTTTCTCAAAGCGCCGCACAGTTTCAACCAATATACAAATGCTGGTACCGATATTGACAACTCACAAGATTTCTACCCGGGTGCAAACACAGTACATTATTTTTTTGATGGCTTTGAAAAAAAATATGATGGTCTGGATTTCCGGGGTCTCAAGCTTGTGTATAGACTATACCAGGGCAAACCTTACCTCGTCGGCATTATACATAATGAATGGACGCCGTAGATCAACATCTTTCATTCCTGGTAAAGACTTTCACATTCCCTTAATAAGCAATTCAGGGCTAATTGCATCTTATTATCGTAACTAAGATTACAAGACCCTCAGCAGGTCAGATATAGTGTAAATGAAAAGGGTCCTATCAGTTAAAACCCTTTGTTATGAAACAACATTTACACATCTCCGCATTTTTCGATGAGCCTGAATTTGTTCAAAACCTTGTAGAAAGACTGGCTTACCGCCGCAATGAATTGGGTTATGGTAACCAGGCTATGCCAAAAGGGTTGAAAGCTATTGAAACTTCTTCAACAGAAACTTATGTAAGCGGTACCATGGCCATTGAAACTAATGACGGCGAACATATCAATATGCCTTTTATCACCAGCTTTTTATTTACCTGTATCAAAGGTAAAAGTGAGCCTTATCAGTTGATCTGGAGTTCATCTTTATCCTGACCCGTTTTTGATCCACCCCTTGGTATATATGTACCCCTTTCACCTGCTCTTTTCTGCCATTCACCGACCCCTGCCTTTATATTGCCCATTGACTATTGCCTGTCATCCAATGCCTGCATAGTTTTGACGAAAATTCAGAATATGTCAGATCAGGAAAGCTTCGAAGAGAAGCGAAGAAAATGGAAAGAAGAAAAAAGAAAAAGAAGGGACCAATGCAGGGCGGAGTGGAATGTACATATGGGCAGCCGTCATACGAATAGCAGCAGTGGTATATGGACAGGTCTTTTTATCCTGCTGGTTGGTGTTGCCTTTTTATTAAAAGCAACTGTAACAGATATCCCTCATTGGGTATTTACATGGCAAATGTTGCTTATAGCATTAGGCTTCTTTCTTGCGATCAAACAAATTTTTACCAATGGATCATTGTTTGCACCATTGGTGCTCATGCTTGTAGGTGGTGCATTTCTTGTTCCTGAAATAGATCCTGACATCACTATAAAGCGCTATGTATGGCCGGTAGTGCTCATTATTATTGGTCTTTATTTTATTTTAAGACATATCCGTCTCAGCAACGCAGGGAGGGATGAAAAAAAAAATCAACCCAACAGTGGAATAGAAGATGCTACGGTCATTGATGAGACATTTGACAGCAAAGAAGATTTTATACAGGCCACCTCTGTTTTCGGAGGCACAAAAAAGAATGTTCTTTCAAAAAATTTCAGGGGTGGTAACCTGGTAAGTATTTTCGGCGGCACTGAAGTGGACCTGACCCGTGCCGATTTCAATGGAACAGCCATCATTGATCTTACTACGATCTTCGGCGGCACCAAACTGGTTGTTCCTTCTCATTGGGAAGTAAAATCTGAGGCCGCCGTAATTTTTGGTGGCGTTGAAGACAAAAGAACCATGACTGCTTCTCCCGAAGGCGCCCCAAAAAGATTAGTGTTGAAAGGAACGATCCTGTTTGGCGGCATTGATATAAAAAGTTATTAAAAGAAAGACAGCCATTGCTGTCTTTTTCTGCATAAACCATAACCAACTATGAACTGGTATCTTGCTAAAATCGTTTTTCGCATCATCTGCGGCGATGGAAAACATACCGCACAGTTTGATGAGCAACTGCGGCTGATCAGCGCTTCTACTATCAAAGAAGCATTTGCCAAAGGACAATTGATGGGAATACGGGAAGAGGAAACCTTTTATAACCGGGAACTACAATTGGTTCAATGGAAATTTGTGAACGTAAGTGAGTTATACCAATTAGATGAATTGATTGATGGTGCTGAATTGTATAGCCGGATAGAAGAAAAAGAGAATGCTGCTGCCTACATTGATATCATTTATAAAAAAGCGGAACAGTTTTTTGCCGAAGAACCTGCCCAACTACTGAAACCTGCCTGACACATGAACTCATCACCATTCCCTATAAACCGGTTCAGGATCAATTTCAGCATTTGGTGGCTTGCTATCATTTGTGATCATGCTCTCATACTTTATTTTCTTGGATTAAAAACAGAGGTAGCCATATTTGACAGTCTCATCAGTAATTTATTATTGATGCTGTCCTGCCTGGCCGTTATCCAGATATTACGGTTCTATTTACCAAGAGGAAGACAGTACATGAATATTTTTTTTATCTGTATTTTCCTGACAGGTATATGGTTCCTTCTTACCAAGTGGATTTTAAAATTAACATTAGCAGATTATGCAGGCTATACTGATTTCTTACATCACTCTTTATCTGTACGTTTCAGTATTGGTTTTTTATTATTGGGTTTTATTACCATGATCAGCATTCTTTGGTACAATCAACAGGAAAAAAACGAACTGGATAAAAGAAACCAGGATGCTGAGAAATTGACAAAAGAAGCTGAATTGTTCAAACTACGCCAGCAATTACAACCGCATTTTTTATTCAATAGTTTAAACTCGATCAATGCGCTGATCGGCGCAAGACCGGAAGAAGCAAGAAAAATGGTACAGCAGCTATCTGATTTTTTGCGGGGCACCCTTAAAAAAGAAGAAACCCAATGGGTGACACTGCAGGAGGAATTGCAATACCTGCAGCTGTATCTTGATATTGAAAAAGTAAGATTTGGCAACCGCTTAGCCACCGAAGTAAATATTGATGAAAATACACCGGTTTTGAAACTACCAGCGCTATTGTTGCAGCCGATCGTTGAGAATGCGATCAAATTTGGTTTATATGATACGACAGGCGAAACGATCATCCGGTTATATGCAGCCCATGAAGAAAATAATCTTGTCATAAGGGTAATAAATCCTTTTGACCCCGAAACATCTTCGCCGCAACAAGGAACAGGGTTTGGATTAAAATCAGTACAACGAAGATTATATTTATTATTCGCAAGAAATGACCTGCTTAGTACACAGGCAAAAGAAAATATCTTTACAACAACAGTTAAAATCCCGCAAACACAATCATGAGTAAAATAGTTATCATAGATGATGAGCCATTGGCAAGAAGTATTGTAAGAGAATATTTACAAAAACATCCGCAATTACAATTGACCGCAGAATGCGGTGATGGCTTTGAAGGAGTAAAAGCTATTCAGCAGCATCAGCCCGACCTGATCTTCCTCGATATTCAAATGCCGAAGATCAATGGATTTGAAATGCTGGAGCTGGTGGATGATCCGCCGGCAGTTATTTTCACTACAGCGTTTGATGAATATGCGATCAAAGCATTCGAAGCACATGCCATTGATTATTTATTAAAACCATTCGACCAGCAGCGTTTTGATAAAGCCTTGCTGAAATGGCAGGAACAAAAAGCTACCCATCCTGAAAAAGCAACACAGGATCTTTTAGAAACGGCTTCTCAATCTCCATCACAAAGTCAGCGTATTGTTATTAAAGATGGCAGCAAGATCAAGATCATTCCCGTGCATGATGTACTATATCTTGAAGCAGCGGATGATTATGTGAAGATCCACACCAGGGATGGATATTTTTTAAAGAACAAAACGATGAATCACTTTGAACAGTCATTGGACAAACAGCAATTTGTCCGCAGTCATCGTTCATATATTGTCAATGTCCAGCAAATAACAAGAATAGACCCTTACGAAAAAGATAATCATGTGGCCGTTCTCCGTTCAGGAATAAAAGTGCCGGTGAGCCGGAGTGGTTATGGAAGATTGAGAGAAGTGCTGGGGCTTTAATGCGAATGCCTTCTTTTGATGATACCGCCTGATGCTTCTTTGATCGTATTCGCAAATACAAAAGCTTTTGGATCTACATCATACACTAAATTTTTCAGCTTGCGCAACTCAAGACGGGTGATGACTGTAAAAATGATATCGCATTCAGAGCTTACTTCAAATTTGCCGGGTAAGAATCCTCTTTCTCCTTTATAAACAGTAATGCCTCTGCCCAATTTATTTACCAATTGGTATTTGATCTCCTCGCTTTTTCCGGACACTATGGTAACACCTGTATAGGCCTGCAACCCTTCTACTACATAATCAATGCAACGGGTGGCTGTAAAATAAGTGAGGATAGAATATAGCGCTGTTTCAATACCGAACCGAAAACCTGCAATAGTAAAAATGATGATATTGATACCAAGGATGATCTCGGTGATAGTGAACGATGTTTTTCTCAATGTATAAACAGCCAGCACTTCAATTCCGTCCAATGCTGCACCTGTCCGCATGATCAATCCAATACCAATTCCCAAAAAAGCGCCACCGAAAACACTGATCAACAATTTATCTGCAGTTACCGGTTCATTGGGTATCAATAAGAGACAAATTCCCAGCAGTATAACACTGATAAGTGTACGGAAAGCAAATCGTTTACCGATAGAAAAGTAACTGATGAGGATAAGCGGCAGGTTTAGCACAACGATCACCAGGCCCAGGTTGAAATCATACACTTCATGCACCAGCAATGAAATTCCGGTGATGCCTCCATCAAAAAAATGATTTGGAACTAAAAACAATTTCAATGCTACTGCAGCAATGGTAACACCAATGATGGTCAGCAATGAATCCTGCAAAATACTGGCGGCTGAGTCCTCAGTATGTGGGGCAAGTGTTTTCTCAAGATGTAAACTCAGTTCTTCCAACTTTTTTTGCTTGTTTGCTTCAAGCATGTTGGCCGCTGACCTTGTAAAATATTTGTGTGTAGAAAGGAATTCGATCTGTTTGATCTGCCATTCCGATTCGGTATAAAAAGGACCGGTAACGGTAAGCTCATTGAATAATTTCGCTGCTTTATCAGTGTACTCACCAGTGCCGAGATAATAAAGATCCGCATCGCAAAGTAGTTGACTAAAAATATCAGTTGGAGACTGTGGCAACCTTGTAGCAATAATGATCTTGCAAATATGTTCGATCTGCGCAGGTGAATATTCATAATCGGGAAGATGATCCCTGGCAAGAATGCAGGATATTTCTTCATGGTCTTCGGACTGCTGCAGGAAACCGGCATCATGAAACAGCGCTGCTGTTCTTAATAAAGTAAGTGCATTGCCGGTAATGCCTTCGCTGGCAGCCAAAATGTCAACAGCCTTTAATACATCTTCCGTATGTGAGGCGGTATGATAAGTTAAATGAGCCGGCAACTCATTTTCCAACTTTGCCATTAAAAAATTATACACTTTATCGTACTGCATAGTAGATCATTGAAAGGGATCAATCCAGCACTTCGTACACTACCAGGTCAATTGATTTATTCTTTAAACTTTTTTCTCCTACCCTTTTGCACCGGAATGATTGTTTTATTTTTTCATAGCAGGATTCGGCAATAACGATCTGCCCTTCTTCCGCAACACTTTCTAATCGTTGTGCTGTATTCACCGTATCACCAATTGCTGTATAGTCCAATCGCTTTAATGCAGCCGATCCGATATTACCGGATATCATTTCACCGCTGTTGATGCCGATTGTAACCTTGGGTGAAAAATCTCCTATGGCTGGCAAAGCTGTTATTTTATTTCTAATGGCAAGACTGGCATCAATAGCCTTGTCCAAATGATACTCTCCCTTGAATACGGCCATTACACAATCCCCCATGAATTTATCTACTAATCCACTTTGTGCAATGATCTCCTTTACCATTACATCAAAATACTGGTTCAGTAATTTTACAACGGTATCAGGTTTTTCTTTTTGGCGTATGGTTTTATCACTACTCATAGGGTAAGGTCAGCATTCTTTCTCCAATACCGACACGATCTTTGCATAAAATTCTCTTGCCCGTTGTGGCGTACTACCAATACAAACCACGCCGAGCTTTCCATATTGTGATAAGGCACCGATCAGGTGAAACATCACCCCTTCCTGCGAACTGCCATCGTAATGCAGATCATTTACCATGGCAATATCAATCAGGTCATGCGGGCTAAGACCTTTGTATTTATCACTTCTCAAATTATCAGAACAGAAATAATAACGTATTAAATGCCCTTTGGATGTATAATACAATCCCTGTTCTTCATCATACATTCCGTCTGTAAGGAATTGCAGCATCAGGAATGGATGTGTGGTACCTCCTTTACGTAAGTTGATCTCGATCGGGTAATGCTTCCACTGGCCTTTTTCCTTGATAGAAATAAAATCAACAGCGAAGCGGCCCAGCACTCCTTTTTCTTTCAATACTTCGGCTACTTTTCTGCCCATAATACCTAATTCAACTGCATATTCATTGGATGCAGGAAAATGAGCACCGAGATAAACCTGCCCGCTTTCTCCACCTAATTCCTGGTCATGTGTTGAGATCACATCAAAATGACCAGTGGGTGTAACCCGGCATTGCACCGATGGTGATTCTTTGATCTCCCCTTCTAAAAACTCTTCCACAATGCCCTTCATGCTTTTGTATTTTGCCATGAATACTTCATAAGAAATATCAGGAGCAACAAATTTCAATGCTGGTTGAAGGTTATCTTTTATCCACTGCTTCAGGTCAGTAGCCTCATCACAACCTTTATAAGAAAATATAGCATTGCCATCTCCGGAAAAGCCATCATTCACTTTTACCACTGCTTTTTTCAATGCGGGGTTTTGTTCTTTCAGCTTTGTCAATGCATTGATGATATCATCTTCTGTCTTCAGGTCTTCAAACCCCGGAGGTACATTCAATCCACATTCCCGGAAAAGTTTGCGGCCATTGCTTTTACTTCCCAACTCATAAAGATCAGGATCACAACCATAAATGGGAACCTGCAACTGCACAGCCAGCGATCTTTCCAACGGGGTTACATTGAAGCAGGACATATGTGCTTCATGATCTTGTGGAAGAAAATCTTTGATACGCTGGATAAGTCTTGGTCTTTCTAATATTTTTTGTGTTAGTGGCTTTGAAGAATGATCATGACAATTAAGCAACGTTAGTCTTTTCAATGCATGATAACCTGTGATGCCCGGCAACATATGCAGGTAATAATCTATGATAACAGGGTCGATCGGCTGACTGGTAACATAGATCACATTGGTGCGGGGCATACGCAACAGCATCAGCATGCACAACATTCTTTCTTCATAATGATTGATGCCGCTTATCTTGGACAAGATCTCTTCATCCATTGTAATGGAAGGAATGATGATAACAGTTCGTGGCGCTAATTTATCCGGGAAAATATGTTCGAATTGCTGCAGGAATCTTTCCTGTAATTTTTTGAATTGCAATACTTCTGATACTGATCCCATTTCAGGTATATGGGAATGACCATTTGTTGATGATGAAGCTTTCCTGACCTCTTCCATTACTAAGCTTTTAGTTGGTTTAACTATCAGGCCTCCTGCCCTGTCCATAACGCCCCGCCAATACTATTTCTTGAAGACCCGGTTACGGAAGATAAGACATTATACTCCTGCCGCCAACGCAATACGCCGATAAATGCCATAATTAATGCTTCCTTATAACTGACAAGGTTTGCTTCCGGAATAACTACTTCTATACTATGTTCTTTTAAATTTTCTCTGAGCCTTTCCACCAGAAATGTATTGAAAGCGCCGCCGCCGGTAGCTAAAAGTTTGAGGTTTGAAGTTTGAGGTTTGAAGTTTTCCAAACCGGGAATTGCTTTTTGTATTTGGAAAACAATATGCTCAACATAGGTTCTTAATGCATCTTTTACCTCTATTGCTTTATTTTTTATTAATGGGTAAACGATATCTGTTCCAAAATCATTTGCCAGTGATTTTGGATAGGATTGTTTATAATAGTCAAGCCGATTCAATTCTTCAAGCAATGCTGTGTTGACAGCGCCGCTTGCCGCCATTGCTCCTCCATCATCATAATTTTTTCCTGCATCATTGGCCAGCATATTCAATACCCTGTTGGCAGGACAAATATCAAAAGCGATATAGGGGTCTGCCTTTACCGACACATTGGCGATACCGCCGAGATTGAGGAAATAATCATGCTCTTTTAATAATATCTTTTCTCCAATAGGTACGATCGGTGCGCCCTGTCCGCCCAATGCTACATCCATTGCCCGCAGATCTGTTACAACAGGCAACCCTGTTTCAGCAGCAATGGCAGCACCATCTCCTAACTGGGATGTCATTTTTTTTGCCGGCACATGAAAAACAGTATGCCCATGCGAAGCGATCAATGATACCTGGTAATGCAGCTGGTGTTCTTCAATAAATTCATTTACTTTTTGCCCGGTATAATGACCATAATCGGCATGAAGCAACAGGTAATCCATTGCGGATAATTTTGTTGCACTTTTTAGCCGGCCTGTCCATTCTTCGTCATAAGGATAACATGCTGTTGATTTTAGTTCGTAAGTCCACTTACCGGCATTCTCATGAAACTCAGCAAATGCAATATCCAGCCCGTCCAGTGAACTGCCGCTCATGATGCCGATAGCACGATAAACCATAATCTTATTTTTGATTGCCGATTTTTGATTTTAGATTTGCTTCAGTTCAAATGTACTGCAAATCCATTGGTGATTTTTGATCTGAGGACAATCAAAAATCTAAAACCAAAAATCAAAAATGATAGTCAATCTCAGCCAGCAACATTCTTTGGTCAGCAATTGGGTCGGTGAACTCAGAGATGTGACCGTTCAAACTGACCGGATGCGGTTTCGCCGTAATCTTGAGCGCATTGGTGAGGTAGCGGCTTATGAGATCAGTAAAGTATTGCCTTTTACAGAAACAGAAATTCAAACCCAGCTTGGAATTGCCGAACATAAAATGATGAAAGAACAGCCGGTACTGGCTACTATTCTGCGGGCAGGTTTGCCCCTGCACCAGGGACTGTTGAATTATTTTGACAAAGCCGATAACGCCTTCATTTCTGCTTATCGCAAACACAATAAAGATGGCAGTTTTGAGATCAGCCTTGACTATGTAGCCTGTCCTGATCTTGAAGGAAAAGTGGTCATTATATCTGATCCTATGCTGGCAACGGGTTCATCCCTCGTAAAAACTATTCATTTTTTGAAAGAAGAAGGTAAACCAAGTTCTATACATATCGTAGCCGCTATTGCCTGTACCGTTGGTATCGAATATGTGCTGAGGGAAGAACCTTCGGTAACGATCTGGTGCGGGGATATTGATGATGAATTGACTGCCAAAGGCTATATAGTTCCCGGTCTTGGCGATGCGGGCGACCTTGCTTTTGGAACCAAGGTACAGATGTGATAATACCAATCAATTTCCCGTAAAAAGCAGCATTAATTCTACAAATCGGGTCTAAAATTGTTGTATTTTTCCGTTTCGTACCGGGCGGATAGGCAGGCTAAGGCAATTTCAACAGGATTCAGGACGTTCTATCATTTATCTGGATATTTTCCGTTTGGCTTACACTACCGTCTGACCAGTGAAAAAATTTAATGCTGTGATGAAAAAAATTCTTTTTACCCTGATAACAGGTGCGGCTTTGGTGAGTGTGACATCAGCCCAGGACCCTAATTTTTCCCAATTCTTTGCCTCGCCGCTTACAATGAACCCTGCATTGACAGGCAAGTTTGACGGAACATTCCGTGTGGCCGGCAACTATCGTAACCAATGGCCTACTATCAATAATGCATTTGTTACCAAAACAGCCTCTGTTGATTTTGGTGTATTGAAAAACCGGCTGGCAGAAATTGATCAAATGGGTGTTGGTCTTTTGGGTGTGAGTGATAATGCAGGCGATGGGGTGCTGGTAACTAATTATGGAGGTTTATCTCTTGCCTATCACAAAGGACTTGACGAGAATGGTTATCACCAGATAGGCGCTGGTTTCCAGGGCACATTTGTAAGTAAACGTCTTGATGTAACAAAAGTATTATTTGAAGACCAGCTGACACCACTTGGTTTTACAGGTGTTACCAGCGAGATATTCACTAACAAACAGGTAAGCGTAAATTATGTAGATATCAATGCCGGTATATTCTATAACGGAAGTACCAATGGCTATAATAATTTTTATCTCGGCGCTTCCATGTATCATATCAACCGCCCCAAAGAAACTTTTAAAGGGGGTGAATATTTATTGTCAGCAAGAACAACGCTGCAGGCAGGAGGAAAGATACCAGTAGGATCTTATAACTTTTTCCATATTGCCGCCAATCATAGCATGCAGGGCAAAGCTCACAACACTATAGTGGGTGGTGCTTTCTCTTATAATGTAAACCAGAATGAAGTGGACCCGGTAAATATTTACCTGGGATCCTGGTATCGTTTTAATGATGCGGTTATTCCTTATATCGGTTTAGAATTCAAAGGGGTATTGATCGGCGCTTCTTATGATGCAAATACTTCAAGTCTTAAACCGGCATCCAATACAAGAGGTGGTATGGAGATCTCTCTTATCTTTATTAAGAAACCGGGAGATCCTGATGCCAAAAAATTGAACTGCCCGAGGTTCTAATCCTGAATCAAAACTTCTCTAAAAAAAGCTTCGGGTCTCCGAAGCTTTTTTTAAGATTGGTCTTACATTTTCATCAGCAACGGAAGCAGGAACCAACAGAACAATGTTATCAATATGATTGAAACGATGTTCATCACAAAACCCGCTTTCAGCATTTGTTTCAATTTTATTTGACCGCTGGAGAACACTATTGCATTTGGCGGTGTGCCCATTGGCAACATACTGGCGCAACTGGCAGCTAATGTCATCGGAATACCTAACAAAAGCGGATCCATACCCATCGCACTGGCCAGTGATGATACTACCGGTGCAAAGATGATAACCTGTGCCACATTGCTCATTACTTCGCTGATAAAAAGAGAAACAGTAACGATTATAAGCAGAAGAGCAAACCCGTTGCCTGAGAACTGTGCCAACCATGTACCCAATTGTTCCATCAGGCCAGCCCCTTCCAATGCTTTGGCCAGTGCAATACCTCCGCCAAATAATAATAAAATGCCCCAGGCCATTTTGCTGGTATCGCTCCATTCCAAAAGAGAATCTTTAGTCTCCTCTTTACTACCGGATGGACAAATGAATAAAGCAACTGCACAGGCAATGGCTATGATATTATCATCCAGTGTAAATAAATTTTGTGCTTCATTGATAAGCTGGCGAAATATCCACAGCAAAGCAGTGCAAATAAAAATGATCAGCACCCTTTTTTCTGCAACAGATACAGGACCTAATTGATCGATCTCATTTTTTATCAATTGTTTTGTGTTGTTATCTGAGCGAATGCGGTTAGGGAAAAGCCATTTTACCATTACCCAATAAAGTACTACCAATAATAGTATTGCCAGCGGCGTACCTATTAGCATCCAATCGCCGAAGCCGATCTCATAATTGAACGTTTCTTTGATATGAGTCTTGTAAGCTACATTCGGCGGTGTGCCAATAATGGTGCCTATGCCCCCGATATTGGAAGCATACGCAATGGCCAGCATGATGGTTAAAGAAAAATTGCGGATATTTCCTTCTCCTTTGTTATTCTCCTTCATTACATGAATAACGGATAGTGCTATCGGGAACATCATCATTGTAGTAGCTGTATTACTCAGCCACATACTCAATGCTCCTGTTGCAAGGATAAAACCCAGTATAATTCTATCGCCGCTTGTTCCTGTAAGCCTCACAATATTTAATGCAATGCGACGGTGCAGGTTCCATTTTTCGATAGCGAGTCCCAGCATAAACCCCCCCATGAATAAAAAGATCACTTCATTACTATATGCAGTGGCGGTGGATTTAATATCATTTATTCTTAGTAAAGGAAAAAGGATCAATGGCAGCAAAGCAACAACAGGCATTGGTAAAGCTTCTGTAACCCACCAGGTGATCATTAACCCGGCAACAGCCAGCACCAATGCTGCTTTATCACTTACGCCGAAAGGATTGAGAAAATAAAGCAAAAGGGAAACGCTGATTCCGGCAAAAAGAGAAATGAATTTGAATTGTTGTTTGCTCAAGCAACCAGATTTGAGTTGAAAATACAACCTATTTCGGTTTGCCGCTCACAAAAAGATTTCCTTTTATATAAAACCGGTAAGGCCATATTGCATGCTCGGCAGCATACTCAACACCAATGCGGGGTGAAGCACCTATTTGCTTTTTTGGAAAAGTAAAATCGTCGCCTGCAATAAACAGCTCTTTGCTTTGCAGAGATGTTCCGCTGTGCCGGGTGAATATTCCCAATGCTTTTGATAAATTACCCGGGCCTCTTGTCAATGTAGAATCAAAGATTTTTTTACCTGTACGTTCGATCATTGCTTCAATACCTTTTACAGGCTCCAATCCCCTTATTAAAACAGCATGGGGTATTTCCTTGTAATTAGTAACCACATTGAATAAATGATGAATGCCATAGCAGAGATAAACATAAGCTACTCCCCCATCTGCGTACATCACTTCATTCCTTGCCGTTCTTTTCCCACTCCAGGCATGAGAAGCTTTGTCAACAGTGCCGGCATAAGCTTCTACTTCAACAATGCGCCCTGAAGTTTCAACGTTGTCAAATTTCGTTACCAGTATTTTTCCCAGCAATTTTTTTGCAATTAATAATACATCCTTTCGCAAATAAAAATCTTTATCCAGCTTCTTCATCCCTCAAACGTTTTTTAGTCGTGGTTCTTAACTATATTTATTGCTCAAATTAACGCATTGCTGAAAGAAATCGTCATAGCGGTCCAATCCTGGGGAGAAGCTCACCGGTTCATTCAACAACATAAATTATTCCGGTGGATCATTATTCCCGGTATTATTTATACCCTGCTCTTTATTGTGGGTATGATCTTTTTTTGGCGGTCATCTGATGGTGTGATATCATGGGTCAGCAGTCAACTGGGTGTTGAAGCATGGCTTCAGAAAGAAAGAAGTGAATGGCTTAGTTTCTTTTTTGTAATGATGGGCATGATGATGCGGCTGATGCTTTTTCTATTTTACTTCTCATTATTCAAATATTTTATTTTAATAATTGGCTCACCGCTATTTGCTTACCTGAGTGAAAAAACGGAAGCTATCATCGAAGGCAAGGAACATTCATTTAACTGGTCTGAACTGAAGAAAGATTGTACCCGGAGCATCAAATTAGCATTGCGAAGCTGCGGATGGCAAATAGTTTATCTGGTTGCATTGGTTCTTCTCTCTTTGATACCATTGGCAGGATGGATCACCCCGCTGATCGCATTGCTGATGGAATGCTATTATTTTGGTTTCTCCATGCTTGATTATAGTTTGGCAAGAAATGGTTTCACTCCTTCAAAAAGCATTCAGCTTATTGGCAGGCACAAAGGATTGGCAATCGGTAATGGTGTTTTGTTTTACCTGGCACATATCGTTATAATTTTTGCTCCTGCCTATGCAGTGATCGCTGCCACACTTACTATTCAAAAAGTAAAAACAAGTTGACATGTCAGCTGTTTACCTCATACCGTCATTGCTGGATGAAGAAGGCCTTGATGCAATTCCGACTTACATCATTGCAGCCATCAAAGATTGCCAGGTTTTTTTTGCAGAAAATGAAAGAACCACCCGTCGTTTTTTTAAACAGCTTTGGAAAGAAATGGTGATCGATAATTATGAGTGGCATAATATGGATGACGCCGCTACAGCGGCGCAATCATTTAAAAAAGCAATAAAAGGAAAAAAGAATATTGGCATCATCAGCGAAGCCGGTTGCCCGGGAGTAGCTGATCCGGGGCAGCCATTAGCAGCCATTGCGCAGGAAATGAATTATACAATAAAACCATTAGTTGGTCCGAGTTCTATACTATTAGCCCTGATGGCAAGTGGAATGAACGGACAGCAATTCCAGTTTGTTGGTTACCTGCCTATAGACAACCAGCAAAGAATTAAAACGATCAAAGCTTTGGAAACCGAATCCTTTAAAAAGAGCTGTACACAAATTTTTATTGAAACCCCTTACCGGAATAATCAATTGCTGGAGGCTATATTAAAGAATTGTGCCCCTTCAACAAAACTTTGTTTAGCTGTTAATATTACCGGTAAGAATGAATGGATCAAAACAAAAACGATCGTTGAGTGGAACAAAGAAAAAACCGATATTCATAAACGACCTGCTATTTTCTTGTTGTATTCTTCTGCTGATTAAACCCCGTAACAAAACAACTATCCATACACATTTTAACACCCAAATTTGGGAGTCAATTTTATAACAAAAAATGAGGTTGCAAAACCAATTATTATTATACATTTGTACCCGATTTACATGCCGAACATTTTGACACATACTAAACAGTTAGCCTTCCACGGCTCCATCACCAGCGGTGTTTATTCTGTTGGCTTTGATGTGTTCACTTTTTCCCGTCCACGACGTACCCGTCTGTTCTGACAGGACGAGCCCTTCACCATGGTCCCTGTCAGTGAATTACCCCGAAAAAAAATATTTTTTGGACTGGTGAACCCCTACATAACAATTATCACAACTTGGAAGATCAAAACATAATCATCAGGGTGGCTACAACCGCCGATAAGGTTTACTCCAAAACTATCACAGATGAAATGGAAGCATCTGCGGCAGCAAGGGGTACCGGTATCGCCAAACGTTCTCCTGAGTACATAGAATCAAAAATTGATGAAGGTAAAGCTGTCATCGCCATCACTGATCAAAATGAATGGGTGGGCTTTTGTTATATCGAAACATGGAGCCATGGTGAATATGTAGCAAACAGCGGATTGATCGTTGCTCCTGCATTTAGAAAAAGCGGCGTGGCAAAAGCAATCAAGCAAAGAATATTCGCTTTATCAAGAGAAAAGTATCCTGAAGCTAAAATTTTTGGATTAACGACTGGGTTGGCTGTGATGAAGATCAACAGTGATCTCGGTTATGAACCTGTCACTTATTCTGAGCTTACACAGGATGAGGCTTTCTGGGCCGGGTGCAAAAGCTGTGTGAACTATGAGATACTGATGAGTAAAGAAAGAAAGAACTGTATGTGCACAGCAATGCTTTATGATCCGAAAGATCATTATGAGCCGGAAGAAACAAAACAATATTTCAAAGAAAATGTAAAAGGCTTTGAACGTTTGCTCCGGTTTAAACAATGGAAATTACTAAGACCATTTATGAAAAAAGATAAGAACAACAACGGCGGCAAGCCGAAATCTTTTTTTCATCACCTCTTTAATCTCTGACGGGCATGAGTAAAAAAATAGTTTTGGGATTCAGCGGCGGACTTGACACCACTTACTGTGTAAAATATCTCAGTGAAGAAAAAGGCTATGACGTACACAGCATCATTGTCAATACCGGTGGCTTTAGTGATGATGAATTAAAAAAAATAGAAGCACATGCTTATAAACTGGGAGTAAAAACACATACCACCATTGATGCGGTAAAAGGATATTATGACCGCATCATTAAATATCTCATTTTCGGAAATTGTTTAAAGAATAATACCTATCCCCTTTCTGTATCTGCAGAAAGATTAAGCCAGGCATTACATATTGCGGAGCATGTAAAAAAATTGGATGCGAAAGCCGTAGCGCATGGAAGCACAGGCGCAGGTAATGACCAGGTGAGATTTGATATGATCTTTCATATTATGATCCCCGGTGTGGAGATCATCACTCCTATCCGTGACTTAAAGTTGAGTCGTGAAGAAGAAATTGCTTATTTAAGAAGCAAGGGAGTAGAAATGAATTTTGACAAAGCAATGTATTCTATAAATAAAGGGTTGTGGGGAACAAGTGTGGGAGGAAAAGAAACACTTTCATCAAAAGGAATATTGCCGGAAGAAGCATGGCCGACGCAAGTCAGCAAGTCTGGAAGCCAGGAAGTCCGTCTAAGTTTTACTAAAGGGGAGTTGGTTGCCGTTGATGACAAAAAGTTTTCTCATCCTTCAGAAGCCATTCAATACTTACAGTCTATTGCAGGCGCCTATGGCATCGGCAGAGATATTCATGTCGGTGATACGATCATTGGTATAAAAGGAAGAGTGGGTTTTGAAGCAGCGGCTCCGATGATCATCCTGAAATCACATCATGCATTGGAAAAACATGTGCTGACCAAATGGCAATTGCAATGGAAAGATACTTTGGCACAATTCTACGGCAACTGGATGCATGAAGGGCAAATACTAGACCCGGTGATGAGAGATATCGAAGCATTTTTAGAGAACAGCCAGCAAAATGTAAGCGGCGATGTATTTGTGCAATTGATGCCCTATCGTTTCCAAATAACCGGCATCGAAAGCAAGTACGATTTGATGAGCAGCAAATTTGGAAAATACGGTGAGATGAATACCGGGTTTACCGGTGATGATGTAAGAGGTTTTAGTAAAATATTCGGCAACCAGACATCTATTTATAAAGCAGTTCAAAAAGAAAATGATGGCAATTAAAGTCGGTATAATCGGCGGAGCAGGTTATACGGGTGGTGAGCTCATTCGCTTGTTGATCCACCATCCGGATGTAGCTGTTTCTTTTATTCATAGCCGAAGCAATGCAGGGCAGCCGGTAGCTTCTGTTCACCAGGATCTGGTCGGAGAAGCTGATCTGCAATTCACCGGTGAACTGAATGATGATATTGATGTACTGTTTCTTTGCTTAGGTCACGGTGAATCTGAGAACTTTCTTACTCAAAATAAGATCGCTGATAAGATCAAAGTCATAGACCTGGCAAACGACTTTCGTTTAAATCAAAAATCGAAAATTGAAAATCGAAAATTCACTTATGGTCTTCCCGAATTGAACAGGGATGAAATAAAAACTGCCAACAACATTGCCAATCCCGGTTGTTTTGCAACAACAATTCAATTAGGACTTTTACCATTGGCAAAAGCAGGTTTATTAAAAGATATTTATACAACAGGCATTACAGGCAGCACCGGTGCAGGTCAGTCCCTGGCTGCCACTTCTCATTTCAGCTGGAGATCAAATAATATCCAGGCTTATAAAACTTTAACGCATCAACATTTGGGAGAGATACATCAGTCGCTTCATCAATTGCAGGAAAGCTTTCCTGGCTCCCCTTCAGGGGTTGGGGGTGTAAACTTTGTTCCGTGGAGAGGAGATTTTGCAAGAGGCATATTCATAAGCTCCCAAGTCCCCTGTGATCTCAGTTTGATAGAACTTAATAAGCTCTATGAAGATTTTTATTCTGGTCATCCGTTCACCCATATCACCAAAGAGCCTGTTTTTTTAAAACAAGTGGTGAACACCAATAAATGTATTATCCAGTTAGAAAAAGTTGGCAGCATGCTTGTTGTTCATTCTGTAGCTGACAATTTATTAAAAGGCGCCAGCGGGCAGGCGGTGCAGAATATGAATTTGATGTTTGGGCTTGATGAGACTGCCGGCTTAAAACTTAAAGCAAATTATTTCTAAAACATTGACATGAATTTATTTGATGTATATCCTTTGAACGAGATCACAATTGTAAAAGCAAAAGGCTCTTATGTGTGGGATGATAAAGGCGAACAATACCTTGACCTCTATGGCGGGCATGCAGTGATCAGTATTGGTCACACACATCCTCATTGGGTGAAAAGAATTGAAGAGCAATTAGAAAAGATCGCATTCTATTCCAACTCTATCAGGATACCACTGCAGCAAGAGTTGGCAAAAAAACTCGGTAAGGTCTCCGGCAAAGAAGATTACCAGCTCTTTCTTTGTAATAGCGGCGCTGAAGCCAACGAAAATGCTTTGAAGATGGCTTCTTTCCATAATGGAAGAAAAAAGATAATTGCTTTCAGTAAGGCTTTTCATGGCAGAACATCATTGGCTGTTTCAGCAACAGATAATAAGAATTATATCGCACCGGTCAACGAGACCGACAATGTCATATTTCTTCCGTTGAATGATGAAGCAGCACTCGAAGAGTGTTTTGAAAAGAATGGAAAGAAAATTTCCTCTGTGATCATTGAAGGCATACAGGGAGTTGGTGGCATCAACGTTGCCGATTCTTCTTTCTTAAAAAAGATACGCAGCTTATGTGATGAGTATGCCGCTGTTTATATTGCTGACAGTGTACAATGCGGCTATGGCAGAAGCGGCAAATTCTTCAGTCATGATTTTGCGGGAGTGAATGCGGATATTTATACAATGGCCAAGGGAATGGGAAATGGTTTTCCAGTTGCCGGTATCATTATTGCCCCGCATATTAAACCCAAACATTTTCAATTAGGCACCACATTCGGCGGCAATCATTTAGCCTGCGCTGCAGCATTAGCCGTGCTGGAAGTTATCGAAGAAGAAAAACTGATGGGCAATGCAACAATGATCGGTAAATATTTAAGAGATGAATTGGAAAGCATTCCTCAACTGGAGAATGTCCGTGGCCGTGGCCTGATGATCGGTTTCGATGTACCGGAGGGATTAAAAGACCTGAAAAAGAATTTGCTCTGGAATCAAAAAGTGTTTACCGGTGAGGCAAAACCCAATGTGATCCGCTTATTGCCATCCCTGGCACTAAAGAAAAGAGATGCTGAACAATTCATTGATTCAATAAAAGAAGAAATAGAGAATTTAGTTTCAACCCCCGCGAGTTAATATGAAAAATTTTGTTTCAGTACATGATGTGAAGAATATCGATGCTTTAGTTAAAAAGGCACTGGCTTATAAGGCTGATCCGTTTTCTGATAAAACGTTGGGAGCAAACAAACGCATCGGATGTTTATTTCTCAATCCAAGTATGCGTACAAGGCTAAGCACTCAGATCGCTGCTCAGAACCTTGGCATGGAAGCAATCATTTTCAATGTTGGGCAGGAAGGATGGGCATTAGAATTCGAAGATGAAGCCATCATGAGTGGCAATACTGTTGAACATGTAAAAGATGCCGCCCCAATTTTTGGAAAATATTTCGACATTTTGGCCATCAGGACATTTCCCTCATTAAAGAACCGTGAAGACGATTACAGTGAGTTGTACATAAAACAATTCATCAAATACGCCGGCATACCGGTAGTAAGTTTAGAAAGCGCCACACTTCATCCTTTACAATCGCTAACAGATATAATTACCATACAGGAAGATCTTACAGAATTTCCTTTGAGAACAGGTGGCAAAGCCAAAATTGTGCTGACATGGGCCCCGCATGTAAAACCATTACCGCAATGTGTAGCCAATAGTTTTTCCCAATGGATCAATGCATGGGGCAAAGCCGATTTTGTCATTACTCACCCCGAAGATTATGAACTGAGCGAAGAATTTACAAAAGGTGCTACCATTACTCATAACCAGGATGAAGCGTTGAAGGATGCTGATTTTGTTTATGTAAAGAATTGGAGCACTTTTAAAGATTACGGAAAACTCTATGAAAGCGATCCCAAATGGATGCTGACGAACAAAAAAATGCAATGGACAAATAATGCCAAAGTGATGCATTGCTTACCGGTAAGACGAAATGTTGAGCTGAGTGATGAGATATTGGACGGCCCCATGAGCATTATTACACAACAGGCGGGCAACAGGGTGTGGGCAGCACAGGCTGTACTCTCTGAAATCCTTAAACATAATGGCTAAACTCTATGTCATAAAGATCGGGGGCAACATTATTGATGATGAGAAAAAACTTTCTTCATTCTTAAAAGCATTTGCAGCGATCCATGACAAAAAAATATTAGTACATGGCGGGGGTAAATTAGCAACAAGACTTGCTGAACAATTAAATATCCCGCAGCAGGTAGTGGAAGGGCGAAGGATCACCGATGCAGAAACGTTGAAGATCGTTACGATGGTCTATGCCGGTTATATCAATAAAAATATTGTGGCACAATTGCAGGCAAACAATTGTAATGCGATTGGTCTTTGCGGCGCAGATGGCGATTCCATTCTGGCACACAAAAGAAAGCATGCAGTGATGGATTACGGATTTGTGGGTGATGTGGATGCTATCAATACGGATCTTGCAACTAACTTACTTGAGAAGAACATTACACTTGTATTTGCCCCTATCACACATGATCAACAGGGACAATTGCTGAATACAAATGCAGATACCATTGCACAGGAGTTGGCGAAAGGATTAAGCGATCAGTATGAAGTGACATTGGTTTACTCTTTTGAAAAAAGTGGTGTTTTGCTAGATATTAACAACGAAAAAAGCGTTATCAGTAAGATCGATCCCCTTTACTACCGGGAATTGAGATCTAAAGAAAAAATTATTGCCGGGATGATACCGAAAATGGATAATGCTTTTGCTGCCCTCGATGCAGGGGTCAATAAAGTGATCATCGGGAATGCACAGGAATTATCAAAGCTTGTCCAGGGAACTGCCGGAACAACTATCGTTAATGAGTAACAATATTTCCATATTACAGGCCAATGCTATTGAACTGCTCAAACAATTAATTGCTACCCCTTCATTCAGCAAAGAAGAAGACAACAGCGCTGAACTTATCCGGAACTTTTTAGAGAAACAAAAAGTAAAGACGGAACAAAACTTATACAATGTTTGGGCAAAGAATAAATTCTTTGACGCAAACAAGCCTACTATTTTACTGAATTCTCACCATGACACCGTTAAACCCAATAAAGGATATACTCTCGATCCTTTTTTGGCCATAGAAAAAGATGGAAAACTTTTTGGTCTTGGCAGTAATGATGCTGGCGGGAGTCTTGTTTCATTGATCGCAGTTTTTCTTTATTTCTATAATAAAGAAACCCTCAAATACAATTTTATATTAGCTGCCACTGCCGAAGAGGAAATATCCGGTCACAATGGAATAGAAGCCTTGCTTCCGCAATTAGGTAAAATCGATTTTGCCATAGTTGGTGAGCCCACTCAAATGCAAATGGCTGTTGCTGAAAAAGGGCTGATGGTGCTGGATTGTATCAGCACCGGTCGTGCCGGTCATGCAGCAAGAGAAGAAGGTGACAATGCTGTTTACAAAGCAATGAAAGATATCAATTGGTTTTCTTCTTACAGGTTTGATAAAGTTTCTGACCTGTTGGGGCCTAATAAAATGAGTGTGACAGTTATTGAAACAGATAATAAAGCACATAATGTTGTTCCTGCCCAATGCAAATTTGTTGTTGACTGCCGGGTAAATGAATTATACACATTTGAAGAGATGCTGGATATCATCAAATCAAATGTGCAGTGCGAGGTAAAACCAAGAAGTACGAGATTACGTTCCAGCTCTATTGCTACCGATCATCCATTAGTGGTGGCAGGAACAACACTCGGGATGATCAGTTACGGCTCTCCTACTACTTCGGATAAAGCATTAATGAATTTTCCTTCATTGAAGATAGGCCCGGGCGACAGTGCAAGAAGTCACACGGCGGATGAGTATATTTATACTGATGAAATAAAAAAGGGAATTGAATTGTATATTCAGTTATTAAACCAGCTTGTATGAAGTTGTGGCAAAAAGATACACTCTCACTCAAAGAAGTAGAAACTTTTACTGTTGGCAAAGACAGGGAAATGGATATGTATCTCGCTGCTTTTGATGTGATCGGTTCATTGGCGCATATAGAAATGCTGGAATCAGTTGGATTGCTGACGAAAGATGAATTGTCTCAATTACAAAAAGAATTAAAGAGCATTTATTTCCAGGTAAAGAAAGGCGAATTCAAATTACAGGATGACGTCGAGGACATCCATTCACAAATAGAATTATTGCTGACACAAAAGCTGGGGGATATTGGCAAAAAAATTCATTCCGCCCGCAGCCGAAATGACCAGGTGCTGGTAGATATAAAACTATTTCTAAGAAATGAATTGGAGGGGTTGACAAAAACAATCCATTCTTTCTTTGATCTTTTACAAACGCAAAGCGAAAAGTATAAAGATCATTTATTGCCGGGCTATACGCACCTGCAATTAGCGATGCCTTCCTCTTTTGGCTTATGGTTCGGCGCTTATGCAGAGAGTCTTGTTGATGATACTATCACATTAAAAGGAGCTTACTCTGTCATAAATAAAAACCCGCTGGGTTCTGCAGCAGGCTATGGCTCTTCCTTTCCCATCAACAGGAGACTGACAACAACATTGCTTGGCTTTGAAGACCTCAATTATAATGTTGTGTATGCACAAATGGGAAGAGGGAAAGCGGAGAGAATAGTGGCCCAATCATTGGCGAATGTGGCTGATACATTGAGCAAACTCAGCATGGATGCCTGCTTATACCTGAACCAGAATTTTGGCTTCATTTCTTTTCCTGCAGAACTCACCACCGGCAGCAGTATCATGCCGCATAAAAAAAACCCGGATGTATTTGAACTGATCCGTAGCCATTGTAACCGCATCAAAGCATTGCCCAATGAGATCATGATGATGACGGCCAACCTTCCTTCAGGCTATCACCGGGATCTTCAATTATTAAAAGAACATTTATTCCCCGCTTTCAGCATACTGAAAGATTGTATTGAAATGGCAGGACTGATGCTGAGTAATGTTGAGATCAAAAAAGATATACTGGCGGATGAAAAATATAAATACCTTTTCACTGTCGATGAAGTGAACAAGCTGGTAATGCAGGGAATTCCATTTCGTGACGCATATAAAATAGTTGGTCAGAAAGTTGAAGGCGGTTCTTATTCTCCTCCTCCTTTGGGGGAGGTTGAGAGGGGGCTTCATGAAGGTAGTATTGGCAATCTTTGTACTGAAGAAATAAAAAAACAAATGCAGCAGGTAGTCACTTCTTTCCCTTTTGACAGGGTGAATGCTGCGATTAACAAACTACTTGAAAATTAAAGTAGATTGTTATTCTCACGGATTACACGGACGAACACTGGTTTTTCTGTGAAAATCCGGGGAACCTGTGAGAAAATTCATAACCCATATTTATCCACTAAATAGATCAGTGCCGCCATATTAATAGCCCCAAGTTCCAGTTCCCTTTTATTCACTGCTTCAAACACATCACTTTTTGAATGATGGATATCAAAGTAACGTTGTGTATCAGGATTAAGGCTGGCCATCGGAGTTTTTAAAGCCCTGTTCAATGGGCCAATGTCGGCACCGCCGCCGCCTTTATTGAATTCAGTGCAGCCATACGGAGCGATCAATGGTTTCCAGCTTAAAAATTTCTGGTATTGTTCTTCGCTGCCGGTAAAGCCCAATGCTCTTGGTGTAAAACCGCCGGCATCGCTTTCGATAGCCAAAACATGCTTTTCATTTTTTGCCTTTGCCTCATCTGCATATTTATTTCCTCCACGCAAACCATTTTCTTCATTGGCAAATAAAACAAAGCGTATAGTTCTTTTGGGTTGATAACCGATCGCTTTGAATGCTCTTAGAATTTCTATTGTTTGCACTACGCCTGCTCCGTCATCATGAGCTCCTTCGCAATTATCCCAGCTGTCGAGATGTCCTCCCACTGTAATTATTTCATCCGGGAATTCTGTTCCCTTTAATTCGCCAATGATATTATGGCCGATAGTATCCGGTAAAAAATGTCCGTTTGTTTTTAGCGAAACCATCGTTTTCCTATTAGGGTTTGCCAATTCAGCACTTAACCAATCCGCATCTCTTAAGCCAATAGCGGCTGCCGGTATTTTGGGATAGGCTGAATCATATCGCATCGCTCCTGTATGCGGATTATTATCAACTGCATGACTTAAACTTCTTACAATTACAGCAACAGCTCCATATTTTGCCGCACGGCTGGCCCCCTGCCCCCTGTATTGGCCCGCATCCCTATAAGCGTTGAATGTATTGATATAAGTATCATTGAACTTGTAATTGTAAAAAACGATTTTCCCTTTAACCGAATTCTTATTTTTTTCTAAATCATCAAAAGAGTTTACCATTAATACTTCTGCTTTTACTTCTTCTTTTCCGGTGCCAATACTATTGCCTAATGCAATTACATTAAGTGTCACAGGATATTGTTGTAATTTCCCAAATGGCTGTATGGCAAAAGCATAATCCTTACCCCCCCTCACCCAATGCGGCACCATACATTCCTGCTTCCAGGCTTTATCGGCTCCGCTTTCCTGCATAAGTTTCAATCCCCATTGTTCTGACTTCACCATTTGCGGTGAACCGGCCAGCCTTCCGCCAATTTGTTTAGTGAGATAACGAAGATTTTCATACGCCTTTCCATTGACCAATATTTCATCAGAAATTTTTTTGATCATTATTGAGTCTTCCTTTTGCGCCTGTCCTTGTATTGTTGCCGAAAAGATCAATGCCAGTAGAAAAAACTGCTTCATATTTCCGAATTTGGATAAAGTTAAAGCAAACAGGAAAAGAGAACACAAATATTTAAGATGAACGGCAAACTTTGCGGTCGCAAAACTGTTACCTTAGTCAACCCTTTAAACGTTGTTTATGAGAATTGGAATTGTTTGCTATCCCACATTCGGAGGTTCCGGAGTTTTAGCTACTGAATTAGGAAAAGCGCTGGCCCAAAATGGCCACGAGGTACACTTCATTACTTACCAGCAACCGGTAAGACTGGGTTCTTTTACACCCAATATTTTTTATCATGAAGTGCAGGTACCCACTTATCCTTTGTTTGATTATCCGCCGTATGAAACGGCGCTGGCCAGCCGGATGGTGGATGTGATCAAGAATAATAATCTTGACCTCTTGCATGTACATTATGCTATCCCTCATGCGTCGGCAGCCTATATGGCAAAACAAATTTTAAAGAAAGAGGGGAAAAATATTCCTGTTATCACCACCTTACATGGTACCGATATAACACTGGTTGGGAGAGATAAGACCTATGCGCCGGTAGTTACTTTTTCTATTAATGAAAGCGATGCCATCACGGCTGTATCCGAGAATCTTCGCACTGAGACCTATAAACATTTTGACATCAAAAAAGAAATCGAGGTCATTGTAAACTTTGTGGATGTAAGCCGTTTTAAGCGGAAAGGGATCGATGCTTTTAAAAAAGTAATTGCACCTAATGGTGAAAGAGTGGTCATGCATGCTTCCAATTTCCGGAAACTAAAAAGGATTCCTGATGTAATAAACATATTCAAAGAAATAAATGATAAGATACCAAGCAAGTTAATGCTGGTTGGCGATGGTCCTGAAAGACCGGCTGCTGAAGATCTTTGCCGTGAATTGAATCTATGCGATGATATTCGCTTTGTCGGTAAACAAGAACAGATGGAGGACATTCTTGCTATTGCTGACTTGTTCTTGCTGCCTTCTGAATATGAGAGCTTCGGTTTGGCAGCATTAGAAGCAATGGCGGCAGGTGTACCGGTTGTAACTACCAACGCCGGTGGATTATCTGAAATAAATATTCCCGGCGAGACTGGCTATATGGGAGAAGTGGGTGATGTAAAAGCGATGGGACAGCAGGCCATCAAAATTTTAAGAGATGATGCTGTACTAAAACAGTTCAAACAAAAAGCGGCGGAACATGCCAGCAAATATGATATCAGTAATATCATTCCGATCTACGAAAAATTGTACGAGAGATTCTTGTAATAAAAAACCGTCGTTGACGGCTTTTTATTAATCATTTTCTTAGCCAGGGCTCTGGGTTTACATTTCTTGTTTCTATCATCAAGATAAAATCTATTTGGCCACTGGTACCATCATCATCTTTGCCTGCTTTGCCAATAGCCTGGCCTGTTTTTACTGTTGCCCCTTTACTTACACCCACCCCTGTGAGGTTACTATACGTTGTAAAATATTTTCCATGCCGGATCGTAACAGCCATTCCATCTCCAAGATTAAATACTGCAACTACTTCACCATCGAAAACAGATTTTACCGCATTACCAACTTGTGTTGAAATAGTAATGCCGGGATTATCTCCCTTTAACAGAGTTCCTTCAATGGCATAGGAGCCAAAGTGAATCTTGACATAGCCATTATCAACCGGCCAGGGTAATCGTCCCCTGTTACCCTCAAAGCCGGCATTCAATTTTATATCTGCGTCTGTATTAAAAACCACTGTTGGTTTAGCCGGTGTTGTTGGTTTTACACGGGGTGTTGTTGGGTTAGTAGTTGTACCCGGGTTCGTTGCCGGATTAGTAGTTGGATTTGTCGTTACCGTTGGATTATTCTTTTTCTCATCAGCTGCTTTTTTTTCTGCTGCTTTCCTTGCATCATCAATCTCTTTTTTTACAATTGCATTGATAGAGCCCTGGAGTTGTTTATCCCTTTTTTGTTTGGCTGTGATTTGCTTTTTCAGATCCTTCTCCTGTGATTTTAATTTTGATACTACAGCATCTTTTTCTTTTTTCTGGACAGCTAATTCCTGCACTTGCTTCACCTGGTTGTCCAATGCTTCATTCTTTTTTTCTTTTCTTCCTTCCTGTTGCTGTTTTCGCTGAGTAATCAATTGTTGTGTTTCCAGTATAGTAGCTACCTGCTTCTCCCTGTATTCCCTGTATCGTTTCAGGTAAGAAATACGGCGGACAGCATCATTGAAACTATTGGCAGAAAAAATAAAGTTGAGGTAATCGTAACTGCTCCTGTTCTTATATGCATATACAACCGTACGGGCATATTGCGCCTTTAATGTATCAACCTGTTTTTGCAATCGGTAAATTTCCAGGTTGCTCAGGTATATGTCATCATCAATGCTTCTGAGTTCCTTATTGATATTACTGATATATTTTTCCTGGACATCTATCTTACGTTTAAGTATGCTCAGCTGTCCCAATGACTGCTTAGTCTGCCCCTTTACTTTATTATAAACAGCCTGTATCTCCTGCAATTCTTTCTGGATCTCTTTTCGTTCTTTTTCAAGCTGGGCTTTATCAGTTGTGGTGCCGGGTTGGGCCGGCAAAAGTGCAAAAATTCCTGATAAAAGTAATAGGCTGAAAAATGCTTTTTTTCTCATAGATAAAAAATGGATGGGTTAAAAAACAGGGTGCGGGATCAGTTATTCAAACGACAATATGCAAAGTAAATTTTATTTTATTCACTTGTTTTATAATTTTTGGGAATAGAGAAAGGGAAACTTAACGTTTCATTAAACTCATACTGCTTGAACTTGAGCTTGATATCCAATTTCTTTTTCTCTGCTACATTGATCGTTCTTTTCTGGGCAAAGTTCATTCCTTTTTTATCCTCATAATCCTCGTAAGTAAGATAACAAGTCCTGTTCTTTAGTTCACCCATGTCGTCCAGTTTGGAGCTTCGGGGAAGTTTTTTTTCAACATCAACAGTAAAAAGGTGCTTAAAGAAATTTCCATTGCTGAGTATCGAGATCATTTCTCCTGAATTGCTATATGAAACGAGATTAGAATCAAAAAAAACAGGATTACCTACCAGCAGATCCTGCAAAGAATTCAAATCAAGCGGCAATTCCGTAACCTCCTGCAGGTAAGATACACTACGAGCTACATAAGTTTTATTCTGTTTGTCCAAAAGTTTGACTGAGTCCCGGGTTATATAAGCCCTGATCCCTTCAATTCCCAATGGTCCCGTTATTGATATCCATATAATACTGTCTTTGTACATACGCAGGTGTGCATTCACATTGTATTTTTTTCCTTCGGCATCTTCATAGTCAACATCGATCTTTGCTGAAAAAGCAGTGAAGCCGATACGGTTTTCGATGATGCGTTTATAACTCTCTGTCATGAAAGCAACAGAATCATCATGAAGATTGACTACCGGCGGTGTATCTACAACAATCGTATCTTTTTTGGGAGTGATGACCGTCTGTATTTTTTTTGTAGAGCGACAGGAATACAGTAGAGAGATGGTTGCTGAAATAGTAAATAATAAACCTGTTGCTTTTTTCATCCCGATAATTTATTGTTTTCCTGTATGGCCAAACCCTCCTGCATTCCTTTGTGTTACTTCCAGTTCTGTTACTGGCAACCATTCTGCTTTCTCCGTTGACTGTATGATCATTTGTGCGATACGATCGCCGGGATGAATGACTTGTTCTTCTACAGAAAGGTTGATCAAAATGATCTTAATTTCTCCCCGGTAATCGCTGTCGATGGTACCGGGTGTATTCAAACAAGTAATGCCCTGTTTGATAGCAAGACCACTGCGGGGCCTGATCTGCGCTTCATATCCAGCAGGCAGCTCAATAAAGAGACCTGTTGGTACTAAATATCTCTGGAGCGATTGCAATGTGAGTGGCTCATTAAGATTGGCCCTTATATCCATACCGGATGATCCGGTAGTTGCATATTCCGGCAATGTGTTGGCAGAATGATTGATGATCTTTATTTTAACGGTGGTCATTCGCCGCAAAGATAACCCGCAATGCCCTTAGGTTTACATCTCTGTTAGTAACACTGTTGCCTGGGCCATCAGCCCTTCTTCCCGGCCTGCAAATCCCAATTGTTCGGTTGTTGTAGCTTTTATAGAAATATCACTGTCGCTAACTCCAAGTATGGCTGCGATCGATTTTCTCATTTCGTCAATATAGGGCCGGATCTTCGGTGCCTGGAGGCAAACCGTGCTATCAATATTTACCACACGGTATCCTTTTGTTTCAATTAGCGATCTTGTTTTTTGTAGTAATATTTTGCTGTCAATGTTTTTATATGCTGCCTCTGTATCCGGAAAATGAAACCCTATATCTCCCAACGAAAGAGCCCCAAGTAAAGCATCACAAATAGCATGAAGCAATACATCGGCATCGCTGTGGCCCAAAGCACCTTTATGATGCGGGATCTTTACCCCGCCAATCCACAGGTCCCGGCCTTCTGTCAGCTGGTGAAAGTCAATTCCTGATCCTATCCTGTATCGCATATGATACTTTTAAAAGCAAATATAATTATCCTGGATACGGAATGGTTGTAAAAGAAAACGTCCCGCCGAAGCAGGACGTTTATATAACAATAGCTTACTAATTATTTTTTGTCTTTTACTCTTGAACCATCACCTAAGTCAAACAATACAGAGAAACGAAGTGTGTTTGACAACGGGTTGCGGCTAACACCATTGCCGGTAGGCAACAAGTAAGCAAAATTGAAACCGAATACATTGTATTTGATACCTAAACCTGCAGTGAAATAACGGCGGTTACCTTTATTTTTATTCTCATAGAAATAACCTGCACGGAGTGAGAATTGGTTGTTGTAAGTATATTCAGCACCAAGAGATACTGCAAATTCTTTCAGTTCTTCGCTGAAACCATCAGGAGCATCGCCAAATGATTTGAACCAACCGCTGATAACACTTGTTTTTCTGTATTCTGCAAGACCAGCTATATCACCTTCAGCAGGTGGTGTAGGAACTAACAGCTTGTTGATGTCAACACCAAAAGAGATCTGGTTCCTGTCATTATACTTTTTTGTATAGTTAGCGCCGAAACCAAGGTTAGCAGGGATGAAATCTTTTGCATCTGCATTATTAGTGTATGCGATCTTGGCACCGAGGTTGGTCAAAGCAACACCCCAGGTCCAGCCGCTTCCGGAAGCTTTGATACCATTATGGAACCAACCGAGGTCAGCAGCAACAGAGTTACCTGTTTTGTAAGTAGTGCTTCCCTGTGTAAAACCATTGGCAAGATCAGAATTTATATACTTTAAAGCAATACCAATACCATTTTTTGAATTCAGTTTGCGGGAATAACCAACATCGATACCAAATTCACGGGGACGACCTTTAGAGATGTCATTACCCAGATTATCCGTGAATGTAATATTACCGAGGCTGAAATAACGAAGTGAACCATATACAGCCTGGTTGTCCTGGAATTTGTAGAAACCAGAAAGGCTTGCGAGATAAACATCATTTACAAGGTCTTTCAGCCATGGAGTATAAGTAGCACCAACTCCACCATTTAATTTGTTGAATACAACTTTACCGGCATTCCACAATCCACCATATGCATCGGGAGAAGTGGCAATACCAAGATCTCCCATACCACCCGAACGGGCATCAGGTGAAATACGAAGGAAAGGAACAGCAGTTGTAACGACATTGATTGGTTGAACCTGGGCTTTTACAGCAGATGATAAACCACAAAAAAGCAGGATTCCGGCAGTTAGTTTTAAAGCAGTTGGTCTCATTAGTAAGTTTTTAATAATGGTGTAAATATAGAGCTTTTGATCAAATACAAAACTAAAGTATAGAAATTTATCCGAAACAAAAAAACAAGAATTTTCAGGGGTTTTTTCCGGAAATTATCGCTTCGGAAGGTACTGAATTATAGAGCCGGAATTGCCGGTTCAGGCCCATCTAACGTCTCCGGGTTTTTTTTATTGTATCGGCTCCCGGTTAAGACAAAAATAATACTCTCATCGTAATCCCGGCTACCACATTTGTAGTAATCTGAAAGAAAAAAATGGGTTTTTATAATATGACCAGTTTTTCTATTACCTCTTTTTTCTCTTTTCCTGCAATAACCCGCAATTTATACAGATATACACCCCTCCCAAGGCGGTTACCAAAATCATCTTTGCCATCCCATTCTATGCCGGCAGACCTATTTCCATCAGAAAAAATGGTCTGCGTAATTGATTTTATTGTACGGCCTGTTATCGTCATTATTTCTACTGACACCTTCAATGACTGCCCGGGTTTATTATGCTCGAACCAAAATTGCGTTCTTGTAGAAAATGGATTGGGATAATTCAGCACATGGCTGATCGCCAATTCCTCATCATTGGCAACAGTGAATTCCAATATGGCTTCATTGGAATTATTCAACACATCCCATGCTTTTAACTTAAGGGAATGGGGACCCGGGGCCAATTCAGGCAACTGGAAATGAACTGACCCTTTCTGGTAACTATTAAGATCTCCCTGGTAAAAATTATTCAGGATAAAATATTTCCGGTTATCGTTATCCAGTGTAGCCACAATATCATGATCGATTCCAGTACCCGCCGTATTGATGCCGGAAGAATCCGAGAGCTTAGCTATTAATATTGGATTTTGATTAGTGATGCCCCCATTAGCGAATTTTTCATCATTTAAGAACAATCTTATCTCTGGCCCGGTATTATCAGCACCCGCATTATTACCGGCACCTCCTACAATAAAATTGATAAAATACCCATTGGCATCCTTTGTTCCGTCTTCAGCATACAAACTCAGTTTCCCGTTGCCATAATTATAATTAATATCCTTTGGCATTTTAAAAGTGAACTGAAATTTTCCATTAACAACCGAAGCTTTTCCTTTGAACAAAGTATTGGTCTGTGATTGAAATCCTGTTGGCTGGCTTGATGGGTCGTTGGCAAGTGTAGTAATGGTTTGTGGTTTATCCAATACGATCGGGTAAACATTGCCATTGAAATTCGTCAGCAGGTTGCCTTGTACATCTGTCACTTCGCCCTCTATTCTGATTTTTTCTGTTGAACTCAGTGTATCAGCTTGTGCAGCAGGAACGGAATTCACTTTTGTTGCTCTCACCCTCAATAATGGAAATGCAAGTGTAAGTGCCGGGTCGCCAAGCAAAGTAAATTTTCTGTTATTGGCTATATCCCCGGAAGATTGATACGTAAAATTCTTAGCATCTTTTACTGCATCACCCAGCGACCGGTATTTTCCATTTGCATCAGGCTGTAAAGCAAAGCGTATATAATTATCATTCATGATCCTGTTGCTGAATGCAAAAACAGGTCTTGTGGTGGTCATCAATGCAATGCCGCCCGTTTTTGGTCTTATCAGAATATTTTCACCAATTGAATTGATGGCTGGATTATCATACGGTGCAAAATCACAGGTAGCCGTAATAAACAAAGGAAGCCGGTTACTGTTATTCCAATTATTTACCAGCGATTGGTCAAGAATAGTTTCTTCAGCCAGCCGGTTTGAACCTCCATGTCCATTAAAATTCCAAATAAGTGTACCATTATAGATTTGATTGTTGCTGGCCTGCACTGCCTGCGGATAACTGCCACCCCCCGGCCCGGTCTCCTGCTGAAATGCATCGAGATATATCTTTTGCTGGTTAAAAACAGGAGATACCGATGACCCGGTGGCCGTAATAATTTCGGCATCCTGCAAATGCAGGTTATTGTCCTCATCATCTGCCAAAAAAGTCATCGTATTTCTCCACGCTCCCAGGCTTTTCGGAGATAAATAATCAGCCAGTTTGTCAACAAAGTTCTTTGCTTCATCAATATTTTTTGCAGGAATTCTTCCAATACCAACATCAAGCAGGTTCATTACAAGTCCCGAATTGATGTCTTCATTATCATCTAAAAAACCAAAAAAATCATCCGATGTGTAGGTGGACAATGGATCAAGGGAGAAATTATTTTCCCAGGCGGGAACAAAGTTTGTATTGCCATTGATCCTGTCCTTGTAATCAAAAGAAGCATCCCCAAAGAGTAATAAATATTTTGGCTTATCGGCAGCATTAGTGCCGAACTTATCGTAATACATTTTTACAAGATCCCTTATGGCAACCGGGTCACTACTGCCACTTCCAAATTCATTATACACCTGCTCAGTAGTTACTATCAAGGATCGTAAACCATTTTGCTGCTGATGCAGTTGAGACAACCTCTGTGCCTGAGATAACAATGTTGAATGAGAAACAATGATCATATCTGCGGGAGCAGCATTATGCAGATCCTGGTTTGAAATTCTGCCGTCAGCAGATGGCAGTAAAAGGTTTGCCGGATTAAAAGCCACATACTCCCGGAGTCTTAAAGTACTATTTACAAACCTGAATTCATTAGAAGAAAAATTTCCCTGCATTTTCATTGGGTTCAATGGATGGGTGATATCCCAAACCTGGGTATTTGCAGTCGCATTGCTTATCACAAATTCAGCAATATTATTTCCAACGCTTGTCCAATCTCTGAATAACAATTGATCAACTCCATTCAATGAAATATTGCGACGGGTAAATAGTTCAAACCAATTGATCCAGCCCTGGGAATTAAAACTGCCGGGAACATAAGTGAATCCGATACCGATATTATTTCCGGCAGCGACGGCGGTTGAAAACCCCGTCGCCTGTTGGGCAAACAGGTCGTATTGTCCACCAGTGGTCGGGTTAATGATCAACTGACCGGCCGGCTGACTGTTGATCCTGACATCAAACCGGCTACCAACTCCTACTGATCTTGCCACACAATTGGTTTGCAGAAAAACAGGTGCATTGGTTGTGATATTGGGAATAATAACTGAGAAATTTCTTGTTAATGATCTTCCCGGCAGGTCAGACAATTCTTCACCATACCATTCTTTTCCACTGCCCAAAAAGTTGACAGTATCCAATTCATGAAAATATCGTTCACTAAAATTTGTAACAGTAAGATTGGGGGAAGAAACAAGCGGTACGTCTATTATTCTTTTCCCATTTCCTCCAACACTTAAAAAATAATATGACCTGTCGCTGTAAATATTTTTTGTGTGCGAGAATCGTTGATTGATAGAATCTTTTATCCACTCATCCGGGCCTGCGGCATAAAAAAGAATATGGTCTGATCCGTTGATGATACCATCACCTCCGTCAACGATCATAATTGCATTTTCTTTCAGGTCATCTGTCCAGGCTCCGGCATTGGATTCCGAAAGCAGCTGGCCTCCATTGCCATATAACCTGACAGAATTTGTAGCCAAATTATTTGTACTTATACCGAGAGCATTTAAGAATGGAACATCAATTTTATAAATGCCCGGATCCTTTACACTGATCTTATACCAATTACCTGAAGAAAGCACAGAATGCTGAGCATAACTCCTTTGCGAAGATGCAGGCAATGAACTGGCCAGGAGCCATACAAATGAAACTATTTTACAGCCAGTTTTCATGATTGAATAACTAATGAGATGTGGTAATTTTTACCCTGAAAAAAAGTATTTCTGCGTTCCTCAATATTACGAAAGTGACTATATTCGCAATCCCGGCAGGTAAAACCTGAAAACGAGGCAATATTTTGTCTCATCCGGCGTTAAAAATATTCCAATTCATAGGTTTATGCAAAAAACAATGAGAAACTTAGTAATCCTCTTATCCTGTGCAGTGCTGATAGCATCTTGTAAAGGAAAAGGACTTTTTTCCAAAAAGAAAGACAAGTCTGATGTAACTGGCTGGAACTACAATGATAAGAACCAGGGTGGTTACAATATATCAAAAGCCAAAGACCAGAAAACCGGTCCGGGTTTGATATTTGTGCAGGGTGGTACCTTCACAATGGGTCAAACCGAGGAAGACGTAATGGGTGATTGGAACAATATCCCCCGCAGGGTTTCTGTTCCCTCCTTTTACATTGACCGTACTGAAGTAGCTAACGTTCACTACAGGGAATATCTCCATTGGCTTGGAAAAGTATTTCCCGCAGATGGGGATGAGGCCAATCAAAAGATACTTGATGCGGCTCTTCCCGATACTCTTTGCTGGAGAAGTGAGTTAAGTTATAATGAACCGCTGGTAGAATATTACCTGCGTCATCCCGGTTTTAACGATTATCCTGTAGTAGGTGTGTCATGGAGACAAGCTCATGATTTCTGCGTATGGAGAACTGACCGGGTAAATGAAGTTGAGTTGATGAGCAAAGGTTATATCAATAAGGCTAACTTAAAACCAGGTGCTCAGTCAAGTGATAATTATTTTACTACAAAGACCTATTTGCTCGGCTTAGATCCTCCGCCTCCCGGCAAGATCAAAACCAAAAAAGGTGAACCCAAGGTTACCTCGGCTACAATGGAATCAGGCGTATTGCAACCCGATTACAGGCTTCCTTTTGAAGCAGAGTGGGAATATGCAGCCTATGGCTTGATCAACCAAAACCCAAGACCTTCTGTAAAAGAAGGAAAGAGAGGTGAGGAATTGGCTTCCAACAAACAAATGTATCCCTGGTCTCAAAATATCAATGGCCTTCGTGACACCCGTCATGGAAGCTGGCAGGGTACTTTCCTGGCCAATTTTAAAAGAGGTTCCGGTGATAACGCTGGTGTGGCTGGTGGTTTGAACGACCGGGCATTTTATACCGCACCTGTTCAATCTTTCTTCCCGAACGGTTTTGGAGTTTACAATATGGCTGGTAATGTGAGTGAGTGGGTACAGGATGTTTATCGTCCCTTATCAACACTTGATTTTGATGATATGCCTGCTCCTTTCCGTGGTAATAAATACCAAAAGCTTTATAAGAACGATGCCGGCGAATATGAAAGAGATAGCACCGGTAAAGTGAAAATGGTTGATATCAAAGATGAAGAAGTTAAAAACCGTAGAAATTATCAGCGTGGTAATGTAATCAACTTTGCTGATGGGGACTCTTTATCCCAGTCTTATTATGGCTATGGTGTAACTACATTGATCAGCGATAAATCAAGGGTATATAAAGGTGGTAGCTGGAACGATCGTCCTTATTGGCTTACACCGGGTAGCCGCCGTTATCTTGAAGAAGACCAGGCGCTAAGCACTCTAGGTTTCCGTTGCGCTATGGACAGAATGGGTAGCCCGGAAGGAAATGGATTTAAAACCGGTCAGCAATACAAAACTAGAAGGCAGAATACCAAAGGTGCAAAGACAAAGAAGTCAAAAAAATAGTTCCCTCTTAATAAATTCTTTAACCCCGGCAATATCGCCGGGGTTTTTTATGACCTCCCCAAGCCCCTCCGAAGGAGGGGTTTCAGATTCCGTTATGCGTAATGACTTTATTGAATTGGGGACTCTAAAGTCCCCCTTGCGGGAGATTTAGGGGGCTTTAACTTTGTCAAATGCGTATCGAAGTATTATACGAACTCTATAAAAAAAATCCTTCTGTTCAAACCGATACCCGGAAGCTGAAACAAGGCGATATATTTTTTGCGTTAAAGGGAGATAACTTTAATGGTAATGCTTTTGCAAAGCAAGCAATTGAAAATGGGGCTGCTTATGCAGTGATTGATGAAAAAGAATTTGAGGTTAAAGACAAAACTATTTTAACAGAAGATGTTCTTGCTACTCTTCAGCAATTAGCCAAACACCACCGGCAGCAATTCAACATCCCGGTGCTGGCTATTACAGGCAGTAACGGAAAAACAACTACCAAGGAACTGATTCATGCCGTTCTTTCTTCCACATTTAAAACATATACAACAGAAGGCAATCTGAATAATCATATCGGTGTTCCGCTAACAATACTTAAAATAAAGGATGATGCCGAAATGGCGGTCATTGAAATGGGAGCTAATCACCCGGGAGAAATTGCTTCTTATTGCAGGTATGCATTGCCCAATTATGGATTAATCACTAATTGCGGCAAAGCACATTTAGAAGGTTTTGGAAGCGAAGAAGGAGTACGAAAATCAAAAGGCGAATTGTACGATCATTTGCGCAGCACCAATGAAGGGCTTGCTTTTGTAATGTGGGATTATGATTACCTGCAGGATATGAGCAAGGGCATCAGCGGCATTATTAAATATGGCACAACAGCGGATGCACATGTTATCGGTAAGGCAAAAAAAAATGAACCTTATCTCGAAGTTGAGATCATACAGGGTATTGATGACAGCATAATAAAAACACAATTGGTGGGAGAATATAACCTCCCGAATGTTTTAGCTGCTGTAACTGTTGGTAGCTATTTTAAGGTGCCTTCAGCTAAAATAAAAACTGCTATTGAAAATTATCTTCCTTCCAATAGCCGGTCACAGTTAATAGAAAAAGAAAGTAACAAGATCATACTTGATGCCTACAATGCCAACCCCAGTAGTATGAAATTGGCTATTGAAAATTTTGCAAAATTTAATGGTAATAAAGTAATGATGCTGGGAAGTATGGCTGAATTGGGAAAAGAAAGCCTGGGTGAACATGAGGCGATCATCAAACAAATAGCCCAGTCCTCATGGACGGCTGTTGTTTTGGTTGGCGGCGATTTTTTAAAGATCGATCATCCTTATATACAATTTGAAAATTCTGTGCAAGCCAGAGAATGGCTTGCACAACAGGATCTCAGGAATACTCATATTTTAATAAAAGGCAGCCGTAGTGTCCAAATGGAAAAAATCCTTGACAACTAAAATGATGCATTGGAAGCAAATTTTTACTCAGTTTGAACCGGAGCTGATTGACACTATCGAAAAACAGGCGACTGAAAAACAATTCAAAGCCGGCGATACAATCATGAGAACTGGTCAATATATTAAATCGGCCGTTCTGGTTCTTGAGGGACGTATAAATGTGTATAGGGAAAATGAAGAAGGAGGTGAATTCCTGATGTATTATCTCGGGCAGGGCCAGGCATGTGCTATTTCAATGATCTGCATCATGCAATCTAAAACAAGTGAGGTAATGGCCAGGGCTGAAGAAGATACAACAGTATTGATGATACCTGTGCAGTTAGTGGAAGAATTGATGAGTAAATACAAAAGCTGGAACCAGTTTGTCATTCAAACTTATCGCAACCGTTTTGAAGAAATGCTGATTGTTGTTGACAATATCGCTTTTCGCAGCATGGATGAACGGCTGGAGTTTTATTTGAAACGCTATGCTGACAAAACAGGAAAACGAACAATTGAGTTGTCCCATCAACAGATAGCCGATGATCTGAGCAGCTCCCGTGAAGTGATTTCACGACTACTCAAAAAAATGGAACAGCGAAACCTGGTAAAACTCAACCGCAATATGATAGAGTGGTTAGCTGAATGACCGTATGTGATATTTATCACCGGTTAAAACTTCATTTTTGATAACCTTGCAAAAAAAAAATAAATGGAACTTCTGGGTTATCTCGCTTCTTTGCTGATTGGTATTTCTCTTGGGTTGATCGGAGGAGGCGGATCAATACTTACTGTTCCGGTATTGGTTTATTTGTTCAATGTAGAGCCTGTTATGGCCACAGCTTATTCTTTATTTATTGTTGGTTTATCAAGCCTTGTTGGTACCATTCCAAAATACAAACAGGGGCAGGTTAACCTAAAAACAGCCTTGATTTTCGGCATACCCTCCATTGCTGCAGTATTTGCGACCCGCAAGTTCATTGTTCCTGTAATCCCCAATGAGATTCTCGCTATTGGCGGCCTTGTTGTCACAAAAAGTATCCTGATGATGGTATTATTTGCCGTGCTGATGGTTTTTGCCTCTGTTTCAATGATCCGGGATAAAAAGAAAAAAGCAGAAATTGAAAATGGCAAACAACAATTCAATTACCCGATGATAATGCTGGAAGGTGCAGTAGTAGGTGCTCTAACAGGGCTTGTTGGAGCAGGTGGGGGCTTTCTTATTATTCCGGCGCTTGTAATTCTAAGCAAACTGCCGATGAAACAAGCAATTGGAACCTCCCTGCTGATAATTGCTGCTAAATCATTGATCGGGTTCACGGGTGATCTATCTAATTATTCCATGGACTGGAAATTATTAATGATTGTTACTGGTTTAGCTATTGGAGGGATTTTTATCGGTGATGCTTTGAGTAAAAGAGTTGACGGGAACAAATTAAAAAAAGGGTTTGGCTGGTTTGTGCTTGTTATGGGAGTTTATATCCTGATAAAAGAGCTACTGCTATCATAAGATCTCTTATGTGACAAAAGTCATAGATAAGTTGATCATTGTTCTGGAAATTTGCTTCTCAAACTTAATAATCATGAAAATAGAACAGATCTACACTGGTTGCCTGGCACATGGCGCTTATTATATTGAAAGCAACGGAGAGGCTGCTATCATTGACCCGTTACGGGAAATTGAACCTTATCTTAAAAAAGCGGAACTAAACAATGCGATGATCAAATACGTATTTGAAACGCATTTTCATGCTGATTTTGTTTCCGGTCATATTGATCTTGCAAAAGCAACAAATGCAAAAATTGTATATGGTCCTACTGCCAAACCTGGCTTTGAAGCTATTGTAGCAGAAGACGGGCAAGAGTTCAAACTGGGAAAAATAAGTCTGAAGGTCATTCATACACCGGGACACACCATGGAATCCTCCTGTTTTCTATTGAAAGATGAAAACGGAAAAGAAACTGCATTATTTACCGGCGATACACTTTTTATAGGTGATGTAGGCCGTCCTGATCTTGCACAAAAAGTTATAGCTGAATTGACACAGGAAAAATTAGCCGGCTTATTGTATGATTCATTAAGAAATAAGATCATGCCTTTGGCTGACGATATTATTGTTTATCCTGCTCATGGTTCCGGAAGTGCCTGCGGAAAAAATATGAGTAAAGAAACATCGGATACCCTGGGGCATCAAAAAGCAACCAATTATGCTTTGCGTACCAGTCTTACCCGTGATGTATTTAAAAAAGAAGTTCTGACAGGCTTAACTCCGCCGCCACAATATTTTCCACTGAATGTGCTGATGAATATCCAGGGATATGACAACATTGGTGAAGTCATCAAACGGGGAACTCAGGCTCTCAGTCCTGATGCATTTGAAACTGCCGCAAATGAAACAAGTGCATTGATACTTGATGCAAGGGATGCACAGACTTTTGCCAAAGGATATATTCCCAACTCCATTAATATTGGTATTGATGGTAGTTTTGCTCCCTGGGTAGGCACCCTTATTCCGGATATAAAACAAGAAATATTATTAGTGTCGGATGAAGACAAAGTGGAAGAAGTGGTTACAAGGCTGGCCCGGGTTGGATACGATCATGCAATTGGTTATTTGCAGGGCGGATTTGAAAGCTGGAAAAATGCCGGTAAGGAAACAGACAGCATTACTTCCATTTCAGCAGATGAGTTAGCAACTATCCGGGAAAAAAATCCGGATATCGTTATCCTTGATGTCCGCAAAAAAAGTGAATTTGATTCAGAACATATTGAAGGCGCAAAAAACACCCCGCTTGATTATATTAATGATAGTATGGCAATGATTGATAAAAATAAAACCAGTTATGTTCATTGTGCCGGTGGTTATCGTTCTATGATCTTTGTGTCTATACTGAAAGCAAGAGGTTTTGATAAATTAGTAGATGTAAAAGGCGGTATAAAAACAATTAAGGAAAGTGGTAAATTCAGGTTGACTGATTATGTTTGCCCTACCACTATGCTTTAATCATTAAAAAGAAAAAGAGATTTGAATATAATTGAATGGCTGAGTAAGCCCTGGCCCTGGTATGTAGCAGGGCCGCTGATTGGATTAATGGTCCCGGCATTATTATTAACCGGGAATAAAACATTCGGCATTTCCTCTTCGCTACGGCATATTTG
>JABFRU010000035.1 GCA_013140985.1 Chitinophagaceae bacterium | reverse complement strand
ATGGCTAAAATACTTGTAACAGGTGGCTGTGGCTACATCGGTTCTCACACTATTGTTGACCTGATAGAAAATGGATACAATGTTATTTCTGTAGATAATAACTCCCGTTCCAACCCCATTATCTTAAAAGGCATAGAGCAGATAACCGGTAAGAAAATAAAAAATTATAAAGTTGATCTTTGCAACTTTGACGACACTCATGCCATTTTCCAGGAGAATGAAGATATTACCGGCATCATTCATTTTGCGGCGTACAAGTCCGTAGAAGAATCGGTAAAACAACCTTTGCTTTATTATGAGAACAATCTTGTTTCTCTGATCAACTTGCTGAAATGTGTGCAGGAATTTCATATACCTCATTTTGTTTTTTCTTCATCCTGCTCAGTATATGGCAATGCCGCTGAAGTGCCCGTAACTGAAAGTACGCCACTGATGCCGGCAGAATCGCCTTATGGCAACACCAAACAAATGAGTGAGCAGATCGTTACTGCTTTTGCCAAAGGGTCACAGGCCCAAACAATATTGCTCCGCTATTTCAACCCCGCCGGTGCACATCCTTCCGTTGTCATTGGAGAAATGCCGGTGGGAAAACCATCTAATCTTGTTCCTGCAATCACCCAAACAGCTATTGGCCGCATACCAAAAATGTTTGTGTATGGAACGGATTATGCAACAAGAGACGGCTCCTGCATCCGGGATTATATCCATGTATGTGATCTTGCCCATGCACATACATTATCATTAAAATATCTTGAAGAAGCAAAAAATGAAAGTAACTGCGAGATATTTAATCTTGGCAGTGGCAATGGTGTAACTGTACTGGAAGCCATTCATGCTTTTGAAAAAGTAAGCGGCGTGAAATTGAATTATGAAAAAGGCCCAAGAAGAACGGGGGATGTAGTATCTGTTTATGCTAATAATGATCTTGCAAAAAAAATGCTTGGGTGGGAACCGAAATTTTCACTGGAAGATATCATGACCTCTGCCTGGAAATGGGAACGAAGGTTGAAAGCTGATGAGACTGTGTTTGGAAGTGTGCCGGGGGAACTGAATTAAAATACAGAAAAGATAAAAGTTGTTTCAGATCATAAGTACTATTCAATTGAAATGAAACATTATCTATTCACTTTTAATTTTCACCTGACCAAAGGCTATTATAGTAGGCGATCACTTTTCTCCAATCCTCTTCTTTACGACATTTAATTTTATTCTTCTCCATATACTTTTTCAATTCTTCCTTCTTATCGGTAAAAAGAGAAAGGAATCCTTCTTGTCCTTTTCCGACCTTTTGCATTATTCCATACAGAAGAAGGTAATAAGACTCTTCCTGATCAAACACTCTTGTAATACTTGCATTACCATACTGTTTTTTATCGATATAACTGACCGAATGATATTTCAGCAAAGACGCTTTTCCGGTATCAATCACCTGGTAATACGATCCTTCATCTTGTTTATCCACAGCAGGAAAACCATTCTCAAAAACCATATTGTACATGTTCCTGCTGGTATCGGTGAACCGGATCTTTTGAATAGGCACCGATGACGACAATTCAGTTCCATCCGCCATTTTGAACAGCACCAGGTTTTCCTGCAGGTTGAATTTCACATAAACATCCTTATAAGCCTTTCCTTTTTTGATATAAATATCTGCCTTGTAATATTCTACCGGGAAAAAAGGACTTCCTTCTACATTATACTCCACTTTCAGGTAGATGGGCTTGCCGCTTATGTCTGTCATCAGTTCATTGGCATTATTAAAATTGCCGGTAAAATTTCCTCTCTGTGCCCGGATAAAGGACAGACAACATGATTGCAGTAAGAAAAGCAATATAATTCCCCGGATCTTACTGTACGAGTTGACCTTCATAAGTGTCGTTTATCTTCTTAAAGGTATCAAAAAGAAATACACCGCAACAAACGCCGCATTTCCTTTATTTTGCAGCAATTTTATGATTATGCTAAAAGAAATTCAATCAACCGGTAATAAAGATACCCGTAGCGGTTTTGGTGATGGCATTGTAGAAGCCGCCAGAAAAAATTCCAATATAGTGGCGCTGACCGCCGATCTCGCCGGATCCCTCAAACTCAACCAGTTCATGAAAGAATTTCCTGAACGTTTTTTCCAATGCGGTATTGCTGAAGCCAATATGATGGGCATTGCAGCAGGATTAACGATCGGTGGAAAAATCCCTTACACGACTACGTTTGCAAATTTTTCTACCGGAAGAGTGTATGACCAGATAAGACAGTCCATTGCATACAGCGGAAAGAATGTAAAGATCTGCGCTTCTCATGCAGGGCTTACATTGGGAGAAGACGGCGCTACTCACCAGATATTGGAAGATATTGGTTTGATGAAAATGCTACCGGGTATGACAGTGATTGTTCCCTGTGATTATAATCAAACAAAAGCAGCTACGATCGCTATTGCAGAATATGAAGGCCCTGTTTATTTACGTTTCGGCCGTCCTTCATGGCCTATATTCAGCAAGGAAGAAGATTTTAAAATTGGTAAGGCGCACTATTTTTCAGAAGGAACTGATGTTTCCATTTTTGCCTGCGGCCATTTGGTATGGAATGCGATACAGGCCGGTGTAATACTACAGGAAAAAGGCATCAGTGTTGAAGTAATAAATATTCATACCATCAAACCGCTGGATGAAGAAACAGTGATCAAATCAATAAAGAAAACAAAATGTGCTGTTACTGCTGAAGAACACAATATCATTGGAGGCTTAGGTGATGCGATAGCCCAATGTGCTTCGAAGAATTTTCCCATTCCGATCGAATATGTTGGCACTAAAGACACTTTTGGTGAAAGTGGTGTGCCAAAAGACCTTTTGAAAAAATATGGTCTTGATGTTCCGGATATTGTGGCCGCAGCGGAAAAGGCAATGAAAAGAAAATGATGGCGATCAGTTGATAGAATTATAGTAAGCGACAAGTTCTGTCCAGTCTTCTTCCTTTTTGCATTTGAGCTTTTTATCTTCAATATATCTTTCCATCTCTGTTCTTTTATCTGGAAGCATAGAAAGGAATTCATTTTTTCCTTTTTCCAGTTGTTTGATGTTATTGCCTGGCAATAGCAGGTAATAGGATTCCTTCTTTTTAAACACCCTTGTCATGCTCGCCTCCCCATAACCTCTTGTGTCGCTATAGCTCACTGAAGAATGTTTAAGCAGTTTCACTTTGCCTGAATCCAACACTTCATAATAAGTGGTGCTGTCGAAATTATTAACAGCCGGAAAACCTCTTTGAAAAACCACCGTCTTAAGCTTATCACCAATAGGTATGAGTTCATAAATGACTTTGGAGACATTGCCTGTAATTACAAGTTCGGTGCCGTCAGCTAATTGCATAACCAGCGAGTTATCATAAAAATTCATTCTCGTTTTGAGATCGACAAATGTTTTTCCGCTCTTAAGAATAACAATAGCTTTTGCATACTCTTCTGGAAAATAGGGAGTGCCGTCGAAGACATAGTCTGTTTTGATGTAAATAGGTGTACCGCCCAGCTCTGTCATCAATGTTTCGCTGGGAACAGGGGTTCTGTCCCTGGTGCCTTGTGCATGGGAGAAATTCAATGAGCCCAGCATTGTGACCAGTATCAGCATTACTGTAACAGGCGGCTTCGAAATAAAATATCCCATATTATTGTTTTTATCCTTCTAAAGCTACAAAAAATAATTACTCCTTATCTTAGATAATATAACTGAATCAAAAAGAATGAAAAATATCATATTGTATATATCAGCGATCATTCTTTTACAAGGATGCGGCATTATTAACCGGAGGATCTATTCCTCCAATCAACCGAACAATCCCTCTCTCGAAAAGAAAAATGATTATTCCATCTCTGCTACTTACGGCACTCCTTCGGGATTTGATTTGAACGCCGGCTATGCAGTTTCAAACCGGGTCGCAATTATTGGCGGCATATATACGCAACGTTACCGTGATACTGAGCATAATTATGAGTTTTTTGCAGGTAGCAGGGATAGTTCAAAGCTCTTCTATCATCATAATGGATTTCATATTGGTGCAGGAGTGTATCTTCCTTTGGAAAAGAATACGCCGGAATGGTTCATCAATTTTTTTGGAGGTTATACAGCCGGAAGTTTCCGGATGAATGAAGAACTTTATCATATTGATCCTCCTCCGGTATCTACCAGGTTCAATTATTATAAAAGCAGGATCACAAGATGGTTTGCCCAAGGCTCTTTGAACTGGTATGAAAAAATATATAATCAATCATTTATCGTCCGCTACAATTTGGTAGGATACGATGGCGTCAGTACTGATTATTCTGCAACTGAACTGGAAGATTACCGCCTGCCAATACAAGGCGGCTCAAAATGGGCACAGTTTCTTGATCTGTCTTTAGATTCGAAATTCTTTTTTACAAAAGATCGTCGTATTGGTCTGCAACTTTATGCAACAACTACAGCAAGGCTTGGTAATGAATTTAACAAATCCAACTTTGCTCACTATTCGTTCCGGTTCGGAGTGGGGCTATTCTTCAAGCCATCATTTAAAATAAAAGAAAAGAAAGATTAACTTCAGGTAATTTTACGAAAGTTAGTTTTTTAAACGAAAACAATCCTGACCTTTCAAAGCACACCAAAGCCCCGACAACATGTCCCTGACCACAACCAGCGATAGTGAATTGCTTGTACAGTTCCGTAACCCAATTACGAAAGAAAAAGCGTACACTACTATCATCAAAAAATACCAGGAAAAATTATACTGGCATATCCGCCGGATGGTCGTTGATCATGATGATGCCAACGATGTATTGCAAAACGTATTGATCCGGGTTTGGAATGGCCTTGAAAATTTCCGGGAGGATAGCCAGTTGTACACCTGGCTTTACCGGATCGCCACCAACGAATGCCTGACTTTTATTGAACAGCAGAAAAAAAGGGCAGCGGTTAGTTTTAGCGATGTGGAAACCGGCCTGAGCAACAAGATCAAAGCCGATAAACACTTCGATGCCAACCGGATAGAATGGAAACTACAATTGGCCATCCAGCAACTGCCTGAAAAACAGAGAATTGTATTTAACCTGAGATATTATGATGAGATGCCCTACGAGGAAATGAGCAGAGTGCTGGAAACCAGCGAAGGGGCTTTAAAAGCTAGCTATCATCATGCGGTCAAAAAAGTTGAGGATTATATGCTAAATCATTAAACTTTGGGGTGCGGAATCCATCTTACAAAAGCGAAAATGACACAGAGAAACAACATATTGCAAGAATTAAATGAACTGAACAGCACACTGGTAAATGTTTCGACAGGAAATATTTATTCAGTTCCGGCTGGCTATTTTGATGGGTTGGCGGCAACAATGCTGAACCGCATCAAAGCAATGGATGCTGCAAATACTGTTGAAGAATTGAATCACCTCTCACCATTATTGAATACTATTTCCAAACAAAATATTTATTCCGTTCCGGTTGGATACTTTGAAAGACTTGCTGAAAATGCAATGCGATCCGCTCGTGAAGGGAACGAATATCAGACAGCAAAAGAAGAAATAGAAAGTTTATCACCACTACTGAGTGGCTTGAAGAAAGAAAATCCTTACAGTGTTCCGCAAGAATATTTTGAAAGCATTGATATCCCTTTTAAGCCAGCAACAAAAGTTGTTTCAATAACACATCGTAAATGGTTCCGGTATGCGGCGGCGGCTATGGTTATTGGTATCATTACAATGACAGGAGTATTGATATTTGGCAATGAAGAAAAAAAGCAGGCAAAGTCATTGGCTAAGTTTGAAAAAAAATTGAATAATGAGATCAAAACAATGAGCGATAATGATCTGCAAGATTTTATGCAGTACACTGATGCGGGATTAAATGGCAAAGAAACAGTTTTTATTAGCAATACAAATGAAGCAAAAGAGTTACTGAAAGATATTCCCGAGTCCGAGTTAAAAGAGTTTCTCGAAGAAACAGCTGATGTGGATGATACCGAATTAACAATGATGGATTAACAAATGAAAAAATATTTGACCATATTATTTTCTTTATTACTGGTTGCCTTTACCGGTTTTGCACAGGCTGACAGCACCGGTACTGACGATGCCGAAACTGGCGGCAAACTGCAGGAGCGAATGAAGGAATATATTCAGAAAAAACTCAACCTTTCAAAAGGAGAGTCTGAAAAATTCAGTCCTGTTTTTATGCGCTATATGCTGGAGCTTCGCAAAACTAACCGTGAATTTAAAGGGGATGGAATCATGCGGGCATCAAAAATCGCAGAACTCCGTGTAAAGTATCGTGGTGAGTTTCGTCAGATCATCGATGAGCAAAGGGCGGACCGGATTTTCAAGCATGAAATTGAATTCAAAGAGATCATTAGAAAGGAGATTAATGACCGGACACAAAAGAATCGGATTCGTCCCCGGACAAGAGCGGTGATCATACAACGACAAATATAAAAATTTTGGTGTTTTTCATAGATTAGCAAGAGCCGGTTCACACAGAACTGGCTTTTTGTTTCAGAACTTAAAGACCGGATTTTTTACATCATGATAAAAAAGGAACGTCCATTTTTCTTTTTGTCCTTTCTCCCACCACTCTCTTCTTAATTCCATTGCTTTCTTACCATCAAAGTCATACTTCGCTATGAAGCGATGCTTCATCTGTTGCAATTGCGGGGCATCATCGCCACCAAAGAAAATAGTTTCACCTTCTTCCTTTATCCAAAATACCTGGTGATGCGGAGAGTGGGCTCCTGTTATTTCATAGTGAATATAATCACCAATTGTTCCATCCCGGTTTAATAAGACAACCTGGTTGTTGTTCTTCAGGCATTCCAGTTCTTCTGTAACAAATGACGGGAACCCCTTTTCAAAAGCTAATGCGAGTTCAGTTTGTTGCACATAATAGGTAGCTGATGGCAATGACAGTCTTGCTCCCAATCCTTCTCTTTCCAGACCAACACCTCCTGCATGATCTTTATGCAAATGCGATAACAGGACTTTTGTTACTTCAGATGGATTAATACCTGCATTCATAAGATTCTGATGCAACTGTAATGTTCCGTTCTTTTCAAAACCAAGACCTGTATCCAACAATAAAATGTCTTTGGATGTAATAACAACAAAAGGCTGGATCTCTACCAACAAGCTGCCTTTAGTTCTGTGCTGCAGATCTTCTCTCCCCTCATCAAAAGGAATAAACAATTTTGTCTTATCAATAGTAAATGTGCCTTCGGAAAGTGGAATGATACGCATTGCTGCAAATTACTAATTCCTATCTCAAGACCATTTGCCGGTCTGCGTCGAGTTTGATCAATATGAATAAAAGAATTGTGAAAGTAAGTAATGATGAACCTCCATAACTTAAAAATGGAAGTGTGATACCCGGCGAAGGTGCAAGGCCGATCGTCATACAAACATTCAGCACCACATGAAAAAATAAAATGCCACCAACGCAGTAAGCATACACCCTGCTGAAAGTACTTCGTTGTCGTTCGGCAAGAAAGACAATGCGTAACATCAATCCAAAATAAAGAAGCAATACAAGAACACTACCCCAAAAACCAAAACTCTCTCCCACTGTTGAAAAAATAAAATCTGTATTCTGTGCCGGAACAAAATCACCGCTGGTTTGGGTGCCCTGCAAAAAACCTTTCCCCCAAAAACCGCCACTACCGATAGCTATCTTGGATTGCTTTACATTATAGCTCTCTCCTTTTACTCCTTTGTCTCTGGCAGTGCCTTGCTTGGCATATTCTCTTTGAATTTCTGCTGCCCTTTCTTTGTTTTTGAATTTATAATCATCGATACCAAATGTTGAAAGTATCCTTACTACCTGGTGGGATTTTAATATTTTTTCAAACAAGGCCGGGACCAAAAACATTTGAACCCCTACACAAAGCCCCCAGATCAAAATGGTCGTCACAACTATGCGGGGATTTCTTTTTATTTTTTTCCTGACAAGATAAACAAACCCAATGGCCAGGATAGTCAGAATAACAAATAAGGTGTTTTGTTTTACTACAATACTTGCAATAATGAGAAGGATCAATGATAAAAATACAGTAAGATAAACACCCGGAAGCCCTTCACGGAAAAAAGCAATGGCAAAAGAAAAGTAAACCAGCGCAGCGCCGGGTTCCTTTTGCAACACGGATAAAACGGCCGGCGCAAAGGCAATAGCCGCCGCAATGATCTGTGCCCGTGGTTTGGAGAAATTCATTTCTGGCCGAGACATGTACTTGGCTACTGCCAACGATGTAAAAATTTTGCAAACTTCTACAGGCTGAAGATTCATGAAGCCAAGCGGTATCCAGCTTTTTGATCCGCCTACTTCTTTTCCTACAACAAAAGTGACGAGAATAAGAAAAACACCAAACAGGTAAGAGAGATTTGCTGTGGCGGTAAAAAATTTACTGTCAGTAATTAAAATGAAAATGGCCACTACAATACTGGCTCCCAGGAAAAAGAATTGTTTGCTGTATTCCTTTTTGAAGCCAAGTAAGCCCTGCATGATATTATCACCTGTTCTGTATTCGACAGAAAAAATGCAAATCAATCCAATGACACATAGGGCAAGATAAATCCATATCAACAACCAGTCTGTTCCTTTTGCTATGTCCGGCGCCCGTTGATTCATTTATCGCTTGATTGCAGTTTTTACAAAGCTTGTTTTACGTTGTTTAGCCGGATCAAGCATTTGTGTTTGTAGTCTTTTATTTTCCTGTGTATCTTTTGCTGGTTTGCTCTCTCTTCCTTTTTCTATCCTGATCTCATTCTCTGTCGGATTATCTTCCGATTGCAATGTGTCTTTGATCTCCTTCAATTCATTTTTTAATTGTATATCATCTTCCCTGCTTTTTTTCAATGAATCCATTTTTACCATTTCCTGTTTCATCAGTGGGGGGATCAGATCGGTATTGATCATTCTTTCTTCCAATGGTTTTCTTTTTGCAGAAACAGTATCATGAATATATTTTTCGATCATCAGGCTGACGATCGGAGCCGCATAAGAGCCGCCGTATCTTCCGCTGTTTTCCACCACACACATGATGGCGATTGTTGGATTCTCTCTTGGTGCAAAAGCGCAGAAGAAAGAGTGGTTAGGCTGCTTGACCCCGCGGTAATAATTTTCTACTGTTCCTGTTTTACCACAAATAGTAATGCCTTCCACCTTGGAGCCACGGCCCGTTCCGCCATCCATCACTCCCTGCATTCCATCATGCACTGCTTCAAAAATGCTGTCGGGAATATTGATCGGTACGATCTTCTGTTTGTACTTATCCAGTAATCCCAGCTTATCGCCTCCTTCTATTGAATCAACCACATGCGGAATATAATACCATCCCTTGTTGGCAATATAAGCCATCTCATTCGCCACTTGTAAGGGGGTGGTGTTTACTTCACCCTGCCCTATGCTCATTGAACGAAAAGTGCAGAAATTCCAGTGACCTTTCCCATATCGTTTAGGACTGTTGAAATATTCGGCCGTAGGAATAAATCCGCTTCTTTCAGTAGGAACATCCACACCTAATTTATGTCCCAACCCAAATGCAGCCATATATGCATTCCATGCGTTCAGGCTGCTGTCGATATTGGGGAACTTTGGATTATTGATCACCCGTTGCATTACATGAGCAAAATAGGTATTGCAGGAATGGGTAATGGCTGTCCTTAAATAATATGTTCCCGGGTCAAGACAACCCATTGGCTTACCTCCGCCGCATCCGTAAAAAGCACCGGAGCAACTAAAAGTTGTATTAGTTGTGATCACACCATCATGCAAAGCCACCAATGCCTGCAATGTTTTAAAAGTAGAACCCGGTGAGTAAGATGCATTGACCGCCCTGTTCAACAACGGCTTTCTGGGGTCAGGATATAGTTCATTAAAATGTTTTCTTCTTTGGGCACCTGTCAACAAGCTGGGATCGTAAGTAGGGCTGCTCACCATCGCAATTATGCTTCCTGTCTTTGGATTGATAGCAACGATGGATCCCACTTTATTGGTCATCAATTTTTCGCCGTATTGCTGCAGGTCAATATCCAGACTGGTATATAAGTTACTTCCGGCTACTCCTTCCTGGTCCAGTGATCCATTTTCATAGGGACCTTGTATGCGACCTAATTTATCTCTTAATAAAACCTGTACCCCTTTTTCTCCTCTCAGTACTTTTTCATAGCTGGCTTCAATGCCCGTCATGCCGGCATAGTCGCCGCTGATATAATTTTCATCCGTATATTTTTTTAAATAATTGCTGTCCACTTCTCCGGTGTAACCAAAAATATTTGCGCCGGCAGCGAAAGGATAGGTGCGGATGGGGCGGTCCTGTATATAAAATGCACTTTGGAAACGCCAGAGGTTTTCATTCAGCCGGGCATATTTTGCCGGTGTTATCGAACTTTCAAAAATGTAAGGAAGATAACCTGTCCTGTCTTTTTGTTTTGCCTTCGTCATCCTTTTTTTATACTCATCAACATCTATTTCCATCAGCCGGCAGAAAAAAGCAGTATCGATTCCTTTGGCCTGTGCCGGCGTAACAATAAGATCATAGGTCAGTGTATTGTTGAGGATGGCCCGGTTCTTCCGGTCGAAGATCAAACCTCTTGGTGGCAGCACCGGTTTTCGGAAAATAGCATTCTCATCTGCCTGCCGGGCATATTTTCCGGAGATAACCTGCAGGTAAAACAATTGAATGACAATAACCAGGAACGCAGCAATGAAAACAAGACGAACGATACGGCTTCTTGATTGGTTAAACACAGGCATAGACTGAAGTAAGAGGTCGGAAGTATGAGGTCAAAGAATGAAAAATTTTTATAGTAATGCAAAGTACGAATTAGGAAAGGCCGTTTCCAAATCTATTTGGCAATAAAATTTCTTTTAAGAAAATTTTCATTTACACGGCAGCCAGGATGAGCACTGCTATGGAGTGTTTGTCCGAAACCGCAGTCTTCTGGGGAAGATCAGTTCCACTGTTACAATAATCAGCATGCTGATGATGGTGGTAGAAATTACTTTAAGGATAAAATCAAGGAAACTGCCAAAGCTCAACCACTCCAGGAACACCATGTATCCATGATGAAGGAGGGTGAGGATAAAAACATACACCATATAAGGGGTCCACTGCATGGCTTTAGGTGATGGCTCCCGGTATGTAAACTCTGCGGCATCCTTTGGAGCAAGGATATTAATAATATAAGGCCTGATATAACAGATCAGTACACAGGCTGCTGCATGAAGACCCGGGGTCATCATAAAATAATCCAATGTAAGACCGGCAATAAAACCGGTAAAAAGCAATCCCCAACGGGTAATAGAAAAAGGAAGCCAAAGCAAAGGCAGGTAATATATATAAGGTACAATGAATTTATGCAGGACAGGGTTCTTTATCTCATTGAGCACATACACCTGCACCAGGATGAATAGTATGATCCGAAAGGTATTTTTTAAAAAATCATTCACCTGGGGTTGTTTTTTAATTGCTCGATCTTCTTTTTGGTTTCTGTATTCAATTTTGTCTGCTCGTTGTATTCCGTATTCTCAATAACATGTACCTGCTGCAGGTCATAAAAATTGGCCGCTGTCTTTACTTTGAGAGAATACATACCTGTAGTATTGTCCAATTTAAAATCAGCAACTGTTCCGATCATATACCCGGGTGGATAGTTAAAAGAAACAGGGCTTGTTAAAATAGTATCTCCTTTTTTAAGATCAGCTGTTTTGGGAACTTTTTTCATGATAAGATAGCGGGGATCTTTCCCATCCCATTGTATATCGCCTATATCACCTGTTTTTTTCAGCGAAGCGCTTACAATACTTTGAACATGCAGTAAGCTCATTACCTGGCTGAAGTTGGCGCTAACATTCACCACCAATCCTACTACATAGCCGTCAGAACTGATCACTGCCATATTATCTTTTATACCCTGGGCCGATCCCCGGTTGACCTGGATATAATTTTTAACCCCGCTTACAGTATTATAGACAACTTTGGCCGGCCTGAATATATAGCGACGATACCTGCCTGTCGTATCGAAAACTAATGAATCTATTGTAGATAAAACGGAAGTATCACGACTGGAAAAATTGCCGGGAAGCAGGTTCAGGAGAGAATCATTGAAACGATTCAGTCGCTGATTTTCCTTATTCAATTTAAAATAATCTTCTATTTTGTTGTATTTGGAATTAACCCAACCGGTAAATTCATTGGCTATGCCCAGGCCGGTGGCCCGGTGAGTTCTATTGTATGTAAACAGAAACCAAAGCGACAATACCTGCAGGAACAGGAAAATGAAAAAATTTGAATAACGCCGGATGAAGAGAAATATGTTACGCATACCCCTAACCCCTAAAGGAGAATTTTAAAAAAGTCTTTTTAGTTTGGATTTGCAAGAGCTTTAAGAAAATTTATTTTATCGGGGTCTTCTTAAGCCCCTCCTTCGGAGGGGTTTGGGGAGGCCTATCTCATCACAAAAGGATACTTGTCATAATTTTTTAGGGCAATGCCAGTACCCCTTACCACACTTTTCAAAGGATCGTCAGCAATATGAACCGGTAATTTGATCTTATTGCCGAGTCTTTTATCTAAACCTCGCAGCAAAGCGCCTCCACCAGTAATATATAAACCCCGGCGATAAATATCGGCTGCCAGCTCTGGTGGTGTTTGCTCTAATGCTTTCAGGATAGCTTCCTCTATTTTGAAAATACTTTTATCCAACGCTTCAGCAATTTCCTGGTAGCTTACCATTATCTGCTTAGGGATGCCGGTTACAAGGTCACGGCCATTCACCGGAAAATCCTGTGGCGGGTTATCGATCTCTTTCATAGCAGCACCAACCTGTATCTTTATTTGCTCTGCAGTTCTTTCACCAATCAGCAGGCTATGATAACGACGAAGAGCTTCCATGATATCTGCTGTAAACTCATCACCGGCGATACGGATACTTTGGTCGCAAACAATACCGGCTAATGCAATGACAGTGATACCGGTAGTTCCTCCACCAATATCAATGATCATGTTGCCGACCGGCTCCTCCACATCAATACCGATACCGAGTGCAGCAGCCATTGGCTCATGGATCAGGTAAACCTCTTTGGCGCCAGCTTGTTCAGCACTGTCACGAACAGCTCTTTTCTCCACTTCGGTAATTGAAGAAGGAATACAGATCATCATTCTCCAACTGGGTGGGAAAAGTTTTTTGTTGGGATAAACCAGCTTAATAAGCTCCCGTATCATTAGCTCGGCAGCATTGAAATCCGCTATCACACCGTCTTTCAGCGGACGGACAGTGCGGATGCTTTCATGTGTTTTTTCATGCATCATCAATGCCTTTTTACCAACCGCCAGCACTTCTTTGGGGTTATTGCGGTTCAGGGCAATGATGCTCGGCTCATTCACCACTACTTCGTCATTATGTATGATGAGGGTATTGGCAGTACCCAGGTCAATTGCTATTTCTTGTGTAAACCAGTTAAAAAGTCCCATTAAATTGTATCGGATTTGTAGTGAGCAAAGGTGGAGGAAATAATTTGAATTATCAAAGCGAAACTCTTGCCAGATAAGGATTTTTTGAAACTTTTATTTTAGTAAAATCATCCGGCGATTTTTATCATCGTAAAATCCAGTAACATCGGGTAAATTCCGTTGCATGGTTTTTGGAACTAACTTCATAGTATGCGGATCATCACAAGAACGGTTTTGATTCTTTCATTTGTCAGCCTTTTTGCTGATATCGCCAGTGAAATGCTTTATCCGATCATACCGGTTTACCTGAAAGAGATCGGCTTTTCTATTGTAGGGATAGGTGTACTGGAAGGCTTTGTGAACTTTACCGCCGGCATAAGCAAAGGATATTTTGGTAAGTTGAGTGATGAAAGAGGAGTTCGGCTTCCGTTTATAAAACTGGGCTACCTGCTCAGCGCCTTGTCAAAACCATTGATTGGCTTCTTTACTTCTGCCTTTTGGATATTTTCTGTAAGAACAATGGACCGTTTAGGCAAGGGTGTAAGAGTGGCTGCCAAAGATGCCCTGCTCTCGCAGGAAGCAACAAAAGCAACGAAAGCAAGAGTTTTTGGGTTCAACCGCAGTTTGGATACTGCCGGCGCTACTATCGGGCCCGCCATCGCTTTAGTGTTCCTCTTATTTTACCCCGGTGAATACAAGACCCTTTTCTATATCGCTTTCGTCCCCGGCCTCATCAGTGTTTTGTTTCTTTTCTTTTTAAAGGAAAAAAAACAACCTGTTTCTACTTTAGAAAAAGGGAACTTCTTTTCTTTTTTTAAATATTGGAAGATCGCAACGCCAGAATACAAAAACCTGGTAAGCGGCCTATTGCTTTTTGCTTTATTCAACAGCTCAGATATTTTTTTGTTATTGGCCACAGAAGAAGCTATTCAAAAAGAATCGTTCATTCTTTTCGGTAAACCATTCGACAGCAAGACAATCACCATTGCCGCTTATGTTTTTTACAATCTTGTCTTTGCTCTCAGCTGTTATCCATTGGGAGTGTTAGCAGACAAGCTGGGTTACAAAAAAGTTTTTTTAGCCGGGCTTGTACTTTTTGCTTGTGTATATGCAGGTTTTGCATTTGATCCGTCAATGATCGGAATTTTCATCCTGTTTTTTATATATGGTATTTATGCTGCAGCCACCGATGGTGTTACCAAAGCATGGATCACCAATATTGCACACAACAAAAACACTGCAACCGCTATTGGCTTTTATACTTCCTGTCAAAGTATTTGTACGTTACTTGCCAGCACTATTGCAGGATTAGTATGGTATAACTTCGGCAGCACCAGCACTTTTATCGCCACATCGGGAATTGCAATCATCGCTTTTATTTATTTACTATTGAAAGTGAAGGCCGATCCTTCCTGAGTTGATCTTTTTTGCAAAGAACATTCCTTTGGCACAGTAATCGCAACGAGTTATTTTAATAAAACCCCAATTTGCATGAGAAAGATTATTGCCTTTATTGTCTTGCTGTTAATGTTTTCATCCTCCCGGGCACAGAATAATTATCGCACTGCACTTGGAGTAAAAGTGTGGGATGGTGGCGGTATCTCCTTCAAACATTTTGTAAGTGGCAACAATGCTATCGAACTGATCGGTTATTTCTGGAACCAGGGTGCAAGAATAACCGGGCTGTATGAAATACATGGTCCTATTACCGGTGCAAGCGGTTTGCAATGGTATATCGGCCCCGGCGCACATATCGGTTTTTATAATACAAAATTTGGTGGCGGCTCCTTTGCAGGCATTGATGGTGTTTTGGGTCTTGATTATAAATTCAACGGTGCCCCTATCAATCTTTCGCTTGATTGGCAGCCCTCTTTTGAATTTGGCAACAACCGTGGCTTTTACGGAAGCTGGGGTGGGTTGGGTATCCGTTATACTTTTAAATAGTCCGAAAGACCGGAAGTCCGCAAGAAACGATACATACCAGGATATTGTCTTGCGGACTTTCTGTCTTTCTAACTTCCCGGCTTATCCGTACTTTGTTGCAAACTACAAATATGAAAAAGATTTTTGCCGTCTTCACTATTATTCTTTGCTTTTCATTGTTTGCTTCTTCCCAGGAGATGGATATGAGAAAGATCTCCGATGAGTTTCAGAAGCAAATGAATGATCCTAATGTTTTGTATGGCCGCAATAAAGCTGTGGGAAAATATTATGATATCCGTGGGTTCAAAATGTATGCAGAAGTGTATGGAACTGGAAAACCGTTGCTGATCATTCATGGCAATGGAGGTTCTATTAATAATTTTATTTATCAAATTCCTTATTTCAGCAAAAAATATAAAGTGATCGTTGCCGACAGCAGGGCACACGGTAAATCAATTGATAAAGGAGATTCATTGACCTATGAAATGATGGCAGATGATTATGCTGCCTTGCTGGATGCGATGAAAATTGATTCCGCTTATGTAATTGGTTGGAGTGATGGCGGTATTAATGGACTTTTATTAGCGATCCGTCATCCCGAAAAAGTAAAGAAGCTGGCAGCTACCGGAGCTAATCTTGTCCCTGATACTACCGCTGTACCGCAACAAATATGGGATATGGTGTTGCCCGCATTGACAGAACTGAAAAACAAAACCGATAAAACTGATACAGAAAAAAATCAGCTTAAACTTTATAAATTAGTAGCAGAGCAACCTCATATTCCATTGACCGACCTGCAAAAGATATCCTGTCCATCATTGATCATCGGCGGTGATCATGATGTTATAAAAGAAGAACATACCCTGCTGATCTATAAAAATATTCCCAAGTCTTATTTATGGATATTGCCGGGCTCAGGACATAGCACACCAGTGGTATATAAAGATGATTTCAATAAAGTGGTGGATCGTTTCTTCAGCAATCCCTACAGATCGTTTGGTCCGGAGGAAAGATTTTTCTAAAAGGAGCCGAAACCTAAATGTTTTTCTATTTCTGCCGGCAAAGCTGGCAGTTTTCTTCTTTCAATAAGAAAACTATTTAGCTGTGCAATTTCTTTGAAGATATAATGTTTATCTGCCGCTGCTTTCAAATAGTCCTTTCCGCTACTGCCACCGGTTCCTATTCTTGTACCGATCATACGGTGAACCATATTCATGTGACGGTGGCGCCATGAGCTTAACTGTTCATCAATCTCCAATAAGCTATTCAATAATTGAAATGGGAGATGTAATAACGGGTATCCCCTGTACAACATAATAAATAATGCGGCCCGGTTAGCAGCAGCTGATAAAGTCCGTTCCGGAACTTCCGCAGCAAAAACTTCATCAAATGCATTTACATTATTTTTTTCTGCTTCTGCGAGACTATCCTGGTAAATAATTTTATAATTTTTCCAGAAAGAAGCATCAGCACCTTCTTTTAGAAAAGGCATTCTTGTCAGCCATGCATTCACCAGCTGAAGTAATGATTTGTCTCCTTCTGCTTTTTTAATTACATCAACATGATGTGGTCTTAATTGAGAAGTATAGTATTCTTTACCATGACGCTGCTCAAATTTCAATCCCAGTTTTGCCTCCAGTTCTTTGAACTGCCAGCTTTGAAAACCTGATGCAGGACGAAGCATATCCCTGAAGTCGAGAAAATCCATCGGGGTCATTGTTTCCAAAATATCTATCTGGTGAACGAGTACCCGTAAAATAGTTACACAACGGCTCAGTCGATGAACAACAGTTTGCAATTCCGGGGAGTTATCATTCAATGCCGGCTTGCCCATAATTCCTGCCACAGAATCTACTTCATGATGCAGTTGTTTGAACCAAAGTTCATAGGCCTGGTGAATGACAATAAACAGCATTTCATCATGTGCCGCAACATTGCGATTATTGCTTTCGGGAAATTGTGCATTCAGGATCTTGTCCAGTTGCAGGTAATCATGATAATGTACTTCCATGATCAAATTTACGATTTACGGGTTACGAATTACGAATTATGACAACCACGTTTATTGGAAAGGCTCTGTGAAGACAAACAAATCGTAATTCGTAAATAAAGCGGATTACTGGAACTCGTAACCAATATCTCTCCTGTATTCCATTTTTGCAAAAGATATTTTTCCCATTTCCTCTTTTGATATTTCTACCGCATCAAAAACGGAACGGCCATAAGAAGTGATGCAAAAGACACGGCCACCATTAGTAACTACTTTACCATTATTACCTGAAGTGCCCATATGAAATAACATGCTGTCCTCGGCATTTATATTTTGAAGTCCCGATATTTCATGACCTTTTTCATATTCGCCGGGATAACCGCCGCTTACTGCCACCACCGTGCAGGCTGTTCTCGGATCGGTGTCAATTTTTATTGTATCCAATTGCTGGTTGGCAGCTGCCACCATTAGTTCTACCAGGTCATTTTTCAATCTTGGTATCACCACTTCTGTTTCAGGATCGCCCATGCGGCAATTATATTCGATCATATAGGGTTCATCATTTTCGATCATCAGTCCAAAAAAGATGAATCCCCGGTATTCCAATCCTTCTTTTTGCAAGCCGTTCACTGTAGGTTTTATAACTTTCTCCTCAATTTTTTTCATCAGGGCTTTCGTAGCAAAGGGCACCGGGCTGATAGCTCCCATGCCACCTGTATTAGGTCCTTTATCTCCCTCTTTTATTCTTTTATAATCTTTTGCCTCCGGAAGGATCACATAATTTTTTCCATCCATCAGAACGAAGACAGACATTTCGATTCCCTTCAAAAAACTTTCTACGACTACTTTTTTGCCTGCTTCTCCATATTTAGCTCTTTGCAGCATCAGATCATACTCAGCAATAGCTTCCAGGTGATTTTCACAGATAACAACACCTTTTCCGGCAGCGAGGCCATCTGCTTTCATAACTATCGGCAAAGCATGTTGTTGTAAATAAGCAACGCCATCCTGGTAATTCTCCAATGTAAATTCCCTGTAAGAGGCTGTAGGGATATTATGCCTTATCATAAATGCTTTGGCAAATGCCTTGCTGCCTTCCAACTGTGCGCCATTCTTACCCGGCCCGATAACATCAATATTTTTTAATGCCGGACTGCTGATCAAAAAATCGGTGATGCCTTTTACCAAAGGTTCTTCAGGACCTACGATGACAATGTCAACCTCATTTTCAATACAAGCATTTTTAATAGCTTCAAAATCGGTAACGCCAATATTGATATTAGTACCACAATGAGCAGTGCCTGCATTACCAGGTGCAATAAACAGCTTTTCGCAAAGAGGACTTTGTGAAAGCTTCCAGGCAAGGGCATGTTCCCTGCCGCCAGAGCCTAACAGTAAGATTCGCATAGTTGGTTGTGGGTAATAGGATTAAAATCGATTTCAAATACCCTGCTACATCGACTAAAGATACAATGAAAAGTTTTTGAATGGAAGCTTTTCTGTACTTTGAATTATTATATTTACAAGTATCTATTCTAAACTTAAAACGATTGTATGAATCAGCCCGCAAAAACCGGCAAGCATCCTAAAGGATTATATGTATTATTCTTTACTGAAATGTGGGAACGATTCGGGTATTATTTGATGGTAGGAATTTTGCTACTGTTTCTGACAGACGGCACGGGAAAAGGATTACCAAGAGCGATGGGTACAGATGTAGTAGGAACATTTATTGCGCTGGTATATCTAACTCCTTTTATTGGCGGGTTGCTGGCCGATCGTTACTTAGGTTATATTAAATCTATTTTTATTGGCGGTACATTGATGGCAGCCGGCTATCTCACCATCGCTTTGCCCGGCGAATACACAGCGTATATATCGATGGGATTGATCATCGTCGGAAATGGTTTTTTTAAACCTAATATATCTACACTATTAGGTAATATGTATAACAGGGAAGATCTGAAGCCGTTAAAAGATAATGCCTATAATATTTTTTATATGGGTATTAATATTGGTGCCTTCTTCTGCAATTTCGTGGCGGCTATTCTTCGCAACAGGATCGGTTGGCAAGCGGCATTTTCCGCAGCAGGTATTGGATTGATCATCGGCCTGGTCGCATTGGCTTTTAGTTTAAGACATGTAAAAGAACATGATATAAAAAGACCGATGCAGCCCGGTGATATGCCGACATCAAAAATATTGGGTACTGTATTTGTTCCGATGATCCTTTTTGCGATCCTGGGTTATATCATTCCCGGTAATATTTTCGGTAGCGATACAGCCGATGCTTTCATTTTTGCCTGTATCCCCGTAATATTTTTCTATGTTAATCTCTATAGAAAAGAAAAATCGAGTGATAAAAAAGGTATTGGTGCATTATTATTTGTCTTTGCTGTATCAGTTATCTTCTGGACAATCTATAATCAGAACTCGACGGGCTTAACCATCTGGGCGGAGTCACATACAGACCGTTCTATCCCTAAATTCATGGAAAAACCCGCCGATGCTGTATATACTTTACAAACACTATCTGACAGCGATCGGCTCGGTAATAAACTGGATGAACATATGGTAGTAGTGACGGACAAAGATTCAATTGTAAGAAAGGATACAATCATCACAACGACGATGGAAAAAGACAAACTTGTTTCTGATACAAGCATATATGGCATTACTGTAAACGGGAACAGGATAGATACAGGTACAAAGGCAGTACAGGTAATGGGGCCTGATCCTTATTTTGTTAATATGCCAAAAGACAAATGGCCACCGGGAGGTGTAGCCAAAGTAGGCAATACTGAACTATTTCAATCCATCAATCCTTTCTTTATCGTTGCATTTACCCCCCTGCTAATTTTATTCTTTGCGTGGCGGGCCCGACGGGGAAAACCAATCAGTACTGCTAGCAAATTCGCTTGGGCTCTTATCATTTCAGGATTGAGTGCATTGGTGATGGTATTCGCCGTCATGTCCGTACCAAGCATCTACACACACAAGACCAGTTCCATGTGGTTATTCCTGACGTATGGTATTTTCACCGTCAGCGAGATCTGTCTAAGCCCTATCGGATTATCTTTTGTATCCAAACTGGCCCCGCAGCGCTTAACGGCATTGATGATGGGCGGATGGTTTATTTCCACTTCGCTTGGCGGAAAGGTGGCTGGTATAATGGCCAGTTCCTGGGATAGCATGCATGACAAAAAAATATTCTTTGGTATTATTGCTATAGCAGCGGTACTCGGTGGTTTACTAATTTTCAGTCGTGTAAAATCGCTTGATAAGATAGTAAAAGACAAAACAGGCTCAGCTGTATAATCATATTAACCGTTTATAGAAAGGTGGCTTGCAGGCCACCTTTTTTATTTTACCTAACAAAGGTTTCATTATCTTGACTACTTAAACGATTCAACCATGTGGAAGAAACATCCCAAAGCATTACCCTTCCTGTTCTTCTCTGAAATGTGGGAAAGGTTCGGTTATTACCTGATGATCGGCATCTTTACTTTTTACCTGAAGGATGCAGTCAACGGTTTTAGCATGAATGAAAAAGATTCGGCCAGTCTTTATGGAACATTCATTGCTCTGGTATTTTTTACTCCTTTCCTGGGTGGCCTTATCGCCGACCGTTACTTAGGTTATCGTCGCTCAATCATTTTAGGAGGTCTGTTGATGGGAGCCGGTTACTGTATGATGGGTATCCACAACGAAACGATGCTCTATGTATCCATGACGTTGGTTATTCTCGGCAATGGTTTTTTCAAACCCAATATCTCAACTCTCCTGGGTAATGTTTATTCCACACCAAAACATATGCACCAGAAAGATGAAGGCTATAATATCTTTTACATGGGTATTAATATCGGCGCCTTTGTCTGTAATTTTTTCGGCGCCGTATTGCTGAACCTTCTTGGATGGGCCGGCGCTTTTGGAGCAGCAGGGGTAGGTATGTTTATTGGAGTGATCACTTTTATCATCGGCACAAAACATTACCGGGAATATGATGTAAGAAAACCACTGCAGCCCGGCGACTTGCCGCTATGGAAGATCTTCGCCCTGGTGATATTTCCTTCATTGATATTTGGAATTATCGGCTGGTTTATGAAAGGTACCAAAGGGTATATTTTCGATTCCAATTCTACCGATGCATTCATTTTTGCGTGTATCCCTGTACTGGTTTTTTATGGTGCGCTGCTGGTACGAAGCAACAAGCATGAACGCCCTGCCATGGGTGCTATGCTTTCCATCTTTGCTGTTGTTATTTTATTCTGGGCCATTTTCAAACAAAACGGCTCTGCATTAAACACCTGGGCCAGTCGCTATACTGACCGGCATGTTGAAGGCTTTGCAGGTACGGTTGTTTCAAAATTATTATTGAGCGACACAACCACTCTTTACAAAAAAGATTCTGTTGCATTAACTGATGCCCAATTTCGAAAGCAGGGCAATTTGAAAATATGGGACTACCCTTCCTATTTTAAAAACATGGACATGAAAGAAACTCCTGTCAAAGACGGAGAGCTTTTGAGAACATGGGCTCCTAGTCTGAGCCAATCAATCAATCCATTCTGGGTAATTGTATTAACACCGCTGATCGTTGCTTTCTTTACCTGGCTGCGGCGAAAGGGAAAAGAGCCTTCTACCCCGACAAAAATTGCATTTGGATTATTGATATCAGCCTTATCGGTGTTGGTCATGATCGCTGCAGTAAAGGCCGGTAATAATGGATCTGAAAAAGTAAGTGTATGGTGGCTGATCGGCAGTTATGGCGTTATTACTATTGGTGAATTGTTCTTAAGCCCAATGGGGTTATCGTTGGTGTCCAAACTCAGTCCTGTCCGCATTACTTCTTTAATGATGGGTGGATGGTTTTTATCAACATCTATCGGAAATAAATTAAGCGGCATTCTCGCCAGTAAATGGGATCAATACGATAATAAGGCCAATTATTTCTGGCTGAATTTTATTTTGCTTGGCGCTGCTGCTATATTTCTTTTTCTTTTATTGAAATGGCTGAACCGGGTGATGAAAGAGAAAGGGGTGAATTAAAAAAAATATTTATTGAAAGCTATAAGTTTCAAAAGCTATGGGCGGTCAGCTCGTAGCTTTTTTCTTATCTTCCGTTACTAAACCCAACTGCTATGTCTGAGGAACTAAAAAAATTCAAACCCTTTGTAGCTCCTGAAACAAAAATGAAAGAGTTGACAGTTAAGTCAATTCTATTAGGATGTTTGTTTGGAGTAATCTTTGGCGCTGCTACCGTTTACCTGGCATTAAAAGCAGGCCTTACGGTATCCGCTTCCATCCCAATTGCTGTTATTGCAATTACATTGGGCAGAAGATTTTTCAAAACAACTATTCTTGAAAACAATATAATTCAAACAGCAGGTTCTGCAGGTGAAAGTATAGCAGCAGGTGTCTCTTTTACGTTACCAGGTTTTCTTTTTCTTACTTCCAAAGACAGTGCTGAATATTTTAATTACCTCACCATTCTAGTGCTGGCAATCGTTGGTGGATTGCTTGGGACCCTATTAATGGTTCCGCTTCGAAAAGCACTAATTGTAAATGAACATGAGAACCTGCCGTACCCTGAAGGAACAGCCTGCGCCGATGTATTAAAAGCCGGTGAGAAAGGTGGTGATTTTGCAAAGACAGCATTCTGGGGTTTGGGTGTCGCATTGATATATGCCACTTTTCAAAAAGTATTTCATTTTATTGCGGAAGTGCCTTACATGGCCACCAAACAGGTCAATAAATTTTTTCCCTCTGCTAAGGTAAGTGGCGAGATCACTCCTGAATATTTGGGAGTAGGATATATTATTGGTCCCCGCATTGCAGGAGTATTAGTGGCCGGTGGCGTTTTAAGCTGGCTTGTATTGATCCCGCTGCTTTCAACCATCATTAATCCCGATCTCATCGCTTCACAATTGCATAAGCTCGGATATCTTGCCGACGTAACCAAACCGGGTGGAAAAGGTAATTGGAATCCGGTCACTCATACTTTTGCTGATTATTCTGCAGCCATTTATTTTGCTTATATCCGACAGATCGGCGCTGGTGCAGTAACAGCAGGTGGTATCATCACATTGGTAAAAACATTTCCCACTATCATTAAATCGATCAGGTCGAGTATTGCCACACTAAAAAAAGGAAAAGACGGTTCCGCAACTACGTTACGAACAGAAAGAGATCTTAACCTGAAAGTTGTTGGATTCGGAAGTCTTGGATTAATTGCATTGATAGCTCTTTTACCACAAGTACCCGGAGATGGTATTGCTCAGAAACTGCTGATCGGGTTATTAGTTGTTGTATTCGGCGCTTTGTTTGTCACTGTTTCATCGAGAATTGTCGGACTGATCGGGTCTTCTAATAATCCTATTAGTGGAATGACGATCGCTACCATCATGGGAACAAGCCTGATATTCCTGAGTGTAGGTTGGTCGGGGCCATCCTATGAACCATTGGTGTTGGTGGTGGGTGGCATGATCTGTATCGCTGCTGCTAATGCAGGTGCAACATCACAGGATCTTAAAACCGGTTTTTTGGTAGGTGCAACTCCCAGGAACCAGCAAATAGCTTTGTTTGCCGGGGCAATTGTTTCATCTATTGTAATTGGTTTAACAATACAAGTGCTTAATAACCCAAGTGCGGAAATGGTTCAGCAGGGAATTACAAATGCGATAGGTACAGAAAAATTTCCCGCACCACAAGCTACATTGGTGGCAACATTGGATAAAGGGATTCAGTCAAAAAGCCTTGACTGGCAGTTTATTTTTGTGGGTGTGTTCCTGGCAATAGTAATGGAGCTCTGTAATATCAAGTCACTGAGTTTTGCTGTAGGAACTTACTTACCACTTTCTACAACCTTACCGATCTTTATCGGTGGCGCTGTTAAAGGATTGGTTGATCGCCGTGAGAAAAAATTAAATATTAATAAAACTCCGGAGGAGGAAGAATTAGGAAAAGGAAACCTGTTTGCAACAGGACTAGTGGCAGGAGGCGCTATTGCCGGTGTAATAATTGCATTTGTAGGCGCTTCATCGGGTGGTGAAAAATTCCTGGGAGATGTAAATATGGAACACAAGCTCTCGGCACCTGAGGGCCTTGGCACAAATGGTTATTTTTTACTGGGAACATTATTTTTTGCCTTGATGGCATTCATACTTTGGAAAGTGGCCACAGGGAAAAAGAAAATGAAATAATAACCCTCTTATCAAACACAAAGGCCACGAAGATTTTAATTGTTTCGTGGCCTTTGTGTTTGTGAAAACGCTTATAGAAAATTCAAATGATCATATTTCTTTCCAAGAATGGCTTTGTCATCCGCATCAAGCCATTTCTTCAGTACAGTTGAATATACATTTTTAAAATCCACTTTGTATTTCAGATCGCCTTCATCAAGGTCGGTGAGATCAGGTAATTCATTGATCAAACCTTTTTGCTTCAATCCACCGCCCACTAAGAACATATTATTGGCTGTACCATGATCAGTACCACCGCTTGCATTTTGCGCTACCCTTCTTCCAAATTCAGAAAAGGTCATCAGCATCACATCATTGAAACGGTTATTGCTCTTCATATCTTTTACAAAAGCTTTTACCGCATCATTCATTTCTGTGAACAAGCGCTGCTGTTGTCCTTCCTGGTTGATATGTGTATCAAAACTTCCCAATGAGACATAATACACCTTGGTATTGATGTCGGAGAAGATCAGCGAAGCAATTGTCTTCATACTGTTGCCAAGATCGGTCTTCGGGTATTCAGCTTTTGTAGGATGCAATTTGCTTTGTTTGAAAATATAGTCAGCACTTGACAGTGTCTCCGCCATTGTTTTATATAAATAATCCACCGGCTGCTCACCTGCATCAGCGCTGTGATTCTTCATCACATCTTTAAAAAATTTCTCATTGGCCGTTCCATATAAACGCTGCGGATCTTTTACGGCAATGCCTTTGATATGTTCCCCTTTCATGGAAAGACTGAGCATATCATCTATTTCAATTGCCTGCGTTGGTTTATCACAGCCTTTGCATTGTGCATCGAGATAACGGCCTAACCAACCTGTTGTCAGATATTCGTTGCTTTGACTCGCTGTATGCCATATATCCATACTGCGGAAATGCGAACGGTCAGGGTTTGGATAACCTACATTATTGATAATGCCCAAGCTTCCGTCATCATATAATTCTTTGAAACCTGTCAATGCCGGGTGCAGCCCTGCTTCATCAGTGATCGATAATGCTTTTGTTTTTTCAATGCCCAGCTTCGGCCTTTCTTTATAATAAATATCATTGCGAACCGGTATCACTGTATTCAAACCGTCATTACCACCGCTCAATTGTAATATCACCAGCACTTTATTTCCGGGAGGAACTACAGCACCTCCTTCAAATGCTTTCAGGAATTTTGGTAATAACATCGAAGCCGTTGCCAGCGAACCGATCTGTATAAATTCTTTACGTTTGATAAACATAAAACTATTTTAGATTTTTGATTTTAGGTTGCCGATTGAAAAATCCAAAATCGAAAACCTAAAATCTAAAATTAGCAAAGCTGGTATTCAGGCGTACTCATCACCTGCAGCGTTGCTGTCTTAATAAAATTCTCCCTTCCGCTGTTATCAGCATACTGATTTATTAATTCTGGTTTTACCTGGCTCTTAGCCTGCAACAAATTACTGCTGATCATTGCCAATAATCCTTCTCTCGGTGTGGACTCGTAATGTTTTGTATAAAGCGACCAATCGATATTGACAATTACCGGGCGGTTCAATCTTTTTACAGAATTGGCAGCCTTGGCTTTCGGGTCTTCATCAGGATCATTCTTTCTTCCCATCATCTGGTCATCATCATCCTTTGGCTTTACATTAAAATCATCCCTGTCATTCAGCATTTGAGGGATACGCATACGCAGCATCAATGTAGAACTGTCTATCCATGTTCTTCCCCCGGGCCATCCTGCCACATTCGGCGGATAGAATAATAACTGACCCAATGCTCTTTGTAATAATAATATAGCTTCATCTTTTTCAAATGTCATCGGCAGCATCCGTTGAATACCTGCCATCAGCTCGATGGGTGATTTTATTATGCAGCCAATATTTTTTTGATCAAAGAACCAATCGCTGGTAAAAACATCTTCCAGTAGTTTAGAGATATCATACTCATTTTTATAGAACCTGTCGGCCAGCCATTCTATTTTTTCATTATCAGGCTGCTCATTCACCAAAAATTTATAGAGTTTCTGTGTGATGAATTTTGCAGTTTGTTTTTGTTGCAGTAAAATATCCAACACTTCACCGCCATCAAAATTTCCTGTTTTACCCAAAACGGTTTTGCTGCCAAAATCATGTTGCATTCTTCTGAAAACAAATTCGCCTTTGAGATTAGCACTCCATCCGGTAAAAGCTCTTGCAGCTTCTTTTACATCGTCCTCAGTATAATTTCCACGACCGAGTGTAAAAAGCTCCATCACTTCCCTTGCAAAGTTCTCATTGGGATGATCTTTCCTGTTTTGCTGGTTATTCAGAAAATTCAGCATAGCTGCTGTTTTCGAAACTTCTTTCAGCATGGTTCCAAAATTGCCGGTCGCATTTCTTCTTATCACATCCAGCAATCCCTGCTGGTAAAAAATATTAAGATTGCGGCAGGCGAAATGACCATGCCAGAAGAATGCCATCTTTTCTCTTAATTGTGCACTGCTGTTCACCATTTCATGCAGCCAGTAAATATTCAGGTTGCGGATACTCTCCCTGTTTTTTTGTTGCACCATCTTTCTTTCATCCTTATCCAATTCCTTTTTTTGCATCCGGCCTGCATCTTCAAGACCTTTGTAAAGTCCATCAAGATAATTGTCGGCCACATTCACATAATCCGGTTTTTTGTCGGAAGCTTTTACCAGTGCTTTGTAAAATTGTTTGGGAGAATATTTGGAGAGATCGCCGAGCTGTTCGACAGCAGGGCCAAAACCAGCCCGCCACATGAGGTGCTGATTTTTGATTTGATTGGTCAACGACATGAGGCTAAACGTTTTGTTACAGACTTAAATGAAGGTACTAAGTTTAAAAAGGATGCCTGAATACAGACGTAAAACGTTAAAACAACCTTCTTATTTTTTAAATTTGGACTCCGGAAGTATTTTTAAAGAAATTCCTTGTATGCCACGTCTCTTTTTCATCCCACTTCTTTGTTTGTTACTCACAAACCCTGAAAACCAAACTAAAAAAAACATTTGTAGCTGCGGCTACCAGGGAGCTTTTTTAAAAATGGCACCCCAAACACCGTTTGTCGCATTAATAAAAGTTACAAACCATTTGACTTTTAAAGATATCTATGGTGAAAAAACTCCTATGTCGATGGAGGTGGAGGTCATTGAAAAATATAAGGGTTCTGAAGAACGAAAAACAGTAACTGTTTGGGGAGACCCCGGAAATTTATGCCGGCCATATCTTTCTCAGTTTACCGAAGGCCAATATTATGTGATTGCATTTAACAATGCCGGTCGGGGCAAAGATGAAACAACAACCGATTATTCTATCAGTATCTGCGGATGTTATTGGCTGCAAGCGGATCATGAAAAACAAACAGCCACAGGTGATATTAGTATTGGCGAGCTATTTGCAAAACAAACCATGGATCTTTCACAAATAAAATTGGAATTAAAGAAAACCGATGGCACTACACTTCCTTAAATTTCTTTTACCGTTTACTATTTATATCGGCTCTCTCCGGTCATTCACCTCTCATGGCTGGGTGATATGGCTGCCTCTTTTATTCGCCTGGTTCATCATCCCCGTAATGGAAATATTTATAAAACCGGATCCAAAAAATCTGAGTGCTGCTGAAGAAGAATTGGCCAAAAAGAATAAGGGCTACGATATTTTATTATACATAGTTGTAGCAGCGCAGTATTTTGCTTTATACCTTTTCCTCGATGGCATGAAGAATGACGCCCTCGAATGGCATGAGATCATCGGGAGAATTTGGGTGATGGGAATGCTTTGTGGTGTATTTGGAATTAATGTTGGGCATGAACTCGGACACCGGGTCAATAAATTTGAGCAAACATTGGCCAAAGCATTATTGCTTACTTCACTTTACATGCATTTTTTTACCGAGCATAATAAAGGGCATCATAAAAGAGTGGCTACTCCGGAAGATCCCAGCAGTGCCCGGTATAATGAACCTGTTTATCTTTTTTATTTCCGCACTATTATCTTCAGTTATTTCAGTGCCTGGCATATTGCCAATGATGAAACAAAGAAAAAGGGAAAGCCAGTTCTTTCTTTGTATAATGAAATGGTGCAATTCACCCTTATACAAATAGCTTTGATTACGTTGATCTTTTTTGTGTTTGGCTGGCTTGTCACTTTATACTTTTTAGCTGCTGCCTTTATTGGAATATTATTGCTCGAAACAGTCAACTATATCGAGCATTATGGACTGCAACGACAATCAACCGGCGATGGAAAATATGAAAGGGCTATGCCGGAACATAGCTGGAACAGCGATCATGTAGTAGGAAGAGTGATGTTGTTTGAATTGAGTCGGCACAGCGATCACCATTATCTCGCCAGCAGAAAATATCAAATACTTCGCCATCATGATGATTCTCCTCAAATGCCAACGGGTTATCCGGGGATGATGATATTGTCATTGTTCCCACCTGCATGGTTCTATGTAATGAACAGGCGGATCAAAAAATTGCAGAAGAAAGAAAATAATTAATTACTCTTTGCATTGGCTTTTACATAAGCCGTCACATGCACCTCGTTCACCCTGCTGATACCGGCACGGGGTATCATTGTTCTTAAGATACCATCCCAGCGTTCTGTATTATATTTAGCCGGGTCGGGCAGGTCATGACATTTACTGCATTGATTAGTAAACACTCTTTGTCCAATAACAATATCCGGTTTTACATCAGCTACCGGCGATTCAGGCTTGGGAGGATCGGTTGTTCGTTCAGAAATAACCGGCATTGCTTTTTTATTGCAGGCGATAATCACGGTCAACATTACCAAGATTGAAAATATTTTTTTCATACTGATAAAGACAATTAATAAAGCTCGTAGTTTAATGATGGCAATGATATCGATCCTGCCCCAAAATAACTGTGCAATACTGCCGGCAATTTAATGCCATCGGCTGTTTGATTGTTCTCCAATAAACAAGCGACAATTCTGGGCAACGCCAATGAACTTCCATTCAGCGAATGCACCAATTGTGATTTGCCATTGGCATCTTTGAAACGGATCTTCATCCGATTGGTCTGGAAGGTTTCAAAATTGGAAACAGAACTTACTTCCAGCCATTTTTCCTGCGCTGCGCTATACACTTCAAAATCGTAGGTCAATGCAGAAGCAAAACTCATATCGCCACCGCATAATCTTAAAATACGAAAGGGTAATTCCAATGTGTTCAATAGTTTTTCAACATGACTCACCATTTCATCCAGCACATCATAACTTTTTTCAGGATGTACCAACTGGACGATCTCCACTTTTTCAAATTGATGTACCCTGTTCAATCCCCGCACATCTTTTCCAAAACTTCCGGCCTCCCTTCTGAAACAAGGTGAATAAGCTGTCATTTTGATGGGCAATGAATCTTCTTTTACTATTTCATCCCGGTAGATATTTGTAACCGGCACTTCAGATGTTGGTATCATATAGAAATTATCCGCCTGCATATGATACATCTGTCCTTCTTTATCCGGGAGTTGGCCGGTTCCATAGGCCGTTGCTTCATTGACCATGAATGGTGGCAAATATTCCGTGTAGCCCGCAGCTGTATTGTAATCCAAAAAGTACTGGATCAATGCCCGTTGCAGTTTGGCTCCTTTTCCTTTATACAATGGAAAACCACTACCCGTTATTTTAGCGCCGGTCTCAAAATCAACGATATCATATTTTTTGATCAGGTCCCAATGAGGAACTGAACCAGCCGGCAATGTGGGTTTTGTTCCGCTTTCTTTTACCATTATATTATCTGCAGGTGTTTTACCAGCAGGAACTTTGGAAGAAGGAAGGTTGGGAAGCAGAACTAGTTTTTCATTTTGTGTCTTTTCTGTTGCTGCTAATTTATCTGCAATAGGTTGCAACGCGGTTTTCAACGCAGCCACTTCCTGTTTTTTTGCTTCAGCAGCATCTTTCTCTCCTTTAGCCATTAACTGGCCGATCTCTTTTGAAGCAGCATTTATTTTTGATTGCGTAGTATCTGATTCAAGTTGTAGCCTTTTTCTTTCATCATCCAATGCAATGATCTCATCCACCAGTCCTGTGTCTGCAAAATGTTTGATCGCCAGTTTTTCTTTTACTGCCTTTGGATCCTGCCTTAATACCTGCAATTGCAACATCTTTTTATTCTTTGCGCCAAAGGTAATGAAACAGCAGTAGGGAGTAGCAAGTGGCGAGTGAAAGTCTGCATTAATCGCAATTCCTACTTGCTACTGCCATTCCCCACTCGCTATCTTTGCGAAATGTTCATGCATGACGACCTGCAACAGCGCTGGTGGAACCTGGAAGCTAAACTGGTAGAACGGTTTGGAAAAAAACCCGACATGGAAACTATTTTATTCCTCATCGGCATACAGGAGTTTGGCGATATCAAAGAAAAATTTACCAAAGAACAAAAACAGGACCTGATGCATATTGCTGTTTGTTCATTGCTTTCGCATAGCGGTTATTATGAAATGGAAAAAGTAGATGAAGATGGCTGGCCGCATTTCAAACAATTAAAGCAAATGCCGGATATGAATGCGATCGAACAGGAGAATTTTTTGAAAGACCATATTTTACTTTATTTTGAAAACAACGATCTATGACCATGAAAAAACTATTTCTTTTTTGCACTTTATTTATCGGTGTATCAGCTTTTGCACAAAAAGATTCCATCGTTACTAAAAAAGACAGGAAAAAAGATGTGTTATTGCAAACAAGCATGGGAGATATTATTGTCCGCTTGTCTGATTCTACTCCTTTGCACCAGGATAATTTTTTGAAGCTGGTGAAAGTTGGTTTTTATGACAGTGTTCTGTTTCACCGTGTCATTAAAAATTTTATGATACAGGGTGGCGATCCTGACAGCAAAAATGCTGCTGCCGGTGTTGCATTAGGAAATGGGGGACCAGCCTACAGGATACCTGCAGAGTTTCGTCCAACCCTCTTTCATAAAAAAGGAGTGATCGCTGCGGCAAAGGATGATAATCCTGAAAAAGCAAGTAGCGGCAGCCAGTTTTATATTGTGCAGGGGAAAAAGTTTACCGATGCAGAGTTGGATTCTGTTGAAACATTTCGACTGAAAAGAAAAATTCCAGCCGATCAAAGAGAAGTTTATAAATATTTGGGGGGTACTCCTCACCTTGATCAGGGTTATACTGTTTTTGGTGAAGTGATCTTCGGATTAGATGTAGTAGATAAAATTGCTGTCGTTCCAACGGGTGCCGGTGCTGTCAGGAACAGGCCGCGGGAAGATGTAAGAATAATCAAAGCGAAATTGATAAAGCGAAAAAAATCAAAAGATAAATCAGGTCACAATAATGATCCTTTGATTTGATCAAAAGAAAAGGGCGGCTACATCAGCCACCCTTTTTTGTATTTCATGTGCTTTTAGTTTCCTCCGAGCCCACCACTGCTTTGTGTTCTTTTCTTTTCTTCTTCTGATGCATCATTACGTTGACGGGCAGCTTTTACTGAGCTGCTACCGAATCTCCAGGTAATACTTGTACGAAGCTGGCGACTTTCAAAATTACCATTGGCCCTGCTCACTTGACCGGCAAAATTGCTCTCTCCACTCCACTTCATGCTGAAGAATATATCTGACACAGAAACCTTGAAAGTACCCTGCCCTTTGAAGATCGTTTTTTGTACACCACCATCCACCGACCACATAGCCTTGCTCTTAAACACTCCCTGCCATATAGCAGGTGTATTATACCAACCGCTCACTTCTGCTGTCCAGTCTTTTTTCCTCCCGAACTTCAGCGACTGTGCAGTGTATATATTAAATGATGCTGCATCAAGATTTACCACTCTGCTACCACCACCAAAATCAGCTTTATATTTTGAATAGTTACCGCTGAAGTTTACAAACAACATATATGTTTTATACATGAACGGATAGCTGATGTTCAATGCTATCACATCTTGAGTGGCTAAATTTTTACGGGTAAGAAAGCTTTTTGATTTGTCAGTTGTATCCACCAATTGAGCAAACACATCTGCCACATGACTATAACTAAGTGATGTATTCAGTTTGTATTTATAAGTATTGGTCAGTGTGACGATGTTAGTGTACTGCGGACGAAGCTCAGTATTTCCTTTCATGAAAGTGTACTCATCCAGTTTAAATTCAAAAGGATTCAAATCCTGGTAAGCAGGTCTGTCTATACGACGGCTGTAAGAAAGTCCCCACTGATTCATTGGGTTTTTATTGAATGTTAGCGCAGCACTCGGAAAGAAATCGGTATAGTTTCTTTTGAATGTCTGGGGATTGGTTTTATCGACAGTGCCATTGGCATTCAGCGCATACGATTTACCAGAAGAAGAAGTGTTCTCCATTCTCACTCCCACCTGGAACATCATTCCTTTCAGTTGCTTGTTATAATTCACATATAAAGCATTGATATTTTCTTTGTAATCAAATTGATTACTTCTTGCGAGGTCAAGTGTTTTTTGTTCAGGATGCAATTGCGAAACATTAAATCGCTGAAAATTATTCTCTGTATTGATCACTGATGTTTTAGCTCCTATTCCCAATCTTCCTTTTTTGAAATTCTGCTCATAATCTGCTTTCAACGTATAAATATCAATATCGGTGGGAGAAATAAAACGATAGAAAAAAGAATTCAGCAATACGTTACCGGCAGCATTGTAATAGTAATTAGGCTGTAACTGGTTTCCATCATTACGAAACAAACCATAATCAGCATCAATATTCAGCTCATGACCGGAAGTATCAGCAAAGCGATAGTTAAGATTGAAATTCACATTATTTCTTTCCATGCTATTACTATTATTGGCAACAAGAATTCTGTCAACAACACCTGTCGGTTTATAGCTGATAGGAGTACGGCTGTCATTATCAAAATTCATCTCAGACATATTGCCGTTGATCAACACACCGATAGTATGCTTATTATCTATGAAATAATCCAATCCTGTTTTAAAGCCATGACTCTCATTTCTGAATATCATTGAAGTTTTATTGTCGAAAACAGTATCCAGAACGCTTCTGTATAGATTAAACTCATTATCCTGCTTGGTATGATTGTAATTATAGTTACCAAAAATGTTCAACCCTTTATTACGATGATTAAAAGAGATACCTCCGTTATATTTTGGATAAACACCGATATTGTATCCTGCATTTACCGAACCATTGGTACCAAATGCCTTATTCTTCTTCAACCGGATATTAATGATACCGGCGTTACCGGCAGCATCATACTTGGCAGAAGGATTGGTAATAATTTCGATCGCTTCGATCTGTGCCGATTGCATTGACTTTAGTTGATTGGCGAGATCAGCTCCTGCCAGTGGCGAAGGTTTTCCATCTATATATATTCTTACTCCATTTTTTCCTGCAAGACTGATGTTATCATCTTTATCTACCATCACACCGGGAGATTTGCGAAGCAATTCCAGTGCATCGTTACCGGTAGCATTGATAGTGCCTTCAATATTCAGTATTGTCTTATCGGCTTTTACTTCTACCATTGGCTTTTTACTGGTGACAATTACTGCTCCCAAATTCGTAGCTGCTTTCGAAATTGTAATTATACCGAGATCTACATCACCTGAACCGGACACCTCAAAAACATTTGAATAAACAGTAGAGTGACCTACATGGGATGTGCTTACCAGATAGCTACCCGGATTTGCCTGGAAACTGAATTTTCCGGCTGCATCTGTTACTGCCAATTTTACAACTGAAGAGTCCTTGGCTCTCAATAAAGAAGCTGTTGATTTATCAACTCCCTTGCCCTGGTCATCTTTTACAACACCCGAAACTTTCTGGGCATTTACACTAAGCGATAAAAAGAAACCGCTTGCTAAAAACACAAATAATTTTCTCATAACAACACTGATTTTTTGATTAGGGCACAAAAATACCCCGTGTCACATAATTGTAAAAGCTATTCCCGACAAATAGCCAATAATCATCTATGAACGGCATATATCTTCCGGTGAAATGTGATGGTGATGATTGCTGCTTTACCCTTATTATCAACAAATTCCCTTAGGTTTGTGCCCTAAAATCATTGAATATGAACATTCCGTCAAATCTACGCTATACAAAAGACCATGAATGGGTAAGCCTTGAAGGAAATGTTGCCACGATTGGCATTACCGATTTTGCTCAGCGGGAGCTTGGAGACATTGTTTATGTAGAAGTTGATACAATTAGTAAAGAGCTTGAAGCTGGTGCTGTTTTTGGAACTGTTGAAGCTGTTAAAACAGTTTCAGATCTTTTTCTTCCTGTAAAGGGGACTATTACTGAATTAAATCCTGCCCTGGCCGGAGCTCCTGAGTCAGTAAACAATGATCCTTATGGCGCAGGTTGGATGATTAAAATGGCAGTTGCGAATCCAGGTGACGTGGAAGCCCTTCTTGATGCTGCAGCTTATGAGAATCTTGTTGGCTAAATCCACGATGAGCCGTTTGCCGTATATTCAATTTCAGATGCAATTTTTTTCAGGAATCGTTGTATCTTAACCAACGATTGAACTCCAAAACCACATACAGCGAGCAAGAGCTGGTGAACCTGCTACAACAACGTAGTGAGCAGGCCTTCGGGTACTTATATGATAACTACTCGGGTTCATTATATGGAGTCGTTACTTCCATTATTACAGACAAAGAAACAGCCAATGATGTTTTGCAGAATGTTTTTGTGAACATCTGGAGAAAGATAGAGTCTTACGACCCATCTAAAGGAAGGCTGTTTACCTGGATGCTGAATATTGCCCGGAATGCTGCTATTGATGAGATAAGATCTAAAGGATACCGGGATTCTCAAAAAAACCAACCATTGACTGAAAACGTAGATACTATGGCAGAAAAGTCGGCATCTGTGCCTATGTACAATGATGTTGGACTAAAAAAGGTGTTGTCAAGATTAAAAGGTGAGCTTAGGGTGCTTATTGATCTCTCTTATTTTCAGGGATTTACCCATGAGGAAATATCAAAAGCGTTGAATATTCCGCTGGGCACGGTAAAAACAAGAATAAGAACCGCATTAATTCAATTAAGAACAATGATAGACTAAAAGTGAACGTACAGGAATACATATCAAGTGGAATTGTCGAGAGCTATGTGCTCGGACTTGCTTCTGTAGAAGAAAGAAGAGAGTTTGAGCATATGTGTGCTCAGCATCCTGAAGTGCTGCAGGCACGGATAGGTTTCGAATTGGCATTGGAAAAACAGGCTATGGAGAATACTGTTGTGCCTCCTGTATCAGTAAAAGAAAAATTGATGTTAATGATCCAACAGGATGCTCCTGCCGGGCAATCCAAAGTAATTACAATGCAAAACTCCGGCACATCCCGCAAATCGGGGATGTTGCGCTATGCTGCCGCTGCTTCTGTCATCCTTTTATTAGGCGCCGCTTATTTTGCTTATACTTTTTATGACAAGAATAAGAAGCTGAATAAATCAATGGAATCGATGAGTCAATCTGTTGAATCCATGCAGAAGAAAGTAGATCAAATGGAAGAATATGTGAAGATGATCACCGACCCAAATGTATCCGTTGTAAATCTTGCTCCCACTACTCCTGCCAAAGCATCTGCAAGTATCTATTGGGATTCTACTACAACTGATGTATATATGGTCGTAAAAAATCTTCCAAAGCTTCCATCTGATAAACAATACCAACTTTGGTCAATCATTAACGGACAGGATGGAAGTCTGCAACCCAATAGCATGGGTCTTTTTGATATGAGTGATGACCACAAGATCATTCTGAAAATGCCCAAAGTCCAAAAAGCCGATGCCTTTGCTATTACCATTGAAAAGAGGGGCAATACCGGTGGTCCTGACCTGAAACAGGTTCAAACCTTTGGAAAAACGGGGCTTTAATACCCCAAAAAGTCCAATCTTTAAAACAGTAAATCTAAGTTTTTCCATTCATCGTAATTGGAACCAAATGCTATTGCTATAGTAGTTTTGGTTCTATAGTTGGTTAAAACAAAGGGGCCTCGTCCGGGGCTCCTTTCTTTTTTGTTTTCTCTTGGATTAATATTGCAGAAACAATTTCGTTGACAAAAACAATCAGCCGCTTCTCACCTGCCATCGGATGGCTTTTCATCACCACTTTTTTGCTTACCCTTCCGGGTTCAGCCATTCCTGAAGAAAACTGGCTGGATAAGATCTGGGCTGATAAATGGATACATATTGCATTATTTGCCCTGCTTGTAATATTATGGTGCCGGGGAGTGACAAAAAAAGCCATTGAGAAAAAACTTCTTACAAAACATTTTATCGCTATCACTATCCTCGCAATAGGCTATGGCATTGGGATGGAATTTGTTCAGAGATATTTGATACCCAACCGTTCCTTCGATATTATTGATATACTGGCAGATGCTGCGGGATGTATGATCGGTCTTGGTTTTTGCCTCAGAAGGTATATAAAAAAATAGACCCCTGTGGAAACAGGGGTCGCAACCAAAACTAACTGCTTATGAGAAAATTGACTGACTTTATAATGAGTTCAAATAATCGTTGTCTGTATATACTAACGCAAATTTACTGCCGGTAGTATGATGTTCGCTGTTAATGAAAGTTTAAAAGCCCGCCATCCGTAATTACACTTATCATTTCTGCGGTAAATCCTCAATAACGCTTTGTAACCATACGATTCTATCACTTATTACTGACAATAAAAACACAAAGAACTTATCGAGATAATAGGTTATTAAAATCCTGATACCTATAGCCAAAAAAGATGCCACAATGCCTTAAGCATGTGGCATTTTGAAAAATATATGGCCTTATTAGTTGGAGAAAAAGCCTTTGATCATATCCATTAATCCATCGCCCCCGTCTTTTTGCTTGCCCTGCAAGTTGTTTTGGGCTTTTTTGGTAAAGCTTCCAATAAGATCCTGAATATTGAATCCACTTCCACCAGCCGATCCGTCATTCCCGCCTCCTGTAAACTGATCTAAAATATCCTGCAACGGGGATCCTCCATTTCCGGTACTTTGCTCTGCCTGCTCGCCTTTTCCAACCAATGAATTAACCAACCTGTCCATCGTCACATTTTCATTATTTGGGTCATTGGTTTGCTGGATCAAATTAGTAATCGAGTTAGGGATTAGCTTATTGGCCACATTGCTGGCAGCAGAAGGACTCATTTTATATTTACTTACCAACTTACTGATGAAATAACCGATCATCATTGTTACAATCGGATTTTTTAGTAAGCCCCCAATTCCAGAATTGCCTCCGCTATTGCCGCCTCCTTTAAAAAGATCGAGAATATTTTGAAGGCCTCCGCCAGCGATGATATTTTGAAACCCGCTTGTGATTGTACCCGTTGCATCGGCCATCACTTCTTTGTTATACTCATTGGGAACTTCAGGGTTATTGACAACCGAATCTTGCCCAAATTGCTTTACAATATTGAAAAGTTGATCTAACATAAAATTTGATTTAAAAGTCAAGTTAGTTTTTATTAGCAGAAATATTAATTCTGTTTGGCCAATTTCTCTGAGTTTTCGGCAAACTGCAATGCATCGATCAACTCCTGGACATTTCCATTTAAAACATCACCAAGATTATAAAGAGTAAGGCCAATACGATGATCAGTAACCCGGCCCTGCGGGAAATTATAGGTCCTGATCTTTGCACTCCTGTCGCCAGTACTTACTAAGCTTTTCCGGTGACGGGCAATTTCTTCTTCTTGCTTCCTCACCTGTTCTTCATATAACCTGGTACGAAGCATCTGCATTGCCTTTTCTCTATTGCCTAATTGTGAACGTTCAGTTTGACATATGACCACTGTTCCGCTAGGAATATGCGTCAGCATTACTTTTGTTTCTACCTTATTTACATTCTGACCACCCGCACCGCCGCTTCTGGCTGTTTCCATTTTTACATCAGCAGGATTCAATTCAAAATCCACTTCTTCTGCTTCAGGCATTACAGCTACTGTTGCCGCCGATGTATGCACCCGGCCGCTTGCTTCAGTATCAGGAACTCTTTGTACCCGGTGCACACCGCTTTCAAATTTCAACGTACCATATACATCATCACCCGTTACTTCGAGCTGCACTTCTTTATAACCGCCAACACTTCCTTCATTCTCACTCAACAAAGCGGTTTTCCATCCTCTTCTTTCGCAATAACGCATATACATTCGCAGCAGATCTCCGGCAAACAAACTGGCTTCATCACCGCCTGTACCTGCTCTTATTTCAAGGATAGCATTTTTTTCGTCCTGCGGATCTTTTGGTATCAATAGCTGGCGGATATACGATTCCATTTGCGTTTTCTTTTCCTCCAATGCAGGAGATTCCATCTTTGCCAGCTCCCTCATTTCTTCATCATCACCTTCCAATGCTTCTTTATAAAAATCTATATCGTCAAGTATTTTTTTATAATCATTATAAGCCACAACTATTTTCTCCAGGCTGCGGTATTCCTTACTGGTTTCAGCAAATTTTTTATTGTTACCAACGATCTCAGGGTTGGTCAATGCAATGCCCAATTGGTCAAATCTTGCTTTTATTGCTTCTAAACGATCGATCATAATGTGGTATGTTCCAAATAATAAATTAAGATCCCAACAAGGTCGCAAATTTAATGATTTGGAATTTGGGAGGTGATAGTTGAAATTTGTTCCCATGGCTTTAAAGAAATTCAGGGCTGATAAATTATTTGACGGGTATCGTTTCATAGAAGATGATAAAGCATTAATAACAACTGAAGATGGCGTCATTGAAGCAATCGTTCCTTTAACTGAAGCGGGTGATGATGTTCAAAAACTCAATGGCATTCTTTCTCCCGGGCTTATCAATTGCCACTGCCATCTTGAACTAAGTCATTTAAAAGATGTTATTCCACCGCATACAGGCCTGATCGAGTTCTTATGTTCTGTTGTTACAAAAAGAGATTTTTCTCCCGAAATAATTCAGCAGGAAATGATCAAGGCTGAAAAAGAAATGTGTGATAACGGGATTGTGGCTGCCGGAGATATTGGCAACACAGCGGATACAGCAATAGTAAAAAGTAAAAGTAAAATTCAATGGCAGAATTTTGTGGAAGTATTAAGCTTTACTGATGAAAAGGCAGATGAGAATTTTGATCACTACAAGAAAGTTGCAAATTCTCTCGAAGCCCAACTTCAAACATCAAACATCAAACACCGAACCTCGCTGGTTCCTCACGCACCTTATAGCATCAGTCCAAAAACATTTCAGTTGATAAATGAAGCAACGAAAGGACAAGTTATTTCTATTCACAACCAGGAGCATCCTGCCGAAGATGAATTATATAAGACCGGTGGCGGTGATTACCTGAAACTTTTTCAAATATTTGGAATAGATCGTTCTCCTTTTCCTGTCACCGGCAAAAGCAGCATCCGTTCTGTATTGCCTTATTTTAATAATGGACAAACGATCCTGCTTATTCATAATACTTTCATGCCGGAAGAAGATATTGTATGGGCGAATGAATATGCAGCAACTACCGGGCTCAAACTTGTTTATTGCATCTGCATCAATGCTAATCTTTATATAGAAAACAAAGTGCCGCCGATTGATTTATTGATAAAACATAATTGCCATATTGTTCTTGGAACAGACAGCTACAGCAGCAATTGGCAATTAAGTATTACGAAAGAAATAGAATCTATCCACAAACATTTTCCTCATATTCCTTTGGAAACAATTTTGCAATGGGCAACAAGTAATGGGGCTAAAGCATTTCGATGGGATGATCAATTTGGTAATTTTAAAAAGGGGATTAAGCCTGGAGTCGTGTTAATTGAAAATGATTTTAGTTCTTCGCAACAGCTAACTTAATATCTCTCTTAACACCGGCAAACTTTTCATCGTCCCAAAATCATGAATATGGAGGCGATAATAATCTTCAAAGCGCTGTAGTAAATGCCGGCGAAAATCATGATTGAGTTTTAGATCCTTCAATTCATCCGGTTGCTGCACTTTTAGTAATTGAGAGGCTACCCCTGCCTGTTTGTCCTCCAAAAAATGCGGATGCTGCGGATGATCACTCACAAAACTTCCTTCATGCAGATCGAGAAATCGGTTTTTTTCGTTGTAATTATCATCCATACGAAAACCAAAATGAAAAGGAAGATGCAATGCAAAGAATAAAGGCAGGTTAGCAAAAACAGCACCGTCGCTTTCATCAAGTTTCAAAAAAATATCTTCTGTAAAATGAAAAAGCTCAGGGTTGCTTTCCGGTTGCTTTAAACATTTTGTCAGTAACTCCACCATGAATAATGAAACAGCGTTCTTTGGCACATCGCTGAAAATGTTTTTATACAGATAAGACCATTTGAATTCTTTGATGCGGTTCAGCTGCTTTGATTCATTGTGATAAACGACCAGGTCAAGTATCGCAGCAGGCTGAAACAAATTTGCTTTTCCCGTTCCTTTTTTGGTAGAAGCTCTTACTCCATTCACCAAATAAGACTGCACACCAAATAATTCTGTCAGGATAGTAACGACAATACTTGTTTCTCCGTATTTCACTGTACGAAGAACAATACCTTTTGTTTTATGTAATTTATCGGCCACTTTGTATAGTCGGGAAGACGGAAAGATAGATAACCTATGCGTGAATTTCTTTCGGACTTCCCGTCTTCCCGACTTTCGGTCTATATTATTTGCTGATAAAAAAGATCTTCGTTGCAATATGTTCCTTCTTCCCATCATCATCTACCAATACAAGATAAACACCGCTTGAAATTTTTTGCCCTTTATAATTTCTTCCATCCCAAATCGCTTGTCCGCCCAATGCTCTTGTTTGATAAACCAATCTTCCATCCAACTCTGTAATTTTTACAATGGCATTATCCACCAATCCACGAATAGCAATAGTGCCCGCATAACCGGGAGGCACAGGATTCGGAAACACCAATACATCTTCATTCGTTTCTCCACCTTCAGTAGCTGTACTTCTGAAAGAACAAATTCCTTTTGCCGTTGCGAAATATACTTCGCCAGTTTTTCCATCAATGGTAATCTTTTTTACATCACTGCTCAACAATGGACTATTATCTTCTGTAAAACCATAGATCACTTTTTCACCGGTAGCACTGATAAGAAATACTCCATTCTTTGTAGCCACCCATTTTCTATCGGCACCATCCACAGCAATGCTTCTTACTTCCTGTCCTTTGAATAAAAAACCGGCAAAATTTCCATTGGGAACAATGGGCCAGACCGCATCACATGCCGGGGCTCCAAATATTTGCTCAGGACATTGAAAAACCCCGATACCATCACCCGTCCCTACCCAAATGAAACCAGTTTTATCTTTTGCAACACAATGAACATCATTTGAAGGAAGATTGCCTCCTCCTGCACCTGTTCCCAGTTTCCTCCACTTATCATCAGCCGTATTATCAATAGATGAACCATGATCATAACAGATCAACCCATTTCCTAACGGCGCTACGATCCATTTATAATTGTTATCGTCAATTAGTATTTGCGATAATGCATTTTGGAAAAGAGAAAATGGCAATGAAAGATTTTTCCAGCTGCCATCATTGTTTCTTACTCTAAGCGGTTGCACAGATCCGAAATTGGATACCCATAAATTATTTTCAGCATCGAAAGCAAGGCCAGCAACTCTATAACTTGCCGGATCGCCAACAGTTGGCCCGAGAAAATTTTGTTTGAATATTTCAAAGGCAGGCCCGGGTTTTATATGCAACAATCCGCCACCATAAGAACCCGCCCAAACAGTTTCATCTCTTTTGTCAATAGCGATAGTAATATAATCAAGCAATGTATCTATTGCAACATATCTATAACGATTGATATTATTCCAACCACCTTCATTGAAAACATAAACACCATCACTGTTGTATTGATAGTTCCATGCACTATTCACCGAACCCGATGTTGCATAAAAAGCAGAATTGTAAACCATCATTTCACCACTGGCCAAACCTTGTGGCGAATTGGGAATATATTGCTGGTACGATAAAGCAGAACCAAAATGAGATAAGCAAGCAAACTGGTCAGCCACCCAGGGCTCATTACTGTACAATATTGCCTTTCTTGGAAAAGAAACAGCCCCTACACCCGCCAATGTTCTTGATACAGTTCCATCTCCGTTCAGAATTATTACCCGGCTTATGCCGCTAATTTGCCTTTCGCAGATCTGAATTTTATTTTCCGTTGTATTCACACTTACAAAAGGCCAGGCATCTGTGTAAAACAATGTCCAGCTATTCCCATTCTGAACAAACAATGAATCATTTTTTTGAACGATCACTTTATTCTGAACAGTGATCACATTTTTACAGGCACCGATCGGCAACCCATTACTTCCACTTAGTAATTGCCAATTATTATGATCAGCAAGATTCAGAGAATTCATTGCCGCTTTCTTTACTCCTTCTTCTGTTGCAGCATAAAAAAAAGTTCCGTCGCTGGTAAAGCCATTTGTTTTTACAAGATTGCCTCCGTTGCCGATGAACCAGGAGTCTTTTACTTCATATTTTTCTCCGTCAATAACAATAACACCCAAACCAGTGGACAGGTAATAATTTTTACCCAACGGATAAATATTATAAATGTTTTTATCGCCTGAAATATTATCCCGCTTTATATCCGGTACATTGTAGATATCATTCCGGTAAATAATATCAATATTGCTGTTATTGTAGGCAATGAATAATTTGTCGTTGACATCATCATATTTAATAGTGCTGATGCCGGTCTCGTTCAACCCGGTAACACGGCTTGATCGCTCAATGATAGTAGAGGCAATAGTTATTGTAAACAAACTATACGGCGTAGCGCAATAGATTTTTCCATCACCGGCAGTTACATCAATGGCACTATTGTAAGGCAAATGCTCCCTCCATTGACCGATCGGCGGGATAGGATCTTGCGCAGCAGCAACAAAAGGCAGGCAAAAAGAAACGATGATGAAAAAATATCTCACACTTCAAAATTATCGCAAACCGGAGAACCTTCAACTTTAAACATCAAACCTTAAACCTTTTTATGTTTCTTTGCAGCCTTACCACCTTTCACTACTATGTGGCATCATCTCGGAAAATTTATTTTAAAATATCGTTTACCGCTTTTGGCGATACTCATAGCCGTTACAGGTTTTATGGCTTACAAGGCCAGCCAGGTCCAGCTCAGCTATGATTTTTCGAGAGCTATTCCTACCAACAACCCCAAATACAAGGCTTACCAGGAATTCAAAGCAAAATTTGGCGAGGATGGCAACTTGCTGGTCATCGGCATTCAAACCGATAGTTTTTTTACCGAAAAACTTTTTAATGCCTACGCTGCCCTGCAACGGAAGTTGAAAAAAGAAAACGGTGTTGATGACATCATTTCAATTCCTTCGGCAGTTAATCTTGTAAAAATTGTAGAAACGGAAAAATTAAAAGCTGACACTATTTTTCCCGACAGGCTACTTACAAAAGCAGAAATAGATAGCGGCGCTGCTATCTTTTTGAATCTTCCTTTTTATCGAAATCTTTTATACAATGCCGAAACACATGCCTGGCTGATGGGCATCCGCATCAATAAAGAGCTGATGGCGAAAAAAGAAAGGATCAGCATTGTCAACAACATCAGTAAGATCGCTGATGAGTTTGGAAAAGTAAATAACCTTACAGTTTATAAAAGCGGTTTGCCGCATATACGTACGCAACTTTCAGTAAGAATTGTCAAAGAAATGCGGATGTTCATTGCTGCTTCCATTATCTTATCGGCAATTATCTTATTGCTTTTTTTCCGCAGCGCCAGCGCCATGCTGCTTTCACTGGCAGTGGTGGCAATAGGGGTGACATGGAGTTTTGCTACGATCCATTTAATGGGATATAAAATAAGTATCCTTAATGCATTGATTCCTCCATTGATAATTGTAATTGGCATTCCCAATTGTATCTATTTCCTGAATAAATTTCATACCGCTTACAGTGAAACAGGTGATAAGAAAAAATCGCTGGTGATGATGGTTGACAGGATGGGAGTGGTAACATTATTTTGTAATCTTTCTGCCGCTATCGGATTTGCAGTTTTTGCATTAACGCAAAGTCAGATCTTGAAAGAGTTTGGTATTGTGGCTGGCATTAATATCATTGCGTTGTTTTTTATATCCCTCATTTTTATTCCTGGCATACTCAGTTATTTGCCGCCCCCCAAAAGCAGGCATACAAAGTATCTGGAAAATCCAAGATTGAATCGCTGGCTAGACAGGCTGGAAAGATGGTCATTGAATCATCGCAAACTCATCTATGCAACTACGATCGTTATTGTCATTGCTTCTGCGGCAGGTATGTCAAGGTTAAAAAGCCTTGGTTTTATTGTAGATGATCTTCCGAAATCAGACAAGATCTATACCGATCTCCGTTTTTTTGAAAACAATTTCAAAGGTGTAATGCCATTGGAAATTGTAGTGGACACTAAAGAAAAAAGAGGCGCATCAAGAAACTACAACAACCTTGTTCGCATTGACTCTCTCTCTGAATTCCTGGCATCCCTGCCGGATATTGGCCGCCCATTAAGTATCACTGATGGATTAAAATTTGCTAGACAGGCTTTTTTTGAAGGCGACAGCAATAATTATTCGATGCCGCTGGAATTTGACTTACCGGCTCTTTCCCAATACCTCAGCCCGGGCAGGGATTCGGGCAGGAATAAGAACTCATTTGCAAAACTGGTTACCACCTTCATGGATAGCACCCGTCAAAAAGCCCGGATCAGCGTAAGTATGAAGGATGTGGGAAGTAAAAGGCTTCCGAAAATATTGGACAGTATCTCAAAAAGAGTTGATCAACTTTTCCCAAAACCAAAATATGATGTGCAGTTGACCGGCACAAGTGTTACTTTTTTAGAGGGAAGCCATTATATCATCAATGGTCTTAAGGATAGTATTTTCTGGGCCTTTGTGCTCATTGCGCTGTGCATGCTTTATTTATTTCGCTCAGCAAGGGTTTTATTGTGTTCTTTAATTCCAAACATCATTCCCCTGCTTATCACAGCTGGCCTAATGGGCTGGGTAGGCATCCCTTTGAAACCCTCAACAGTTCTGGTCTTCAGCGTGGCGTTGGGTATTGCCATTGATGTTACCATTCGCTTTCTTGTTAATTACAAACAAGAACTCCCGGGCAATAATTATGACATGAAAAAAACGGTGATCGATACCATTCACAGCACAGGTATCAGCATTATTTATACTTCCCTGGTATTGATAGCGGGGTTCATCATTTTTTGTTTCAGTGGTTTTGATGGAACAAAAGCTTTGGGCTGGCTTACTTCCCTTACGTTGGTGACCGCCACATTAACCAACCTCGTATTACTCCCCGCCATTTTAATTTCATTGGTCAAAATGCGGAAATAGTTGATTTGGGACTAATTAATGTTTCCCGGTATGCTGAAGGGGACAGGTTGATACACTATCCATGTTTCAGCCATACTTCCCCCATATTCCATCTATACTTGAGCTATACGGGTGGCCCCAGGGCTGAGTTACCTATTCCAACCTGCATTCTTCCTGCTCTTCAGGGTGGCCGAAAAGCAGCAACAAAGGGTTGAAAACTGTCGTAATTCAGGCAAGGCTCATAAATTCATTATCAACTGACTGGCTGTTTTTCGGAAACCAAACGTTTTTTTTAATTTTTGTGTAAGGTTCGTTAATTTCAAGCCCTCTTTTGACCCTAATCCGGTCGGGGGAGATTGACTTCAATTATATATTAAAACTAAATGCTCATGAGAAAATTATTTTTACTCCTTTGGGGAGTTGTGTTTTTTGCCACCCAGGCATTGGCACAGCGCACAGTCAGCGGTAAGGTTACCGATGAGAAAGGCACTCCTCTTCAGAATGTATCGGTGATGGTAAGAGGAACAACAACCGGTACAGTTACAAAAGTTGACGGAACATATACTATCACTGTTCCCGCTGGCGCAATAGCCCTGGTTTTTTCCGCTGTTGATATGAGTCCCGTCGAAAAAGCGATTGGCACAGCAACTATAATAGATGCAACATTGAAAGCCGAAGACAAAACAATGTCGGAAGTTGTAGTAACTGCATTTGGTATTAAGAAAAACAAGAAGGATTTGGGATACGGTGTGACACAGCTTAGCAATACCGAACTTACCCAGGCCCACACTACCAATATCACCAACGCACTGGCATCAAAAATTCCCGGTGTAAGAACACAGGGAAGCGGCGGTTCGTTTTCCAGTTCCAGCATTTTAATCCGTGGTTTTACCACATTCACAGGTTCTAACCAGCCGTTATTTGTTGTTGATGGAATTCCCATTGATAACAGTGGTGGTGGCACCCCTTTGCAAAATGGAACACCAAGATCAAGCCGGGCCATTGATCTCAACCAGGATGATATTGAAAGTATCACAGTATTGAAAGGTGCATCTGCAGCTGTCCTTTATGGATCAAGAGCATCAAATGGTGTAATCCTGATTACAACTAAAAAAGGAAAAGCAGGCCAGAAGAATGCCATACAGTTTTCTTCTACTTACCAGATTGAAAGTGTAAACCGCTTACCTGATTTTCAGAACGAATATGCACAGGGTAATAGTGGAGTATTTTCCCCTACAGCACAAACATCATGGGGGCCACGCATAGTCGGTCAAACTGTTACCAATGCGTACAATCCTGTTACTAATGCTAATGACAGGACTGAAGTGTTGAAGGCTTATCCCAACAACGTTAAAGAAATATTCAAAAATGGTGTAAACTGGCAAAATAATCTTTCGTTTTCCGGAGGTACAGATAAAAACACTTTCCGCTTTTCTTATGGCTACCTGAAGAATACTGGTGTACTTGAAAATAATGTACTTACCCGTCATAATTTTTCATTGAATGCAAGTTCCAAAGTAAATAATTGGCTCACTGTATCTGCCAGTGGTAATTACTCAAATAATGCATCACGCAGAACACAACAGGGAAACCAGTTGAGTAATCCTTTGTTCCGCGGATGGTTTACTCCCAGAAGCTATGACCTGAGTGGTCTTGCTTATGAAGATGCTGTAGGTAACCAGCGTTATCCTTTGGGTGAAGATCATCCCCATTGGACAATAAAGCATAACCGCTTTAATGATGAGATCAACCGTTTTATTGGAAACGTTTCTTTCAATTTCAGGCTTACTAAATGGCTAACCGCTGATTACAAGGTAGGAACGGATATTTTTTCTTTCTTTAGCCATGCATACGACCAGATAGGTGCAAGAGGTGGCGCCAATACTACAGCCAATGCAGTAGGCGGTATCCGTGAAGTAAGAAGCAATTCCCGCAATCTTAACTCCAACGGATTCTTTACTGCCAATAAAAGGATTAAATCATGGAGCGGAACATTTATTTTCGGAAGCGAGTTTCAGCAGAACTATGGTAATAATGCACAATTAGATGGTAAAGGAATTATCGTAAGAGATTTCGAGCAGCTGAGCAATACTACCACTTTCAGCCCCGCACCAGGATACAGTTCTTTTAAATTCCGGTTAATTGGATTGTATGGTGATTTAGCACTGAGCTATAAAAGCATCTTTTCTGCAAATTTTACCCTGAGAAACGATTGGGTTTCCTCTTTCAAAATTGGAAACAACTCATACCTGTACAACGGCGTTGGCGGCACTCTGAATATTACAGAACTTTTCCCCAAGCTTAAGAGTAAAATAATTGAAAATATCAGGATCCGTGGCAATATATCTACTGTGGGTAAAGCCGGAACAGATTTCTTATATGGTACCGATTCATATTTTGGAGGCGCAGCGTCTGCTGATGGTTTTGGTCCAACAATCGCTTTTCCATTTAACGGGATTCAGGGTTTTGCTCTTAGCAATACAGCCGGTAACCCGGATTTAGGTCCCGAGTTTACTCAAAGCCGGGAGATAGCTTTAGAATTGTCTTTATTTAAGGGCAGGTTGAATATTGAAGCAACCCGTTACAAACAAAAATCAAGGGACCTTATTTTTAGTGTGCCTGTGTCAGCTACATCTGGCATTACTGCATTTACACAAAATGCCGGAAACTTAACTAATAACGGTGTTGAATTGGGAGTGAATGCCACTCCTATCAAGTCTAAGTCATTCGTATGGGGTTTCAACCTGGCTTATACCCAATTCAAAGCCATCGTTGATAAACTGGCCCCCGGAGTTACTAACATCTTCCTGGGAGGTTTTGTTACTCCTAACGTTCGCCTTGTTGCAGGTGAAGAGTACGGACAGATATACGGTAATGCCTTTGTAAGAGACCCGAATAAAGGAAACAAGATTGTAGTTGGTGCCAACGGATTGCCATTGATCACATCAGGTGTACAACAAATAGGAAATCCAAATCCGAAATATGTTCTCGGCATCACGAACACCTTAACATATAAAGCCATCACTCTTTCTTTCCTGATGGAAATAAAAGAAGGTGGCCAGATATATAGCCGCAATATTGCTGACCTGCTGAGAAATGGCGTGGTGGCTGAAACTGCAGCATTTCCGAGATATGATGCTGCCGGCGTTTTGCAAAAGCCCTATCTCTTTGATGCCGTTTATACAAATGGATTACCTAACACTACTTACCTGTCTGCACAGGACTATTATGGCAACAGTGGTTTGCATGCAGCCGCTGAAGGTTTCATTTATAAAACATCCTGGTTCAGGGTAAGAGAAGCATCATTGGTTTATACATTACCTTCTTCTTTTCTTAGCAGAACACCATTCAGCCACGCATCTTTCAGTTTGTTTGGAAGAAATCTTTTCCTCCACAGTCCGTTTTATCCTCACCTGGACCCTGAACAAAATGTGCTGGGGGTAAGCAATGCAAACGGTCTTGAGTTTAATGCTTTGCCTCAAACCCGTACGATCGGAGTAGGATTAAACTTAACCTTCTAATTATTAAAAAAGACAATTATGAAACTCAGATATTTTAAATTCATCCTGCTCTTTACCGGATTGGCTGCAGCCACTTCGTGTAAGAAATTTCTTGACATCAACAAAGACCCCGATCGCTTGCCAGACTCTAATGCCCCGTTGGCGCAGTTGCTTACTTCTGCCCAGGTAAACCTTGGCTTTGAGGGCGGGAGTGATATGTTCCGTTACACTACCGAGATCATGCAAATGATGTCAGGCCTCGCATCACAGCCTAACCAAACTTTTGAGTATTATCGTTACAATATCACAGGTAGTGATCAAAACAACGTATGGAGCAGCAATTTTGCCTCAACCTTAAGCGATCTTGAATTAATTATTAAACAAGGGGGGGCAAGCCCTCATTATACCGGGGTTGCAAAAATCCTGAAAGCTTTTGAGTATGCCAAGATTGTTGATGTGTGGGGAGATGTTCCATATTCACAGGCACAACAGCTCACTGGCAATACACAGCCTGCCTATGAAGATGATGCACTGATTTATCCAAAACTGATACAGTTGCTGGCAGATGCTGTAGCTGATCTGAATGCTGCCACCAGTGTACTTACACCAGGCACCAATTCTGTAATTTATACTAACGGGGGTAATTTTACCACTGCAAGGGCCCAGTGGATAAGACTGGCAAATACATTAAGACTTAGACTATTGCTTCATTACAGCAAAGTAAACCCCAGTTTCAGTAATGCACAGTTAACAGCTTTGATCAATACCGCAGGTATAACCTTTATGGCATCCAATGCAGACAATTTTTCTATGCCATTTTATGATGTAGCTAATCAGCGCAATCCTATCTCAGCTTTTGAAGTAAGCCGTCCTAATTACTTGTTTTGCGATGCGGCTATACTGAATCTGATGAATACAAGATTTGATCCGAGAAGACCCTATTATTTTACCTCCTTTCCGTACCAGGGCATTCCACTCCCTATCAGTTTGAATACATCGGCTGCAACAGTTGCTGGTAATGTTCTGACATTTTCTGCTACTACGGGAGCCGCTGCCGGTATGGCGATTGTTGGTACAAATATTCCTTGGGGCACCACAGCTACAGCTGTTACCGCCACAACGATAACATTAAGCAATAATGTTACAGGCGCAGGCGTGGGAGCAGGTGCATCGCTTCATGTAGCACCAAATGTATTTACTGCTGTTTCTGCTTCTGCTCCTCCTGCTGTACCCAGCAATAATTATAGCCGCATTCATACGTTCTTAAGAGGATCTGTAACTGCTGGTGCCGCACCTCCATTTACATATTCAGGAGCTGCACCTCAACGTCTGCTTACTTATGCTGAGTATTGTTTTATCAGGGCCGAAGCAGCTTTAAGAGGCGCACCAGGAAGTGCACAAACTTTCTTTACAGATGGTATTACCGCTGCTATGACAGAAGTTGGAGTACCCGCTGCTGTGATTGCTCAATATATTGCTTCTAATGGAACACTTTCAGGAAGTACTGCACAACAAATTCAGCAAGTGATTGAAGAAAAATATATTGCCTCATTTGGAGTTGCTGTAGAACCCTGGGTAGATTGGAGAAGGACAGGATTTCCTGCTATCTCAATTCCAACCAATGCCATCAACGGTGTTACTTCTGTTCCAAGAACTCTCTTCTACCCTCAGTCTGAAATTGACCTGAATCCCAATGTTCCTGGTCAAAAGGCAGCCAGCCTGCAGGACAGGGTATTCTGGGATAATTAATACTACATAGCAGATATTATAAAGAAAGCCACTTCTTTGAAGTGGCTTTCTTCTTACTATCAAGCCAGGAAAATGTCACAAAAAAAAGTATAGGCCTCATTTGCCAACCTTCCTGCCAATATTGCCGATACTATTAGCTTTGAAATGCAGCTTTTTAATTATGCTATTTGTCACTGTCCAAGAATAGAGGAATAAAATGGCCGGTCCGATAGGAAAAGCTCTTGATTTTTTTTGAAAATTGGCTAAAGACTATAACTTGTGCCCCCTGGATACAGGTGTTTTTTATATACTTAAATTAAACTGATATGAGAAAACTGCTAGCTCTGCTAACAGCATTCCTTTTTTTTACAGGAATGGTGTATGCCCAAAAAACAATCACTGGTAAGGTAACAGATGACAAAGGCGCTCCAATGCCTAATGTATCTGTTGTGGTTCCCAGAACTACTACAGGAACCGTTACAAAAGCTGACGGTACTTTTTCACTGGCGGTTCCCGCCAATGCAAGACAACTCCAATTCAGCTCTGTTGGATTTGCAACGCAGGTTGTAACCATCGGTTCTTCTTCTACATTTTCAGTATCTATGGTATCTGAAGCTAAAGAGGAAGAAGAAGTTGTTGTTACCGGTTTGAGCCGGATCTCAAAAAGTAAATTCTCCGGAGCAGCGAATAAAATTGCTCCAAAAGATCTTACCAACAAACCCGTAGGATCAGTGGACCAGCTTTTCCAGGGAAGAGTACCCGGTGTGCTTGCCCTTACAGGAAGTGGTCAGCCAGGAAGTGCTTCTACAATCCTTATCAGGGGAACAAACTCGATCTCTGTATCAAGTGCTCCTTTGTATATTCTTGATGGGATCCAGGTAGAAACATCCGTTTTTCAGGGATTAAATCCTAATGATTTTGCTTCGATAGATATTCTTCGTGATGCATCTACACTTGCACAATATGGATCAAGGGGCGCAAATGGAGTAATTGTAATTACAACTAAAAAAGGAACAGCCGGTAAATTAAAAGTTAGTTATGATGGCCAGTTCGGCGTAAAATCAAAACCTGATTTTGCTTTCAGAACAATGACGACCGCTGAAATTTTCCAGAATCAATACGATTATGGAAAGGTCGTAGGTAGCTCCACTAATAATAACGCCAATATACCCGGTTGGTATTTTTCACCGGACAATCCAAGGGTACAGGCATTGACGCCAACAGGCCAGGCAGATGCTGCCCGTATTTTGGATTCCATGTCTAAAATAAATACCAATTGGTATGATGAGATCTTCCGTCGTGGTACTTTCAGTAATCACCAGCTCACACTTTCAGGTGGCTCCGGCAGGACCCGTTTTTACACTAATCTGGCATTATACAATGAGGAAGGTATTACCGAGAGAACAGATATGAAAAGGGTAACCTTAAAATCTAATATTGATTATGCAGATGATAAGCTTACTTATGGATTTTCAGCAACACTTGGATATACAAGGCGTAATTTTCAGCAAAGCACGGTAACCAACAGCCTGGGTAATCCATTCCTGGTTGTTAACTTACAGGTTCCCTATACTACAGTGAGAAATCCTGATGGAACTTTCAATCTTGGAAATGGTTCAAAATATGTAGCAACAACTCAAATGGATCTCAACTTCTGGGATGAGAACTACAATGACCAGATGAAAGCAACCCTGAGCTTTAATGTAGGCTATAAAATTACTAAAGACATTACAGCCGGATTCATCGCAGGTGTTGACTTCAGGGAAACTCAAAATACAAACTATGGAAGTAAAGAGGCCTATTCAAGAAAAATAAGCACTTCTATTACCGGAAATGCTGGTTTCCAGTTTGAAGATCTCACAAGACTATCCACCAGCACTATACGTCCTTCTGTAACTTATAGAAAACTCTTTAACGACAAACATGATATTGAAGCTGTAGTATTAGGTGAGTATGTACAAGAGAATAGTAAATCATTTAGTGCACAAGGTTTTGGAATTGATCCAAGGATTCCCAATACTCCATCATCAATTACACAGGGCAATGCTGTTAATCAGTTATATGCTATTATAGGTGGTGGAAAAGCCAGAACCGGATTAGCTTCGGGGCTTTTTACCGCCAGATATACCTATAATGATAAATATACTTTATCCGGCAGCATACGTACAGATGGAACATCTAAATTACCTGAAGCAAACAGGTGGGGGCAATTCTTCTCTGTAGGTGCTACATGGGAGGCTTCAAGGGAGGCATTCATACAAAATATCAAATTCATTAATACATTAAGAGTAAGAGCCAGCTATGGTAGTACCGCTAATGCAAGCAACTTCGGTAACTACCCTTACCAGGCTACCTATGGTGCGGGTACTTATTCTGGCATCAACACACAAGTTTCTACTTATCCTGGAAACCCCAATCTGAAATGGGAGACTACTTATATCCTGAATTTCGGTTTGGATTTTGAATTCCTGAAAAGAAGAATTTATGGTGACCTGAACTGGTATGATAAAAGAACAAAAGATCTGCTGGTAAACAAAACACTTACAGGTCCCGGTGCTGCTTTTACAGCTATATTGCAAAATGCAGGTGAATTACAGAACACAGGCTTTGAATGGAATATCAATGGTGAAGTATTCAGGACAAAGAACCTGGTATGGACCCTGTTTGCAACTGGTGGATATAACAAAAACAAATTGCTTGACCTCGGCGGTGTGCAACCTTATGCCAGCGGTACCTCTTTCCTGAAAATAGGATTACCATTGGGTTCTCATAATGAAGTAGGTTGGGCTGGTGTAGATGCTGCAACCGGGATGCCATTATATTATGACCTGAATGGAAAGATCACTACTGTATATGCCACCAGCAATGCCGTTCAAAACTGGGGTACCTGGGAAGCGCCCTGGAAAGGTGGATTTGGTACATCACTTCGTTACAAAGGCATTGACCTTTCTGTATTATTCAGCTGGCAGAGTGGCGCTGATAAATATGATAATCTTGAATATTTCGTAGAAAATCCTGTTGGATTTATGGCTGGCGGATACAATCAATCAGCAAGCCTGAATTTCTGGAAAAAACCGGGTGATGTAGTTAGTACTCCAAGCCCTTTATATGGTACGAACTTTTCATCCAAGCTGATCCATGATGCTTCTTTTGTCCGTTTGAGAGATGTTACACTGTCTTACACATTACCATCCTCTATTATTGCGAAAACAAAAGTGCTTTCTTCAGTTAAGTTATTCTTACAAGGCACTAATCTTTTCATATGGACACATTGGAGAGGAATGGATCCTGAAGCAGGACCTGTTAACATCAATTTGAGCGAATTCCCGAACCCAAGGGCATTCACCGGCGGTATCACTGTTAGCTTTAACTAATAAATGAAATGATTATGAAATACATGAAATATAGTTTATACATATTAGCTGTCGCTTTTATTGCCGGCGGCTGTAAAAAGGAACTACAGCAAAATAACCCGGCTGTTTTTTCCGATGCAAATGCCTTTACCACTTTTGATCATGTCCAGTTGGGAGCCAACGGTGCATTTGGCCGTTATTCAGTTTATTCTTTTGATATGTATGCCAATGCCCTTACTTCGGACGAGGCTAAGATCGGGGCAGACAATAATGGACAGGGTGCGTTAACGTTCCGCTACCAGTACAGCGCTGACAATACAACAGGAGGTGATGTAATTGGTGGTTGGGCAGGTTACTATTCCCTGATTGACCAGGTGAACCGGGTATTGCCGCATGTTTATACTGTTACTTATACTCCTGCACAAGCTCCCAGAAGAGATATTGTACAAGGACAATTATTGGCATTGCGTGCCCTGGGACATTTTGGTTTGTTACAAGCTTATTGTAAGAACTACAATGCCAGTGAAACCCGCGGTGTACCCATTATGCTTGCCTCTGATCCTTCTGCCCAACCCGCAAGAAATACAATGGGACAGGTGATGACACAGATCGAAAAAGATCTCGCTGATGCCAAGGCTCTTCTTCCTGCTGTAACACCTGCTACTTTTACTGATACAGTTATGAATAAAGTAAATATAGCTGCTTACCAGGCAAGGATCGCTTTATACAAAGGCGATTGGGCCAATGCAATCACTTATGCTACTGAAGTGATCAATTCAAATGTTAAGCCATTAGTTTCAGGGGCAGCTTACACAGGTATCTGGACAGATGCAAACAATAATGAAACATTGTTCAGGATCAGGTATGCTACCAGCACAGGTATCGGAGCATTATGGACCACCACCAGCGGTCTTATCTATATTGCCCCTTCTGATAAACTCAATACAAGTTTAGCTGCTGCTGATGTAAGAAAAGCTGCTTTCATTGCTGCTAACGGCGCAGGCAATAACTATGTCAATAAATTTTATACTTCTTCAAGAGGTGGCCGTGTTGTTGATATGAAAGCCTGCCGCATTTCTGAAATGTACTTGATAAGAGCTGAAGCTTATGCAAGACAGGGTGCAGGAAGTTTAGCGCTGGGCACTGCGGACCTGAATGCATTAAGAGCAATGCGTATCACCGGCTATGTGAACGAAGTATTCGCAACAACCGATGCTCTAATTGCTGCGGTTCTTGACGAGAGATTCAAAGAGCTTTGTTTTGAAGGTTTCCGTTTCTATGACCTGAGAAGGAATAATCTTCCTGTTCAGCGGCTTCCATCTGATGCAAGTGCTGCCTGGCAAACGTTAGCCACAGGCTCATTCCGGTTTGTATTCCCTATTCCTCAGACTGAAATGACTGTAAACCCTAATATGGTTCAAAACGACGGGTATTAATAAATTAAAGAAAACCATCTTTGTATATTAAAACAGAAAACATGAAAAGATTCATCACTTCAATAGCCACATGCCTCGCAGCCCTTGGAGGCATCATATTAATTGGCAGTTGTAATAAGGAAGATCCTTATGAGCTTATCGTTCCCGGATCATTCATACATTTTACAGGAGCAAAAGTTCAGGCCTACCCAGTTCGAAGCGCTTCCGTAGCCGCATATGATATTGGTGTCGGTACAACCGATGTAAAAGGTGAAGCCAGGACCGTTACATTTACGGTGACTTCACCTACAGGGGCCGTAGAAGGTACGCAGTATACATTAGGCACTACCAATAAAACTGTTACCATTCCTGCAGGACAAGCTACTGCTGTTATTCCGGTTCAGGGAAAATTCAGTGGTTATCCGGCGGGAAGAATAGACACCCTGGTATTTGTTTTTAAGCAACCTTCTTTGGATCCTGCACCATTTCTGGATACAGTTAAACTGGCCATAGGAGATATTTGTTCAGAGGCTAATGCTTTTTCATTAAACGATTTCCTTGGTAATTACGCCAATACCAATGAGCTCTTTGGCACCAGTCCTTATGGTCCTTATCTCACTACCATTTCAAATGTAACTCCGTTAACAGCGACTACCGGAACAATCCGGGTAACTAATATTTGGGATAATGGTTGGGGTCCTATCGATTTCACATTGAACTGGGCGAGTATGGCAGCTAAAACAACAACAGTGATCCCACAGACGGCTGTTCCGGGTAGTAATGCAGGAGATATAAATCCTGCATACTCAGGACAAACTGTTGCAGTCCGGGTACATGCTACTGCGCCAACTGGCACATTCTTTAGCTGCACCAAAAGATTTATCCTGAATATGCAGCTGGGTGTTACAGGAGTAGGATATTTCGGCTCAATTTACACGGTAACAATGCAGCAATAAATTCTATTCGATATGTTCTTAAAAAAACTGTCCCGGTTCCCGGGACAGTTTTTTTATGCATCTGCTTTTCTACTCATGTTTTTTCAACGTATCGTAATACTCCACAGTGGCCAAAAGATCTTCTTCACTTGCATTTAGGTTGTTTTTCTTTACATGGTCTTTCAGCGCCTGTTTGTTGTTTACAACAAGATTTGCAATATCCCCGGAAGTCTTAATGCGGCTAAATTTTCCATCCACAGCAATGAAGTATCTTATTTCTGTTACTATTGTTTGCTCAGTTACCGAGGATGCAAATGGCTTGGTTTCCATCATTCTCTTATAATACTGTTTGAAGAGAGTGATCCTCTGTCCTGTCAGCAATTGGTACCAGGTTTTTTCTTTTGCCGATGTGCCGGCAATATAAGATGAATGAACAAAGAGATAGTTGTTACTGGTAATAGTATCGGTAAGAGAAACAGCAGTAAACACCTGATCGGAGGTTAACTCCTCACCATAATCATTCAAATAAACAAGCGTTCCTTCCAATAAGTCGAGGCGTACTACCGGCCCGTTATATATTGTAGTATCATTAACCACTTCTGATTTCATCCAGGTTTCGCTAAAATAAGGTGAGCCTGAAACCAGCCTGACATACTTTACGTTAGGTACCGGGAAACCAGTATTGAATACATTCCTGCTGGCCAACCGTTCCCTTGTATTATCTACATTAATAACCACCTGTGTGTTCCCTATAAAAAAGGCGGTTAAAGAAAAAAACAATAGTATAGTTTTCATAATAAATTTTTTATTCTGAAAAAATGAATACTATAACAATACCATGATGCAAACATCTGCAACTGTGCATATATATTACTTCAATACTTCATCCAGTTTCATATCGAGAGCAGCGCCTTTTAACCCTTCTGCAATTACCTTTCCTTGCGGATCCACCAATACATTATAAGGAATGCCAGGTATGCCTCCGTCAGGGTTAAAATTATATACCGGCACTACCGCACTATCCCAACCTCTCAGATCACTTACCTGTGTCCAGCCCAGTTTGTCATTCGCTATTGCTTCCAGCCATCTGCTTTTCTCCCCTGGGTTATCAAAGGAAACACCAAGTATATCAAAATTTCTTCCTTTGAATTTATTGTAAGCAGCCACTATAGTAGGATTTTCCATGCGGCAGGGTCCACACCAGCTTGCCCAAAAATCAACCAGTACATATTTGCCCCTGTAAGAACTTAATGTAACCATCTTACCATTTACATCCGGCAGCGAAATTTCAGGTGCCTGTTTTCCTACCCAGCTGCTGGTCGGGGGCGGATTTTCAATTTTTGCCATTTCAATATCCCAATGTTTCTTGATCGCCTGGATACCTGAATGGGAAGGAAATTTTTCCGCTGTCTCATTGATTATTTTAAAAACCTCATCATTGGTCATTGGTATGAGTTTAAAAACAAGCTCTCTTTGCATACCCTGGTAATTACCTAGTTCAAACATAGTGAGTGCAGGATCCTCCGATTGCTGTATCGAAGTAGTGAGTAACTCTTTCAACCCAATAGTTATTTGGCGATTTTCGTTTTCCAATGCCAAAACAACACTGTCAGCCTTTTCCGTTCCCCGCAGGCTGTCTGCTTTCAGAACATTAAAATAGATCTTCTGCAACTGCGTATTCAATTTTGTCATGAATTCTTTTAACTGGCCGGATGCTTTTGATCCTGATACTTCATAGTTCTCCGCAAAAGTGCTCCCCTTCACAAAACTTACGTTCAAATTGATCTTCGAAGCATCATTGATCACTGCTGCTAAAGGAGGCTTATTATTATTACCGATACGTATAAGATAGGCACAAGATTCTTTTGCTTTTGTTTTTAAAACAAACTTGCCATTTGCATCCAGTTTCATTGAATCAACCCTTTCCGGTTCCATATTTGTCAGGGGTATGGCCTCGAGGTAAACGATATTTTCAGGGCTATTGATGATCGTTCCACTTACTTCAAATCTTTTGCCTCCACCATCCTTACAGGAGGCGAGGATAAGAGTTAACACCAATACATTCAGGATCTTTTTCATTCTTTTATTTATGATTTTAATTTTTCGAGCAAAAGTTCATTCACAACTTTGGGATCGGCTTTTCCTTTTGATCTTTTTATTACCTCTCCTGCAAACATAGCCAGCAATCCCTTTTTTCCTTTTTTATATTCAGCTACTTTATTGGAAAATTTTTCGATCACTGCATCAACCAATGGCAGGATAGCCGAGGTATCTGATTGCTGCAGAAGATTCATTTCCTCTGTCAACTTTTCCGGATCACCACCGGGATCTTTTATCAAATGATCAAAAAGTTTAGTTGAAGCAGAAGAGAAACTGATCTTGCCATCATCAGTAAGAGCTATCAGTTTTGCAAGCTGCGCAGGCTGCAAAGGAAACTCAGTGATATCCTTATTATTTTCATTCAACCATGCTTTTACCGGGCCCAGCATCCAGTTGGCGCCGGACTTGAACTTGTTATTGATTTTTGTAAGTTCTTCAAAATAATCCGCAAAAACTTTTTCATCTGTAATCACTAAAGCATCATACTCTGAAAGATTTAATTCCGAAACATATCTTTTGATCTTTTCGGCTGGTAATTCAGGAATCGTTTTTCTTATTCTTTCAATGAATTCATCCTGTAAATGAAATGGGGGCAGATCTGGCTCAGGAAAATAACGGTAATCATCTGCATCCTCTTTATCACGGATCGCAAAACTCGTTCCGCTGTTAGCATCGAAACTTCTTGTTTGTTGAACTATTGTTCCTCCCTGTTCTACTATCTTTATTAATCTTTTTGACTCTGCCTCAATAGCTCTTTTCACATTGCGGATAGAATTCAGGTTTTTCACTTCCACCCTGGTACCCAATTTTGTTCCACCTTTTTCTCTCACTGAAATATTGGCATCGCATCGAAGGCTTCCTTCTTCCATATTGCCATCACATATTTCAAGATAGCGAACTAACTTTCTTATTTCTGTGAGATAAGCAAAAGCTTCTTCGCCGCTTCGCAGATCAGGTTCGGTAACAATTTCTATCAATGGAGTGCCTGCCCGGTTGAGATCAATACAAGTATTTTCAGGATCTGCATCATGCAGGCTTTTACCCGCATCTTCTTCAAGATGTATCCTGTTCAGCCTGATATTTTTCTCTTTCCCGGCAACGCTGATTTTTACAGATCCTCCCTTGCAAATAGGAGTAGTATGCTGCGAAAGCTGAAAGCCTTTCGGCAGATCAGGATAAAAATAATTTTTGCGGGCAAAATAGTTTTGCTGTTCAATTTCACAATGACAGGCCAATCCCATCTTAACAGCAAATTCAATCGCCGTCCTGTTCATTTTTGGCAATGTACCAGGGTGAGCCAGTGTAATGGGGCTTACATGGGTATTGGGTTCTGCACCAAAAGCAATACTATCACCACAAAATAATTTGCTTTGGGTAAGCAACTGCGCATGCACTTCCAAACCTACCACTATCTCATATTGATCTTTTTCAATCATATTGACCGGGCGGTAAAATTAATCCATTTGACTCATTGGCTTTTGGCTTAAATGTTAAAGCCCCCGGTATATAACCAGGGGCTTTTGTTCAAGAGAAAACAATTATTTAGAGGTCAGCCGTTTTTATTTTGCGGGGAATTTTCACTTCAACATTCTGTGTTTTACCACTGCGGGTCAATTTGACCATTACAGAAACTTTATCCTTGCTCTCACGGATGATCTTTGCTATCTCATCAGTACTGTTCACCGTTTTTCCATCTACTTCGGTTATAATATCCTCTTCTTTCAAACCTGCTTTTTGAGCATTGCTTTCAGCATCCACTTCGATCACTTTTACACCTTTCCCATCGTCAGTATCCTGCACAGAAAGTCCGAGTTTGGGAGTTGCACTTGAACGCACATACCTGTTCAACGGCGTGCCGGGGGTAGTATTATATATCTTAGGCATGATCTGGTCAAACTTCATATCACCCATATCCATTTTAAAATTGCCCATTCCTTTCCATTTGGTAAGCTCTGCTGTAGTTTTTTGTTCTTTTTTATCCCGCAGGTAAGTAATCGTTACTTTATCCCCTGGTTTATGTTTCTTGATAGCAGCTGTCAACTCATCCGGATCATTGATCTTTATGTCATCCACTTTAATAATAATATCATTGGCTTTTAAACCAGCTTTTTCAGCGCCGCTTTCTTTAGTAATGTCTTCGATCTTTGCACCCTCTTCCACTTTATCTGTCGTTACTCCAAGCATGGCCCGGTTGTCATCTTCAGTGAAAAAACCAAAGTTGTCATTCCCGTTATAACTCCATGCATTCATCCCCGGGATCTTTGCTAACCCTTCCAGTGATTTGAGCTTGTTTGTGTGCACACTTATATCACCATTTTTATCCTTATACTCTTCGATCGGCTTTCCATTCACCGTCACTTTATCACCATTTACTTCGATAACAATTTTTTCCCCATTATCATTCTTACGGGTAATGATGATCTGCTGAACATCTTTTTTTTCTTTGACCTCTTTGTCCTTATCTTCTTTTTGCGCCAGCAATGAAACAGGAGCAAACAAGGCAAGACCCAGGGAGAGTGCAGCGATTTTGAACCAATTCTTTTTCATTTTACAGGTTTTTATATTAATATCTACGTTGAGTTTCGTAGCCAAATATAAAGACTATTTCTGAAATACGAAATATTTCGGAAATGTTAAAAGCCGACAGTGTTTTCAAAGGTAAAATCAGTGGATAAACGGGTTATAAGCTTCATAGGTTTTATGCAGCAATCCTTCTATAACTTCCTCTCCCACATAGGTCATTCCGCATTTTTCCAACACCCTGATGGAAGCGGCATTAGCTGGCAATGACCGCCCAACAATTCTTTTAAGGCCCAGGTTTTCGAAGCCATACTTGATGCAGGCATAAGCCGATTCAGTAGCATAGCCCTTTCCCCAAACCTTTTTAATGAAACGGTAGCCAAGGTCAATTTCGTTCATTTCAGGCCGGGTCTTTAGTCCGCACCAACCAATAAATTCAAGCCCGGGTCTTACATGCACCGCCCAGCGGCCATGATCATATAATGCGTATTGAGGTAAAATAGTTTTCTCCAGCACTTCTTTTGCCTTTTCAATATCCGCCATTGGGTCGAGTGTATAGCGGGTAACATCAGGATCAAGATTCAGATCATAAATAAGAGGTGCATCATCCAGGGTGAAAGTGCGGAGCAATAATCTTTCTGTTTCGATAACGACATTCATTACAGCAATGATTTTACCGCTTCGATCACTTCTTTTAATTGACCGGGTTCCTGTCCACCTGCTGTGGCCAATGTTTTTTGTCCGCCACCGCCGCCTTTTATTAATGGCGCCACTTTTTCTTTAATGATCTTTCCGGCATCCAGATTTTTTGCGGCAACAACTGTCTCGGAAATGCCGACAGCCACAAATGGTTTACCGCCGAGATTAACACATAGTACCGCTACATGATCCCGGAGATGATGCTTGAGATCAAAGCAAAGCTTCTTTAATGCGTCAGCATTGCTTACTTCAACGATATCGCCAATAAAATTCACTCCGTTGATGATCTCATCTTTTTGCAAAAGTTCGTTGCGGATGGCAACGAGTTGCCTTGCTTCCATTGCATCCACATGTTTTTTCAATTCTGCATTTTCAGCTTGCAGATTCTCAATTGATTTCTGAATATCTTTTGGATTCTTTAATGCGTCACGAATTACACTAATTAAAGCGAATTGCTCATTTATGTGATCCTCTGCTTGCTTGCCGCAAATAGCTTCTACCCTTCGAACACCGGCAGCTACGGCTGCTTCACTGGTGATTTTAAATAAGCCCAATTCACCTGTTGCGCCGACATGTGTGCCGCCGCATAATTCAACAGAATAATTAGGGTCAATGATCACCACTCTTACCACATCGCCGTATTTTTCTCCGAACAAAGCCATCGCACCCAACTTCATTGCTTCGTCCTTCGGCATTTCTTTGATGACGACGGGAATATTCTCTCTTATCTTTTCATTGACCAATGCTTCTACCAGGGCTATCTCTTCATCTGTTACTTTGGCAAAATGAGAAAAGTCAAACCGAAGATGTTCTTCATTTACCAATGAACCCTTTTGTGCAACATGATTACCTAATACTTTTCTTAATGCAGCATGCAAAAGATGAGTAGCAGAGTGATGCAGTTCAGTATTCTTTCTTTTTGAAGCATCTACTTTAGCGATCAGTGTGCCCGTTAGATTTTCTGGAGATGACTCTGTAAAATGAATGATCAGATCGTTATCTTTTTTTGTATCGAGAACGTTTAGCCTCATCCCCGACCCTTCTCCTGCCGGAGAAGGGAGAATCAAGACTCCGCTATCTCCTACTTGTCCTCCGCTTTCAGCGTAGAAAGGAGTTCTATCTAAAACAATTTGATAAGCTTCTTTTCCTTTGGCTTTTACTTTCCGGTATCTGAGAACTTGTGTATCGGTTTCGAGAGAATCGTAACCAACAAATTTGTTGCTACCCTCTTTTACAATGATCCAGTCATCAGCATCAACAGCGGTAGCAGCTCGGCTACGATCTTTTTGTTTTTTAAGTTCTTCATTAAATCCATGCATATCAACTGTCCAGCCTATCTCTTTTGCCATTAACTGAGTAAGGTCAATAGGAAATCCATAGGTATCATTTAATTCAAAAGCAAATCCCCCTGCAATTTCTTTTTTCTTGCGCTGCTCAAAGTATTTTGATTGAATGCCAATATCTATTGTTAAATCATCCTCTTCCCTTCCACTAACATCACCTCTTATTTTACTTACTGCTTCCTTGGAATAGTTATTAAACAAAACAATTCCTCGACCTAGTGTTCTTAAAAATCCATCCTCCTCCTCCTTCACCACCTTACTTACAAAATCAACCTGCTTATACAATTCAGGAAAAACATTTTCAAATTGCTTTGCCAGTACCGGCACTAATTGAGTAAGCAACGGTTGCTTATAATCGAGATAAGAATAATAATAACGAACCGCTCTTCTCAATACTCTTCTTATTACATAACCTGCTCCGGTATTGGATGGTAATTGTCCATCAGCAATTGTAAAAGAGATAGCCCTTATATGATCCGCAATAACTCTGAACGATATAGCTTGTTTGCTATCACTGTAATCATACTTTTTACCCGTTATCTTTTCAACTTCAGCCATCGTTCCTGTAAATACATCCGTATCATAATTAGAAACCTTTCCCTGTATCACTCTTACCAATCTTTCCAATCCCATTCCTGTGTCCACATGTTTGGCTGGTAATGGTTCCAGTGTCCCATCTTTCTTCCTGTTGAACTGGATGAATACATTATTCCATATCTCCATCACCATTCCCGTATCATCGTTATTCACTCTTGAATGTCCATCATTATTCGCTTCGGGACGGGTATCATAATGTATCTCTGTACAGGGGCCACAGGGACCTGTATCGCCCATCTCCCAGAAATTATCTTTCTTATTGCCGTTTATTATCCTGTCTTCCGGTACATATTTTTTCCATTCATTATAAGCTTCTTCATCCCGTGGCAGCCCTTCTTTTGCATCCCCTTCAAAAATAGTAACGTACAGCCTGTTTTTGTCAAGCCCATATACCTTGGTCAATAGTTCCCAACTCCATTCGATGGCTTCCTTTTTAAAATAATCACCAAAGCTCCAGTTGCCCAGCATTTCGAACATGGTATGATGATACGTATCCACTCCCACTTCTTCGAGGTCATTATGCTTGCCGCTAACCCGTAAACATTTTTGTGTATCGGCCACTCTTGGATGGGTTGGTTTTTTATTCCCAAGAAAATAATCTTTGAACTGGTTCATACCTGCATTGGTGAACATCAGCGTAGGATCATTCTTTACTACAATAGGAGCCGATGGAACAATATCATGTCCTTTGGAATGGAAAAAATCGAGGAAAGCCTTTCTTATTTCTGCGCTGGTCATCATAAAGTGAATAGTGAATAGTGAATGGTGAATAGTGAGCCGTCAATCGTCAATCGTGAATCGTGAATAAGTCCGACAACCCTATTCACAATTGACGATTCACCATTCCCGGATAGTATTACTACTGTTTCTAACATAAAAAATCTGCTTCTTTTATAATAAAATCTCCCTTATGAACAGGTTGATTTTTGCGGTTTATGGGGCTATATTTGTCATCCCCTGTAAAGCGGGGCAAAGGTAAGCCGGATAAGGTTTTTGCCAATGAAAAAGATCAAGTACTACTATAATACCAATACCCTCCGCTACGAAAAGCTGGAAACACCTTTGCGGGTAAAACTACTGCGCATCTTTGGTTTTATAGCCGCTGCATTGGTTACGGCCGGTCTTATTGCTTTTGCCGCTTTCCGTTTCATTGGTTCGCCGGAAGAAAGAATATTGCGGCAACAAAATGCGAACCTGCGGGAAAATTACCGGGAGCTAAGGGATCATATAAGATCTATTCAGCAGCAAATGCAGGAACTGGAGAAAAGAGATAATGATGTCTATCGGGCCATTTTTGAAGCCAACCCCATACCCGATAGTGCCAGGGCCAAAGAACTCGCCAATCAATTGGAAATAATGTCTGTTGAAAGAATAAAAGACAACCAACTGGTAGCTGCTATTGATGCAACGCTGAAAAACCTGACCAGTCGTATTGAGGCACAGAAAAAATCTTATGACGAAGTGGACAAGCTTGTAAAAAATAAAGAGCAACTGCTTTCGCATACACCGGCCATTCAACCAGTGAGTAATAAGGATCTTAATCGTATCGCATCAGGTTTTGGCTATCGTATTGACCCGGTCTATAAAACCACCAAATTTCATGCGGGACTTGACTTTGCAGCGCCGCAGGGAACTCCCATTTATGCTACTGCCGATGGCACTGTTTCAACTGCCGGCAATACCGGCAATGGTTATGGCAATCATGTTATCATTAATCATAGTTATGGTTATGAAACATTATATGGCCATATGGTGAGGATAAAAGTGAGAAATGGCCAGGCCGTTAAAAGAGGCGAAGTGATCGGTTGGGTGGGAAGTACCGGAAAAAGTACCGGCCCGCATTGCCATTATGAAGTACATAAGTATGGACAAAAGATAGACCCCATTTATTTCTTTTATAATGATCTTACTCCCGAGCAGTTTGACCTGATACTGAAAAAAGCAGCAGCAAGTAACCAGAGTTTGGATTAAAGCTAGCGGGAAGCAGCGAGTGGCGAGTAGGGTTGCCTGTTGATTTGAGATTCCTTCCTACCCGCTACCAGCCATTCCCTACTAGCTTACTGGAATTTTCCACATACACACATCGTTTGTTTTTAATGCTTGGTGCCGTTGTACCTTTATACAATGACAAAACCGCTTGCACAAATAACTTTTGATTTTGTTCCTGAAGAAACAGAGGATACTTCAACCGCTGTTTCTTCCGTTATTGTTGAAGAAAAAGAAACTGTTGTGAAAGAACCAGTCATTATTGCGAAAGAAGAACCCATAGCATCTGTCGCAGGAAAAAGGGGCCGCCGTTCTTTAAAAGAGATCGGCATCAATGCAGACCTGATCAATATCCCGACGGATGATATCCTCTTTCAAAAACAATATTATTCTATTGGCGAAGTGGCAACGATGTTCCGGGAGAACCAATCGCTGATCCGCTATTGGGAAACCGAATTCGATATACTTCAACCCCGCAAGAACCGCAAAGGCGACCGTTTTTTCCGTCCTATTG
>JABFRU010000072.1 GCA_013140985.1 Chitinophagaceae bacterium | reverse complement strand
CAGTTTTAATGTCCCACATCGTTTTAGCAGCGAGATAATAACCCAACCCTTTGCTCATCCATCCTATTGATGATTCCGCTTCATAGGCCCTTACTCCTTTATCATGATATTTTTTGATACTCTTTACCAGGTCTGTCGTTTTGGATGCAAGACTTTGACCCGGTATATCAAAATCCCATGCATACCAGCTGAAATAATCATAAATGCCAACAAAAGCTCCTTTCTTTCTCCATTCTTCTACCAGCTTCTCAACGGAAAGTATAGAAGCATTAAATGCTGTTGTAACCCCGACAAAAACATTGGGTTCAACTTTTTTTGTTGGCGGCGGACTGTATTCGCCATAAGCAAGACAGCCGATATAGGTGGAAGGATATTTTTTTTGCAATGCTTTCGCCACCCTGTTCACTAAATAATAGACCCGGTCTGTTATCGTTCCGAGTTGCTGGCAGGCCGGTGTATTGCAGGTTCCCAACCCATCGGAAGGCGCCAGTGAAAGCATTTTATAATCAGTGGTCTTATTCTTCAATGACGCCAGTATCCTTTTCTCAAAATCCTGGATAAGAAATTGAACGAGATCTTCACGGGTCATATCGAATTTCAATCCCTCACCGGGGGGAATAGTGCCCTGCGGAGCTTTGGGATAAAACCATTCAGGGTGTTGTAAAAAAATTTCCCGGTTCCTTGAAATGATCTCTTCATAAGCATGACCAAAATATGCATTGACGCTTCCGCCCTGGCGGTTGGCCAAAAACCAAAAATTATAATCATTGTCGGCGATCGTTGAATTGGTACCATATCCATACCAGATGCGGCGGTGATCAAATGCAGGTCTTGATACAATGCTCCATTTTTGAAACAGGTTAGGTTTTGCAGGAATAATATGCCAATCCTGGTTAGCAAAATAAAAACGGAAACCAATAAAGTCAAGATAAGTAAAGATGCCATGGCCGATCGCCATGTTGGAATTTCCAAGCAGCTGAACAGTATTGCTGTTAGCTTCTCCTGAAAAAGCTTCCGGGCCCGATTGTAATAATTTTGAAGAGGGCTTTACCCGCTGATTGGATACAGTTGTGTTACCAAGATAAATTCCTTTGCCATTATACTGCGACAGCGGTTTTACAACAAAGTCAGCCGTTACAGCTTTTTTTAATTGATCAGTAAAAGCTGTTACTAAGCGGCTCAATGTATCATTGCCCTGCACATCAGCAAAAATTTCAACTTTGTTTTGTGCCGATGCGCCGGTAAAAAACAAACTGCTTATCCAAACAGCTACACAGGTAATTCTTTTTATCAAAAAACTATTTTGTTGCTTTCTGAAGATACTCACCGTATCCGCTTTTGGCCAGTTCATTGGCCAGGGTGAGCAATTGATCTTTAGAGATAAATTTCTGTTTGTACGCCACTTCTTCCACACACCCGATCTTGGTGCCTTGCCTTTTTTCTATCACCCTTACAAATTCACTGGCATCGCTTAATGAATCAAATGTGCCTGTATCCAACCAGGCAGTTCCCCTGTCAAGCACCGCCACTTTTAATTTACCCTGCTTCAAATATTCTTTATTGACATCAGTGATCTCGTATTCACCTCTTGCGGAAGGTTTCAATTCCCTGGCGATCTTCACTACATCATTATCATAAAAATATAATCCGGGAACAGCGTAGTTTGATTTGGGCTGTTTGGGTTTTTCTTCAATGGATACTGCTTTCATGTTAGCATCAAATTCAACAACACCATATCTCTCCGGGTCTGACACCTGGTAGGCAAATACATAACCACCTTCTACTTCCGTCAGTGTTTTTAATTGTTTATCCAGCCCCGTTCCATGAAATATATTATCACCCAATATCAATGCTACTTTATCAGTACCGATAAAATCAGCGCCGATCACAAATGCCTGCGCCAGTCCATTGGGAACTTCCTGCACGGCGTATTGAAATTTGCAACCCAACTGGCTGCCGTCTCCTAATAATCTTTTGAATTGAGGGTTATCTTCCGGTGTGGTAATGATCAATATTTCATTAATGCCCGCCATCATCAATGTGGACATCGGGTAATAGATCATGGGTTTATCATATACCGGCATCAACTGCTTGGATATTGCTTTGGTGATCGGGTATAACCGGGTGCCCGATCCGCCAGCAAGAATGATTCCTTTCATTGTTTTATTTTTTTAACCAGACCTCTAATTGCATGCCTGTATCTGTCCATTTCATCAACTTTTTGTACAGGCCCCGTAAAAATTTGGGAGGATACATTATTTCCGCCGGGTGATATTGATGGTGTACGATCCTGTAATTGATCCGTTCCGATAATTTTTCAAAAGAGGTAAGCGAGAATTCATACAAATGAAACGGCTGGTGCATCGGGCTGATATTGGAAACATAGTTTGTTCCGGTAAGCCGGTAATAAATATTCACCAACCGTTGCATTAAATATTTTGAAGAAGGAACTTCAATAAAAATAAGGCCACCCGGCTTCAACCATTTGAATGCTTTTTCAATACAATAAGCAGGATGATACAAATGCTCTACCACAGCTCCCATCGTAATAAGATCAAAACTTTCCGGGGCATAGTCCATCTCCTCGATCATTCCCAATTTTAATTTTTCTTCCGGGATATTCATTTTTGATATAGCCCTCTCATAAAATGGTTTTGAAGGTTCAAACCCATAGGTATCAAAACCAGCATTGGCAAGGGCGATCATGCACTTTCCCAAACCTGCTCCCACATCCAATGACTTCATTCCCGGTTTTATATCCATCAATTTTTTGATCACATTGATCTGCGATGAGAAATATCCCGGGTCAACTTTAAAATATTCCGGGTACCAATAACTCTCCGGTGGTATTCCATAATGATCGCTTATATCACCAGGTACCGGCATGGGCGAAGAATAAATAAGCTTGCAATTACGGCACTTTTTTACGGAAACACTGATCCCGGCTTTTCTCTTCGGTTTTGCTCCCTGTGATGTATTCAATCGCTGCCCGAGAACTTTGTGCCTGGCGGTGGGGTCACCGCACATTTCACATTTTTCCACTTCTTCAAAAATGTATCTTTTAGTTCCCATGTTTAATCAATCCATTAAAGCATTCAAGATATTTTTCCCTCCATGCATTGGTGGAATATCTTTCTACCACTGTCTGTCTTCCGGCATCGCCGATCTGTTCTCTCAGCATTTTATCTTCTACCAGCATTGATAATCTTTCTACCCATTCATCTTCGGTGCGGGGCAGGTAGCCATTAATGCCATCCTGAATTATTTCGAGGTTGGCGCCTACCGGCGACATGACAGCAGGTATTCCAAGTCCCATATACTGTAAGCCTTTCATTCCGCATTTTCCTTTTTCCCACTCATCATCCGGCAAGGGCATGATGCCAATATCAAGCCTTGAAAGGTCTTCTACTTCTGTGGCAGCGGCCCATGCTTCACCTTGTGTGTCGAGCTCTGTACAGTAATAATTTTTATCGCCGATAATTTTAAATTCAACCTTATCGCCAAATTTCTCTTTTATTTTTTTCAAAACAGGAATAGCAGTTATAAAATGACGGACCGTTGTCGGGCTGCCAGTCCATCCTATGCAAACTTTTCCTGTATCTTCTTTTGTATCCTTCCTCACATACATATCGGTATCAATAGTACTGGGAATGACAACAACATTATTATTGAATTGCAATGCATACCTGGCGAGGAACTGGTTACCTGCAAAAATGAGATCACATAAGCCGATTATTTTCGATGTCTTAGCCGGATTTTTTAAAAATGCCAGCCGCTTGTTGCCGGCAGAGACAGCCTGTAACCAGATCGCATCGTCAAAGTCATAGATCGTTTTTGCCTTCGAACGGGAGAATCTTTTTTCAAAAAAAGTTGACCCGGTTATCAGCGCATCACGATAAATAAAAATGATATCATATTTATTCATCCTTCGCCAATCCTTTATCCTGATGCGCCAGGTCTTCAGGTAGATCAGGAATTTTTTGAAATAATTTCCATTCGAATAAAAATTCCTGTCGTCTTTTTCATTCAGCAAATTGGATATCTCGAATTGATACCCGTTCTGCTGTAAAAAAGGAATGTATTGCTCGTACCGATAGCGCTGACCCGGCGACCTGTTTACACGGTGCGGACAAATGATCAATACTTTTTTTATTGCAGCTTGCTGTGTCAGAAAAAATCCCGGTTAAGACTGGTATTGCTTGTTGTAGTAATCCTGGTATTCGCCGCTGGTCACATGTTTCAGCCATTCCCCGTTTTGCAAATACCAATCTATGGTTTGGCTAAGTCCTTCTTCAAAAGTAACAGAGGGCTTCCAGCCTAATTCTTTATTGATCTTCGATGCATCAATGGCATAACGCCTGTCATGCCCCGGCCTGTCTTTTACATAAGTGATAAGTTGTTCGCTGGTGCCTGTTGCATTACCCAATTTCTCATCCATCAGTTTGCAAAGCAGTTTTACAAGATCAATATTCCTCCATTCATTGAACCCCCCAATATTATAAGTGTCTCCCGTTTTTCCTTTGTGAAAGAGAAGATCAATAGCTACTGCATGATCTTTTACATAGAGCCAGTCACGGGTATATAAACCATCTCCATAAACAGGCAATGGTTTTTTATGAATGATATTATTGATAAAAAGCGGGATGAGTTTTTCGGGAAAATGATTGGGGCCATAATTGTTGGAGCAATTGCTGACAACAACCGGCAGCCCATACGTATCATGATAGGCTTTTACAAAATGGTCACTGGCGGCTTTAGAAGCACTGTAAGGAGAATGCGGATCATATTTTGTTTGCTCGGTAAAAAATCCTGTTTCTCCTAAGGCGCCAAATACCTCATCGGTAGAAACATGATAGAATAGTTTTCCTTCGTAATTATTTTTCCAGTGTGTTTTAGCGGCATTCAACAAATTCACTGTGCCGATGACATTGGTATAAACAAAATCAAGCGGCGAAAGAATGGATCGGTCCACATGGCTTTCAGCAGCGAGATGAATGATACCGTCCGGTCTGTGTTTTAAAAAAATCTTTTCAATATCTTCTGCGTTTAAAATATTGGCTTTCTCAAAAAAATAATTGGGTGAGTACTCAATATCCCTGAGGTTTTCAAGGTTACCAGCGTAGGTCAACGCATCCAGGTTCACAATTTTATACCCCGGGTATTTATTTACCAGCAGCCGCACTACATGCGAACCAATAAAACCGGCGCCCCCTGTTATGATGATTGTTCTGGGTTGAGAAGTTGAGGAGTTGAGCGGTTTGTTACTCATGCTTTCAAAATTGATTTTCGTAGTGCGTTTATTTTGACAGATATAGTCTCAATTTCAGATCTTATAGATATTCACAACAAGGCTTTTGGACAATCCCCACACTTCTAATTTCTCAAAAGGATATGTATACATTAATGACTGCTCGTTAATAATTATCTACTCAACTACTCAACCCCTCAACCTTTCTTTATACCACTGAAAAGTTTTTCTTAATCCTTCTTCAACAGATGTTTTTACTTCGTAACCCAGCAATTCCGCCGCTTTGGAAATATCCGCTATGCTATGCTTTACATCCCCTTTACGTTCAGGTCCGTAAACAGGTACGATCGGACTACCTGCTTCTTTTTTCAGCACATCGAATAATTGATTCAATGACGTTTGGTGACCACAGGCAATATTATAAACCTGGTTGACCGCTTTTTTATTTTCTGTAAACAAGGAAAGAAGGTTGGCCTGCACTGCATTGTCAACATAAGTGAAATCCCGGCTATGTTCACCGTCACCGTTGATCGTTGGAGGCTTGCCGGTCAGTAATGCTTCTGCAAAAAGAGGAATGACCGCTGCATAAGGGCCGTTGGGGCTTTGGTTAGGTCCAAAGATGTTGAAATACCTTAAACCAATAAACTCCATACCATACAAATCTGCAAAAACTTTTGCGTAGAGTTCATTCACATATTTGGTAACGGCATATGGCGAAAGAGGATTGCCTATCTTATCTTCTGTTTTTGGAAGACCGGGATGATCGCCATAAGTAGATGAACTGGCGGCATAAATTATTCTCTTTATATTTTTTTCTTTTGCCGCTGTAAAAATATGTAATGTGCCGGTGATGTTTACGTTGTTCGTAGTAAGCGGATCATTAATAGAACGGGGAACTGAACCGAGTGCAGCCTGGTGAGTAATAAGGTCAATACCCCCACAGGCAGCAAGACAGGTTTGATAGTCACGGACATCTCCTTCTATAAACTCAAACCGGGGGTCATGTAAGAGTGATGCAATATTTTGTTTGTAACCTGTAGAGAGGTTATCCAATACCCTTACAAAAGAGGCCCGTTTGTCTTTTATTAATTGCGAAGCAAGATTAGAACCGATAAAACCTGCCCCCCCTGTTACTAAGATTCTCATGAAAACAAAAGAATGATGTTATTTTCTTTTTTTCTTTGTAAAAATTCTGCGGATATCCAATTTTGAAAACAGTTTTTCAAAAAAGTTTTGTGGTGGTGTTTCTTCTTCATAATAACTTCCATAACCATATCCATAACCATATCCATAGCGGCCATAGCCATAATAACCATAGCCGGGTTTCAGTTTAACGTCATTGACAATGATAGAAAGTTTCGGAAGTTTATTGGCCTGGTAAAACTCATCGATCAATGCGATTTGTTTTTTAAATGTATGTCCTTGTCTTACGAGGTACAAAGTACAATCGGCAAACTTGCTCAATGTCATCGCATCACTCACCATGCCTACCGGCGCTGTGTCAACCAACACAACATCGTAATGGTTCCGCAACCACTCAAACATCTGCTCTACTTTTGGATCCAATAACAGTTCAGCAGGATTAGGAGGAATAGGACCGCATCCCAATACAAAAAGATTGTCCTGGTCAGGTACTGGTTTTACCAGGTCTTCCAATTTTCCTTTTCCTACAAGATAGTTGGTAATACCCTGTCCTTTCGGCAATCCCATTCCGGCAAGTACTTTGGGTTTACGAATGTCAAATTCAAGAATGATCGTTTTCTTTCCGGCTAATGCCAGCACGGCTCCCATATTGATGCTCACATAAGATTTTCCTTCGCCGCTGTATGATGACGTAACAAGTATGATTGACTTCTCACTTTTATTCAGGATGTATTGAAGATTGGAACGAATGATACGGAATTGCTCTGCCACCATGCTGCGGGTGGTTTTATTTACGATCAATACATTGTTGGAATAGGAATGACCAATTTCACCCAGTATGGGTGCAGTGGTGATCTTCTCGATGTCAAATCTTGTACTTACTTTATCGTTCAATATCTCGGCAACAAAAATGAATAAAGCAGGAAGACCTAGTCCCAATAAGACGGCCAGTATCCGTATCGCTTTTTTATTTGGTTTTACCGGAACACTGGATGGATAAGACCTGTCGATGATATCTGAATTTGAAATAGTGGAAACCCGCCTGATCTCTGTGGTCAATCGCTGTTCCAATAAATTTTTGTAACGGCCCTCCAATGTCAGCTTACTTCTTTCGATCTCTTCCAGTTCTTTTGATACGACCGGCATCTGGCGAAGATCAGATTGATTGAGCTGGCTTCTGCGTTGTATGGCTGCAATAGTAGAAGAAATAGAGGCTTTAATATTTCTTAGATTTTCAAGAATGCTTATCCTTAATCTTTCGATCTCTGCAGTTTTTTCAACAACGGCAGGATTGGTTTCCGGTATCTGGGATTCCAACAAGCCCTGCCTTTCCAGTTGTGCCTTATTATATTCAGCTACCAACGCAGAAAAGGTAACATCCTGCAGCATTAACGTAGAGGGAACTTTGGCAAATTCATTTCTCTTATCCTTTAAATAGTCTTCCACATCCTGCGCCTTACCTTTTTCAAGTGTTTGCTGAATGATCTCTTTGTCTGCTTCACTCAGGTTATTGATATAGTTTTCCGATTGTTTCTCCACATCACTGATATCATGCGCAAGTTTATAACGAAGCAAAGCCTGGTTCACACTATCCAGTTGACGTCCGGTATTGGCGATGGCTTCGTTTATAAAAGCCAGTACCTGGTCAGAGGATTGCTGTTTCTTCAAAATAGTGTAGCTGCTATATTCTTCCATCAGTTTGTTCAGGATATCTGCTCCTAATTGAGGATTGGCAGTTATCATGGTAATACCCAATATGCCTGTACCCGGTGTTCTTGGACTTATTGCCAGCGCACCTGCATAAGCCCTTGCTGCTACCGGTGTGGGCGACCAGATGATACTGTATTCCTTACTTGCAGAAAAATAGGGGTTCCTTGTAAGGCTGAAGACGCCATCATTATTTTGAAAAGTTTGCCCGTAGGTAAAAACTTTTTTTTCGTTATTGATCCGGAATTCCTGGTCTGTAATGAATTTTACCTTTATCGTAAAGGTCCTGTTGGAATCTGCGATCTTATAGGCATTAAGAAGAAAAGGAGTTTGTTTGTAAACATTTACTGTCTTTATCTTTCCTTTTGCATAATAACTGAATTGAAGATGGAGGCTATCCACCACTCTTTGCATCAGCGGTTTTGATTTGAGTATCTCTATTTCACTTTGGATATTCTGGTTCCGGTCGTTGATAAATACATCTTCAAAATCGTTTGATCTTGCCGAACCCGGTTGTTCGCTTTTGATGATCATGGAACTGCCGACCCGGTAAATGGGAACAGTATATCTTAAATAGATGAAAGCGGCAAAAAGTGTCAGCGCTACTGATAAAACAAACAATGGAAGAAACCGGACATATTTATAAAACAGGTCCCGTAAACTTAGATTCAAGAGTTCGCTTTTACCGCTATGGGGCTGTTGTTCCTGCATCAGGGCTTGTTATATAGTTGGGTACGAAATTATTTGAAAACATTATAGATAAATGCGGCCGAAGTGATCAGGCCGAGTGCAAAAGTGATCCGCTGCGCCACTATGGCCTGGTCCACCTGTTTTCTTTTTTGTTTGGTAGGCTCTACTGTTACCACATCATTTTGCATCAGGTTATAATATGGAGAGACAAACAGGCTGTCTGATGAAAGGTCCACATACCCAACCTCTCTTTTTCCATTGATCTCTCTTAATACTTTTACCGCATCTTTTTTCCCGTAGTCTGTTATTCCACCCGCAAGACCGATCGCTTCGAGAATAGTGACCCTTTCTGCAAGCACTTCTACTATGCCTTCATGCGCTACTTGCCCCAATACAGTAACCTTATAGTTAAGGAACCGGATAATAACATTGGGGTCTTTTAATCTCTCTACCGGCTGGGTCAACCTTTTTTTCACTTCGATTGCCAGTTCCTGTTTCGTCATTCCTTCTGCATGAATAGTTCCGAGCCTGGGATATTCAATATCCCCGTTTGCATCTACTAAAAATCCACAAACATTCGCATTGCTTGCTCCACCTGTCGAAGTATTGCAAGGCAGATTATATAAAGCATCGGATAGTTCAGGCTTTGTACTTGCACTATAAACCTGTATGGACAACAAGTCATTTTTCTGGATACGTAAGTCAGGAGTTTTCACGTCTCCCGGGATCGAATCCTTTACATTTTCCAGGTAATAAGGAGCTTTTTTTTGAGTGCCACAGGAAATTAAATAAAGCGGTAGAACAATCAAAAACAGCAATCGGATAGGTCTCATTAATACGTCTTTAAATGCAGTAATGGTTAGGCCTGTTTGGGCTGCGCCGAAGTTAGCTTAGTTCTGTCAATATAAGCCACCAAAATATACCCAAGACTGTCGATGGCAACCTTCACGGTTTTGCGGTGCAGATCAATCACCATTCCTTCCTGGTCCATCAGGGTTCCGGTGGTTATTCTTACCCGCTGGTTGATCTTCAGGTCTATTGGTTTTGCTTCCACATTTTCATACTCGTCCAGGAACTTTTTTATTGCAGCAATTTCTTTTTCTTTTATCACAGCCGGCTTGCCTTCCCAGTAAACAAAATTAATAGCGCCTGCCGTCATCCTTACTGTAGCCCTGTCTTCATCATTCACTTTCACAAAAACATAGGATTTAAATAGTGGTTCTTCGACGATTTTTACTCTGTCACTCCACTTACGGCGTACTTTATTCAGTGGACAATAGCTCTCGACTCCCTTTTCTTTCAAAAGCTGGTTCACTTTTTTCTCCCATCTTGGCCGGGTATAAACGGCCAACCATTTCCTGCTCAACTAAAAATATTTTTTATGGCTTCGCCATCTCAATCACATAAAAAAATTTTACATGACTGGTTCTCATGGAATTAAGATGATCCGGAAAGCTTAGCAAAACCTTCCCGATTTTGCTTGCAAATATATAGGAAGATGTGACTGGAAAGAGAATAAAATGTGCAGATTTTGAGGGATTTATTCCCATAAGTTGATAAGTATTCTTTCCCCGAATACTTTGAATGATTATACTATATAAAATGGGATAAAGCCGCTCTCCCGGTCATTTAAAAAGACATGAAAGCATCAAATGGCTCCAACTGTTCTTTGTACCGATGTTGGCATCATTTGCAGTAACCGGGTCATTCAATACGCTGCGATGAAGGATCTTTTCCTTTACCAGCAATTCTCTTACAGCCATCACCTTGTCTTTGATATCATTTTGCTGCATCCAGTCTTTTTGAGGAGGCTCATACCCGATCTTATCCTTTCTCCAGGCAATAAATGATGGTAATAGATTTTCAAACGATACTCTTTCTATGTATTTCGTCCAGCCGTCATGTATTTTAAATGATGAAGGAAGTGTAAATAAAAATTCTGCCAGCTCATGAAAAAGGAACGGCAATCTTATTTCCCTGCTATGAGCCATGCTGTTGCGGTCGGCAAAACGCAAAAGCTCACCCAATCCAAAGTGAAGACTATTATATAATGACCGGTTGAGTGTATCCGGGCTTGCAGGAGAATTGAACTGCTCCTTCCTGTATTCATCGAAGAAATCGTTATTGAAATAGGGGTTTACCAGCTGTGTGAATTTTTCATAGATCTTTTTCAACTTGTCTTTTTCTATCCAGCCTAATTGCCCTGCATAATAGCGAATGCTTTTTTCTGGTAAAGGATTAATAGCACTGTCTTTAAACTTCTTTTTATACGCTTCTTTTTCTTCCTGGTAAGAATCTTTATTCGTCGCCTTTAACTCTTTGAAAAAAATAGTGTAAAAGCTATGATAGCCTGCCAGTAATTCATCTGCTCCCTGCCCATCCAATAAAACAGTTACTCCTGATCGTTTTGCCAATTTCATTACTTCATATTGTGTGAGCACACTGGCAGAGCCAAATGGTTCTTCCTGGTAATAAAAACATTCATCAATATTTTTTAATAATGTTTCCCCTGATGGTGAGGTAAAATGAGGTTCCAGTTTCAACTTATCAAGCAATAGGTCAATATAACTGCTTTCATCTTTTACATATCCCGGGAATATTGCCGAGAATGTTGATTGTTTGATCTTCTTTTCCTTATTCAGGTCATCAATAACAGCCACAACGATACTGCTGTCAATACCGCCGCTTAAACTACTTCCTACTTTCACATCACAGCGCAATCTCCTTGTAACCGATGTATAAAACAGTTCTTTGAATTTTTCTTTAGCCGCTTCAATAGAAATTGCTGTATCAATTCTATCATGATCGATATCCCAATACTTCTTACTGTCGTACGCTAAAGTTTCTGTATCGATCGAAATATGATGTGCAGCCGGAAGACTACGGATGTCTTCAAAGAATGTTTCAGCCGGGTCTTCTGCATTCTGCGTATAATTAAATGCCATATAATTATACAACATCCGTTTGTTGACCTCTCTTTTGAAACCTGCTGCCCATAAAGCTTTCATCTCACTGGCAAATGCAAATAGTTGCCCGGGTTGAGAAATATAGTAGAATGGCTTTTCTCCAAACCTGTCTCTTGCCATAAAAACTTTTCTTTCCGCTTCATCATGCAAGGCAAAAGCAAACATTCCATCGAGATATTGCAGGCATTCTTCTTTCTTCCAGTCATACATCGCCATCAGCACTTCCGTATCGGTTTGAGAAGTGAAAACATATCCTTTCTTCAAACACATTTCTTTTAACTCAACATAATTATAGATCTCACCGTTGAATGTGATCGTATAGCGATCCATATAATGCATCGGCTGTCTTCCTGCCTCACTCAGATCAATAATGGACAGACGCCTGTTACCCAATCCTGTTCTTCCATCCGGGTTTATCCATTGTCCTTCACCATCAGGCCCCCGGTGTGCAATAACATCCGTCATGGCTTTTAGCCTTGTCGTTGTTATTTCATTTTTATTAACGGAGATGATGCCGGCAATACCACACATAATTCAATAATGGTTATTTAGCAAAATACCTCTTTGTTTTCATATTAATAGTCTTCAAATTCTTACATTTAGTTTCTGAAACCCCACCGGTGAACCAACGTTTTTATTCTTTGGATGTTTTTCGTGGTGCTACTGTGTGCCTGATGATACTGGTAAATAATCCCGGTAGTTGGGCGCATATTTATCCTCCATTGAGACATGCATCCTGGCATGGCATCACACCAACCGATCTTGTATTTCCCTTTTTTCTTTTTGCAGTGGGCAATGCATTAGCATTTGTGATGCCACGTTTACAGGCAGGTGGCAGCAATGTATTCTGGAGAAAAGTAATAACAAGAAGTCTTCTTATTTTTCTCATTGGTCTTTTTCTTACCTGGTGGCCATTTGTAAAATGGACGGACGCAGGATTGGTTTTTAAACCCTGGGAATATCTTGATGATAAAGGAAACCTGCAGGGAGTACGAATACTTGGTGTGCTGGCAAGAATTGCGATCTGTTACTTTTTTGCCTCCATTATTATTTATTATGGCAAGACAAGACTTGCATTTTATATTGGGCTTGTATTATTGCTGCTGTATTGGGCCCTTTGTTTTTTATTGGGCGATCAATCCAACCCATTCAGTATGACAGGATGGTTTGGCAATGATATCGACAAGTCTGTATTAGGAGTGGCCCATATGTACAAAGTAGATGGGGTGCCTTTTGATCCTGAAGGCATCATGAGTACCCTACCGGCTATAGTGCAGGTAATATTAGGTTATATGGTTGGCGATTATATCCAAAAAAAGGGAAAGAGCTTTGAAATGGTCAGCGGATTATTTGTAGCCGGCGTTGCTTTTATGATCACCGGTTATTGTTGGGATCTTTTATTTCCTATCAATAAACAAATATGGACAAGCTCTTATGTGATATGCACCACAGGAATGGCCATGACGATCATCGCTACGATGATCTATTTTATTGAATTGAAAAATACAAGAGGCTGGCTCAGTAAATTTTTTGATGTGTTTGGAAAGAATGCGTTGTTCGTTTTTGCATTGAGTTCTTTTTTATTGAAAGGATTTGGATTGATACGTTTATATAAGTACACTAATGAAAAAGGCAGTCCGCAACAGGTTAATCCATGGAACTGGCTTTATCATGATGTCCTGCGGCATATTCCCGGCGACCCGAGGATCGGGTCTTTATTCTACGCCCTTTGCGTTATTACTTTCATGTGGTTCATCTGCTGGTGGATGGACAGGAAGAAGATCTATGTAAAAGTCTGATCTTCTTTCTTACAAGCTCCTTTAACATTTTACTATGGAAATGAAATATGAATCGCTGCTGCAGGCGGCATCATGATCGTACTTAAAAAATACGATCATGAAACTTATTACATTTATGGGGGTTGGGGCATTTATCGTTATGTCGGCATGTGTCATGCAAAAAGAAGTCGCTAAAGATCAGCAATCCCTATATGATACCAAATGGAACCTGAAAAAGATCCATACAGGATCTAAAACAGAAGAAGTAAACACAAAAGCTTTTATCAAATTTGATAAAGAAAAAGGAAGCGCCGGGGGCAATGGCAGTTGCAATAGTTTTGGAAGTAACGCTGTTGCCAATGAAAACAAAGTAAGTTTCTCAAATATTTTCTCCACCAAGATGTATTGCGAAGGGGTGCAACAAACAGAAGATACTTTTTTTAAACAACTGGAAAAAGTGAACCGGTTTGAAATAAAAAATAAAACCTTATTGCTGTACCAGGACAAATATCTTTTACTGGAATTTGAAGCTGAATAAATTAATTCATAAAAAGAACGGAGAAATTACTCCGTTCTTTTTCTTTTGGGTAAAGATCAGTTCTTAACTCCTGTACCTTCCCAGTTCACTTCCGCTATTTCCACATCACCATACTGGTTGTCCATTATCACATTCTCAACTGTAAGCATTTCATTTTCCTTACCTGAATTTTTAAAGGTCAATATCCTGATCACTGTCGGCACTTTTCCCTGGTAATAATAATATCCGTTATAGTCCGTATAGCTGATCTTTATTTTATACTTCCCTTCCTGTGCATTCTTAACCTGGTATTCTTCGGGTGTTATTGAACCATAATAATATGCATGGCGGGTTATTTTCCCTTTTGATTCATTTGAATTGTAATAATAGCTGGTCTTTCCACCGGGTTCTGTTACAGACATATTTCCTTCCAGTGTCCTGTTGTTACATTCCAATGTAACCCGCAGGTCAAAATCAATCGGCCTGATGAGCTGCTGATTGATACCTGAAATATCAATACTGTTTTTATGCCTCATAATGATCGCATTCATTTCCTGTAGCATCATTGTTTTTACATCCGTGCTAATGTATGAGTAACTGTCGTGGCTCATGCAAATTCCTTTATAATATGCATTTACCGCTTCCTGGTAATTTCCTTTTTGATACCAGGCCAGTGCAATGTTGCGGCTGAATAATAGATTCTGAGGATCGCTTTGCAATAATGATCTGTATATGCTGATAGCTTCATCAAACTCTTTCCATGTTTCCAGGATATAGGCCATTGCCAATTGCACCTGCCAGTTCCCGCTGCTTATATCCGCAGCGCTGTAAAGAATATTCACGGCTTCCTTCTTTAATCCTTTGCTGTAAAAATGCTGGGCCATGTCAAAATAAAAACCAGCTTCAAATCCAAATGTTTTTTTCAGGTCATTATAAATAGTTGGCATATCTGCCCGTAAAGAAGATCTTATTTCCTGCAAATAATCCACATCCTCCCTGTCCTTTAAGCGATAGCTGCTCCAGAAATAGGAATAACTATTACGGCTTCCTCTTTTTGTTTGGATCACCAGGGCGCCATTCACACCATCCGGGCCATAAATTGCCGTGGCATTTGCACCTTTGAGAACTGTTACCGTAAGAATATCTCTTGGATTAATAGAATTTAAATAACCGAGAGCAATCGGTGAGCCATCCAATATGAGCATCGGCTGATTATTTCCGGTAAGAGATCTTATGCCTCTTAATGTGATACGGGTATCACCAAACACTCCATTGTTCACTGTTTGCACATTCAGCCCGGATACTTTTCCCGTTAATCCATTCTGAAGATTAACCGGGCTTGCTTGTGTGAGATCTGCTGCAGTTACTCTTGCAGCAGAATATCCCAATTCTTTTGCCTGTCTTGATTGTCCCAAAGATGTTACTACTACTTCGCTCATCGTTTGCACTGATTCGAACCCACTTGCAGCCACCACTGTTGATGATGATGCTGTTACCACTTTATCCTTTACCGTATTCGTTTCATCTTTTTCTGTTTTGGCAATTACCTGCGGTTGTTTTTGCTCTGTTAAAACAATAGGAGGTTGACCTTTATCCCATTCAGTTATCCTGGCATTGTATGCATAAGCCACTTGAGTCAGCACTTCAAATTCATTTAGTTTCTTGTATTCATTTCTCCGGCGCTGATCGGCCTGCACAAAAAGATTCATATCGCATTTGTCTTCCAGTTCTTTTGGTGGCGTGATGTTGAACTTGACATAGTCTTCAATTTTTTCCAGTACGATATAAGAAGTGCTATGTGTGACCACTTTTTCTTTCTTTCCCCATTCCAAAAGATTGTACCAATATGTACCTGATCTTACATACTCATCAAAAGCAGCCAGCATACTTATTCTTTCGACCGGTGATTCATCACATGAATTGCCGGCAGATACCTTAACAACCTCCTCTTCCAAAACATTTCCATTATTACCATACAACAAAGATATCTGCTGGGAACCGGCCGGTATTTTTCCTGACAACAACAGAGTATCTTCTTTAAGATCGCTCAAATTTTCGTTCAGGTCAATTGTTATACCGTTTGCTTTTAAACCTACTAAAATATTTTCCGCTTTACCGGCAGCAACTACTGCCTCGCTTATATCTTTTTTGTGCAGGTCAATAAAACAGCCGCCTGACTTACCGATGATCTTTTCGATATGTGCGGTATCGGCATAAATAGCAGAATTGATACAATAAACATGGGTCTTTCCGGCAACAGGAAGGCTCTTGCCATAACTGTTTCTTCCATCAGTAAAAATTAAAATAGCATCTGCATTGACCGTTGAAAGATCAAGTGCGCCAAAATGTGTGGCACCTTCGTATTTGAATGATTTGAGATAATCTGCCCAGCGGCTATCAAAATTACCACCGGTATAAAAAATGGCTGTGTCCTGTATCTTCTGATTGAAAGTGATAATAGTAAGCTGTGCTATTTTATTAATTGATACATATTGTTTCAGAAATGCGATCTCCTTTGATGTATTTCTTGTTTGGTTGATAGCAGATATATCCCAGAACACTGTTATTTTGGAAGGGTGAATGGTATATTCTTTTTGTGCCTGCGGTTTTAATCGTAATGCAAAATATGTTTCGTCATTTGTTGTTTTAATGCAAAGAGAAGGTTGTTGTAATGACAATGGAATAGAAAATGAAAGTGGCTGATCCGCTTTTTCATCATTGGTTACCCAATTCAATTCATACAAATTATTATTTTGACTGAATGATTGATTGGTCAGCAATCCCTTTATCACAGAAGGTGAACCATCAGAGCCGCTCACTTTTATTTGCACATCCAGTTTCTCAATTACTTCTTTGATACGTAATGGTAATTTATAAACAGCTTTATCGCCGTTTATCTGCAGCAACTGCTGAATGGTCATTGTTATTCTCCTGCATCCTTTTGCCGGTACAGGATAGATACGAAGGTGGTATTGATTATATCCATTCATTTCCAGCAAGGCCGGATCTACTCTTTTTCCTACAATGGTGTTGTATGCATTTCTTGCTTTCCATTTTTCTTCAATGGATCCGTCACGGAATTTTCCGAACAGGTCAAGCTGAAATGCAGTGATGGCCTGGCCGGGTTCCAGTCCAAACGTATATAAGCCTTCTAATTCTGTATCATACGGATTACAAAATTCCATTTCAATGAATGTGGTAGCGGTAAATGCGTCCGTTTTTACCCGGATATCCATTTTCTTCACTTCCATTTGCCTGTCCCATTTTTGAGAGAGGGCGACAGTAGCAGATACAACAATAACTGTGAGGGTAAAAATTATTTTTCTCATGGCCGTAGTTTGCCTACCGGATGCAATTAGTTAAAGGATTGCATAAACCAATTGGCAATATGCAATAGACAATAGGCGTAGATCGTTCAAACCTTTTGCCTATTGCTCATTGCCCATTGCCTATTAATCACTGCCTATTCTCCCTCAACCTCATCTTTTCCCTTCCGTCCCCAGTTTCTATGCTTTGCTCCGTCCATCTTTACGATCTTCGGAGTGAATTTACCTACAATATCAACTAATGCTTTTTGCGATTGCATCACTACATTGATATCCTTATACGCAAAAGGAGATTCATCCAATCCACCGCCGAGTAATTTGACGCCAAATCTTTGCAACTCGTCTTTGAACTGCTGATCGGTTACCGATGCGATCGCCCTGGTACGGCTCATTTTTCTTCCGGCGCCATGCGAAGCAGAATTCACTGCAGCTGATTCACCTTTACCTTTTACAATAAATCCATCCGCTGTCATCGAACCCGGAATGATCCCCAATACATTTTTGCCTGCAGGTGTTGCCCCTTTACGGTGAACGATCACATCTTTTCCTTCGAAAATTTCCTTCCATGCAAAATTGTGATGGTTCTCCACCAATCGAATTGGCTCTCTTCCCAATTGTTTTGCGATCTTGTTATGTATCACATGATGGCAGGCAGAAGCATAATCACCGGCAAGGTTCATTGCATTCCAGTACTCAATGCCCTCCTCTTCGTTGAGCATTAGCCAGGCAAGATTCTTTGCATCCTGTGGCAAACGTCTTTTGCTGATGGCAATTTTGGTATAATGATTTGCAATAGTAGCGCCCAATGCCCTCGAACCTGAATGCGTTAGAAATCCAACATACATCCCTGCATCAATACCCAGCACTTCATCTTTCCCTGTTACCTCTATTACACCAAATTCCGCAAAATGATTTCCCGAACCGGATGAACCCAATTGTTTCCATGCTCTTCCGTGTAAATTTTTCAGCAGGGGTAATTGATAAAACAATTCATTGTCCATTACTTCATGGTTAGCAGCATGATCGAATTGTGAGCCACTTCCAAACAAAGTAGCTTCTCCCAATTCTCTTACAAAGAATGATTCTTTATCAACAAGGTCTTTTGGTTTGATATCAAATACACTCAAACACATCCGGCAACCAATATCAACACCTACGCCATATGGAATGACAGCATTTTCTGTTGCCAGCACTCCGCCGATCGGTAAACCATATCCACTATGGGCGTCGGGCATTAATGCTCCGGCAACACTAATAGGTAATTTAGCTGCCTGGTACATCTGGTGCATCGCTCCTTCTTCAATATGCTCCTGTCCAAATACATTGAACTGAATACCTGTTTGATTCAATGAAATGCTTTCGCCTTCCAATTCAATTTTTTTGGGAATCAGTTGTTCAGCAATCAATCCAAGTACCGCATCATTTTGGTATTCTACCGGTGCTGTCAATATTTTCTTCAATAGTTCCATCACATCCTCCTTTGCATGATGCTTATAATTCTTTTGCATCACATCCATCGCTACGCTGATCACCGGTCTTTCCGGGTAGCCGATAGCTCTTAGTTCTTTTCCTGATAGTTTTAATCTGCTCATACCTAATTAATTTAAAAATTAGGCCACAATCAAACTGTGACCTAATTTATTTTACTTCTGCGGCACAAAGATCTGCTTCAGCTGTTCGATCAATACACCGCTTCCGCTGACACTGATGCTACTGATCTTGTCTGCGATCTTCTCCACATACTCCATCTCTTTCAGTTTCCACAGCATCGCATTTTCTTCCATCAGCTTCGCAGTGTTCAGCAAACTACGGGTGCTGGCAGTTTCTTCACGACGCATGATGGTGTTGGCCTGTGCTTTTTTCTCAGCGATCAACACCTGGTTCATGATCTCTTTCACATCTCCCGGCAGGATGATATCACGGATACCGAAATCGCTCACGGTCACACCCAATGCTTCGGCGTTTTGTTGAACGCTTTGCAAAATGAATGGCGCCAGGCTGTCTTTTTTCTCCAGCAATTCATCAAAACTGAAACCGGCGATGTATTCACGCAATGCCAGTTGCAGGGCCACATACAATTGTTTATCGTAGTCTTTATTTTCCAATACTGCTTTTTCAATATCGGCTACCTTGTACTGTGCCCATGCATTGATACGCAAAGCCGCTTTGTCTTTGGTCAGGATCTCCTGTCCATTCACTTCCAGTTGTTGCTGGCGCATATCCACCTTTGCAACATGAATAGTGGTGCTGTTCTTCCACCAGTAGTACACACCCGGGTTCAGCACTTTCACATATTTACCTTCCACGAACAGCAACGCCTTTTCATAGTTCTGTACTTCAGACATACGTACCCATGCACTCAGCGGCGCTTTGCTCAGCAAGCTGCGGTCGATGTTTTCAGCAATATCAATTTTGCTGACATCGGCTTTGATGAACTCCTGTTTTACCAGTGATTTCCAGAAAGCATAACGACCCGGGGTCAGCACCGCTTTCAACAAACCATTCTCATACTGCAATGCGATCTCGTTATCTTTTACTTCGATCACCTGCAGGATATCTGCGAGGCGCTCATCCTGCAACAGGATGTTCAGTTCCACCGGTGGATGAAATTGTTTAGTGATATCATACACATACACTACTTCATTTTTCCAGAACCAGTAAGTTCCGGCCAGCAACATTTTCTGGTAGGCTTCGTTTTTGAATACCAACGCCACCTGGTAGGCATTCACTTTTACTTTTTTCATTTCTTTTATTTTAAATAGTTCAAAATTGTTTTTAATAAAGTCAGTATCGTTTACTACCCGGCATTCACGGAAGCAGGCTTAAACAATGTTCGTCTTAACAGTTTCTCAATACTTTGCTATTGAATTTTTTCAATAACGTTTTACTGACAAAGTGATAGTAGTTCATTATCGCTACGCTGCTTTCAGGTGCTTATCGTGTTGCGACACTTCCAAAACTTTCCCACTCAGGGTACTCCGTTCTTTCAAGTCATGTTGGTGCATTACTGCACACTTCATGAGTCATAGGCCTGTGCCGCCAATAAACGATCCTGGCTTTACTATTTGGCTGCCTTTTTTAAAGAAGAGGCACACTTCTTTTCCTACCCATTAAGGATGGATTACTCTACCGTTGAGCTATCTCGTTATAATCGAGAACGGGATTCGAACCCGCAACACATCCGGCTGTTTTCAAGACAGCGTGGTGGTTTATACTGTTGAAACAGGATGCAGATAGTTATTACGTCTGCACTGTCATGCTCCTTTGAAACATCTATCATCAGCATATACCTTCTTTCGTTGATGCGGAATACATCAACTGTATTTTAAAGAACTTAATTCATCAATGTCTCCGGCATCCGGAAACCAATTATCTCCGTTTGCTGAACTGGCTGTTCCTTTTCATGCGGGTTAGCGATCTCTGCGATCGTCATTGGTTTATCGATCACCGTATCAAACCCGAAATGTGCTGATAAACGCCTTGACTTTTCAATACCCAGTTTTCCAAATTCATACTTCGCTATCAGTCTTCCTTTCCGCATCAATGCACTATCAACCATTGTTACTGAACTGTTGAACGTACAGATCAGTTGTACATTCAGAAAATCAGCCAGCAAACCGTCTGAAATATTCAGCAGGTTAGAAACAGAAGAACTGCTGTTATGTCTCCTGTCCATGATGATATTTTCTGCATCCTCAATTATCAAAACTGTGTTAGGGTTATCGATCAAAAGTTCGACAAACTCAGGATTCATCAGGTTGCCAGCCACAGAAGGCGACAAAAACAGTACTCTCTTCTTTATCTTTCCTACCAGGTAACGCAGGTATGTTGTTTTGCCGGTGCCTGGCAGGCCATGCAGTAATACAATTCCTTTGTCATTTTCCTGTTTCAATCTTTTCTGTATCGCTTCATCAGTTTCTTTAAAATCATCTTCATAAAAAAGATCCAGGTCCAGCTTTGTTCTCTTTATTTCCATTGCCCTTAAGTCCAGTGAGTTCCTGCATTGAATGATAAGGTTGATCTCAAGCGGTTGTCTTCTTTGCCTTTCTTTGAATCTCTTTACCAGTTCTGTTATCTCATTCACAAATATTTCATCAGAACCGGAATGATATATCTCGCAATAGCTATCCGTAAACTCCACGACACACTTGTTTTTTAAAACCACAAGCGTCTTATCAAACTGGTATTTTTTCTTTTCCTTTTTATACCACTTGGATTGATGGATCTTTATTATTTGCCTGTCAAATGCTGACCGGAAACTTTCGAATGCTTTTTCCCCGTTGATATGGTTCATGAAGTTGACACTGGGAACCATATTGAAACAATAGAGGTAAAGCATTTTAGCATCCAGGAAAGTATTATCAAATACATTGTTGGCGTTGATGACCTTTCGGTTAAATAAATTGCCCATTTTGTTTAATTTTTAAATAGTAAATCATTTTAATTCTTTATTGAATCTTTTTTTACTATTTCATTACACGAGTCAGCATAACACTAATTTTTTATTGTTTTAAATGAACTCACCACTTTTACACGGTGAGTTCTTGTTATTTACTGCACCACTTTATTCGCACAACTGGAACTGGCAAAAGCTTCCGGTTTTGCTTTAAAAGCAAATCCCATCCCAACGATATAACCCATGGCATCTTTCAATGCGTCATTACTTTTGAAAGATGGGTTGGTATTGATGTCGGCATGTACTTCCATATCCACGCTGTACCGTGAAAAAATAGTACAGAGCGCATAAGCCACCTCAATACTCTTCGCCACTTCCATCAGCATCCGTTGCTTGATCGTCATCCGCTGTTGAGAAGTTTCATTGTGTATATACATGAAACCTCCTTTTCCTTTACGGATAAAAACAATAACGGTGGCAAACCCGGTCTCCCGGCTCTTCACCTGGCTATCGGTACCGATACAGACCTTCATCTCATGACCCGCTTCTCTTTCACGCATCAATACATTTGCCACTTCATCGGTGATCGGGATCCTGATCCTTTCACCGTTCAATTTTCTCCATTGCTGTTGTTCTGGTTCCATCGTTTAAATTTTACTTTCTCATTCCGAATTTCTTATTCTTTAGCGGTGCCCCGTGGAATTGAACCACGATGTCCGGTATTTCACTCCGGTGCATATCTCCATTCTGCCAAAGCACCTTGCTGTCTGCAATGAATATTGACTGAGATCTATTTCCTCATCATCGAATTCATTCATTACAAACAATTCGCCCTGCTATTCACAGGCGATCGTTGCGGAGAGTGAAGGGGTCGAACCCTCGTATCCATTTGAAGGATAACCCAGGCTTAGCGGGCCGGTGCATTACCACTCTGCCAACTCTCCGTTTTATTTTTATATTACCAGCTACAGTAACTCCGGTCATCGTCCCTTCCCGCATATTGCGGGACTCTTGTACTGTAGTACATACTTCATCCATCATCTGCGGAGAGAAAGAGATTCGAACTCTTGAGGTTTTTACACCCAGTCTGTTTTCAAGACAGCTTCCTTGACCATCCGGACCCTCTCCTTTGTGTGAGTGATAAGGTTCGAACTTATTCAGCCCGCAGGCACCGGTTTTACAGACCGGGACGACTCTCCATCTTCGTCGCACTCACATTTTAGTAAACCGCTTTCGGGGTTTGCAACCGCCGAAAGGGTTTTTGCGGATGAGGAAAGATTCGAACTTTCAACCTTCGGCTTAACAAGCCGCCGCTCAGCCTTTGAGCATCTCATCCATTGTTGATTCGAAGAGATTCGAACTCTTACCATTTGGCTTAGAAGACCAATGCACTTCCATTATGCTACAAATCATTCTATTCTTTTGTCGGCCCGCAGGGAATCGAACCCTGACCTTCCGGTTAAAAGCCGGAAACTCTGCCTTAGAGCTGCAAGCCATTTTGTTGCGACTGCCGGATTCGAACCAGCAACTGAAGCTTATGAGACTTCCGGGTTACCGTTACTCCAAACCACATTTTATTTGTCAGCCTGAACAGATTCGAACTGTTACTACATAGTTTCTGAAACTATTGCCTCTCCCGTTGGGCTACAGGCTTCTCTGTTGGCTTAGAAAGATTCGAACTTTCATTTCTTCATTCGTAGTGAAGTGTTCTCATCCATTGAACTATAAGCCATCATCGCCGTGCGACTTCCAGGTTCGAACTGAAAACAATCACCCGCTATTTACCTTTCAGAAAGAAAGGGAAGTGACCGTGTTGCCTGTTACACCAAGCCGCATTCTCTTTATCAGTTGACCAGGGAATCGAACCCGTATCATCACATAGAAAGTGTGATATCCTTATCCATTAGACGAACGGGCTATGTTGTATAGCAGGCTGGATTCGAACCAGCAACCTCTTCATTCCAGGTGAAGGATCCGGCCAATCGGAATACTGCTATGTTTTATCAAAGAACTTTTTTTGAAAAGCGTCCCGGTTGCATCTCACCGGGAACGCTCTTTCCTCCTTTTCTGCAACTGATATTTTTAACGCAGATCGAATTCTGCCGGATGAAGAATGTTTTCGTTCTTCAACTCAACATTATCCTGATCGCTTTTATTTTTTTTAGTCACTACTCCAACCAATAAACGGATGGTCAGAATGATCAATAAAAATTTCATGGTTACCTTCCTTTCGTTATGAACTATCCATTAATAAAAAACCCGGTCGTTTTGCGACCGGGTTTCCTTTGTAGAAATATTTTACTCTACGTATGGACATGAACCGGTCGCCGATATTTATCATTATTCTCAGTACTCATGGGCATAATACTCGGTCCAGCCTGCGCATACCCATAGCACCTGAGAGATGATAGCATATCATTCAGTATCGTTTTTATAAATCGCTTATGTCGTAATTGTCTTAGCATTTTTATTTTTTGTTCTGTTACAGATTCAATTTGTTTTCATTTACATAAAAAACCCCCGACGATACTGTCGGGGGCCTGTATTTGATCGAATTCGTTTTTACAACTTATCCATGCAGCATACATGCCCCGCAACCGGTATCATAGCCCTTGGGACTAAACCAATTCACTGTTTCGATATGTAGTTGTCTGCGTAACATGTTTTTGTTTTGCGGATGCAAAGATTGAACTATTTTTTTGTTGCTGCCAAATATTTGAGAAGAAATTTTAAAAAATATTTTTAGAACTCCATTTGTTCTAGCTGTTCTATAGTTGGCATTTCGTCATAAGTACGGCCGCCCAATACCCGACCGGCTTTCTTTTTATTAGTACCACCCCATTGCTTAAAGAAGAAGGCAACGCCCTGATCGGCACATTGCTGACGAATATCCCAAACCCAGGATTCTTGCATTGGTCTGGCTTTTCTTCCACTTTCGCCTCCCACAATTGCCCAGTGAATATTTTCTAAATTCATCTCATGCAATGGTCCAATCAATGGTTCACATGACAAGAATTTTACTTTGGCATTTGTTTCTCTTAGAAAATCGATTCTGTCCTTCACCTTTTCATTTTCCACAGAAACGCCCATCCAAATATTAACCCCCCACTCAAGTTTATCATGAAGTTCATATAATCTTTCAGCCCTTTTTGTCAACACCTGGTAAGTATGCATTGGCGTATTATTCATCACTTCAAATACTCTTTGAATAAATGAAAATGGAACATCTTTATGAAACAGATCACTCATAGAGTTAACAAAAACAATTTTCGGTTTCTTCCATTCATAGGGGACATGCAAAGCATCCTCGTGGAGGGTTAGTTTAAAATTATTCTTATACTTTTCAATACCCATTGCATGAAGTCGTCTTGCCATTACTTCGGCATAACAATATTTACAGCCTGCTGAAATTTTATTGCACCCGGTTGTTGGATTCCAGGTCATTTCGGTCCATTCGATACTTGATTGTGCCATTAGAATAAGCTTTGTTGATCAGATAAATATCTTTCTACCTTTTGATAAAAATCGTTTCCTCTTTCATGCTTTGAATAAAATGCCAAATAGTATAAAGGAACATTAATACCGTCAATTTTAACCTGATGCTTTTTTACAGGTTCTTTATAATCAATACTCTTCATATTTTTGTCATACTTCTCTGCAAGAAATTTTATAAAATCATTTATCGGAATTTCTCCATTAACGAAAGGGGTTCTCCAATTGGGATCGTCAATAAATTCTTCAACTTTTTTACTCCTATCATTGATATAATAAATTAAATTTCGATTTGCATCCATATAAAGTGCTAAAAGTATTAAAAAGTCAATTTTGCCTACCTGTGACAACCGTTTTATAGTTTTAAACTTTAGGTTCAATGAAAATGGATCAACAAAACAAAATCTAAGCACTTTTTCATCTTTTGAATGTTTTGGTATCGCCGAGCAAATATCATCGATATTTTCATTTGAATCCCCTTTAATAAATTGAACTTTATCTATTAACTTAGGAAAATGCCTTTTTACTCTCTCTTGTAATGCGTTAAAATTAGCTTCATCTTTTTCACACAAAATATATTTATTGAACTTATGTGTAACCGACATTGCTATTAACGCAGATGTCATTCTTATTTTATTCGTTTCTTTTATTTTTGCATATCCAGCACCTGCAAACAAATCAACGTAAACAAGATTATCCCAGAGATTTTTCATGCCAGTAGTAAAAATTTCACAATACCCACCAAGTAATTTATACTTTGTTTCTGCCCAAGCGCCAACTTCTGGAATAATTAAGCCATCATCAACAACAGGAATAATTGGATCAAATTTTCCTTTTGACATAAATAAGGTTTCCACCAAAGTATTCATTTTTCTCTTTTAAAACAATCTCCCCTGCCCACCCGGCACCTGGAATTTACTCCTGTCCAAGCTCCATTCTTCTGCATTCATACCATAGAGCTTGCCATATTTTTTATATTGCTGCGCTACCATTTGTGCAATATTTCCTTCGCCCCGCATACGAACACCCCAGCGGGTATCATTCACTTTGCCATCATGGCTTTGCTCTATCAGGTGCCAGATCTTATCAGCCCTATCCGGAAAATTCTTATACAGCCAATCATGAAATAAGAATTTAATAGCGCCATTCAAACGGATGAATGTATAGGCCGTAAACGTAGCGCCATTATCTCTCGCTGCTTTCATGATGCGTTGCATCTCATGTTCATTCAATCCCGGTATCATCGGTCCCATCATAATACCCATGCGAACACCAGCGGAACTTAATTCATTGATCACTTTTAATTTTTGTTTGGCAGTGGTTGTTCTTGGTTCCATCACTCTGCGCAGATCTTCATTGAATGATGTGATGGATACCATTGCTGAAACAATTTTCTTTTTCGCCATTTCCTGCAACACATCTTTGTCTTTCAGTATCCAGGAATTTTTGGTAAGTATTCCAACCGGTTGATTGAATTCGTTACAAACTTCCAATAAACCTCTTGTGAGCCGATAAGTTTGTTCAGCCGGTTGATAACAATCGGTATTCCCGCTGAGCATGATCGGGGTAGCATCCCATTTTTTATGCAGCAGAAATTTCCGAAGCAGTTGCGGTGCATTTTTTTTGACAATGATCTTTCTTTCAAAATCAAGACCGGCACTATAGCCCCAGTATTCATGCACATTTCTTGCATAGCAATAGATGCATCCATGCTCACAACCGGCATAAGGGTTCATGCTGTACATCATTCCCACATCCGGGCTTTCCACTTTATTGACGATCGTTTTTGATTCCTGCTCCATATAAATGGTCGGCACATTGGATTCATCCCAGTCATCAATACCTTCTATATGCTCTCTTGTTATTTCATTTTTCAGGAATTTATTTTTGGTGTTGAACTGTGCCCCCCGTCCCTGCAGGTAAGAGGTCCCTTCACCGTTTGATATATCACCATTATTTTCGGGCACCTGATCTTTTGGTTTGACCTTGAAATGGTCCTGCTGTAATTTCTCTGACATACACTATCCTGTTTTGGTTTTTACTAATAAAAAAAGAGAACAAAGAGTTTTCTCTCTGACACAACCGCCGTCAAGGTTTTTAACCGTTGACGGGGCATCCATACTCACTCACTCTTTATTCTCCTTACTCACAATACCCATCCCACTTTTATTTTACTAACCGCCGTCAGGGTTTTTAACCGCTGACGGGGAATCCATCCCACTTTTATCTTTACCGCCGTCGGGATTTTCAACCGTTGACGGGGCGTCTCGTTATCCGAATAATTCTCCCTGCTTTGTCGTTACCGGCATATTTTGAAATTCAAACCGCTGAACAATATGATATTTCAATTCGCCTTCCGGTCTTCTGAGCAAGGTCATACTGTCTGCAATAAATCTTCCTGTAAAATGTTTGTTGCTATACTCCAACCAACCCTTTTCATATTGCCAGGGTTGTAATTTTCTTGCAATGGTCAAGTGTGGTTCTAAAATGAAATGCGGTTTATGATCGTCGTTCAGTTTCATCAATTGCTGCGCATCGCTGCGAATATTTTTTACCAGGCTTTGTACCGGTAGCTTGCTCGTTACATTTATATATATGGTATGTGAAGGAAAGCTGCCAAAATCTTTTAGCTCTACTTTGAAAGGAGGAAAACCCATCGCTATTGTATGCAGCCGGTTCAGGATCCTTTCTTCCATCATAGCATACTGCACAAAATTGACCAGTGTAATATGCGGCTTGCCCCAGCGGGCATGATCCGATTTATACACGGTCGAAAAATCCTCT
>JABFRU010000047.1 GCA_013140985.1 Chitinophagaceae bacterium | reverse complement strand
CAGCAACATTGATAATAAAAAAAGGATTGAATGAAACTGGCTGCCAGCAAGGGTTTCATTTGATAGAATAAAATTGACCCCAATGTAATTTTTATTGACATCGACAACAATGATCGATGCCAATCATCAAACGATTGCTTGAAAACGTTTCGTTTATCCACAGCAACAATCAAAATGTTAATAAAATAATTTGAAAATATTTTTTGGTTAATAAAAATTATTTCTAATATTGTGTCGGGAAATTTATTTCCCGTACTTACTAACCCATCCATATAAATGTCCCTCCGGTTACTCGGGGGGATTTTTTATTGCATTTATTATCAGAAAATGTTTCCCGCAAGAGTTAATTTGCTGGCCATTAATCAGCATATAAAGTTCTTATGCCGAAAGTCTTCAACAAATAAATCAACCAATTAACCAGTTAACTAATTAACCAGTCAACCAATTAATTAAAATACCTTTACAGTTACCTAAAAAATAATTATGCTGAAATCAATGACCGGTTTTGGGCGGGCAGAAAAAAAAGTGGGTGACAAAACTTTTCTTGTTGACATCAAATCACTCAACGGTAAACAATTTGAATTGCAGCTCAAACTTCCCGCCTTTTTAAAACCCTATGAATTTGATGTCCGCAGTTTATTGTCAGAAAAATTGATACGCGGCAGCGTAGATTGTATGATCAGTTTAAAAGAAACAGGGAATGCCAAACCAGTTACCATCAATACTGAGCTGGCCAAAGCTTATTATAAACCACTGGCCGAACTTTCTGCAGAATTGAACCTTGACCCTTCTCATATTCTCAGCACCCTGGTAAAATTACCCGAGGTGATCACCCCCAGCAGCGATACCCTGACTGACATGGAATGGGCTGAGTTTCAAAAGGTACTGCAATTAGCTATTGATAACCTGAATGCACATCGCCTCGATGAAGGCCGGTCGTTGGAAGAGGATCTGGCTGTTCGTATTAATAATATATTGATACAACAGGAAGAAGTGATCAAGTTAGAGCCATTGCGCCAGCAAAAGATAAGAGAAGGGCTTACCAAACTATTGAATGAGAATGTTGGTAAAGAGAACTACGACCCCAACCGGCTTGAACAGGAGTTGATCTATTACATAGAAAAGATAGATCTGAGCGAAGAGCAGGTAAGGCTTAAAAATCATTGTGAGTATTTCAAATCACTATTGGCAGATAGCGAAGAATCAAAAGGAAAAAAACTTTCCTTTATCCTACAGGAAATTGGTAGAGAGATCAACACCACAGGTTCCAAAGCCTATGACTCTTCTATTCAAAAATGCGTGGTGCAAATGAAAGATGAACTGGAAAAAGCAAAAGAGCAGGTCTTGAATGTATTGTAAAAGGAATAAGATTCGGCGTACAAGACTTTCACACCAATCATATCTTTGCTAAATGAACAGAAAAGACCACTCCATTTTGCGCCGTGTACCTTATGCCTTGTTCCTTATGTATTGCATCTTGTCCCTTGCTTCCTGTACTACCATTGATCTGTATGAAAAATCGGTCTCTATTCCCGGTCATGCATGGAAAAACAGTTTCAGGCCTTCTTTCAGTTTTACTATTAAAGACACTGCTTCAGCTTACGAACTGTTTTTAGTAATACGGCATACTGATAAATACAGTTTCAATAATATTTATGTCAATATTTATGCTCAAACACCAGGTATGGATACTGCACAGGCCATCAGGAGGGATTTGACATTGGCCACTGATGAAAAGGGATGGTTGGGTAAGGGGATGGATGATATTTATGAACACCGCATTTCTCTTACAGATGCTGCTCAGCCATTACATTTCAGAAAGTCCGGTAATTATACTTTCACTGTTGAGCAGATCATGCGGGAAGATCCATTGAAGAATGTATTGAATGTGGGGTTAAGGATCGAAAAGAAAAAATAAATCCCCACTATGCCTGATGCCAGCCGCAAAAGATTAAGCCGCACCACATTTATTTATTGGATGCTGCTGCTTTACATTATGGCAGCATTGGTATGGTGGTTTATTTCGCTGCTCCACCAAAATACTACGATGATGAAATTTGAGGTCAGCAGTTTGCAGGCAAAAGTGGACAGCATCTCTTCTCCCCTTTTATATAAACAGGAACTGGAAAAGATCACAAGAGAGCATAAACAGAACAGGTCTAAATATATTGGAGAAGGCGGCATTTTTTTATTGCTGATATTGGTGGGAGCCGCATTCGTATATCGCTCTGTCCGTCGTCAATTCAGGATGCAGCAGCAGCAGCAAAATTTTATGATGGCTGTTACACATGAATTAAAAACTCCCATTTCAGTAACCCGTTTGAATCTGGAAACATTGCAGAAGTATTCTTTGGACCCCGAGAAGCAAAAAAAACTGATACGAACTACATTAGATGAAACAAGCCGTTTAAATTTTTTAACCAATAATATACTTATCTCTTCTCAACTGGATGGCGGCGGTTATCAAACATCAAAGGAAGACCTGGACCTGTCCGGCTTGCTTACGGATTGTCTCAATGATTTTAAGAATCGTTTTCCCGACAGGATATTCAAAGAACAAATAGAACAGGATGCGGATGTAAAAGGTGATTCATTACTCTTGCAGATGATGATCAATAACTTGTTGGAAAATGCTATGAAGTATTCTCCCAAAGAAGGTCCGGTATCAGCTTTATTAAAAAGATACAGGTCCGGTATTGAATTACAAATAAGCGATGAAGGACCCGGTATTCCGGAAGAAGAAAAGAAAAAGATCTTCTCAAAGTTCTATCGGATTGGCAATGAAGCTACCCGTAAAACACAGGGCACAGGTCTTGGATTGTATCTTTGCCAAAAGATTGCCAGGGATCATAATGCAGACATTTCGGTGACTGATAATGTACCTCATGGCAGTATTTTTACCGTCATTTTTAAAGTATGATCGCAGATAACAAAGGGTCTATCCTGCTGGTAGAAGATGAAGAGAACCTTCATGAAGCGCTTAAACTGAATCTTGAGCTTGATGGCTTTGGAGTAACTTCTGCATTTGATGGTGCTGCTGCATTAAAAGCCGTTCAGGGAGAATATTTCGATCTTATCATTTTGGATATTATGTTACCGGAAATGGATGGCGTGCAGGTAACAGAAACGATCCGGATCAGCAATAATGAAGTACCTATATTGATATTAAGCGCCAAGAACAGCAGTGCAGACAGGGTGCTTGGATTAAAAAAAGGCGCCGATGATTATCTCACCAAACCTTTTAACCTGGAAGAACTTTTACTGAGAGTACATAAGCTTATCGATAAAAATAAAAAACTAAAAGACAAATCAAGCATTGGCGATACCTTTTCTTTTGGCGGCAATACCATTGATTTCAAAGCACAGGAAGCTATCGGCAATAATAAAGAAAAGATCCAGCTGAGTAAAAAGGAAACCATGCTGCTGAAACTACTTATTGAAAACAAAAATGAAGTAGTGCCAAGAGAAAAGATCCTGCAATCTGTTTGGGGTTATAATGTTTATCCCACTACAAGAACAATTGATAATTTCATCCTCAGCTTTCGTAAATACTTTGAAGAGGACAGCCGCAATCCCAAATACTTTCATTCTGTGAGAGGTGTGGGGTATAAATATTCAGAGTAAGGCTATTTACTTCCTGTCAAATATCGTCAGTTGCTCACTCAGTCCTGCAAAACGGTAATTCCCGGTTTTACCATCGCAGCTTATTATGCAAATTGATTACCTAAAACAGGTAAATCATGAAGAGAATATTTCTTTCTTTTTGTATCAGTTTTATTTTTTATAATACGTTGGCACAAACCGTAGGCATTGGCACTACTGCTCCTAACAGCAACGCTTTGCTGGAAATAAGCAGCAGTACTAAGGGAATTTTAATTCCAAGGACATCTACAACAACGAGGCTAACAATTCCTGCGGTAAAAGGTTTAATGATATACGATACAACGACCAGCAGTTTCTGGTATAATGATGGTACAAATTGGACAGAAATACTGAATGGCAGCACTGGCTGGGGAATAAAGGGCAACAATAACACAAATCCTTCTTTAAACTTTATTGGCACGGCCGATAATCAGCCCCTGCGCTTCAGGCTTAATAATAACTGGGCCGGCGAATGGAACAGGAGCACTAGAAATTACTCTTTAGGTGATGGCGCTTTGTTAAACCTGGTTGCTGGTAATGGCAATATAGCCATTGGCAGCGGTACAATGAGTGGACATTCAAACCCTGTTGGTTTGGTTGCCATTGGCGATTCCGCATTAGCCAATCTCAGTGGCGGTATCGGGGGCAGTAATACTGCTATTGGGCAAAGGGCTTTGTATGCCAACAGCAATGGCTTTTATAATACCGCAGTTGGAAATTTAAGTATGCCTGCAAATACAACCGGGCAACACAACACGGCCATGGGAGCATCATCGCTTCGGTTTAATACTACCGGTTTTAGCAATGTGGCTTTAGGTTCTTTTGCCCTGTACAACAACAAAGATGGAGACAGAAATATTGCTATTGGCAGAAATGCCCTTTACAGCGATACCTCTTCCAATGGTCTTATCGCCATTGGCACTGGTGCTATGGCAAACACTACCAGCAGTTCAGGTACTGTTGCCATTGGCGATTCTGCCCTTTATCAGCAGGTTGCTTACACTTATGCCCATTCTAACACAGCAATAGGAGACCATGCCCTTTTTTCAAACACACAGGGAGGGAGTAATGTGGCGGTTGGCATAAGAGCTATGCAAAAAAACACCGGAGGTTCTTCTAATACGATAATAGGTGCTGATGCATTAAGAAACAGTCTGTTTGGCGCCCAGAATGTGGCTGTAGGTACATCAGCACTTTATAATTCTACAGGCAATTGGAATACCGGAATCGGATCCGCAGCATTATTAAATAATGTGCAGGGAGAGTCAAACACATCTTTAGGTTATAATGCTCTAAATACTAATGTTTCGGGTAACAATAATACATCAATTGGATCATCGGCAGATGTTAACCAGGTTGCTTTAAACTATGCAACAGCAATAGGCGCTGATGCAGATGTGAATTGCAGTAATTGTTTAGCATTAGGAGGAAACACTTCAACAAGCCGTACCAAAGTTGGCATCAATCAAAGCACTCCTTTTACAGATCTTCACATCATTCAGCAATCAGATAACGGAGCAGATAAAACAAGAGGTATCCGCTTACAACGTTCTATCAATTCCAATCAGTGGCGTACATTAATTGACCCCAGCAATAATTACATTTTTGAATATAACAACAGCCTTTACTCTTATATAGAACCGGTAGGCGGCGCTTTTGTAAATCCTTCTGACCAACGCCTGAAAAAAAATATAGAACCGCTTGCCAATGTTTTAGATAAGCTGTTGATGCTGCAACCCAAAACCTATCAATATGTATTAACCGATCCGGCATACAGCAATACAACCCTTACCGGGTTTTTAACACAGGATGTAGAAAAACTGTTTCCTGAATTTGTACATAACGGTCAAAACGGATACCGGGGGATTGCCTATCACAACTTTGGCATCATTGCCGTAAAAGCCATACAAGAGCAGCAACTGCAAATAGAAATATTAAAAAAAGAGAATGCTGCTATGAAAAAAGAACTGCAATTAATAAAAAATAAAATTGGATTATAAATCTTATCCAAATAAAAATATATGAAAAAGAAACTCTTGATTTACACAGTAATTTTTTTGATAACAGTCAATGCGTTTTCACAAAATGTAGGCATTGGCACTACCACACCCAACAGCAATGCATTACTTGAAATAAGCAGCAACACCAAAGGTATCCTGATCCCAAGAACATCCACTACAACAAGGTTAACCATCCCTGCTGTAAAAGGATTGCTGGTTTATGATACAACAACAAGTAGTTTTTGGTACAATGATGGCGCCAATTGGGTAGAAACATTGAATGGCAATAACGGTTGGGGAACATCTGGTAATGCTGGCACAACGTCATCCGATTTTGTCGGCACAACCGATAATAATCCTTTGCGGTTTAAGATCAATAATCAATATGCCGGCTTACTTGATTCTTCAACACTTGGATTGACCTTCTTTGGTTATGGTTCAGGAAAAAACAATACCGGTTTTTATAACACTGCCTCAGGATTTAAATCGCTTAACGCTGGTGTATCGGGAAACAATAATACAGCCCATGGATATTTTGCTTTAAGCAGTACTACTACCGGCTCACACAATACCGGCACCGGCTTTTATACATTACGAAGCAATACAAGTGGAAATTTCAACACTGCTACCGGGTACCGTTCCCTTGATTCCAATACTACCGGCGCTGCTAATACAGCTCATGGCTCCCTCTCGCTTATTACCAATACAACCGGCATTGGTAACACCGCCGCAGGAATGTCAGCTCTTTATGCCAACACAACAGGAAATTTCAATACGGCAGCCGGGATCGACGCACTCCGGTATAATACTTCCGGAAATAGCAACGCTGCGGTGGGCACACAATCCCTTTACTTCAATACAACGGGTAATTACAATACATCTATGGGTTATAACAGCATGCTTAATAGCAAGACTGGTAGTGGCAATACTGCTATTGGCAATAATGCATTGTTCAGTGATTCGGCGGGCCGTGCGAATGTTGCGATAGGAGTTGGTGCGCTTCACTATCAATATAACAGAAGCAATATAGTTGCCATTGGTGACAGTGCTTTGTTTACCAATGGATATTTCGCAGCCGCTAACGAAGGTGTAGAAAATACTGCTGTTGGAAGCAAGGCTTTGCGGAACAATACAACTGGTTCTAATAATACAGGTATCGGTTTTCATGCTTTAAGAGCCAACACATCCGGGTTTCTGAATACCGCTACCGGCTACCAGGCCCTCGATTCCAATACTACCGGTTATTATAATACCACCAGTGGCGCCTATTCGCTTATCAGCAATACGACGGGGTATGCAAATACTGCCGCCGGTGTATCGGCGCTTTATGCAAACACTACCGGCGAACACAATACGGCTCATGGTATAGATGCCCTGAGGTATAATACCACCGGCAACTTTAATACAGCTCTTGGAGCCACGGCCTTGTTCAGTAACAGCATCGGGAGCGGCAATACGATGATAGGATGTCTTAGTGGTTATGGCTCGACCGGTAGCAGCAATACTTTTATTGGTTCATTAAGCGGTAGTAATAACCTGGGTGGTTCATCCAATATTGCTTTAGGTTATAATGCGCAGGTTGGCGCTTCTTTCTCCAATGCGATTGCGATCGGCACCAATGCAAATGTTACTCAAAGTAACAGCCTTGTGTTAGGTGGTACGGGAGGCTATGCAGTGAATGTAGGTATAGGTACCACATCTCCGGATGCTACTCTTGAAGTAAATGGATATACTATGTTGGGAAGTTCTTCTCCAAAGATCCAGGTAAAAAAATTGACCGGAACTTCCCCGGCCGGGCAGGGAACAAGCATCAGCATAGCGCATGGATTGAATTCTGATAAGATCCTTTCTGTAAACGTATTGCTCGAATATGGCAGCAACAACTATGTGCCGCCGGGTTATCTCTGGGGTTCTGGTTATGAATTTTATTATTTCTACACGGGGACCAGCATTACTATCGGTACCGCTGCAAGCAATGCAGCCAACATACTTTCCAAACCAATAAAGATCACGATCATTTATGAACAATAACCACTAAAACCAGCGTTATGAAAAAACTATCCCTCAAACAATAACACAGAATTGATGAAAGCATTTAAGTGTAACTTACTTTTTATTATTTCTTTATTTGAAAAAAACATCAACGATACTACTGGCAGGCCTTTTATTTGTTACCCGGGTATTGTCGCAAGCGGTTTCTTTTAGTCATCTTAATACTACTACCGGATTAAGTGACAACCTGGTTCGTTGTGCTATTACCGATCAAAATGGCTTTTTATGGATCGGCACCGCTAATGGACTGAACAGGTACGACGGCCATACCGTTACCACCTATTACAAGTCGCAGCAACCACAGCTTTGCTCCAATAATATCTTTGGTATTTTTTGCGACAGCAGGAACAGGATATGGGTCGGGTCTTACAGCGGTGTAACGATGATCGATGAATACAGGAGGTTTCATACGATCATTTTCAATGATTCAATAAAAACAAATTACAGTTGTGCTGTCATCATTGAATCCCCAGGCCTTGGTATCATTATGTACACCAGCGAAGGGCATTATTGCTTTGATGAAAAAAAAGGCAAATGGTATCCTTTAACATGGTCTACCACGGAGCAGTTTAAAATTGGCTGGCGTGACAATTCCCGCTTTGACAGCGAAAAATATATACAAACAGGTTATGATAAACTTATAATACTCGACTATGCCAGTCAACGAAAGAGTTTTGAATTTGATGTTCCCAATGCCATTTCTTCCTGCAGGATCAATGATGATGAAATACTGGTTGCAGCTTTCGAAGGCAAACTGGTCCGGGTAAGTATACGTCAAAAAAAGATCATCAAAGAATACCCGCTTACAAAAATGCAGAATGGAAAACTGGTCAATACCAGTATCATAAGATTAAGACAAGCAGCAACCGGGAAGATCATTATTACAACTGGTGTCGGCGGCCTATTCGTATTTGACCCAGTTTCAGAACGATTTTCTCAATACAAACACCATCCATTAGACCCCGGCTCATTGTCTGATAATGCCAACGAAAATATTTTTTGTGATGCCAACGGTAATGTTTTTATATGTGGCAGCAACAATGGCCTGGATTATTTTAATATAAAACACTACTCTCCCGTTCATATTTCTCTATTCACCGGTCCTGGTGGTGAGATATATGATGGCCGTGTTAATTGCATTGAAAAAGACAGGAAAGGCCGCCTGTGGTTGGGAGGAAGGGACTGCCTTGTGATGTATGATCCACTCAGCGGTAAAAGTGCTATCTACCGTTATTTTTATCCTATCCTGAATATTGGAGAAAGATCATTCGAAATAAATTGTATCGGCATCGATAACCGGGACCAGATTTGGGTTGGAACAAATGGCGGGGGAATGGGAATGCTGAATGAAGCGACAGGTCAATTCATAAAATTCAGTGTCGATAGCCTTGATGGCAAAAAGCCCGGCTTTGTATCCAATGTCATATTCAATATTACAGCCGGAAATAATGATATGATCTGGGTAGGATGTTCTGTGGGTGCTGTACTTTTCAATACAACAACCTTCAAAACGGATACACTCCGGCCATCCATTTTTGTTGATAAGGGAAAAGATAAAGCAGTAATAAGGATATTTAAAGATAGCCGGGGGAAAATGTGGCTCGGTACATGGAACAATGGCATCTATTGCTACGATCCCGAACATGCTACATTGAATGAAGTTAAATATCCTGGTACTAAAAAAGCAAGTTTTGTAACCGATTTCGCTGAAGATAAGAATGGAAAGATCTATGCAGCTACCAGTGAAGGTATCGCCTGGATTGATGAGCGGGGAAAAGAGGTACTCCTTAGTGGTGAGAACGGGCAGGAGTATAAAAATTGCAGCGCTTTGTTACTGGGAAATAATGACCAGTTTTGGTTCAGCAGCAACAGAAAACTTTTTACTCTTACTGCATCCACAAAAACCTTTAGGTCTTTCGACGAGAAAATAGCTCAACGCACTTATGGTTTTAATGCAGGCGCTATTGCTTTCTCCGATTCATTGCAATATTGGGCGTCTGAGAAAGGTATTATCTTTTTCAACCCGGATAAGCTCAGGACAACAAGAACTGTCTTAAATCCCATTGTATATGGGGTTACTACAACCGACTCTTCTTATTCATTTGCCGGATCAAATCTCATTAAGCTGCCCTATAAGAGTAACACACTTAGCTTTTCGTTCACTACGATTGATCTTTATGGAGGAGAAAATATCATTTATCAATATCGGCTCAGCAACCAGGACAATGAGTGGATCAATAGTGCCGGCATCCGCCAGGTACGCTATAATTCTCTCAGGCCGGGAAAGTATTCATTCCAGGTAAGAGCTTCGGCTGATGGAATTAACTGGTCTTCACTGTCAAATACTATAACTGTGAGGATCCGTCCTGCTTTATGGCAAACATGGTGGTTCAGAACACTGGGCGTTCTATTGATAGCAGGGCTCGTTTTTTATTTTTTCCGGCGCAGGGTGGCTGTTATAAAAGAAAGAGAAAAAATAAGATCGCAGTATGAACAAAAGATCGCCGAAGTAGAAATGGCCTCGCTGAGAGCACAGATGAACCCGCATTTTATGTTCAACAGCCTGAATAGTATCAATAATTTTATTTTAAAGAATGATCCTGATAACGCCTCAGGTTACCTCACCAAATTCTCAAGACTGATGCGGCTGATACTGGATAATTCAAGAAGTGAATGGGTGTTATTGGAGAATGAATTGAAGGCGCTCGAACTATATATTCAACTGGAAGCGGTTCGTTTTGATCATGCATTCAGCTATTCAATAGAAGTTGTCCATGATATAAATATAGAAACAGTAATTGTGCCGCCCCTGCTGATACAGCCCTATGTAGAAAATGCCATCTGGCATGGATTATTACACCGCAAAGAACCGGGCGGCAGACTGGATATTAAACTCTGGAAGAATGACGGCACCCTTTATATTGAAATTGAAGACAACGGCGTAGGAAGAGATGAAGCAAAACGATTGAGAAGTAAAACAGCTACCAAACAAAAATCACATGGTATGAAGATCACTGCAGAAAGAATGGAAATTGTCAACAAAGTTTATAATGTAAATGCCGGTGTTACTATCACCGACCTGGACATTGAAAAGGACCGCAGCGGCACCCGGGTATTGATAACACTTAAATACAAAACACATGACAGCCATTATAGTGGATGATGAAAAACATTGCCGGGAAGTGCTCGGGCATCTTTTGAACAAACATTGCAGCAGTGTAAAAATAATTGCTTCCTGTGCCGGTGGTGAAGAAGCCCTGGCTGCTATTGCCAAACAACAACCTGATATTTTGTTTTTAGATATCGAAATGCCGGGCATGAATGGTTTTGAGTTGCTGGAAAAATTTCATCAGCCGGAATTCGAGATCGTATTTACAACAGCCTATAATGAGTATGCTATCAAAGCCATTAAACATAGCGCACTGGACTACCTTTTAAAGCCTGTTGATAAAGATGAATTGATCCAAACAATAGAAAGAGCTACTAACCACAAGGCATCAAAAGCATCGCAACGGGTGGATAATTTGCTGGAGATATTGAATCTCAAAAAGAAAAACAAGCGTTTTGCCGTACCTACCATCGAAGGCCTGATCATGGTGGACGCTGACACTATTCTATACTGTGAAAGCGATAGTGCTTATTGCAAGATCTTTTTTATCAACTCCAATAAGCCATTGGTTATTTCTAAAACATTGAAAGAGGTGGAGGAAGTTTTACAGATTGGCGATTTCTGCCGCATCCATCACAGTTATTGCATCAATATGAAATGTGTGCAGAGCTATATCCGTGGCGAAGGGGGCGAAGTAGTGTTGAATAACGGCACACATCTGCCTGTTTCCCGTACAAGAAAGACAGATTTTTTAAGTCGGCTTGAAAAGATCTGAACTGATCTTTTTTAGCACTTCTTCTGTGTGTCGCAACAATTCTTCTTTGTTTTCTGCGATATTGGCTTGTGTAAACATTCCCACCTCACACTTTTTTAAAATATTATCAACCCCGGCAATATTTTCATCGGCAATGCCACCGGCCTTCATTTTAGATATCAGCTTCTCTTTATTTATATCACTTCCCGAAAGATGAAAATGTGCAATGAAAAAATCCCACGCAGACTGATGCAATGCTGCATAAAATTGTTTGTCATCTAAATCCATTACCGAATAAGCTGGTGCAAGGAATTCCTGAATAGAAGGCCATACTTCATTTTCTTCCTTTACGGTCTCAGGTGCTTTTTTATACCGGAGCCAATAGATCATTACTATAACGACAAGTGAAACAACAATAATAGCCGCTATTTTACTTGCCGATGCATTGGTTGCCGTTATTGAAATTTTTTTCTCTTTGCTGATAATATTCTTTTTTTCTTCCGGGCCTACCTCGACTATTACAGGTGATGATGAAATGGTTTTATAACTACCGCCCGGGTTAAAATAAATGAGCTCTACAGCCGGCAATTGATATTTGCTCTCTTTTGTGCAGGTAAATGAATACCGGAATGTCCTTGTTCCTTTCAAAGGCATTTGTGTTTTATCAATTGCATCATTTATGGTTGGCTCAAACCCTTCAATGCCTTTTGGCCATTGAATGACGGGCGCATTCAGTTGTGTGAAATTTCCTTGTCCGCTGATGATAATCTCAAAAACCCCTTCTTCATTTTTAGCGATCTTATTTTTTATCAGTGATGATGAAATGCTGAAATGACCAACAGCTCCATCAAACAATACAGGTTTATTTGGCAAGGCTTTTACCCGGATAAGTACCGGTGCTGTGTTCATTTTCGTTTCATATAATTCCGTATTCTCATTGAGGATTTCTTCTTCATCATTCAGCACCCCTTCTGTTATTTCCTGTTCAGTCTTTTTATTGACCACACTCCTTGAAAATTCAACTTTGTTGATCACTTCCATGGCATCAATGGTGAAAACCCCTTCCTGTAATGGGAACAACTGCACCTTGCGGATGGTATGCACATCAAACAATTTTCCATTTACCTCTTCTGTCACCATTTCTTTATCAGCAAGATTAACCATATCATACACCGTAAAACCATAGAAACCCGGATTCTTAACAATATCAGATGTTGACTGAAGTCTTGAATACAATTTGAAAGTCGCCAATATTGGCTCACCTGCAAAACAGGTGTTCCGGTCAACCATTACTTTCAAAAAAAGATTTTGCCTGATCTTCTCATAGGGATCTTCGCCGGGCCGCAACACATAATCAGAATTAGTAAATGAACCTCTCTCAGCTGTTTTTTTTGATTGCTGTACCGATATCACCTCCACAAATGCGTCATCACATTGAACAGGTTTTCCATTGATAGTTGCTGTGGCCCCGGGGATGTTGAATCTTCCTGCTCTTGTTGCCTCGATCGTAAAAACAAAATTGACAACAGGTATCTTGCCACTAATACTATTTACCGAACCAGTGTATTGATTAGGTCCGCTGATGAAACGAAAAGATCTGAACACCGGAGCTTTGAAATTTGTGATCTTATTTGTTCCGGGAAAGATATACTGCACCTGGAAAGACTCTCCCACCACCACCGGTTTACCAGGAACATTGGTTTCAAAATCTTCCTGTGCCCTTAGCAAAAAAGGAAATAACAAAAAGAAGAATATGGCGGTGGTTTTCTTCATTACCGTTATAAAAATAAAACAGCCGGGTTAAAGACAGTCTTAAATAGTATCAATGGGCAAATGATCGTTTCAAAGGAGCTACAGATCACCCAACTGTGGCCGTATCACAATATCTTCTACACAAGCAGCAGGAGAAAGTTGTGATGCTGCATAGATCATTTTGGCAATATCACTTGTTTCCATGATGCGTTTCTTTGAATTATCAAAGTCGCTCCATGAATCCGTCATCACGGCTCCCGGATGAACAGCCGTAACTTTTATTCCATGCGGCTTCATTTCTTCCCGCAAATTTTTACTGAATCCATACATAGCAAACTTGCTGATGCTGTAAGCGCCGCCGTTTGCATATGCATGAAGCGACGCAATGGAACACATATTGAAAATATGACCCGACCCTCTTTTCATCATTGGCGGCAACAATATTCTTGTAAGATGATAGGCGCTGTACAGATTAGTTTCTATCTGACCTTCTAATAATCCTTCGGGTTCATTGTAAACACTGCCGGGTTCAAATGAGCCGGCATTGTTGATCAGTATATCGGGGGTACAAAATCCCAAACACCAAATTCCAAATTCCATTGCCCGCTCTCTCACACTAAGATCAAAAGGTTTTGCTTTGATGCCAGCCCCGGGATATTTAGTCACCAGCTCTTCCATTGTTTTATATAAAGTCACTTCATTGCGGGCAGATAAAAAAAGGTTGTGACCATTAGCTGCAAAAACCTCAGCAATAGCTTTGCCGATCCCTCTTGATGCGCCGGTGATTACTACGTTCATGTCGCTTATTTATACAAATCTACTACTCCGTTTTTTGTACTGCAATTTCTCCACTGCCTAATCGCTTTTCGCCGTTGGATAAGCGGATTCGCCGCTACTGTATAATGAATATAACTATGTAGCAAAATTGCTGCAAATGAAAAAAATAGTTCTGGCCATTATGCTGGCCCATACCGGTTGCATGGTAAAGGCACAAAATGTTGGTATCGGTACCCCTACCCCATTGCAAAAACTGCATGTAAAAGGTATTGCCCGGATAGATGCGGCTGGAGTCAGCAGTGGTGATGCCGTCATTAGTATGTATAGTGGTAGTACTAACGATCAGAGCTATATTAATTTCTATAACAATTTTTCGGCAATAAGCCCCAGTGCTTATTTTGGATATAGTGCTCCCAGCGATTATTCTATGTGGTCAAACGGCAGCACAACTGCATATTTAAAAAGTGAAGGTCTTGGCATAAGCAATACCACGCCGCTTACCAAGTTACATATTACCGGCGGACAGGATGCAGGCTTTGGTGCCACCAACAACGGTTACATAATGAATGGGACTGTAACAGGTGCCAATCTGGTTATAGATAATAATGAAATAGTAGCAAGAAACAATGGCCTTAAAGCCGATATGTTTTTACAAGCTGATTCTGGAAATGTGATTTTATGCAGCAACGAACAGGGTAGTGTTGGTATTGGCGTTATTGCCGGCTCCAGCATTCCCGCAGGTTTTTTACTGGCAGTTGATGGAAAAATTATCAGCGAAGAAGTGAAAGTGCAACTAAGCGGCAACTGGCCCGATTATGTATTTGACAATAAATACAAACTCCGCTCTTTTGATGAACTGAGAAGATTTATCTCTGCCAATAAACATTTACCTAATATACCTGCTGCTGCTGAAGTAGAAAAAAACGGGATAGAGCTGGGCGATATGCAAAAGCGAATGATGGAAAAGATTGAAGAGCTGACATTGTATGTACTGAAGCTGGAGGAAGAAATACAACAACTGAAAAAGCAAAAATAGATCTCTACAGGCCTTAATAAAAAGTACAATGAAACGGATCCTATTTATAGCAGCAACAATTTTACTTTCTGCAGCCTTATCAGCACAGACAAAAGTACCCGCAGTACTTGAGCAGCGCATTGCCGGCAAAGACAAACTGCATGAAATAATGCACCAGGTGGATAGCTTTTATAAAACGAAACCTTCTTCCGATAATCAATCAATGCGGGAATGGAAACACTGGAAACGCTGGGAATGGGAAATGAGCCGCTATGTAAACGATGATGGTAAATTAGTAAACACCAAAAAAATATACAGTGATGCGTTATTGCAGGAAGAGCAAAGACGGCAACAGCAGCCATTGGCAGAACTGAATGAGTCAACGGGTCAATGGACTTCTATAGGCCCCACCGCATTTACACATGTAAATGGACTATACAGAGGATTAGGCAGGATCAACCGAATCGCTTTTGACCCTTCTAACAGTACTTATATGTATGCTGGTATGCCGAATGGCGGCTTATGGCGAAGTACCAACTCCGCTGTATCCTGGAACCCGATTTCAACCTATGGGCCCAATTTAGGTGTAAGCGGAATAGTAGTAAGCCATGCAGACCCTAATGATATTTATGTACTCACCGGCGATGGTGATGGAGGCGGTTTTATCACCGATTTTGGTTACAGGAGCTACAGTGTGGGTGTTATGAAGAGTACCAACGGCGGAAGCAGCTGGGCATTGCAAACAAACGGGTTACCACCAACCGGACAATGGGTGGGATATGCAATGGCGCAAAGCCATACCAACCCGCTGGTGCTGCTGATTGCTTCAAGCAATGGACTTTATCGTACTGATAACGGCGGCAATACATGGACAGAAGTCATTAACGATTTTGTTACCGATGTAAAATTTAAACCCGGCAGCGGCCTTACCTGCTATGCAGCGGGAAACGGCTGGTTCAGGTATTCAACGAATGGCGGATTAACCTGGAGTCAGGCATCTTTTAATCAATCTATTTCCGGTTCCAACCGCATTCAGATAGGTGTAAGCCCCGCTAACAATAACTATGTATATCTGTTATGCGGTCCTGCATTTAATGGCACTTTCAAAGGTGTATGGGCAAGCAGTAATAGCGGGCAAGATTTTACAATACGTACCCCTGTGCCAAATATTCTTGGGTCACAGGCCGATGGTACTGGCGATAGCGACCAATCCGGTTATGACTTAGCCGTTGCTGTTTCTTCTACCAACATCAACACTATTTTTACCGGCGGCCTTTGTGTTTGGCGAAGCACTACAGGCGGGTTTACATTTTCTTTTTCTACATTATATAAAGACACCGCTTCTTTATCAATATATATTCACCCTGATATACATGACCTGCAGGTAAACTCTGTAAATGGTGACCTGTGGGCTGCAACTGATGGCGGATTATACAGAAGTACTGATGATGGCTTGACCTGGGTTGATTATAGTGAAGATATTGGGACGGCACAACCTTACCATCTTGCCGGCACAGAGAGCAACCCTGATATTTTATACTTCGGCAGCCAGGATAACGGGGTGAAAAACCGGTTAACTAATACACAAACATGGCGGCATATACAAGGTGCAGATGGGTTTGATGTGGTAGTTGATTATAACAATACATCAAGGGCCTGGTGGTCGGTCAACCAATCATTACGACGAACAGACAACTCTGGCTCTGCTGCTGTTTGTATCAATGTAGATTGCTGTACGGTAGGTTGTGATGGATATGAGTGGTATGCTAATCTTGCACAGCATGTAACCATCCCCAATACAATATTTGTTGGCTATAGCGATGTATTTAAAAGTACAAATTCAGGCGACACATATACTAACAAAGAATCCAGCGGCAGCTGGGATATAAAAACCTGTCCGAGTAACAGCAATCGTATTTATGCAGCAGGTAGCTTTGATTACTCAGCATCTAACCCCGGGCAACTTTCCCGCAGCAATGATTTGGGCGAGAACTGGAATTTTTTAATTGGCGGGGGACAAGGCTATACACGGCCAAAAATAACAAGCATAGGGGTGAACCCATCGAACAGTAATTTTGTATGGATCACTTTCGGTGGTACAAACGATACGGCAAAAGTGTTTTTCAGCAGCGATGCCGGCGATAATTGGAGTAATATTAATAGCGCCGGCCTGCCCAATGTACCGGTTAACTGTATAGCCGTTACCCCCACCAATGATGTGTATATCGGAACAGAGATTGGTGTATATTATCGTCCAACAGGCGGCAACTGGACACCATACTATAATGGCCTGCCCCGTTCACCAGTAACGGATCTAGTAATCAACGAACTGGCAGGTAAGATAAGGGCCTCCACTTTTGGCCGTGGCATTTGGGAGTCGCCTCTGCATGCCAATTGTGAAGTTTCTATAAATTTTAATAGTACACAAACAGGTATCAATTATTATGAGGCCTCTTCATTCATAACAAGCAGCGCCCTTATAACTGGTGGAATTGGTACAAATATTATTTACAAAGGGGGCAATAATGTAACACTATTACCCGGCTTTGAAGCCAATACTGGCAGCGAATTCAAAGCCTACATCAATGGTTGCGGCCTCGGCGGCATACCAGGTGCCAATGGCAGGCTCACCAGTGGAATAGATTATACTTCATACCGCCTGCCAATGGGTGATTCAGCTAAATTTCCGTACGGCACAATAGAACTGAACCCTGCGGGTAGTGAAGTTACTTACCGTATTTATAAGCCCGGAGCTTACACATTGCAAGTAACCGATGATAAAGGCTATATCATTCAGACATTAACCGGAAAGCAAATGGCTGCAGGTGTACATACATTTCCTTTCACAAAACCTGCTGTAACAGAAATGCAATACTTACAACTATGGTACAATAATGACCTGGTGCATTACCAGGAAATCCCTGATTTATTTTCCGGAAAAAATAAATATTGAATTCTTCCGCCATTGGCTAACTGCTTATTGCCGTTGCATAACCAGATTATGTCTTCCTGTTCAGGCAGGGTAATTATGTAGTCTAAAATTCCGGGTATGAAAAAAATTCCCTTTTTTGCCCTAGCAGTTTCACTGATTCATAATCTTGCCGCCCAAAACGTAGGCATCGGCACCACAGAGCCACAAAACAAACTACAAGTACATGGAAGTTTATTGGTAACAGTACCTGTATCATCAACGAGTACACCGCCGACAGCCGGGCAAACTCACACATTGATAAACGGTAATAGTTTTAATTTTCAAACAAGTGATGCAACGGGCAGAGTGTACGACCCCGGCGGGCCTGCCGGAAATTATTTAGCCAATCTTACAGCCAATGCTTTTTTCCCGGGACTTACTAATCCGGGTGTTGAACTTACTGTAGAAAGTATGGATTTAGGAACCGGTGATTCGCTGATAATAAAATCTTCTGCAACGGGAACTACTTTGATGGCAGTTGGGAATGGTTATACGATTACCGGTAAATGGGTTTTCAATTCTTCTTCTGTTTACTTACTTTTTAAAAGTAATGCAGATGGCAACACTGGTGCCGGGTTTTCCTTACTGCTTAAGAAACTTCAAAATGAATCCAGCATGCTGCAAGAGGCAGATGGTTTTGTAGGTAATACCTTTTTTTTTGATGTTAAAACCGGGGTATTTAGAAGCGGCACTATAAGTAATGCATTGAGGGGAGATAAATCTGTTGCCATGGGTTCATCAGCAGTAGCAAGCGCAGCCCAATCTGTAGCTATTGGCACCGGTGTTACTGCAAGTGGTATATTCAGCGTTGCCATGGGCTATAATACTATTGCATCCGCAAATTTTTCTACCGCTATCGGAAGTGAAACAGGCGCCAGTGGTGAAACTGCCGTTGCCATGGGAAATAATACCATTGCTTCCGGCAGTTCTTCTACATCAATGGGTTCTTCTACTACTGCCAGTGGTATAGCAGCTACTGCCATGGGTTCTTCCACGATTGCCAGTGGCAATTACTCTACCGCAATGGGTCGCACTACAATTGCCAACGGCAATTATTCCACTGCTATGGGAAGCTATGTCTCCACAAATAATTTTGACGGAGCATTAATTATAGGAGATAACTCAACCACCACTATTCTCAACATCGCCACCGCCAATTCCTTCCGTGCAAGGTTTGATGGTGGTTACCGCTTCTTCACCAGTGCCGCAGCTATCAATGCAGAAAGTTGCCAGTTGCCTGCCGGTGGCAATGCCTGGGTTACAGCAAGTGATTCAAGATTAAAAGAAAAAATAACAATAGCTGATGGTGAAGATTTTTTAAAAAAGATTGCAACAATGAAACTCGGTAGCTGGAATTATCTCTCTCAAAATCCATTGAAGCAACGCCACTACGGCCCCATGGCCCAGGATTTTTATGCCGCTTTTGGAAAAGATGAATTTGGAACTATTGGAAATGATACAACGATCAACTCTGCGGATTTTGATGGGGTGAACTTGATTGCCATACAGGCATTGGAAAAAAGAACGCAAAAGATTGAACAATTAGAAAAAGAAAATAATGCGTTGAAACAGCAGCAGCAAATAACGAATAAAGAAATAGAAGATATTAAAACGAAGCTGCTAAAATTAGAAATTATATTATCCCGCAACCAAAAATAATAACTTTTATGAAGAAGAGACTTACAGCTGTTATCCTGCTTTTTACGTTAGCAAAAACAATTTCCGCACAGAATTATGGTTTTGGTACCAGCGAACCCCAGGCCAAAGTACATGTTGCCGGAAGTTTTTTGGTAAGTACTCCAACTACCACAGTCACTACTGCGCCCACACCGGCACAACACAGAACAATGATCAATGACCAGACCAGCGGTTTTGGCGGCGTTGATTCTACAGGCCGTTTCTATGATCCGGGCGGACCTGCCGGTAATTACCTGAGTAACCTTTTAAGCGCCCTGATTATCACTCAGGATGAATTTAATCTCTCTGTAGGTACTGAGCTTATAATTGAAAGTATAGACCTGGGTACCGGTGATTCAGTTATTATAGAAAGTTTATCTTATGGGCCTACCAGGCTGCTGGCTATTGGTAATGGATATACAAGTACAGGTAAGTGGATATTTAATACAAACTACATCAGGGTCATTTTCAAAAGTAATGCAGATGCTGTAAATGGTGCTGGTTTTTCAATCCTGTTCCGCCGTTTATTTAAAAACAATTCTGCATTACAGGAGGTTACCGCCCCTATTGACAACTCTATGTTCTTTGATATTAAAAAAGGGATATTCAGAGCTGGCTATATTAACACATCATACCGTGGGCAGTATTCAACCGCAATGGGATCCAACGCAGTCGCAGGTGGATGGGGAGCAACGTCTCTTGGAAATTATACAGTAGCTAATGGAGATGGTTCTGTTGCTTTGGGTAGTTCTGCAAAGGCCATCGGAACAAATTCCGTAGCACTAGGCTGGATTAGCGAAGCCACTGGAAATAATTCAGTAGCAATGGGAATGATTAATACTGCAAGTGGGGAAAACGCTACAGCGATAGGAAGCTACTTAACCGCCAGTGGTCAGCATTCTACTGCAATGGGGAAATATTCTACCTCCGGAGGCTATCTTTCTTTTGCTGCCGGATATAATTGCGAATCCAGTGGTTATGCAAGTACGGCCATGGGTTATAATGCTGTTGCTAATGGCACTACTGCATCTATCTCATTAGGCTATTATACTACTGCAAGCGCCAGCTACTCAACAGCACTGGGTAGCCAGAGTACTGCAAGTGGTGATGCCGCAACTGCATCAGGAAACAATGTTACAGCAAGTGGTAATTACTCTACCGCAATGGGTAATCAAAATATTGCAAGTGGTGTTGGCGCAACTGCTATGGGCGGCTTTTCCGTAGCCACCGGGGATTATTCCACAGCAATGGGCTATGGAAGTGCAACAGGTTTACGTTCTACTGCCATGGGAGATAATGCAATTGCCAGCGGTGCTAAGTCCACAGCAATGGGATATTATGCAAAAGCCTCAGGTTCTCAATCTACTGCAATAGGAAATAATCTAACAGCCAATGGTTCAGCTTCAACAGCGATGGGTAATTTTGTTTCTACCAATAATAAGAACGGAGCCTTTATTATTGGAGATAATTCCACAACGACTGTTACAAACTCTGCCAATCCAAACACTTTCAGGGCCAGGTTTGACGGGGGTTATATTTTTTATACCAGCAGTACCCTTTCTTCTTATTGTCTGCTTGCCGCAGGCGCCAATGCCTGGAGTACGGCCAGTGATAAAACCCTCAAAGAAAATTTAGCCTCCACAGATGGCGAGGATTTTTTAAAAAAAATTGCAAAGATGGAACTCACTTCCTGGAATTACAAATCGCAGGATGCAAGAACATTCCGCCACTACGGCCCCATGGCGCAGGATTTTTATGCTGCTTTTGGAAAAGATAAATACGGCACCATTGGTAACGACACCACCATCAACTCTGCCGATTTTGATGGGGTGAATTTAATTGCCATCCAGGCACTGGAAAAAAGAACAACTGCACAAAAACTGGAAAACGATGAGTTAAAAAATATGCTACTTCAGATAAGAAAGGAAATGGATGAACTCAAAAAAAATAAAAAATGTGATTGCGATTGTCCAAATAATTTATTGACAACAAAATAATTTACCCATGAAATCAATCCTTCTTTTGCTTTTTATCATCGTAATCATATCCACGCATATACATGCACAAAATGTAGGTATTGGAACATCTCAGCCTTCAAATAAACTCGAGGTATCGGGTAGTCTCCTTGTGAATACGCCAACAACAGCAACAAATTCAACACCAACTGCAGGCCAGATAAAAACAATGATTAATCCGGGAGTTACTTTTTTTCTGTCCTCCGATTCGACAGGTCGTTTTTTTGATCCCGGCGGCCCGGCAGGAAATTATACAAACAGCCAGGCATGTAATGTTGATATTCTTGCTGCTTCAAATTGTGTTGGCATAGCCATATCCATAGAAAGTCTGGATCTTGGTACAGGCGATTCAATTTTTATACAAGATGGTGGTGGTAACCCGTTAATGGCAATTGGAAGCGGGTATGTTTCTACCGGCGAAATAAATTTCAATTCAGGCAGGCTGCTTGTATTTTTTACAAGTAACGCTGATGGAAACAACGGCGCCGGGTTTTCAATACTCTTCAGGCGGTTGTTTGATAATAGCAGTTCACAACCTAATGTATCAGGTATTACAGGTAAGGCTTTTTACTTTGATGTTAAGACCGGGGCAATAAGAAGTGGGGGTATAAGTAACGTAACAACCGGTATCTATTCAACAGCGTTAGGATTTAACTCATTTGCAATAGGAAACTACAGTACTTCATTAGGGGTTGGAAATACCTGTGCCGGCTTATATTCAACAGCTATCGGTGAAATATCAGTTGCAAACGGGCTTAATTCAACAGCAATTGGGCGAAATAATTTTGCATTGGGAGCTTATGCCACAGCCATTGGACATAGTAGCAACGCAGGTGGCAGCAATGCTGTAGCAATAGGCCACAATGCTGTTGCAAGCGGCACTTCCTGTATTTCCCTCGGGGATAATAACATAGCAAGTGGATTTTATAGCACCGCAATGGGCAATAACACAGAAGCATCCGGCGATAATGCAACTGCCATAGGATTTAATACAACTGCAAGCGGCGCAAGATCAACAGCCATGGGAGATGGTACAACAGCAAGTGGCACATTTTCAACAGCTATGGGCAAATCTACCGTTGCCAGTCAAAGCTGGGCAACTGCCATGGGGATGACAACCACTGCAAGCGGCTTTGCTGCTACAGCTATGGGGCGAAATACGACTGCAAGCGGAGACTATTCCACCGCCATTGGCAACTATGTTTCCACAAGTGGTGAAGAAGGTGCATTAATAATAGGAGATAATTCAACCACAACAGTTTTAGCATCCGCCATTCCTAATTCTTTCCGTGCAAGGTTTGATGGCGGTTATCGTTTTTTTACAAGTGCGGCAGCAACCACAGCCGAAAGTTGTTTATTGGCAGCCGGTACCAATGCATGGAGTACTACCAGTGATGTTCGGTTGAAAGAAAATTTTGAGAAAATAAACGGCGAAGATTTTTTAAAAAAGATATCAGCCATGAACCTTACAAGCTGGAATTATAAAAAACAGGATGCTTCAAAATTCCGGCACTACGGCCCTATGGCGCAGGATTTTTATGCCGCTTTTGGAAAAGATAAATATGGAACTATCGGTAATGACACTACTATTAACTCTGCTGATTTTGACGGAGTGAATCTAATTGCTATACAGGCATTGGAAAAAAGAACATCTTTACAAAAAACAGAAACTGAAAAAATAACAAGTAGCCTGAAAATAGAAATTGAAGCACTGAAGGCCATCATCCTTCAGCAGCAGAAAGAAATAGAATTAATAAAGCAAAAGCAGGCGGGCAGCCTGTAAGCAAAACAGGCTTTTCGGTATTTTTAATTTATATGTCCAGGCGAAGAATATATGCACTACATACAATCTGCATAATTTTATTACTGCTGATGGCCACGGCTGTATTTGCACAAAACAAAAATCAGCCGCACAACCTGCTCTTTTACCAGTTGAATATAGAGCAGGGCCTCTCAGATAATTATGTAACCAGCATCTGTACCGATAAAAACAGCAACCTCTGGATCGGGACTAATGAAGGGCTCAACCGCTTTAATGGAAAAACGGTTACCCGTTTTTTTAAAGATGGTTTTCCGCAATTAGCTAATAATAATATATCGGAGCTTATATGCGACAACAACAACCGCATTTGGGTCCGGTGCGATGATGGCTTTGTTACCCTGATTGATGAAAACAGGAAATTTTATAAAGTATCCTTATATGCAGATGATAAAATACTTCCCGTAAGGCGAATATTAAATACAGGCGGGCAGGGCCTTGTGCTGTTTACCAAAAAAGGATTCTTCACCTTTCCGGCAAACAAAGAAATAAAGGGAAAGGATTCGTTAACGCTGCCTGATTTTTCATTGATAAATATACCCGGCGCTGATTCACTTATCACAAAAAGTAATATACAGGTAGAAAAGTTTGACAACAACAGTTTTGCTTTTAGTGTGAGGGATGATCTTTATGTCATCCATTTTAAAGAAAAAAAAATCACAGGCAACTATCATTGTCCTGGTGCAACTGTATTGGGGCAATGGCAGCAAGGAGAACTGCTTTTGTATGATAATGCAGCAAAAGAAATAAAATCAATTAATCTCGGCACCCGGGAAATAAGTTACCCGTTGCGGAGTATAAATGATCAGTACGGCCAGCCCATTGCACAGCGTATTGTTGCGGCAGAGCTGCTGGATAAAGACAACTTGCTACTGGCCTCTTTACGGGATGGGCTCTATCTTTTCAATATCACCGGAAAAAAATTGACACAATACCTGCACCGTGCCGGCGATCCATCCACCCTGCTCAACAACCGGCCTTCTGTAATTTATAAAAGCAATGAAGGCTGGGTTTTTATCGGCTCCCGCCACAATGGTATTTGTTATTTTAAGACCGATGCTGTGATCAGGCAACAAACTTTTTTTGCTGACAAAGCAGGCAGCAGTTATGATGGTTATATTAATAGTATTATTCAAAAGAACAAGGAGGAGTATTACATCGGCGGCAGCACCAGCCTGCTTCGCTGGAACAGGAATACGAACCAAAGCACTTTCGTTAACTATGCCGTGATAGATGGCAAGCCTGTTGCCAATGAAGAAGGGGCTTCCTTATTAGCCTTTGATAAAATGGGCCGGCTTTGGTTTCTTACTTCCACCATGGGAATTGCAGTAATTGATAAGAACGAAAAACTAGTAAAACAATTTCCGTTTGATACAATCAATAAAAATGGATTGATGGCTACCTGGGCTGAGCATATTACAAATGGTGATGACGGATGGATGTGGATTGGTACACATAACGGCTTGCGGCGCATTAACCCTTCTACTTTTGAAATTGACGATTTACGCAATACGCCGCTCCACCAGTTAAAGGGCATTTCGGTACTGGATATTTTTTTTAATGACCCTGGTTATATCTGGATAGCTACGGGTGGCAGGGGGTTATGGAAATATAATAAGACCGCAGGCACTGTTCAGCAATTTACTACTAAGGAAGGTTTGCCCGGCAATCATGTCTCCTGTGTCAATAAAGACAATGCAAATAATATTTATGCCGGTACTAGCAAAGGGTTGCAAATATTTTTTGCCGATGGAAAAACAAAAACAATTACTGCGAAAGAAGGATTGGTAAATAGCAGGGTGAACATACTAATGCCTGATGCAAAAGGCAGGATGTGGATGAGCAATATAACTGGCATTGCCTGTTATAATCCTGCGGATGCGAGCCTGAAATATTTTGACCAGGGCTATGGGCTGAGTATTGAAGAGATACGCAAATGGGCTTATTTCCGGGCGGGGGATGATGAACTGTTCTGGGGCACTGAAAAAGGCATACAGTATTTTTATCCGGACGATCTATACAACTACAAGCAGGTTTTAAAAGCTGCCATCAGTGGTTTTGAATCCGAGAACTTGAAAGAAGAGCTTACGCAAAGCCATTCATTTCGTTTGCGTAGCAGCGATAACAATATCACTTTTCATTTCAATACAATTGAATACCTGCCGCAGCTTCGTATTTTTTACCAATATAAATTAGAGGGACAGGATAAAGAGTGGATACAGGTGATTAACGAGAATTCAGTAAGGTATAATTCACTGGCGCCGGGCAAATATGTTTTTAAAGTAAGGGCCAGCAATGATAACCGCAATTGGGTGAATGCAGATAACGAGATCAGTATTTATATACCACCGCCATTTTATAAAACATGGTGGTTCCGTTTATTGGCAGCAATAGCAGCAGCCGGCAGTATTTTCTATTTTATCAGGAGAAGGGAAGAAGGCATAAAGAAAAAGGAATCGGAGAAAACAGAAATTGAGAAACTAAAAGCCGTTAATTATCGCTATCAACTGGAAATTGAAAATGTAACCGGTTTTTTTGGCGCCACCATACACCAGCATGATAATACGGATGAGCTGTTATGGGATGTGGCCAAAAACCTGATCGGCAAACTGGAGTTTGAGGACTGTATGATCTATTTATGGGACCTTGGCAAAACACTGCTGCTTCAAAAAGCAGGCTATGGGATAAAAGGATCCATGCAGGCTAAAATGGATAAAAATAAATACCATGTGCCAAAAGGAAAAGGGATAGTAGGTGCGTCAGTGGAAAGCAAACGTCCCCTGCTGATCAATGATACTTCAAAAGACAACAGGTATTTTGCTGCCGATGATAAAATAAGGCTAAGTGAATTATGTGTGCCGATTATTAAAAATGATGAAGCCATCGGGGCTATTAACACTGAACATTCAGAAAAGGGTTTTTATACAGAACGACATTTGCAGATACTCACTACTATTGCTTCTATGCTGGCCGATAAAATTGATAAGATAGAAGCACAACAGCAGGGCCGGGAAAAAGAAATGGAAGTGCTGAAGCTTAATAAAGACCTTGCGACTTCCCAGCTCACCACCCTGAGGGCTCAAATGAACCCGCATTTTATCTTTAATGCCCTGAACAGTGTGCAACAATACATTTTGCAAGGGAATGTAGTGGAGGCCAACAAGTACCTGTCAAAATTTTCCAAATTGCAACGGGAGGTGCTTAACCATAGTGACCAGGACTTTATTTCACTGGAAAAAGAACTGGAAGTGCTTACCCTTTACTTAGAACTGGAGCAATTGCGTTTTGATGGAAATTTTAACTACGAAATAAAAACAGACCCTGCTATTGACGATGATGAAATAAAAATTCCTCCCATGATCGTTCAGCCTTTTGTTGAAAATTCTATCTGGCATGGCCTGATGCCCAAACAGGGCGAACGATGGGTACGGATACATTTTGAACTTAGCAGCGATGATCTGTTATTATGTACGGTAACAGACAACGGAATTGGCCGGGATGCCTCGGCCCGTTTAAAACAAAACGGGCATGGCCAACATAAATCAAAAGGCCTTTCATTAGTATATGACCGGTTGAATATTTTGCGCCAGCAATATGGACAGGCCTTTGAAGTAAAAATAAAAGACATTACTGATAGCAATAACGTACCTGCTGGTACAGAGGTAAAACTGCATATTTATACCGGGTAAATCCAAATATGATAAAAGCTTTAATAATAGATGATGAGCCTTCCGCAGTAAAGACACTTACATTGCTGCTTTCCCACTATGTACCGGAAATAAGTGAATTGAAAAGCACTAACGATCCCCATGATGGTTTGCGGTTGCTTAAAACGTATCAGCCGGACCTGTTGTTCCTGGATATTCAAATGCCTTTGATGACGGGCTTTGGATTATTGAAGCAACTACCCGAAATAAATTTCAATATTATTTTTACAACAGCCCATGATCAATATGCTATTGAAGCCATCCGCTTCAGCGCCTTAGACTACCTGATGAAGCCTATTGATGGCGATGAACTGCAGCAGGCGATAAAACGATATATGGGTAAACTATCTTCTGCAATTAGCAACCGGCCTTTATACAATAATTTCTTGCATAATATACATGCTGCAGATAGCAAGGGATTCAAGCTGGCATTGCCTACCACCCAAGGCACTTTTTTTTACAAGACCGAAGAGATCATCCGGTTGGAGGGGGAAAGCAACTACACCAAATTCTATTTTACCGGGAACAAAACGTTGGTTACTTCCAGGACATTAAAAGAGTATGAAGAAATCCTCAGTAATCATGGTTTTATCCGAATCCACAAATCGCATATTGTTAACAAGGCCCATGTGGTAAATTACAGCGGCGACGGCCTCCTCACTTTAGTGGATAATTCAAAAGTAGAAATATCCCGAAGGCGAAGGGAGGAAGTAATTCAACGATTAAAGTCTTTGTAAGAAAAAAATCTTTCTTTTGCATCTATTATTTTTTTGCATTGATGAAATACAAACACCTTTTCTTCGACCTGGATCATACGCTGTGGGATTTTGAAGCCAATAGCCGGCAGACATTGCAGGAGCTTTATCAAACGATGAACCTGCAGGCAAAGGGCATCAATGATTTTGACCTGTTCCATAAAAACTATCTCGTCCATAATGATAAACTCTGGGACCGTTACCGGAACGGGTACATTAAAGTAGATGAATTGAGATGGAAAAGAATGTGGCTGGCATTACTGGATTTTAAAGTTGCCGATGAACCGCTGGCAAGAGAAATGGGTGTTGTTTTTTTGGACCTGCTGCCAACAAGAAAAATATTATTCCCTTACACCATAGAGATATTAGACTACCTGCTTGACAAAAAATATATCCTGCACCTTATCACCAATGGTTTTGAAAAAACACAGCACAGCAAACTGAAATATTCAGGACTGGACAAATATTTCAAAGAAGTGATCACTTCTGAAGCCAGCAGTAGTTTGAAACCGCACAAAGAGATCTTTGAATATGCATTTCAGAAAACGGGGGCTGCGCCGGAAGAAAGTATTATGATCGGAGATACAATGGAGGTGGACATATTAGGCGCCATGAATGTGGGCATAGATCAAATTCATGTGAATCATCTTACCAAAGAACCATTGACAATAAATGAGAAGCAGCCTACTTATACCGTTTACTCCTTAAAAGAACTGGAAGATATATTCTAGCTAATAGCTAAAAGCTGTTAGCTATTAGCTTTTCTACCAGGTAGCAATCACCGTCACTCCGCCTTTAGGCTTATCTCCGATTTTCACCTGCACTTTTGCATCTAATGGTAATAAAAGATCAACTCTTGAACCAAATTTGATGAATCCCATTTCGGCAGTTTGTTTTACGGGCTGACCCGGTTGCAAATAATTGATGATGCGTTTTGCCAACGCGCCGGCTATTTGTTTTACCAATAATTCTTTGCTGTCTTTCCTGTACACCACAGTATGCCTTTCGTTTTCGGTGGATGACTTGGGATGCCATGCCACTAAATATTTTCCTTTGTGATACTGGCTGTATGCCACTTCACCACTCACAGGATTACGATTTACATGTACATTCAACGGGCTCATGAAAATAGAAACTTGTATGCGGCGATCGGTAAAATATTCATCGGCCTGCACTTCTTCAATGGCCACTACTTTACCATCAGCAGGAGCTACAATAGCATCGTCCTGGTTGGTGAGCTTTCTTTTGGGTATCCTGAAAAAAGAAATGATGAAAAGAAGAAGAAATAGAGTAATTCCAAAAACTATCCAGCCTAAAAAAGGCGAAGCATAACTAAAAAAATAAAAGAAACAGAGATTGATGATGCCAAAAATGATAACACTTATCGCAATACTCTTATAGCCTTCTTTGTGGATCGTCATTGTGATCGTTAAGACTCAAAAATAAGTAAACAAAGTTTATTGCTTCCGGGGATGTTTGAAATGGTAGAAATGCCACATGAACCGGATACCGCCATTCAGGTGAAACATCGTTTTATTTCCTGCATACGAATAAGAGGCGGTAAAATGGAGTCCTTCAGGAGTATGGATACCCTTGGCTTGATTTTTTATATCACTGATACTGGTATTGATAAAACGGGCGCCAATGCCAATGAATGCATCCAAGGCAAACCGGCCTTCTGTCAGGATGGTTCCGAATTGTACAGAAGCCGTAGTAACAGGGCTTTTGATCGCTGCCTGGCTATAATAATAAACACTATCGCCGGGAAGATCGCCATGATAAAAACCATTCCTGGTTGTAAATGTGCGGGTGGTATGAGAAAGCTGGAATGCAAAATACTCATGACCCCATCTTCCTTTATTGCCGGGCATATGATAACGCAACTCTGTTTTGAATTTCAAATAATGTTTATCAAACTCCGATGAATCCTTGCTTATATTTTTGTTCGCCCTGAAAGCTACTTCCGCCAATAAACTATAGCGATCATTGAAGCGATATTCAACACCGGGTTGTATCCCAAGTCCCGGCTGACCGATAGGAACAGCAGTAACAGTAAATGTAGCAGCCCATCCTTTTTGTGTACTGTCTTTTTGCGCAAGCAAGCTGGCCGGCAAGATCAATAGAAGTAGAAGAAATGGTTTTGGCATACTAAAATGACAAATGAGATGAAAAATTGCTGCTTATTGCATATTCACCAGGATATATAAATACAACCAAACGGCCGGTGTTGCTAAAAGCAGGGAATCAAATCTATCTAAAAATCCGCCATGACCCGGCATTAATGAGCCACTGTCTTTTACCCCGGCCATTCGTTTGAGTTTGGATTCAAACAGGTCGCCGAAAGTTCCGGCAACAGATGCGATCAATGCAATTAATCCACAGAATATTACCAGGGGCTGATAAAACTGGCCGACCAATATCTGCGGAGCAGCAAAAGCAACTATTATTGTTGCGAGGAGGATACCCCCTATTGTACCTTCCCAGGTTTTCTTCGGAGAAATTTTTGACAAAGAGGTTTTCCCGATAAAAGAACCAACGATATAAGCCATCGTATCATTTATCCAAATACTTGCAATTAAAATATGAGGTACCCTGGTCATAGTATTGTTGGAAATATTGCACCACTGAATACCTTGTTGCCATAAGCTTATCAAGAAACCCCAACAAAGAGAAATATAAATCAATCCAAGCAAGGCCATTCCAAATCCTTTCAGCTTAATCGCATTTTTTTGAAATATCCCGATCAGCAACAAAGCAAATCCTGCCGCCGATACCGGCAATGAAAGATTTTCTTTTAAACTATAACTATTGATTTGATAAACCGGCCCGCAAAACCATAACATCAATCCAAAACCCATTACCATAAAACCCAGCTTAGTATAAACATGAAAGTTGGTCTTATGAATTTTCTCCGTGAGCTTTAAATATTCCCACCAGCAGCCGAAATGAATGATAGAAAATAAAATAAGAAAGCTCCAATGATTGATAAGCAAACCGGCCAGCATCACCACTACAAATACAATAGCGGTCAATGCCCTTGTTTTAAATGTTTGCCGGTTGAAAGCCATGGATAAAATCGTTTAATAGAAAGGAGTGTTCCGCAGTTCTTCATTTTTTACTGTTCCGTCGGGAAATTCTTTGGGTTTGCCGGCGATCTTTTTAAAGAATATCAGTAATGCAATGACAACCGGCAATGCCAATACTCCCGCCCAGGTGCCATCGTTTTCGGCCATTGCTTCGTTTATTGGCTTTCCGTTTTGACTCATTATATAAACTACCGTAACGGCAAATGCATTATTGAAAAAATGGGCGATAATGCTGAGCCAAAGTTTTCCTGAATATTCAAAGATCAACCCCAATACGATCCCCAGAAATAACCTGGAAAGAAATCCATAAAAAGAAAAATGAAGAGCACTGAAGATGATGCTTACAATAATAATAGAAAGCCATGGCTTGCGGGTAGCACGGGTCAAATAATTCTGTAATCCACCCCTGAATAAGGCTTCCTCGCAAACAGCCGGAATGATAGCCATCATTGCTATTGCAATCAAATATTCGCTGATATTAGTAAGACCTAATATCGCCGATGCCTGCTGAGTATATTCCTGTTCCATTTTATCGAACGTCTGTCTCAGTGAATCGGATAAAGGCAAATGATCATTCAAATATGAAAAAGAGGTGGACACCCAAAGAGCAGTAAACATGATCACACAAACAATGGCTATTTGCTGCCAGTTCATTTTCGGAGTAAAGCCCATCAGCTTCATAGGCCTGTGATTAAGTGCCCATGCAGTGACAATGGCCGGCAAAAGAAATCCCACTACAGCAGATATACAATGCACCACCCTGACCGCATCCCTGTTGGCCGGATTTTTTGAAGCCTCCAGCATCATTGAAAAATCCAGACCTGTCATCGATTGCCATACATATTTACTTATTACATAAGCAAGCACACTGGCAGCGATCGTAAATGCGATCAGCATAAAAAAACCGGCTGTGAATGAAATGCCTTTTGAATCCTTATCGTACATAGATTTCAGCGATTAAAATGTAAATTTGCATCGCCCTCCAAAGCTTTGGCGACGGAGGGCTTTTATTCTGACAAAGTGGTAAAGATAGGCAACATACAACTTCCTGATTTCCCGCTTCTCCTCGCCCCGATGGAGGATGTAAGCGATCCGCCCTTCCGTGCCGTTTGCAAGGATAATGGCGCCGATTTGATGTACACCGAATTCATTTCCTCTGAAGGTTTGATAAGAGATGCGATCAAAAGCCGGAAGAAATTAGACATATTCGAATATGAAAGACCTGTCGGCATCCAGATATTTGGTGGTGATGAAGAGAGTCTTGCCCTGGCTGCAAAAATTGTTGAGGTAACTAATCCTGATCTTCTCGATATCAACTTTGGATGCCCGGTAAAAAAAGTGGCAATGAAAGGCGCCGGCGCCGGTGTTTTAAAAGATATTGACCTGATGGTGCGGTTGACATCGGCTGTTGTGAAAGCAACATCGCTTCCTGTTACGGTAAAAACAAGGTTGGGGTGGGATGATAAGACAAAGAACATTGAAGAAGTTACTGAACGTTTGCAGGATGCCGGCATCAAAGCATTGGCGATCCATGGCAGAACAAGAACACAGATGTATAAAGGTGAAGCTGACTGGACACTGATCGGTAAAATAAAAAACAATCCGAGGATCACTATCCCCATTTTTGGCAATGGTGATATTGACTCGCCTGAAAAAGCTTTGGAATATAAGAACCGTTATGGTGTTGATGGTATCATGATCGGCAGAGCTGCAATAGGCTATCCCTGGATATTTAATGAAATAAAACATTTTGTAAGAACCGGAGAGCATCTTCCTGCTCCTACCATTGAAGACCGTTTATTTGTTTGCAGGAAACATCTTCGCCGATCCATTGAATGGAAAAACCCAATTGTTGGTATCAATGAAATGCGCCGTCATTATGCCAATTATTTAAAAGGCTTGCCTAATATCAAAGAATTCAGGAATAAACTGGTGACCTTAAAAACAGAAGAGGAGATCAACGAAGTATTTGATGATATTGCCAGAACGTACAGCGGTTATGAATTTGAAAAAACACCGATCGAGTTGGTGAATTATCATGAAAAATGCCCTGTGCATTAGGTTCCAAGAAGTTATTACTTTACCCATTCAAACTGAAACATGAAAACATCCTTTTTAGCAGCTTCTTTGTTCATCTTTTTTTCAGCAACAGCGCAACCCGGAAGTTCACCGGTTAAATGGCTTACGCATACAGATTCACTATATAATCTTACGATGCAATACCCATCGGACTGGCAACTGAAACCGCCAACGGAAAAGGCCCGCTTCTTTATTACAAGCTACGCCGAATCTGAAACGGATAATTTCAGGGATAACCTCAACTGTATTGTACCAAGATCTGTTGACAAAAGTGTTACCATACAAATGGCAGAGACAGATATTACAAAAACACTTTCTGAGAACCTGTCTGATTTTAAGATCATCAATTCCGGTTATTCCAACTGGAACAATGTTACTGCCTACGAAATAGAATACTCCTGTACCCAAGCCAGTGGAAATGACACCTATTACCTGCACATTCTGCAAAAAGTAGCCATCATAAAGGAAAAGCTATATGCCCTTACATTTACTTCCGAAGATGAGTTTTACAAAAAAAACATCGGCATGGTAAGGAAGATGATAGAATCGTTTAAAGTGGAGTAGGCTGTTTTAAGCTTTCCTCCTCTTTAGACTTTTAGCTAACCCCAACAGGGACACCAATGTCCAAATACCTTCCAGAATAACAAACGGTATGTAGTTAATGAGCGCAGAAGCATAGCAGGCCATGCCTGCACCAACGATGTTCAGGATAAAGAACAGTATGTTCTTTCCATTTATCCACCCGAATATATTGCAGAAGTAAGCAACGAGTATCAGCCCAACTCCAACTGTGCCAATTATGTCGTTATAATTCATGAATTATTCCTTATTGATAGCTTTCAACATTTCTTTGCTCATCGGAGAAATGGATGAACCAAAATAATTGGTCAGTACTCCATTTTCATTGACGATATATTTGCAAAAATTCCATGAAGGAGCTTTGTTATTCCATCCGTTGAGTGTGGAATCGGTCAGCCATTTATATACCGGGTTTTGATCAGTGCCTTTTATTACTGAACTTTTTTGCATCAGCGGAAAGTTGACGCCAAAATTGGCTTTGCAAAATGCTGCTATCTCTTCATTGGTTCCTTTTTCCTGTTGTTTAAAATCATTGGCCGGGAAACCAATTACCAACAGGTGTTCTTTATGCTGATCATACAATTTTTGCAAGGATTCATATTGCTCCGTATAGCCACAATTGCTGGCGGTATTTACCAGCAATACTTTTTTCCCTCTCAGCGTTTCAAAATCAAAAGAAGAACCATCATTCGCTGTTCCTTTTACCGAATAAAATGAAACAGGTGGTTGTTTCTGTTCATTCTTTAGTTCTGTAACATTCTTGCCCCGCATTTTCGTCCACCACATAAATGCCGGGTAAACCGCTTTCAACACTTTTTGTCGCAGGGTCATATTCTTTGAATTTCGGTTGACGTACATCACATAGCCGGTGAAAGCCACCAGCAATATTAAGACAACAAGCAAAAAACGTTTTAGTTTTCTCATTTTGTTTCCCACAAAGACACAAAGATCACAAAGATTTTTTAAAGAAGCTGGCCATATATTTTCCTATGAATACCCTCTTTAATCAAGTTGACATTAAAATTTACCAATATCCCAAGCTTTATTCCCGATAGTTTTAAATAGGTAAGCAAGGTTTTATGATGTGATTTATCCAAGTGTTCGACGGATTTGATTTCAACGATGAGCTTATTATCCATAATTATATCTGTTCTGAATCCAACATCAAGAACAAAGTCTTCGTATTTCGTTACCACTCCTTGTTGTCGGGTAAAGGGAATCTTCCTTTTATCCAATTCGTATGCAAATGCAGCTTCGTAAACACTCTCCAATAAACCGGGTCCGAGAGTTGTATGTATTTTAAAACAAACGTCAACCGCAATTGCAGCTAATTCATTTTCCGTCATTCATTTGATTTTACGAGAAAAGAATTTCTTTGTGTTCTTAGTGGCTTTGTGGGAACCTTATCGTATCACCCATTTAAACAATTTCAATCTTCCTTTCAGTGGCGGGTATTTGATCTTCGGGTCGAACCATGTTGGCGTTTTCATGATCGCTTTTTTATGACTGAATGTATCAAAGGAATATTTGCCATGATAATTGCCCGTGCCACTAAAACCTCTTCCCCCAAATGGTAAATTATGGTTCGTCAAATGCCAGCTTGAATTATTTACACAACCACCGCCAGCGGGTATAGCTTCCAGCCACTCATTCTCTTTTTTCTTACTGGATGTATATACATATATTGATAAAGGATTGGGATGTTTATCAATTATTTTCTTTGCATCACTCATCGTATTAAAAGAAATAATGGGCAATACCGGCCCGAATATCTCATCCTGCATCACCGGCGCATCCAATGGAACATCGGTCAATATAGTGGGTTCAATAAAAAGTTTTTCTTTGTTTATTCTTCCGCCATGAATTTTTGTTCCGTTTGACAAATAATTTGCAATGCGATCAAATTGTTTTTCATTGATGATCTTTCCATAATTATAACTTTCCTCCGGCCTCTCTGTATAAAATTGTTGTATCGTTTCTTTTACTGCTGCTATGAACTTATCTTTTACTGATTCCTGCACTAATACATAATCAGGCGCCACACACATTTGCCCGGCGTTTGAGAATTTTGTCATGGCAATGCGGCGTGCCGATACTTTGATATTGGCATCACTTTCTACAATACAGGGGCTTTTTCCTCCCAGCTCCAGTGTAACAGGAACCAATCTTTCCGCTGCCATTTTATAAATGATCTTTCCTACTGCCGTACTTCCTGTATAAAAAATATGACCGAATGTAAAGTTGTTCGTCATTTGAGGAATGACAGTTGCACCATCGCCTTGCACATATAAAATATATTCTTTTGAAAAAACTTCTTCAATGACCTTTTTCATCACTGCATCAGTAGCTGGCGCAAATTCACTGGGCTTCAATACTACACAATTACCGGCCGCAATAGCACCGATCAATGGGTTGATGAGTAATTGAAAAGGATAATTCCATGGCCCGATGATCAAAACAACTCCCAATGGTTCTTTCATCACCCTGCTGCGGGAAGGAAGGTTCAGCAAATTTGTTCCCACTCTATCAGGGCTCATCCAGCTTTTCAGGTGTTTAATAGCAGTGTTTAATTCCGCCAACACCATTCCTGTTTCGGTGACCCAGGTCTCTTCGGGACTTTTTTTCAGATCAGCATATAATGCATCATACAGCTCCTGCTCATGGCTTAAAATAGAAGTTTTTAGTTTTTTTAATTGCTCTTTTCTAAAAGCATACGGTTTGGTGGTACCGGCGTCAAAATACTGCCTCATTTTTTCCAGGGCTGATATATCTGCCATTAACTTTAATTTTATACCAAGTTAGTCAAACCGTTCCATAATGACCGATGAATACTATATGATGCAGGCGCTGAAAGAAGCAAAGAAGGCATTGGAAGATGATGAAATTCCTATTGGGGCTGTTGTCGTCATCAATGATAAGATCATTGCCAGAGGACATAATATGACCGAGCGATTGAATGACCCGACAGCTCATGCAGAAATGATCGCATTGACATCCGCTTTTAATTCACTTGGCAGCAAATATTTGCCGGAGGCAACATTATATGTAACAATAGAACCCTGCCTCATGTGTGCCGGCGCTATTTATTGGAGCAAGATCGGAAAACTTGTGTATGGTGCAGACGATGAAAAAAACGGTTATAAAAAAACTGCCGGAAGCAACTGGCCTTTTCATCCTAAAACAGAATTGATAAGAGGAGTGATGAAAGATGAATGTGCCAAACTCGTAAAAGATTTTTTTAAAAACAAACGATAATGGCAAAAGCTGTCAGACAAAAATCTATCATTACCACACATCCCCGGACGGGTAGTCAATTTAAAATTGATAGCGAGATCTATGAACCTGTCAAAGCTGCTATTCTTCAAAGCCTGAAAGGAAGTAAAGGAAAAACATTTACCGACCTGACAGATGATGTGGTAAAGATCATGCGAAAAAAGATGCCGTCTTTCAACGGTTCTGTGCCATGGTACACTATTTCCATTCGGCTGGACCTTGAAACAAGAGGCATTGTAGAAACTTTTACTGAAAAAGGAAAAAAGCTGAACAGGTTGAAAAAATGATTTGCGAGAACCGAAACAAAATCAATTCCTGTCTTAATTTATAATCACAGTTGCTACTTTTGTTATCCAATAAAGAACAGATCGTAAATCTTAAATCAAAAATCTAAAATAATATGGCCTTTACACTACCGGCATTACCTTATGCACATGATGCACTGGAGCCGCACATTGACACCACAACCATGCAAATACACCATGGCAAACATCACCAGGCTTATGTTGACAACCTGAATAAAGCAATTGCAGGAACAGAGCATGAGAACAAATCATTGGAAGAACTGGTAGAATCAGCAGGGTCGATCTCTCCTGCCGTTCGTAATAATGGTGGCGGTCACTGGAATCATACTTTTTTCTGGAATAGTTTGTCGCCCAATGGTGGCGGAGTTCCCTCTGGTAAATTAGCTGATGCTCTCAATGAAGCATTTGGTTCATTTGATGAATTCAAAACAAAATTTGCAGCGGCGGGTGTTGGCAGGTTTGGCAGCGGTTGGGCCTGGCTGATTATTAAGAAAGACGGTAAACTGGATATTACATCAACTGCTAACCAGGATAATCCATTGATGGATGTTGCAGAAAATAAAGGAGTGCCATTATTGGGTATAGATGTATGGGAACATGCTTACTACCTGAAGTATCAGAATAAAAGAGCCGATTATTTAACTGCTATCTGGAATGTGGTTGACTGGAACAGAGTGGCAGAGAGATACTAAGGTTTATTATCGGGAAGAGACTAAATAAAAAAATCCCCTGGCGTAGCAGGGGATTTTTTTACTGTTCTTTTATTTACATTTTTCCATTACTTCATCCATGATCTTTTCTGCTTTTTCCTCCATTGCTTTATCATCTTTTTTATCCTCATATTTTTTTCCCATTTTGTCTGCAAATTCACCCATTTCTTTCTGCAGATCGGCTACTTTTTTCTGCGTTTTTTCATCCGCCTGGTCCATTGCCATCAACTTCTGAAGTTCACAACGATAGTTGGCCATCTTTCTTACATCACCTTCAAATCCACCGCCCTTACCTCCGCAGGAAGCCAGTGAAATCACAAGTGCAAGTGCAAAAAACGAAAACAAATTCTTTCTCATAAATGTCATTTTTTAAATTATTAAAACTGGTTTTGATTTAATGAGCCTACAAAATAGAATTATTTCGCTACCGGTGGAAATTAAATTATGGCACAGGATCATATCCACTGCCTCCCCATGGATGACACCGGCTGATGCGTTTGAGAGCCAACCACATACCCTTAAATACCCCATGTTTTTTTAATGCTTCAGCTGCATAATGTGAGCAGGTGGGTGTGAACCTGCACTTGGGCCCCAGTATGGGAGAAATGACCCATTGATAAACTTTTATCAGGGCAATAAAAGGAAGGCTTAATATGCGGAGAAATGTTTTCAACCAGGAATAGTTTTAGTAAGCTTGTTTATGATCTTTGTTATCGTCTCGAATACCCCGCTATACTCAGGTATTGTTTTACCCGTATAAATAAGAAAAACATTCATCATTTTTCCCGATAATAATAGCTTCTCATTCAATTCATTTTTTTGTAATCGCCATGCTTCTTTTGTCAATCGTTTTATCCTGTTGCGGTCAACTGCCTTTTTAAAATTTTTATTACTTACTCCGGCACCAAACTGAAGCTTTGATTCAGCCGATTCATTAAAAAGAAAATGAACCCTGAAAAAGCCCGTTGAGAATTTTTGGCCTTTATCAAATAATTCATCGATCAGCTTCCGGCTTTTCAGCCGTTCATCTTTTCCTAATGTAAATTTCCTTGTCATGATTTTTTCCCCGATCCATACAAAAATAAAATAGTCCCGGCGTAACCGGGACCATTAATAATCTAACCCATCCGTTTCACCAGGGGCAGGAACTATTTTAATTTACTTTCATCGGAAACTGTCAGTTTCTTGCGGCCTTTTGCACGGCGGCTAGCCAATACTTTTCGGCCATTAGCAGTTTGCATACGCTTACGAAAACCATGTACTGTTTTACGGCGCTTACGATGAGGTTGGAATGTACGTTTCATTATTATTTTCTTTTTTTCACTTTGATGAAATAAGGTTCGGGAGAAGCGAACCAGGTTTCAACATTTCGCCTGGATTTTACAAGTCACCACACTTGTCCCGCCCAGGCGGGATGAAAGGACGGCAAAGGTAAGGGGTTTGAGCCTTAAAACGAGGGTACAAGAGGCTTAAATTATGTAAACTGGCTACAAAGATCAATGACAGGCTATTTCCCTGATTTAATGGTTTCGAGGTCAATATGTTTTGAAAGCACAGCCTCTCCAAAAAAGATTGTAGCATGGTTATCAAAGTCAGCTGTTGAGTCGGTGGTATAAAAACTCCGTTGGCCTTTTTGGCTGCAAAGACTTTCTATTTCAGGATGCCGGAGCAGGTAATCAGCAAGACTATCAGCTACGATTTCGCCCTGCGAAACAAGCTTTACACCCACCGGCAAGTACTCTTCAATTTTTTCTCTCAATAAGGGATAATGAGTGCAGGCCATCAGCAATACGTCAATATTCTCTCCTTTTTCAAATATGCTATGCATATTCTTCTTCACAAAAAAATCTGCCCCATGATGTGTGTGTTCATTATTCTCTACCAATGGCACCCACATGGGGCAAGCCTCCTGGAATACTTTCAGGTCAGGAAAAAATTTAGCGATCTCCATGGGATAAGACTCAGACACCACCGTTCCGATTGTTGCCAGTATGCCCACTTCTTGTGTTTCCGAAAAATTACCGATAATTTCAGCGGTTGGTCTTATTACTCCTAATACTCTTTTATTAGGTGCGATTTTCGGAAGATCATTTTGCTGAAGAGTTCTTAATGCTTTTGCAGAAGCCGTATTACAAGCCAGTATCACCAATGAACAACCCTGCTGAAAGAACCATTGCACACATTCAAGCGTATAATGATAAACAGTATCGAATGAACGATTGCCATACGGTGATCTTGCATTATCTCCCAAATAGAGATAATCATATTGCGGAAGCTTATAAATGATCTCTTTCAATACGGTAAGGCCACCATAGCCTGAATCAAATACTCCGATAGGATTTCGAGAAGCCATATTGCAAAATTAAGCAGCGGCTCTTGTATGCCTGAAAATAAAACAGCCCCGCTTTAAACGGGACTGTTTTCAGAATAGAAACCAGTTCTTATTAATTACCTGTTTTTGGTGCAGGCTTATTATTTGCGGGTGGATTTGGCAATTTAATACCGAGCTTAGCTACTACCGCAAGGGAAATATCATCTGCTTCAGGAGCTACCAGGAAAACATCTGTATTCATAACATGCGTATAACCTTTTTCTTTTGCTACCTGCTCTATAGCTTTTTTTGCTTTCGCATAATATGGTTTTAATAGTTCTTGCTGTTTGTATTGTTGGGCCTGCTGTATTTGGGCGTCGGCATTACTCAATTCCTCCTGAAAGGCCTGCAAATCTTTTAGGATCAGGTCCCTGACGGATTTAGGCTTTGTAGAATCCGAGTATTCGGTGAGTTTCCTGTTATACTCCGACTGAACATAATTCAACCGGGGCATTACGGAATCTTTTACAAACTGTGCTCCTACAGTATCCATGTTTATCTTTTCCGGAGCCAGGTCGGGCATTACGCTTACTATATCATCAATGCGTACATAAGCAATTTTGGTTTGTGCAGATGCGCTGCCAGCCATTAGCAATCCAACCGCTGCGATCAATACATGCAATTTTTTCATGAGTTTTTTTTTACTTTTCAATTAGTTCCCGTTTCAGCGGGAGATTTTATTAGCTTTTAAAAGATTAATCCTTTAAATATTTGGTTGCGTTTCAAAAGACGTTTTAACATCCGCCCATCATTATTTTATTCCCAGTTCTTTCAGCACATCTTCGCTCTTGTCTAATTTAGGGTCGGCAAAGATAATGGTAATTCCCTCGCTTTTGTCCAGCACAAAATCGTATTCCTTATTTATCGCCATTTTCTGAACGGCGTTATAGACCCTATCCTGGATAGGCTTTATCAACTCCTGCCTTTTTTTGAACAGATCGCCTTCAAAACCAAAGCGTTTGCGCTGCAGATCTCTTAATTCCTTTTCTTTATTGAACAACTGATCTTCTCTTTTTTTCTTCAACTCTTCTGTCAGCATTACCTGCTCAGCTTCGAAAGATTTATACATATTATCCAGCTCCATTTGCTTAGTATCAATTTCTTTTTGCCAGCCTGCAGCAATATCATCCAGCTGCTTTTGGGCTGCTTTGTATTCAGGCATCTTATCCAATATATACCTTGTATCAATGATGGCATATTTCTGTGAAAAACCCATCATGGCAATACCCGAAAAGAAGGCAAGCAAGAAGATCTTTTTCATGTGTTTAATTTTTATTGTTTTTTGGCCACATAGAATTCGCCCTAAAAACTTACTTCGTCAACATAATAAATTGCCCGTAAATTTTTAAAGCTCATTTCATATAAAGGGATTTATAATTATATAATCTGCGATCTGATAATTTATTCCGGCTCAAAGCCCAGCATAAAGGTGAATCTTGCTGCGCCTTTCAAGCCGGTTTGTGGTGTCAGCCTGTCAAGTCCAATACCATAATCAAATCCAAGCAATCCAAACATAGGCAGGAAGAAACGCATACCCACACCTACGCTGCGGCGCAAACGGAAAGGATTATAGTCTTTGTAGTTATACCACCCATTGGCTGCTTCAAAAAATGTTAGTCCATAAATAGTGCTGCTCGGATTTGTTACCAATGGAAAACGAAGTTCAAGCTGGTATTTATTGAATATGGTGAAAAAATTCTGCGCACTTTGCTGATCAGGATTTACGGTAGGATCAGATGATTGATAAACGGGATAGCCCCGGTGTGCTACGATATCATATCCCAATAAACCAAAGTTGTTGGTTAGTCCTGCATCACCCACCTGGAACCGTTCAAACGGAGAATAATCAAGATTACTATTATAGCGACCCATGAAACCGTACTTAGCTGCAAGCTTTAAAACGAATTGCCTGTTCTTCTCAGCGCCCAATGGTTTGCCAATAGGAACATACCATTCTGCATTAAAACGCCATTTGTGATATTCAGGGTTTTTATACTTATCTTCTGATGTTTCGATACTCTTGTTGAAAAGCGAATAAGGCGGAGTGAATTGCACACTTGCAAGGAAATTCGATCCGCTTACAGGATAAACAGGATTGAAAACAGAGGAACGCTGCAATGAAATTTTGAAACTTAAATTGTTAGACGTTCCTGTTGGACTTGCTCCCGGAAATATGTTATAGTTCTTTCTTTTGTATTGGGTGTAATTAATAGAATAAGCAATACTGAAATAGTCATCAGGCCATTTTAATTGTTTGCCTAATGAAAGGCCAATACCAAAAGTTTTCAGAAGGGTATTCTCATCGAATTCATAATTACCGGTTGTCTGGTCATAATACCCGTTCCTGTAAACACTTTTGTTCAATGAAAGAGATAAAGAATTTCTCTTTTTGCCTCCCAGCCAGGGTTCTGTAAATGAAAAGCTATACGATTGATAAGCTTTGCCATTTGATTGTACCCGCAGGCTAAGTTTTTGACCATCCCCTGTTGGCAAAGGATCCCATGCCGATCTTTTCCAGATATTCCTGATAGAAAAATTATTGAAAGTAACGCCGAGTGTTCCTGTAAGTCCCACGCCACCGCCCCAGCCAGCGGATAACTCCAGCTGGTCTGATGATTTTTCTTCCAGTTTCCAGTTGATATCAACCGTACCATCTTCTGCATTGGGAACAACCCCTGGGTTGATCGTTTCCTGGTTGAAGTATTGCAGATTGGCCAATTCTCTTTGAGAACGAATAAGGTCGGTGCGGCTAAACAATTCACCGGGGACTGTTCTCAGTTCACGGCGGATTACCCAATCTTTTGTTTTATCGTTGCCGGCGATGGTAACATTCTTGATCCTTGCCTGCGGACCTTCCACAATTCTTATCTCATGATCAATGGTATCATTATAAACGGCGGTTTCCACCGGTTCTGCACGGAAAAAAAGATAGCCATCATCCATATACAAGCCACTGATATCTCCGCCCTCCTGCGCTGCTTCTTTACCCAATCGCTTATTCAGTATGCCGATATTATAAATATCTCCTTTATTGATACCTAAGATTGCGTTGAGCAATGAATCGGAATATTTAGCATTGCCTTTCCATGTAATATTTCCGAAATAATATCTTCTGCCTTCTTCTATTTTAAGGTCAATATTCATATTGCCCTTGAGGGTTGCATAAGAAGTATCATCCAATATCTGGGCATCCCGGTAACCCATAGAATTATAATAGTCCAGCACTTTTTCCCTGTCTTCTTCAAATTTCTTTGCATCGAATTTGGCGCCGCTGAGTTTGAATTTAAACCAGGGATCAATTAGTTTTTTTGTTTTACTGATGGAAAGAAAACCCCAGTCGTTGATATATTGGCCGAAATTGTATTTCTCTTTTTTGCCAAAAGGACTTGGTACCACTCCTTCGTCACGATGAACAGTGAACTTGCTCATCTCTTTGGTCCCCTTCATTTGTTTTTTCAGCCTAAGATCATCTACATTGTTATTACCATAAAAATTGATCTCGTTGATCTTGACCTTCTCTCCCTTATCAACGTAAATGGTCATAGCTTTTGAGTTCACAAAGGCTGGGTCAGGTTGTGAATCATCTATCCGCACTGTTACATTCCTGTATGCTTTCTCCTGAAAATATTTTGTGATCCTTTCTGTTATTTCCCGGCGGGTGTTTTCTGTAATGATCGTTTGTTTGGCAAGATTGATCTTCCCCAGCAAGTCTTCTTCTTCCGTTTTATTAATGCCAACAAATTTGAAATTGCCCAGTCTTGGTCTTTCCTGCAGGTTTACTTCTACCCACACCTTGTCATCTTCCACTTTTGTTACAAAAACTTTGACGTTGGCAAAAAGCTTTTGTCTCCACAAAGAAGCAATAGATTTTGCAAAAATATCTTCGCCGGGGTGTGTGAATTTATCTCCGGGTTGCAGATTAGCGATCGAATAAACAATGGATGTATCCAAAAAACGAATGCCGGTGATATTTACAGATGCAATTGTGTATTGTTTGGGTATCCGGGATTTTTGCCACTCAATCAATTTAGGATCAAGAGAGGTCGGTTTCAACGTGTCGGGTTCCTGGGCAAGGAGTACGGGAACGGATAAAATCATTACCAGTATTGTTCCACTAAGTCTTCGTAAAATTAGTTGCATGATTGATTGTTCAGAAGCTGTCTAAAATTTCACTAAGCAGTTCTCACAGACCGCTTTATCAACCCCTTTAAATTTCGGGTTGAGGCGGCAAAATAACGGGAAAAAATTGAAGTCTTTGTTAAAGAAACCTGAGAATCAGGTCAGATGGGGCATAAAAGTCAAATTAGTCATATCGGAGGGTCTTTTCACCAACAAAAGTCGCTGATTTATACAGGTCTTGCTGCTTTTGACCTTATATGACCAATTTGACTGATTTGACTATGTTACTAATTGGTCGCTGGTCTTTCCAAACCTTCTTTCCCGGGCCTGGTAGTCGAGGATAGCCTCGTAGAGATTATTTTTTCTAAAATCCGGCCATCTTACATTGGTGAAGTAGAGTTCTGCATATGCCAACTGATAAAGGAGGAAGTTGCTTATCCTGAATTCGCCGCTGGTGCGGATCATTAGTTCAGGATCGGGAAATTCGCTGGTGCAAAGAAATCGTTGCAAAATATTTTCATCAATGGCTTCAACATTCAGTTTGCCCAGCTTCACTTCATGTGCAATATTCTTTACTGCATTCAGCAGTTCCCACCGGCCGCTGTAGCTTAGGGCCATGATCAGGTTAAGACCGGTATTGTCTTTTGTTATGTCCAATGCTTCATTCAATTCATTGCGGGCATAATCGGGAAGCATATTCATATCGCCAATTACATGAAGGCGGATATTATTCTTATCAAGGCTTTCTACTTCTTTGCGGATAGTGCTGACCAATAATTCCATCAATCCTATTACTTCGTATTCGGGGCGATCCCAGTTCTCGGTAGAAAAAGCATAGAGTGTAAGATATTCGATACCGAGTTCAGCAGAGCCTTCGACGATATTGCGGACACTTTCTACACCATGGAAATGCCCGAAGAGACGATCTTCTCCTTTTTCCTTGGCCCATCTTCCATTACCATCCATGATGATGGCAATATGGCGAGGAAGCTTGCTTTTATCTATTTTTTCCAATAACGCTGACATAGTGAATTTCAAAACAGAAAAACAAAGGTAACAAGGATAAAAATAAAAAGAGGTTGTACCTCTTCAGCACAACCTCCTCAAATAATAGTATTTGAGATCAGTTCTTCCCCCACACAGCCACTCTCGATTTTCCTCTCAGGAACCCTTTTGTCTCATACCAGAATTCTATTTTGGTCAAATGGCGTAAACCGCCATCCATATCTATCACCCGGCTTTCGCTGCCTTGTGCAAAGCGTTTGCGGAGCTCCACATCTTGTGTAGTGCCATTATCAAAATGGATCTTCATGTTGTACATTTTCATCGGGCCGTCGGTAATCTTCAATTTGATCTGGCGAACATCATCTTTCCAGTTACCAAAATGAATAACATCATGATCAACTCCAAAGCCTACACTTTTATCTTCCAGGAAAAACCAGTCGCCGGGTTTTGTAGTAGTGTTGCTATTTTTCAGTGTAGTAAAACTGAAAAGTGCAACTACAGAAAACAATAATGCAATTTTTGTCAGGCGCATAAGAGTAATGTTTAAGTGGTAAATAAATTGTTTACTAACAGACTGCAATTGGTCTGTTATGGTTTAAACTTTATGCAAAATAAAAATAAAACTATTGATTGGCAGTAACCCAAAAAGGTGATATATTATTTTTTTAAGGTTTTTCTTACTTAGCCGTCGGGCATTTGTAAGACTGCAGGTTAAAGGTAAGGTGAACCATGGCCGTAACGAATTGGTCTTTCTGCCGGCTCATTCCTCTTGCTACACCGGGTGCACCAATGGGGTCGCCAATTTCATATGACCTGTCATGCAATAGTTGTGCATTGGATGTGCTGCCATCAGGATTTAAAGGAAATATAGCGGGATCAACATAGGTTTTGCTTACATCATCCATATAGTCCGTGTTGGTAAAACGATGCAATACTTCAAAAGCTATGTTCACTTTTTCATTCAATGCATATTTGATACCGCCGCCAAAAGGGATGCTGAAGGCCATTGAGCTATACTGCTTGCGATCGGCATAACGGGGATCATTGCTTCCCTGTCCTTCCGTACCTAATGGACGAAGCTGGATCTTTTCTCCCCGCAGGTATGCATAAGGATCATAAGTAAAAATGCCGAAGCCTAATGTTATATAAGGAGTGAAGCTATATTGCGGCTCACCGGGCATAAAGCGGAAAAAATTAAAATCGCCTTGCAAGGCCAACTCCCAAACTTTAGTGTTAAAGCTCAAGTTGCGCTGGTACATATAGACATTATGCGTATTGTATTGATCGGAATAACCCAATTGAGCAAAACTTGCTCCTACTCTTACAGCGATATAATTGCCCAGGTTTTTGCGAAAAAATGCAGTGGCGGCCAGCTTGGCCCTGTTCAATCTTGCTTTTGTATTCAGATCGCCGAAATAATGGCCGGCGCCTACGCCAAATCCAAACTCACCCTCCTGGACTACAGCATTCTGGGCATTTAATTGACTGGTACCAATTATGGTAATAAGTGAGACAGCAGCAAAAATCTTCTTCGTCATAACAGATAAATATGGTTCGGAATACATTAGAACGATAAAAATAGCAATTTCTTTTATTGGGAGAGCAATTTAGTTGCGTTTATCGAGACCCCAGGTGAGTTTATTGCGAAGGGTTTGCAGAAAATTGTTTTCGCTCAGCCGGACCAGGTTTATGCTGAAATCCTCTTTCTTTACAGCGAGTTGCACATCTTTTCCGATTATCTCCCGCCTTGAATCAAGCGCCACAATGAGTTGATCCGACCGGCTTTCAATTTCAAAGGAAATAATATTATCGTCAGGCACAATAATAGGGCGGACATTCAGATTATGCGGTGCCACAGGAGTTATTACAAAACTGCCGGTATCCGGAAATACGATCGGCCCATTGCAGCTAAGGGAATAGCCGGTTGAACCTGTCGGTGTAGCCACTATCAGGCCATCAGCCCAATACGTATTTAAAAACTCCCCATTCAGATAAGTGTGGATCTTGATCATAGAAGCCACATCCCTTTTATGTATGGAAAATTCGTTTAATGCATACGGCACATTGCCAAACAAAGGAATGTCTGCATCCAAATGTATCATCGTCCTTTTATCCGTTACATAGGTTCTTTGCGCTATTGCTTTTACTGCTGTTCTCACTTCATCCCGGCCAATACTGGCTAAAAAACCCAGGCGACCAAAATTGATACCCATAATAGAAATATTCCTGTTCCTTACCAAGGTAACAGTATCCAGCAAAGTTCCATCGCCACCAAGGCTGATGATAAATTCAACTTCATCTTTGAGGTCTGCAGAATCAGAGAAAGTTGTGGTATCTGCCGGCAGGTTAATACTACTCTTTATTTGTTCAAAGAAATGATGAAAGACGACCGGCTTGATCTTTTGTTGAGCCAGTTCATCAAAAAAAAGTTGAACATCTTTCCGCTGATCTTCTTCCATCAGGCGGCTGTAAATGGCGGCCTTCATGCTTAAAAAATAGACTTTCTATGTAAAAATAACCCGTTTTCACCTAACTGGTTGAAGCTATATTCCAGTTTCAATACAATATCATAAAAAGTGATGATATCAACACCAAAGCCACCGGAATAAAGCATCTTATTGGATAATAAATTATTTCCGGGTTGAGGATTGTGTACATAGCCTGTATTGCCATATGTTTTTCCAACAATACGGAACGGTATCCTCATCGGCTCTTTTCCTTTTTTTAAAGGCGGTACTTTTATTTTGAAATTGAAAAGCTCCTGGTACAATCCTGTTTTCAGATAACCTCCGGCCACCCCGTCGATCACATAATATTCATAGCCCTGCATATAAACATCTCCATACCCAAGAAACCGCTGGTTATAATATGGTTGTTTGAAAGGGAGTTTCAATCCGCCATATACACCAACATTTACAAATGATTTTTTTCCAATGTGCCAGGTTCCCGATGCCTGCACACCCAACTGCCATACATTGACTCCGGCAGAGCCAAAGCCTTTTTTATTAAATGTAATTTGGGCAGCATATCCTTTAGTGGGATAGGGAATAAAATCAACATCAAAATAACTCATTGCATAAAGAAGATCAGGAAACTGTACCCTTTGCCTTCCCCCTTTAAAGTAAGAAGAGTTCAATGTTACTACGGTATCACTCACTTCGCCGCTTGTATAAGCAAACCCGAGGCTATGTTTTGTTTTTATTTTTCTCCTGTAAGTAAGCGTTGTATAAATAGTAGCGAAATTGCTCAGGAAAACATCCTCATCTTTTACAAACACCTGCTTGTCATGAACAGTGTTATAATTTACTTCCCTGTTCTTCGAAACAGAGAAGCCGGTACTGAATCCCCATTTAAGGTTTTTATCAAAATAAGGGCGATCGTAGCCCAATGAGAATTGTCTTGTATATCCGCTACCAAATGATCCTTTTAATTTGTCATTCCTGCCCGTGGCATTATAATAAATGAATTTGACGCCATAATTCACCCGGTCAAGACTCGCCTTTTGCTCTACTATCCATTGATTGAGATTTCTGTCAACAGGTTTTAAAAAAGGAGTTGGAAAAAAATACCATCTTTCTTTCAACGTAACGGCAATGGTTGCAATGGTGCCTTCCATATTCTTAATTCCCACTTCTGCCGTATGAAAAAGAGAAGTGTTCAACAACTGGCGATGTGCATCCCCGAATTTTTCTATCAACGTTTTTAAAGTGTATTGATCTCCTTCTCTGAAAGGGATCTCCCGGAGGATAATAACGTCTTTGGTTTTTTTATTCCCGGTAATAGTGATCTTTCCTACAGTGTATAATGTGTCTATGGGAACAGCAGTAGTATCAGCTTGTGCCGATGCGGAAGAGGAAACGATCAGTAGTGCAAACACCCAAACACAATATTTTATTCTTTTCTTCAGCATTCTTTTTTAAACGGGTGTTCATGATCAAAAAATATACGATGAGGATAAACGGTCATCAGATCTTAAGATAGTTCATCAGGTTATCATAATTGCTGCGCAATTCGTTGGTATAAAGCTCTTCGCCAAAAAAATATTTTACATTATACTCATGGCGCTGAAAAGCGGCAACGATATCGGATATCTCCGGTTTGTTGACACGAATGGTCACCTGCATCAAACCAGTCTCCGCATCGTTGGATGTATTCAATTGTGTGATCTGCGCATTATTGGCCTCTACCAGTTTGCTGATATCATTAAAAGAATACTGGTTGCTCTCCATTTCCAGCACCATCAACCCACCCGGTTCACTCAAACTCATGAACTCAGATGAAAATTTCAACAGATCATTATAAGCAACAGAGCCTACCAGGTCATTTTCTTCGGACACTACCGGCACCACAGTCAACCCATTTTCAGCTGCCACCTGGATAGCCTTCAAAAAATGTTCTTCTTCTTTTACAGACACATTAAAAAAAGATTGTTCCAGTGTGTCTAATGTCGAATGATCATTCTCAGCCTGCAGCAGATCTTCCTCGCTGAGAATACCAACATACTTATCGCCGTCTGCTACCGGCAGGTGAGTAACCCGGTTATCATTCATCATTTCTAATGCCTGGAACACTTTATCCTGCAGGCGCAGTACAGGAAGTGTTTGGGAAGAGAGTTCACGGGTTAACATGGATAGCGGCGTTTATTTTCAACAAGACCTCAACGGTCATCCAACTGTTGCAGGCTCATTGAGTTTTTTTAAAAATTTATGCAGTACGGCATTGAATTCCTCGGGCACTTCCATCATCGGTGCATGACCACACTTATCTACAAAATGCAATTCACTGTTCGGTATCAGCTTGTGAAATTCCTGCGCTACAAATGGCGGAGTGATCGTATCATTTTGTCCCCATACCAATAACGTTGGAAGTTTGATTTGATTGAGCTCTTCCCCCAGATTATTACGAATGGCACTTTTCGCCAATGCGATGATCTTGATCGCTTTGATCCGGTTGTTAGTAATGCTGTACACTTCGTCCACCAATTCCTTGGTAGCCGTTTTCGGGTCGTAAAAAGTTAGTTCGGTTTTTTTCTTTATGTATTCATAGTCCCCCCGCTTGGGATAGCTGTCGCCCATTCCATTTTCAAACAAACCTGAGCTGCCTGTCAATATCAACGATTTTATCCTTTCAGGATGTTTGAGTGTATGCACCAACGCCACATGTCCGCCGAGGGAGTTGCCCAACAGATTCACTCCTTTATAATCTCTTGCTTCTAAAAAGCGGTGAACATATTTCGCTAAACCGCCTACAGAAGTATGCAGTATGTCCATTTCCAGTAAAGGAAGTAAAGGCACTATTACTTTATTGTGATGACGGAAATATCCGATGAGTGGTTCAAAGTTGCTGAGTGCTCCAAACAGCCCGTGCAGCAACACCAAGGGTTCACCATCGCCTTCTTCCAAAAATTTGAACTTGTCCTGTTGTTTGATCTCGTATTGCATGAGCAGTCAATTCTGTACTTTTTCCGAATGAATTTGGGTACTAAAATACTCGATTTACCCCAATAAAACAGCACCCTGCGCATAAAAGAAAGCTGATTATGGAATTAATGGGCGTCGCATACAGCAAAATTGAAATTCTTTATGTTTTTTTGAGATAGATCGAAAGTTCACGGCAATACTTGCGGATCAGAGCATTGATATCTTCGCAGAAATTTTTTCAAAGAAGTTTTCCAGCTCGTCAAAGACATCCTTAAAAACAGGAATGATACTACCAAAGCCATTGATGACCTTTGGCCCCCACGGCTGAACAAAAGAATAAACGACGGATTTATCAATTGTTTCTTGCCGGATCAATTTCATTTGCTCAATATAAAATAGCAATACACTGAAGACGATCGTATAGATAGCAACATAGAAAATAATCCCCCCGAGCTTGTTCACCCATCCCAGCATCGCTATCTCCACTGTTTTTTCAATAGCTTTTGCGCCCCAGCGTATCAACAATACAACCAATAAAAAAACAACAGCAAAAGAAATAAGCGGCAGCCATTCTTCTGAAACATTTACGTTTTTCCCAATAAAGCCTGCTACAACTGCGGATAATTTCATCGCTGCTGCAAGGCCAATGATAATTGCGATCAATGAAAATATTCCAACGATCAAACCACGGCTATAGCCATGCAAAACTGCGAGGACGATAATGACAACATAAATTATGTCGAGGAGCATGAAAGGATTTGTTATTAAACGACCAACCCGATGAAGATAATGCTAAGAATTTGCTAACAAAACCGGAATTCCTGTTAATGTCTCAGTTTGAAAAGAAGTTCCCACAAAGACACCAAGATCACCAAGGAAGGGCATCATAATATTACTTAGTGTCCTTTGTGCCTTTGTGGGAAACCAATATACCCCGAACTACTCTTAACTATTTTGCCAACAACTCTTTCACCAGTGCAGAAATAGTTTTTCCATCTGCTTTGCCGGCCAATTGTTTGGTAGCAGCTCCCATTACTTTGCCCATATCTGCCGGAGATGATGCCCCCACTGCCGCAATGATCTTTTGCAATTCTTCTTTTACTTCATCAGCAGACATTTGTTTCGGCAAAAATTTTTCGATCACTGCAATTTCTTCCTCTTCTTTTTTAGCAAGATCGGCCCTGTTCTGTTGTTGAAATATTTCCAATGAATCTTTTCTTGACTTCACTAATTTCTGCAACAACTTTATTTCATCTTCTTCTTTTATATCACTGCCGCCGCCTTCAGAAGTTTTCGCCAATAATATAGCTGCTTTGATTGCCCGTAAACTTCTTAATGCTGCTTCATCTTTTGCTAACATGGCCGCTTTTAAGTCCACCATTATTTTTTGCTCAAGACTCATAGTTCTGTTGTTTGTTGTTATATAAATATTTTAGTCGGCTTTATTTTCTTTCAACTGTTTTGCCCTGAATTTTTCATAGAAATCCTTTGCAAATGTTTTCATCTCTTCTGCCTGTTCATGGTACTTCGTAGCCCGGCCATAGGTATCGGCCATTGTCATCAATGTCTGGTAAAAAAAATCTGCCATCTCATCTACCATCATATCTTTTGTCCAAAGGTCAATTCGCAAAGCCGCTTTTTCTGCGCTATCCCAAAAAGAGAGCATCATGGCCTTTGCCTTCTGTGCATTTTCAGCACCCGTATCCGTTGCACTCCATATAATAGAATCCGGAACCCGGTTCTCATCCGTCATTACATCAATAGCAATTGTTGATTTATTCATACTTAAATTTGAAGGGAGCAAAGGTAAAGAAAGACGAGAAGTCTGGAAGTCGGAAAGATAGTTAACTCACTTTCGGTCTTTTCGGCTTTCGGTCTTTCCGACTGTTTTCAGAATGCTTTGCCAAAGTAAGTCGCTTGTTCTATCCCAGCTATATTCTTTAGAAACGATCTTTCCTTTTTCTACCAGTTCTTTTTTCAGCGTTTCATCTTTATACAATAACATCATTTTATCAGCAATATCATTATGATCTTCCGGGTTGACATACAAAGCCGCTTCTTTCGCTATCTCCTGCATAGAAGAATTGATCGAAGTAATGACCGGCACACTACACTGCATCGCTTCCAGCACCGGCACGCCAAAACCTTCTAAAAAAGAAGGATAGATCATTCCATATGCAGAGCCGATGATCTTTACTAGTTCTTCTTCCGCAACATATCCTGTTATCACCACATCATTTCTATATTTATATGAGTTCAGGCTTTCTATAAATGACTCATATTTCCAGGCAAGTCTTCCTGCCAGCACCAATTTCATGTTTGTCTGCATTCTTTTTTTTAATACTGAAAAAGCTTTTAGCAGGTTCATCAAATTTTTACGGGGGTGGATGGCACCGGCATACACAAAATATTCTTTACCTTCTGTATGCTTATTTTTTGTAGCAGTTTTATCTTCTTCAGTTACCGGGCGAAAAATTTCCTTGGCTGCGCTGAAAACAATATCGATCTTATCATTGCCTGCTTTATAGTTAGCAAGAATATCTTTCCTGGAAAATTCTGAAACCGTAGCAACTGACCCCGCTTTCTCTAAAAACTTAGACATGTTTCTTTTTAAGAAAGACACATGTGATCGCTTATTAAAAGAAGGATAATGCAAAAAAGCTAGGTCATGCACCACCAGGCATTGTGGCACTTTAGTTCTTAGCGAACAAAATCCATCGCAGGATACAAACACATCGGCTTTATATTTTCTTAGTATCGCCGGTATCTTGATATCATACCAATATTTCCAAAGCAAAGGATGTCTTGCCGGCGGACCAGCAACTACAGGTTTTACATTTTTTCCAAACACAAACTTTTCATCATAAGGCCTGTCGAAAATAAAAATGAATTCATGTTCCGGATGACTGGCGGTGATACGTTTGAATGTTTCATAAATAAAATAGCCGTAGCCTTCCAGGTAACCGGTCAACAGAAATCTTGTATTAACAGCTATTGTCATGATACTAATATGCGGCAGGCAAAGGTATTAGTTGCTTTATTACTTAGTAAAACAACTCTGCCGGTCTTGTAAATATTACAACAGGCCGCCCTTTTCTACTTTCCTGCATTACCTGCCAGGTCATTCATCTTTTACATTTGATCAAAGCATAAAAATGTGGGGAGATTTGCTGTGCATATTCATGAAATACTCCGTTAAAAGTTGAGCAGTATTACAATTGCAGCATTCAGAGTATCTGCTTAGTTTTATGTCATTATCAGTGTACCGAAACAGTGCCTTATGAAACAACTCAACACAATCTCTCCTTATATATTATATACTGCTCCACAGAAAAAAATTTTTAAAGGGGGGAAGAAAAAAAATGCCGGAAGTAATCCACATTCTGCGCAGCTTGGTATCAATTTTGCTAATATTTCAGCCGGAAATTTATACCCGGAAAGGGTTGCTCTTATAAAAATATTGCGGTTGAGGCAGAAAAGGATGGCAAGCCATCTGTACTGTGTCAATCAACTTTACTAAACGACCTCTTAGGTGGAAGAGGATGGTGGCTTGTAAAAGGGGCCTTGGTTCGGGGCCCCTTTCTTTTTTACCAGATCCAAAACCCGAAGCAACCCCTGAATCCCTGGCTTACAACTTTCCAACTTTTCCCTTACCTTTAAGGTTCATTCAACTTCATTATCCCGGTTATACAACTCCCATTTACCGGTTCATTACTGAAGTCCGCTTTCACATCTTTTAATTTTTAAAAATTTATAATTTTGAGCTCATTTGTAATGAACATCGATAACATGGAGTATAATACGACGAGAAATCATCTGATTATGCGTGAATATGGACGGCATGTGCAGAAAATGATCGAACATATTCTTACCATTGAAGATCCCGAACGCCGCCAACGCAATGCCCAGGCCGCCATTGAATTGATGGGATTCCTCAACCCTCATTTAAAAAATGTGGAAGATTTTCGTCATAAGCTTTGGGATCATTTATTCCTGATCGCTGATTTTAAACTGGACGTAAAGTCGCCCTATCCAATCCCAACCCGGGAAGCATTAAAGGCAAAACCAAAACCGCTTCCTTATCCCAAACGTCATCCAAGGTTTTCTCATTTGGGCAAAAACCTGGAAGTGATCATTGATAAAGCGTTGAAAGAAGAAAATCCTGATAAAAGGCTCGGCTTCGCCAATGCGGTTGCATATTATATGAAGCTGGCTTATAATAACTGGCACAAAGAGATCGTACATGATGATGCCATACAGAGTGAACTAACAAGCATTACGCAAGGTCAGCTCACTTTCACCAACACTCCTTATGTAAAAGCTTTCCGTCCGCAACCTGAAAGAGATAACCGGGGTGGTTACGGCAAAAGAGGCGGCGGCAAGTTTCAGCAAAGAGGTGGTGGCCGCAATGACAGAAGGGATAACCGTGGCGGCGGCGGTGGATTTAAGAAGAAAAGATACTAAGTTGATAAGTTAACATGTTGAAAGGTTGACAGGGTTTTCCGGTCAACCTTTTTCTTTTACATTGCAGTCCCTATCAACTTATAAACTTGTTAACCCGTTAACAAACAAGATGCATTCCTTCGAAGTAAAAGGCGGTAAAAAATTATCCGGCGAGATTATTCCGCAGGGCGCCAAGAATGAAGCATTGCAGGTTATCAGTGCGGTATTGCTGACAGCAGAAAAAATTACCATCAGCAATATTCCTGACATCACCGATGTAAACCTGCTGATAGAATTACTGGGTGAGATGAATGTAAAGATTGAAAGACCCAAAAGAGATACCTGTACTTTCCAGGCCGACAATATAAATGTTGATTACCTGCGCAGCGAAGAATATAAAAAGAAAAGCGGTAAGCTTCGGGGGTCAGTGATGCTGGCAGGTCCATTGCTGGGGAGATTTAAAAAAGCATTTATTCCAAAACCAGGTGGCGATAAAATAGGAAGACGAAGATTAGATACACATATCATTGGTTTTGAAAAACTCGGCGCTTCATTTACTTATCATGAAGAAGATGGCTTCTTTCATTTGGAAGCTCCCAATTTAAAAGGAGCAGATCTATTATTAGATGAACCTTCTGTCACCGGCACCGCCAATATCATTATGGCAGCGGTCCTTGCAAAAGGTGTGACAACCATTTATAATGCTGCCTGCGAACCGTATATCCAGCAACTCTGTAAGATGTTGCAGAAGATGGGTGCAAAGATCGCCGGTGTGGGAAGTAACAGGTTAAGTATTGATGGTGTTGACAAACTCAATGGTACATCTCACACTATTCTTCCGGATATGATCGAAGTAGGCTCATTCATTGGTCTCGCTGCAATGACACAAAGCGACATAACGATCAAAGGCGCCGGCATTGAACATCTTGGTATCATCCCTGAAAAATTTCAGCAACTGGGAATTAAAATGAATTTCAATGGCGATGATATTCATATACCGGCACAGGAAAGTTATGAGATACAAACTTTTCTCGATGGTTCGGTAATGACCATCTACGATCATCCCTGGCCGGGTTTTACGCCGGATCTTTTAAGTATTGTGTTGGTAACGGCGATACAGGCCAAAGGTTCTGTGCTCATTCATCAGAAAATGTTTGAAAGTCGTTTGTTCTTTGTTGACAAGCTTATTGACATGGGAGCAAGAATTGTTCTCTGCGATCCGCACCGTGCCGTAGTGATTGGTTTGGAAAGAGAACAAATGCTGCGGGGCATTGTAATGAGTTCTCCCGACATCCGTGCCGGTGTGGCCTTATTGATCGCAGCATTGAGTGCAGAGGGAAAAAGCATTATTCAGAATATCGAGCAGATAGACCGGGGTTACCAGGATATTGATGGGCGATTAAAAAAATTAGGCGCTGATATAAAAAGGATCAAAGCATAGAAAGAAAATAAATCTATCCTCTTTGCGTTCTTATCATCAATGAAACCAATCCTGCTTATTCTTTCCTGCACATTTTCCTTTGGCTGCATAGCACAAACAGGAGTATTTACTGACGAACGGGATGGACAACAATACAAGACGATCGTTATTGCCGGCAAAAAATGGTTCCGTGAAAATCTTCGCTTCCAGACAAACTTTTCTTTTTGTCCCAACTTTAATAAAGATTCAGCAGCATGCAAGGATGGAAATTTTTATTCCAACAGTGAATTAAATACGATCTGCCCGTCGGGATGGCATGTAGCTACTATCCCGGAGTGGGAAAGTTATATGAGTGTATTCATGAAAAATAACGGCATCAACAATGGTGTGCTGCAATATGACACAAGCAAGTTCCTGGATAAACATTTTGGCATCAGTATGAAAGGCGCTGAGATCTTTAAGGATACTTTATTGAACCTTCTTCCTCTCGGCTGGGTGGAAGGCATCCGGCTTGTAAAAAATGATGGATTAACTCTGTGGGTAGTTGATACCGAAACAAATGATGAAAAATACCATTTTCATATCGGCAAACTGGGAATGGTGAAACACAGTCATGAACATCATATCATCGACAAGCCAAAAAAAATCCGCAAGTTCGCTGTGCGTTGCGTTTGTGAAATAACCGGGCCTCCCCAAACCCCTCCGCAAGCGGGGCTTTAGACTCCGGGTATTTGGAACGGCCTCACCCCAACCCTCTCCTTTCGGAGAGGGGGCGTTAGACGCTGAACTTTTAAAAACTCCTTATCTATTCGAATAGAAACTGCAAAGAGAATGAATTTGTCTGCGCATTTTTTTCGCATCGAACTATGCTTAATTTCTTATACAACATTTCCATGCGAAAAAGCCAGCGCCTTAGTTTCTTCGAGTAACAAGCAGCATTATCTGCAAATAATCCCATGGAGAATGACTTTCCCATCGGCAATTCGCAAAGGAAAACTAGTAATAAGGAAATTTCTCATCGAATTGCCTTGATTTTTTTGTTACTTTTTGTATCAAGAGGTGACTATATACCTGTTAGACCACTTCTAAAATTCCACAAACACACCCCCTCGTTTCTTGCTCAAAATCTTAGCTAAAAAGTAAAAATCTATCAGATGTCTAAAAAATTAACCACTTATCGGCAAAGCAATATATTTGTCCCTAATTCAGCGACGTGTATAATGAAGTCTAAACTTGTAGTTAAGAATTTTGGCCCAATAAAAGAGGTGTCTCTAGACCTTAGAAATGTAAATGTATTTATAGGGCCTCAAGCAACTGGTAAAAGTGCACTTGCTAAAATATTTACCATTTTTAAAGCTCCTAGAAAATTTTTCTATAAAACAGATTCAGACACAAATAAAAAAATAATTGATAACGAAAAAGCTTCCAAACAATTTGCAGATGTTTTTTCTGAATACAATATAAGTTCTTTCTTAAATACTCAAACCGAAATAGAATTTGAATCGGAATTACATCTAATTACCTACAAGAATGGTGTATTAAATTACGAACCAAAACTTTTAGATCAAATCAATTATCTAGAGATATTATTTGTTGATTTTGATAAAAACAAAACAGAAATAGCTACAAAATTTTCCGAATTCTCTGGTAAATTTCTAGTATTCGATATAAAAGCAAGTAGGCTTCTTTATGAAAAAGACCTACCTACAATTCTAGACAAGAATAATTACGTTAGCGCTTCCGAAAACAAGAGCAAAGAAATTCTTGAAGTAATTAGAGAGATTGAAGAACATTTAAGTACATCAACTGCCATATATATACCCGCCGAAAGAAACTTAGTAAATATCATTAAGAAGGCGGCATTAAACTTAATGGTAAATTCCGTACCTATTCCAAAACATATTTTATCTTTTGGAGCAGAATTAGAAAAAATTACTCTTAATGAAATTAAATTAGATTTTATTCAAAAAGAATTGGTATATAAAATCATTGATGGAGAAGATAAGGTTTATATAAATGCAGATAATATCATTTCGTTGAATGAAGCTGCTTCCGGCATTCAAAGTGTCGTACCATTACTTGCTTCAGTTTTAAGCGAACAGACAATATATCATAGATCATTTGTTATTGAAGAAGCAGAATTAAACTTATTCCCTCTTGCCCAATATGAACTAATTAAGCTTCTCGAAGCCAGGAGAACTGATCCACGTAGCAGGTGGGAAGATTATGGAACAATACATACATACACTACTCACAGTCCCTACATACTATCTTCTTTAAATAATTTATTGTATGCTTTCAAAGTAAGGATGAAACTATTTGATAAATTAAATGATTCGAGTGATGCAACTCCTAGCAAGAACATGCAGGAGGCTACAGAAAGAGTCCAGAAAATAGTAAAAGCAACTATTAATCCAGAAAATTTTACGGCCTACCAGATTTGTGACGGCTCAGCAAGATCAATATTTAATAATGAAACTGGCTTAATTGAGGATAATTATATTGATTTAGCAACAGATAAAATTAATGATGATTTTGAACAGCTAATGGAGTTAACGAAATGAACGAATTCATTATATCCTTAAAAAATGCTTTAGGCGATTGTAAGAGGCTTGACACTTCTAATTGTATTTCAGGAACTTCTTATGAAATTATTACCCACCGTCTTTTTTGCGTATTTGATGATAGAAGCGAAGATCAACCAGTTAGAGTTGTGAAAAAAAGAGAAGATCATCAGCTAAAGGTCTCCAACAGGAATAAAGAAGAAAACGAAATATGTGTTCTGAAAACAGATAAGTGTTTATTTACTCAAGATCATAAAAAATGCGATTGTATTCTCTTTAATAAATACAAATGTTTTTTTGTCGAAATTAGTGAGACAAGTAATGGTAGGAGAAATAGTAAAAGGAATGATGCTGTTGAGCAATTAGGATATACAATCAATTTGTTAAGAGAATATAATATTGATTTGAATGGGTTAGAAACAAAGGCTATTATTTGTTTTAAAATGGGCGCAATCCGACCTACACAGCCTTCCTTAAATACAAAACGGGCCCTTTTTTTAGAACAGTATAAGGTTAGTTTGGAAGAAGGTAATCACATTTCATTTGATAACTTAGAATCAACAGCTTTTGATTAGCTGGATTTCTTTTTTTGAGGCTTAGGATTACCTTTTACAGAAGCCTTCATAATAGAGTGAAAGATGTTTGATGCTTCTTTAGCTGATTTCTTTTTTGTTGCTTTTGCCATACTGCAATTTACTAATTTTATACAACGGGAAACCCCCGCAAAGAAAGCCTCTAATGAGAAGGCCAAACATTGCAGGGTTCACGGCAGATATATTGTTGCCGCTATTTCCTTCCGGTATTTTGAGGGGCTTTTATAGCCCCTTATTTATTCAAATATTTCTTGCTGATATGTCTTACCCAAAGCACGAGCCAACATATTTTTAAATCTCGGCCAATTAGGTGCTGCTTCCATTAAAAACATTGCATTAGATATATAATCTTTAAGTTCGTCATTCCCAATATCCGTTAATAACTGATGGTGTTTTCTTGCTCTTTTCCCTTTTTCGTTAATTGGATTTTTATCTTCCAATTTAGATAAAACACCTTTGGGGAATCTTGAGTAAATAATATCCTTTGTCCATTTGCCTACAATCCCTGGTCTTTTTTTAATACTTTCTTCAGTGTACTCCCAATTATTTAGTTTAAATATTAGTTGATAAAATTTATCAGGGAATCTCTTTACCCATTTTCTTGCTTCTTCCTCAATATATCTTTCAAACAATCTATTCAAAGCAAAACGGGGTCTCACTTCTTCATATCCGGTCACATTATCAATAAGACCAGCAACTCCCGTTTTTGCAAATGCGAAAACAATTACTTCGGCTTGAATTGCTAATTTCTTTTGAGTAGGTAACAACTTTCGATCTGTCCTTGCTTGCATATACATTTGACAGATGTCAATAAGATCATTGCCCTCAAATCCTTGTGCAATTCTTCCGTTGGATGCTACTCTAAATGTGTGTGTGCTTTTGCTTAGGTCTTTATCTTTAAATTTCTCTGGTAGATAAGGCTGTAAATTTTCAGGCTTTAAATATCTTTCTAATCCTCCCTTTTTATTACCTGTCAATAATCCGACCACTTCTCTTTGGACAATTACTCTAATAGGATTTTCGCTTTCTGGATATAATACGGCACAAGGGATTTCCGCTTTCCCAATTTTGATAGAACCGACAAAATCGGTAGTTGTTACTTCTTTATTCATTGGACCTTATTTAAAGAGTTGAATATCAGTGGTATGCAAGACATATTTATTAAAAACTATCGTTTTCGGGACCTTATTTATTTAGTTCATTTTCAATGCTTTCTATAAACTCTTTAGATTCTCTTTTAGCTCTATTAATCTTTTGAATCATTAGCCATGCACTATCCTTTGTTGCTTCTATTTTTTCTCCAAGAGTTCTTGCTGATATATCGGGTTCGTCTTTTAAAAGATGGATGGCTAAAAACCATTTTTGTAGATCAGCCCTTGTTCTTTTAAACAACGAATCAACAGTAACGCTAAAGCTGGCATTACAAACATTACAATGGTATCTACTTTCATTGGGTAGGGGGGTGAACTGCTTACTTAAGCAGTAAGGACAAATCGGCCCGTTGGGCCATTTTATTTCCTCAAGCATGGCAATTGCTTTAGCATGAGAGGGGTATTTTCTATATATACTTTTTAGTGTCATAGCTAATGGATAGGCAAGGTACAAAAATAAATTTGGATGTTTCAAATATATTTTCTACCTTTATCTATGACAAATAAAAACAATGAAAACATTCAAAAGTATATTAGAGTTTCAAAAGGAGTTTAACACAGAAGAAAAGTGCAGAGAATATTTAGAGCAACAACGTTGGGATGGTACTCCGGCTTGTCCGTTCTGTGGTTCTATAAATGTTTGCCGTTTCCCTAATGGTAAGATTTTTAAATGCAGGGAAAAAGGATGCAGAAGTAAATTCAGCGTAACAGTTGGTTCGATATACGAAAACAGCAAACTGCCACTTACAAAATGGTTTCTTGCTACATACATTTTGGCCGTACATTCTAAGGGGATAAGCAGTTTACAACTGGCTACATGGTTAGGAACAACTCAAAAAACTGCATGGCATTTAAACCATAGAATAAGAAAGATGCTGACAGATTCAGCCCCTGAATTGTTGGAGGGAATAGTTGAGATCGACGAAACTTACGTTGGCGGCAAGGAAGGAAATAAACACGCAAGCAAAAGAACTGTAAAAGGTGGCACAGGTAACAAGGCTATGGTATTAGGCGCAGTTCAGCGTAACGGGAAAGTAAGGACAAAAGTTATTCCTAAAACTGATACTGCAAATGTGGTGGCTACCGTTACTTCATTCGTACAACCTGATAGCATTATGGTAACGGATGAACATCATGCTTATAAAAAACTGGCTGCCGTTTATACCCACAAGACAGTTAACCATAGAGAAAAAGAATATGTAAGAAATGAAAACGGCTTAAAGGTTCACACAAATAATATTGAAGGGTTTTGGAACATCTTGAAGAAACAAATAGTAGGGATTCACCATGTAGTTAGCGAAAAGCATTTACAACGCTATTGTAATGAATCAGAGTTTAGATATAACAACAGAGAGCTATTTCAAGATGAAAGATTTGCCAAAGTATTAACCCAATGCAATGGAACATTAAAGTATAAAGTATTAATAGGAAAAGAATGAACAACGGAACTTATTTAAAGCAAATGGGCAGCAAGATTAAAGCTGCCCGAAAAGCTCAAAAAATGACTTTGCAAAGGCTAAGTGATTTGTCAGGTGCTACTGATCTGTCTAACCTATGGTTTATAGAAAACGGTATGCGAAACGTTCACATACTTACTTTAAAAAGCATCGCTGATGTATTGAAATTAGATGTAAAAGACTTACTTTAAGTCTATGTTTCTTTTAATATTAGCCATTAGCATTATCACAGCCATTGCACAAATTATTTCTACCTCATACGATCTAAAAGCTCCGCTACAAAGAGGTCTATCAAGAATAACATTAGCCGGATGGTTCTTTTATATCTGTACCGGGATATTAGCTTTTATGCCTGCTATTCAAAAAGCTATTCAAGATAGCATAGATAATAATAAAGAAATTGAAATCGCAAAATCACAGGAGGTGAGAGATGCTCGATTAAGATATAGCTATGATTCCTCTTTGGTTGAAATGAAAAAGAAATTTGACACTACAACAAGTATCGTTTCGGAAACATTGGGAAAATACGGGTATAAGTTAGATTCAAGTAATAAAACCTTAATAAATTTACGAGATTCTGTTAAGGGGATTGCAGGCGGTGACCCCATATTAGAGTTATATATGGAGGATTTTGAACCAATACAATTGGTGGAAAAGTTACCTAATAATAAATATAAATTTAAAATATCAATAACAACACATGAGGTTGGATGTTCAAATATTAATATTCGCTATAGTTTTGTTGTTTCAGATAGCTTCCACATCTATTATACAAAATCTGACAACAGTACGCCTGTAGAGCCAACAATGGTTTTTTCTCCCATTTATAGGCTGGATTCTTACCATAATTTCTCATTTGAAAATTCTAATCCATCTAATCTATTTTTATGGATTAACGGTACTTATAAAAGACTGGATGGCACAGGGAATTTTTTCATTAACCAAGTCTATGCCTATTATTTTACAACGAAAACAGTGCGTTTAATTAGAGGGGAAACAAGGAAGTCCGTAATTGCCATGATTAAACAAAATGAAAAATAAAAGATTATTTTCTACGCCTTTTCCCCAATATAAACCCACAAAATAATCCTATAACGAAGGCATACACAATGCAGCAAGCCCCAACAATTTCAATTTTAGTCATGGGGTAGGGTTTTGGGGTGGTCTAACAGGTATATAGTCACCTATCAAGACAAAAAGTAAAGAAGAACAATTCAAATAAACTGATCTATAATAATTATAATCATCTGAACCATGATCAAACTCTATTAAAAAAATACCTTTATTCCATGATAAAAGATATTTTCAAAGAAAATCCCGTTCTCGAAAACGAAAGAGTCTTACTCCGCCCCATCAAAGAAGAAGATGTTGAACACTTACTTCCTTTCTCATTAAATGAACCCGATATCTGGAAATTCGGACTCATCACTGCTGCAGGAGAAGAAAACCTCCGCAACTATATCAACGGCGCCGTCAAGAACATGCAGGAAAAAAAAGAATACGTCTTTATTGTTTTTGATAAAAAAACGAACCGCTATGCAGGCAGCACAAGATTCTATGATATACAACCACAATATGGCTACGCACAATTAGGCTTTACCTGGTATGGAAAGGAATTTCAGCGCAGCGGCCTCAACCGTCATTGCAAATTATTATTACTTACTTATGTATTTGAAGAATGGGGAATGGAACGATTAGAATTCCGGGCTCATGCAAAAAATGAAAAGTCTATTGAAGCCATGAAAGCAATTGGTTGTGTGGCAGAAGGGATATTAAGAAGCCAGATGCCAACAGTTGATGGGTCAAGAAGGGATAGTATTGTTCTGTCTATTTTAAAAAATGAATGGTTCGGCGGAGTGAAGAAGCTGCTGGAAACAAGGACCCGCTAATAGAGATAATAGATAATAACTAACAACTAATAGTGTCTTCGATCCGATAAAACCCTCCCAATCTGTAAAGCACTATTATCTTTTATCTATTAGTTATTATCTTTTTTCAGTTCAGCAGCACAAACGCTCCCCAATAATAAGGCTGCGGGTATTTTTCTTTGATCGTTTTTTGCGCCTGCACAAATGCCTGTTGCGGATCATTCAGCTTTGTCCAGTTATTATAAAAGGCGGTCATCAGGTCTTTGGTAGCCGCATCATCCACTTTCCATAAGCTCATTAATATTTTTGAAGCACCTGCCACCTGGAAGGAACGGCATAACCCATACACGCCTTCTCCATTTATAATTTCACCGGTTCCTGTTTCGCAGGCGCTGAGCACAACGAGTTTTGTATTCCGCAGGTCAAGGTTCATTGCTTCAAATGCATACAACACCCCATTGTTGCTGCCGAGCAAATTGGGTTCATCATTATATACCGAAGCAGCGCCGTTCAATAAAAGACCTGAACGAAGCAGTGCATTATTTTTTGCTTTGGATACCTGCACTCCCATCGTCATCGCTTTATCCATACTTACATCGGGATTAAAAAAACCATGCGTGGCCACATGCAGCACAGCAGGCCCTTTTACCAGTTTTATATTTTCCTCCGAAGCATTTTGATCGGTGTACAATTTTGTACTGACATTGCTTCCCAGTAATAATGTATCGATACGCTGCACTTCTTCTTTTGTTCCGGGTAGCGGCGGTATCAATGCATCATTGCCAAAAAACGGTGAGCCCATCAGTGTCGCTTCTGATTTACCGGCCACAACCGGCAACTGCGTCTTTGCTGATGCAATGGAAGCTGTGTTCGGCAGCAAAATTATTTCATAAGCATCCAGCAAATAAGTGCCGTCGTTTTTTTGAAATGTATTTGGATTGATACTATTATAAACGCCATCCACTGACAAATAGATCTTTTTACTGTCGCCGATAGCTTGTTCCAGCGGTTGCCAGTACAATGAATACGCTTTGGGATCGGCGATCTTATTCCTGATATATCTCTTATACGCAGATGCATATTTTTCCAGGTCGGCGCCGTTTCCAATATGCACCAACACCGGTTGCATAATTCCTTTCTTAACAACCAGCGCAGCATATTCAGCCTGTCCTTTTTTATCTCCATAATAATGAAAGGAACGGATGATCTCGATGGCGGCCTCCCCGGGCAATAAAAGGTCTTTTACATCAGGAAGTCTCAATGGCTTTCGCAGATATTCTTCGCTGAACCGTGATGATCTTTTGGTCAATTCTTTTTCAATTGTGTTTGCCTGCTTCTCTATCTCATCAAGATCAATTTTATCTTCTTTCAGGTCTTCCAATGGTGAACTGTAATAAGCAGCCAGTGTAGTTTTCAGGTTCAGCCAGTCCTCATATAATTTCCGGGTAGCAGGATCGCTGCTGTTCAGAATGATATTCTTTGTTTGTTTCGTCGAATTGATCAGCATCCCTTTTGTGGCTATCCAGAAATTGTACCCCTCTCTCAACAACTCAGGATCATCTTTTCCTGCATCAAGAATAAAAGAAAAATAAGTATCCAGCGCCGGCTTTAAGGTGCGCCAGAAATTTGTTTTCTCCGATTCGCTCATCGTACGGAATAAATTCTCCGCAAGAAAAATATACTGGCGTATCGTTTTTTGAAAACGGGCAGACGCATTGCTGTTATCCTGTAACTGCCATTCGCAAACGGCGATCTTCAGCATAGTGCCGAGATAGTCCTTATGTTTTTCTCCCAACTTTTTTAATTGAATACCCGCTGCATCATTGTAAACAGCTTTTGCATCTGCATACATTTTTTTATTCAGGTAATGATCGCCGGAGTTGATCAATGCTTTAGCATACAAAGGATGATCATCGCCATAACGCTTTTTTACTTTGCCGGCCACACCAGATAAAAAAGACGTCACATCTGCATCATTCTTTTCTACCCGCAATGAACCATAATACACCAGCACATTATTATAATCGGGATGGTCTTCCATTTCTTTTTTCTCCATACCTGCCAATGCCTGCTGGTAATATGTTTCTGCCTTATCTGAATTGCCCGACTCCTGTTCCAGCAAGGCCCGGTTGGTGAGTATCCTTTCATAGTCTATATAACTTGCACTTAACACCGCTTCTCCCAGCTTCAATGCTTCATCCAATAATGCAATAGCTTCTTTGGTCCTTCCCAGTTCTGCCAATAGCATTGCCCTGTTATTTATAACAACAACATATTGCAATGAATTAACGGTAAATAATTTTTTGAATGCAGGCACCAGGTAGTTGAACATTCTCTCCGCTTCCTCATATTGCCCGAGATCTTTTTTCAGTACCGCCATATTGTGCAGGCTGTTGATATATTCCCGGCTGGTTTTGCCGAACGATCTTTCCCTTATGTCCATCGCCAGCTTCAGCAATGTTTCCGCTGCTGTAAACTTGCCACGGGTCTGGTATAGCATACCAACTGTAGAAGCGGCGCTGGTATATATTTTCTTCATTTTATCATCCATCTTTGAAGGATCGGCGCCACCGGCAAGTATCTTATAAAGACCATAGCCCGAATTAGTAGTTTGGGGAAATGAACTTGCGGCATATAAATACCGGGCGGCAGCATTAAAATATTTTCCGTTGTAATATGCCACATCCCCGGTCTCCATGAATGACTGGTTGATCTGTGTCTTTAGTTTTATTCCATCATGCACCATCTGCGACTGGTCGGCAAATGAAATTGAGTATTTGAGTTCGGTATATTGAGGGCCTGCAACGTTGTTTTGCAGGTTAGCATTTTGCGGAAAAGCGGGTATGCCCGTTAGTAATACCGCCCATAGGATAAAAAACATTCTACTGAAATAACCCCTCTTCTTCATAACATAGTATGCTTGCTTTTATGAAAGATAAATTTTAGTTGGGCAATTAAAAAAAACTATATTTAATCTTCTTTCGTTACCCCTTCTAAACCAACTTCCACCCCGCAGGAAACATCACCCCTTAAAAGTATTTTTATGAGACGGACCATTTATTGCATGATCACCTTTTTACTGCTATGCCCTGCACTTTTATTTTCCCAGGGATTGCGGGAAGGCAAACAAACCACACCGCTTCCTTATTTTGATAACAGTTCGGATGGCTATGTAGTACTACGGGACGGCTCCCGCCTGGAAGGAACTATTTCTATAAAAAATTATGAGAAAGAAGGAGGTATTTCTTTGACCGACAGGTCCGGGCAGAAATACAAGGTAGATGTAAGATCCTTATCCAGCTGGGGTCTTAATATGGTTACGC
>JABFRU010000052.1 GCA_013140985.1 Chitinophagaceae bacterium | reverse complement strand
GCAACGGATCAGGTTTTGAAAGAAAGTAAATTAAAACAAACACCGGTTTTAGAAGGAAGCCAGCAATTCAAACTCGCATCGGTAAATAAAGAAGAACTTCTTAAAACGAGCAGATCATTGATCGTTAAAAGTCAGCCACAATCTGACCATGCTATTTTCTTTGACTTGTTGAAGAATAATGATAAACTGGAATCGGTAAAATTCGATCAACTGGATAAATTGCCTGAGAAAGAGATTCCTTTTGCATTTATCAAACAGGTAAAATCGCTTGGCGGATCAGATAGCAATAATGCAAGGATTGATCAGCTTGAAAGAACTATCCGGAACGATAAGCAGGAATTAAAATTGTTCAATGAAAGTTTGGTGGAGCTCCTGCATACGCATGGGCAACAAGTTATCAATCTTTACCTGGAAGGTGATGCAGCAGAATTGGAACGCCGGCGCTATTACAATAGCAGGAACAGTGGTTACAGTGATTATCCGGCTATGTATGCAGTAGCCATAAAATTAGTTGAACCGGGCAATAGATTATCAAAGATACTGCAGGTAAATCAGCTTTATTTTACAGGCGTTGCTGCCCGGCTAAGATTGCCATTTGTAACGGCTGCCGAACAAAAAAAAATACTGGAGCAAGCCCTGTCAGCACAGACCAAAGCATTGGCGCTGGAAGACAATGCTGCTTACCTGCACAATGAGTTAGGCATATTGCATTATTTCAAAAAGGAAAATGAGCAGGCTGAAAAGCATTATAAGAATGCTACTATGCTTGCGCCTGATTGGGCGGTACCCTGGGCCAATTTATGCGGTTTGTATGCTGAAATGAAAAACATGGAGCAGAGTTTTGCAGCAGGGCAAACCGCTGAGAGTTTACAGCCAGCACTGCAATTAGCCCATAGCAATATGGGTAAAGCTTACGAAGCAGCAGGTAATTATCTTTTTGCAGAAGAATATTACCGCAAAGCCATTGATATCAATTCAAGGCATTTTATTCCTTTCGAACGGCTGGGCTATGTATATATGAATACAACGCAATATGCATTGGCCGATTCTTTTTTTTATGAAGCTGATCTGCGCAAAAGAGGATACAATTTCCAGGAGAATGAGCTTTTCTCGATCCCATCGACATGGGTCGAAGGCCCTATTCATCCCCTTCGCTGCGATATGGATACACTGGTGCTTGAGAAGGATGATATCATGGCTTTTTTTACCTGGGGTGTGCAGGAATATTCATCCGGAAATCATGAGAATGCGCGGAGGATTTTAAGAAAAGTGATTGCGCTGGATAAAACAAACCCCCTTGTTTTTCATTACATGGGAAAAACATTTTATGATCAAAAGAAGTGGGAAGATGCAGAAGTGATGTTTAAGCTGGCCCTTATCCACTACCGTGAGCCGGATTCTTTTCAAAAATATTGCGACTCACTGGTAAAAGGGAAAGTATATCGCTACCCGCATGAATGTTTTGAGATGTTCTTCAGGTCAAAATTGTATAGAAAAGTAGAAGACGATTACTTCCTCGGTAAGCTTTATGATGTATGGGATCATACGGAAGAAGCAGAATATCATTACAGGAAGATCATAAAGGCAACACCAGGTCAGATAGGAGGATATATCAAGTTATGGCAAATGATGGAACGATTGGGACGCTATACTGAAGCTGAGAAAATCATTCAAAGTTTTGCCGGGCAGGATTTTGACAGAACCCCAAGGGAATTGAATGCATTTTACCGGAGAGCTATTGCCCAATTTCCGGAGAATGGTGATTGGTATTACCGGCTCGGGTTATTTCTTTATGAAAAGGCCCCCCGGAAATCAAGAGAAATAAATTTTGACACTATAATATGGTTCCCGAAATTGAATAGAGAAATATTTATGGATCTGGATTCTTATGAAAAACTGGGTGGGGATCTCAGCTGGGATACAATGATCAAAGGAGCACCCACACAAGTATATAAAGTAACTATCCGTGAACCCGCTCAATCGGTAGTATTGCCGGGAATTAATGAAACGATCGGGTTAGCCGATGCTATTTATACACCGAGAAAAGATGCTATTACTTATTTGATAAAAGCCGACAGCCTTTTGACGGAAGTAAATGTAAAAGCAGATATCAACTTCAAAATTGGAAATGTTTTTGTCTGGTCGGGTTCAAAAAAACAGGCATATCCTTACTACGCTAAATCGGTTGAACTTTCCCCGGATAATGCAAGTTCAAGATTGAATTTAGTCGATGTATCCAAAGCTATTTATAAGAACAGGACAGGATTGGAGCAATTGACTTATTTATACGATCATCAGCAAATCAATTTTCCAAAACGAATGCTCTTTGCTGAGTATTCTATTCATGCCGCCAATTTTGAAAAGGCAAAAAAAATACTGACAGAAGCACAGGCAATTCATCCTTATGTAGTTCCGGAGTCATTTGACCTGATGGGCCGGCTTTACTTCCTTTCAAAACAAACACAAAATTCTCTTGCCTGGTATAATGATTACCTGGACACAAAACCAAATGATCCCTTCACTCTTTATACCATTGCGAAACTAAGCCTGCAATCCAACAATAAATCCGGCGCATGGCAATATCTTGAAAAAGCTATGAAGAATGGATTTAATTATGCTTATGTATTAAACACAGATGACACCTGGAGAAGTTTTAGAAAAGATGTTAAATGGACAAGCCTGCTTAAAAAATATCCTGTAAAAGAATATTATTACCCCCCGGTAAAATAGAATACAAGATCATCTTGGCAACAATAATTTAGGAGTTTGCGCCCAGTTTGCCCTGTCTGCATAAAGCCTTGTTTGTTTTTGTGCTTCTCCCAATACCTGGAACCAGTTTGGTAAACTTTTTTCCGGGCTGAGATAAGTTTTCAATGATTCAATAAAAAAATGAGTGAAGTAGGAACTGTAAGTTGGAGTAATGATTGCTCTTTGATCTTTACTAGCCGCTGTCATCAGCAGGTTTATTGGAGTTTTATTCATAAAAAGAGCTTTTACATTATCAAAATTTGCTTTTGTCATTCCCTTTTGACCGGGCAACTTCGGACCTAAACTCTTTTTTGCTTCAATAGTGTCATTGCAGCAATCACTGAGAATAAGATTAAGTCTTGCTCCTTTCCTGATTATAGTATCATAAATATCCTGGATGTTCAGCGTTTGTGTTCTTGCGTCGGGCCTGGGCCGTTTCGTCGGATCCCTGAGATCTAAAAATGGGTAATCTTTGAATGTTTCCTTTCGGTCCGTAAACCCATGGCCTGAATAATAGAAAATGACTATATCATTTTTGCCGGGTTTTAATTTTTTCAGTGATGCTTCTACTCTTGGCTTGTTATAACTATCCCCATAAATTGAATCGACGAACAAGCGGATGTTCAAAACATTTTTAGCGATATCAGAAAAGATGCCCACCATCTTTCCTGCATCTATCTTGCAATTGGGCATGAGTGTTTCGTCGCGGGTACTGGCCACCAATACTAAAAACATCCTTGTGTTCTTTCTTTCTTCTTCTCCCAGCGAACCACCTTTGGATTTTGGGCCAAATACATTCTTAAAATAAGAACTTGTGTCGGAAAAAAAATTTAAAACAAACTTTTTATTTTTTATAAGCTCCTGGCTTTTAATAAACTCTGTTGAGAGAAAATTGTTCTTTTCCGGAACGGGATCGTTTGCAGTTTCGGTTACTCCCCATGGCTCAGAAAGATTTTCAGGAGTTAATGTAAACCAAAATGTAAAAGCAGGAATACTTGCTTTTTTATCTCCCATTACAATTTTTGCATTCATTCCTTCATAAACAAGCATGCTGGTATCGAAACCCCCGGTACTGCCATTAGCATATTGCTCCAATATTTCCATTTCAATAATGAGCTTGCTATTTGCAGGTTTTATCCGAACAAAGCCAGTTCCATTTGATGAAACAGAAAAATAAGCCTCATATATGGTTTCATTACCCGAAGCAGGTGATTTGAATTTCAATTGGTAAATGGTCTGTGTATAAACAGGGGAGAATGCAGCGATAAAAAAAACTAACAGGGCAAGTTTTCTTTTCATAACAGGCACTTTATAGGATTAAAACTACTTTTATTTTTGGAATTCTTCGATACTTGTCGTATCCTTATCATCTAAACTACAAGCTTATGAACCTCAAACTAGCAAGCCGGATCGTCCTTGTGCTATTAGTAACGGTTGTTACTTTCACTGCTTGCAACAACAAGAAGAAAAGTGATAAACCAGCTACAGAAGACACCACAAAAGGAAAACCAACAGCACCCGGAGATTGATCCAGGTTTCTGATTTAAAAATGTATTCACCCGTCCATCAGGCGGGTGATTTTTTTTCTTCAACGGCTAACACTGTTTTTGTTTCACTATGTTGATGATGAAGATGGAAATGACTCAATTTATGAATAAGCCAATGCTCCAGCCGGTGATGAAGAGGTATAAGAATAGCCGCCAGCGCCACAAAGATCAATATCTCAAGAAGGGGTGTATGATTGGTCAGCTTTGCAACAGTAGGATGGAGCAGCAATGTCAGATATTCAAATAAAAAAAGAAGAGATAGAACACCCAGCAGCCTTACCAAACGGGTATGAGTTCTTGCCCTGCTCAATAAAAGAGTCAATAAAAAGAAAGCCGGTATAAATATTCCAATCAGTAATAATTGCAGTTGTTCAAATCTTTTTTTCTGTGCATGTCTTCTTTCTTCTTCCATTTCTGATTGCCTGAACTGTTCATTGCTTGAAATGATCTGTGTTTCCCTGATCTTGGATTTGCTGTTCACTGAATCATTCAGATCCTGCACATAGCTCACATAAGCAAAAGCGCTGTCAATTTTGCGGGTGGATTTGTAATGTTCTGTGAGAAATTCAGCGGCTTCTAATTCGGCCGGCAGAAACCCCCCTTTTTTAGCGGTAGCCATAGAAATTGTAGCATAGCGTTCTGATGAATCCGGTTTATTTAATTTTCTAAAAAGATTTGCAAGGCCTAATGTTGATTCGCAAAGCACTTCATCATTATTCGACTCCTGCAGGTAATCAAGACTACCCTTATAATTCATCAACGATTGTTCATAACTGCCGAGTTTGAGATAACAATGCCCGAGTCCTGTCATCGAAATACCCATGCTCTCCCGGTCATCCTTTGCTTTAGCTATATTGAATGATTTATTGAAAAAAACATAAGCTGAATCTGAAATGTTCAGCCGGTTATATGTATCGCCGATATTCAGGCTGATATTATACCGGAATCTATCCACATTGAATTTTTCAATAACTGAATCTGCTTTGGAATAATATTGCAAAGCGATACGGTAATCTTCTTCGAGGGCATACACAATACCGATATTCATCAGTACACTGGCAAGGTTTTCCGGCTTCTCTCTTTTTTCTTCCAATTTAAGTTTGCGGATATTCAATTCGAGAGCACGGGCATAATTACCAATTTTTACAAAAGTATTGGCCAGGATACCAAGTGATCTTGATTCGCCTTCTTTATCTCCGATATGTTGCGCCAGGTATAAAGATTGTTGTGCAAGCTTCATAGCAGAGTCGGGATCATACCTTGTCATATCCCTGGCCATGGTCCACATAAGACGGACCCGGGCGGTGTCTTTTTGTTCTACGGCCAATCTTTTCGCAAGACTGTCAACTTTTACTTTTTGAGAATGACCGGGATTGACCGAGCAAATAAATACCAATAAAATAACGCAAATTCTTACTGATCGCATACTATGCAGGGTTTTGGTCATTGTGTTGGTTCCTGGTTATAAAATACAGTTTGTAATTTACGATTAATTTTACTTGAATTAACTTTCGCTCATTATGTTAGAACTCAATTTTACTCCTTTCCCTGAATTATCAACGGAACGACTTTTACTCAGAAGGATAACAGTGAAAGATATACCTGAGTTATTTTTTCTGCGGTCTGACCCAGGGGTACTGCAATTCCTCAGCAAAGAACCTGCGAAAAATATACAGGAAATCATAGATTTCCTCTCCATCATTGATCGGAATATTGATAATAATGAAAGCATCCTTTGGGGAATCGCAGTAAAAGGGGATATTTCAAAAATTATCGGCACCATTTGTTACTGGAATATTACAAAAGAAAGTTACAGGTCCGAGATCGGTTATGCATTGATCCCTGCCTGGTGGCGAAAAGGGATCATGAAAGAAGCGATCACAAAAGTGCTGGAATACGGTTTCAATACAATGGGATTGCATAGTGTTGAAGCCCGTTTAAGTCCTGCCAATGCCGGCTCATCAGCTGTGCTGGAATCAACCGGTTTTGTAAAAGAAGGATATTTTAAAGAAGATTTTTTTTATGCAGGTAAATTTGAAGACACACTTGTCTATTCACGGCTTCAATAATAAGATTAATGATAATAAGAGAAGCGACAATTGCTGATATTCTCCAAATACAAGTTGTAAGAAATGCCGTAAAAGAAAACCGGCTTTCCGATCCCGCTCTAATCCCGGATAAAATGGTGGAAGATTACATATGCAGGAGAGGGAAGGGCTGGGTTTGTGAAACAGGTAAAACTGTTGTTGGTTTCAGCATCGTATCTGTTGTTGATCGCAATGTGTGGGCCTTGTTCATTCAGCCAGGTTATGAGAGAAGGGGGATCGGAAGGATCCTGCATGACGAAATGATGAATTGGTATTTTAGCCAGACCGGCGAAACGATCTGGCTGAGTACGGCACCCGGCACAAGGGCAGAATCTTTTTACCGGCGAACAGGATGGCTGGAAACAGGTATGTATGGGAAAGGTGAAGTTAAATTTGAAATGACCCCTGACCGGTGGAAGGAGTTAAACCAGTGAAAATTTGAAATATCTTTATTTGCAGGATAGTATGGCAACCATTTTGCCTTTCTTATTATCTGCATAGAACAGCGGGTAGGGAATAGAAAGTAGCCAGTAGCCAGTAGGAAAATTGACATTATCACGCCAACCCTACCAGCTACCCGTCACTTACTACTTGCTATTCTCTGCAAGACCAAAAGGATGTGTATGAAAAATATGTATTTCAGTTTTATCACTCTTATTGTGGCCGGTGTTTTTTTTGCTGGTGAAAACTGCAAAAAAAACATGCGGGTCGCCACTGCAAATGCTACACAATTTGACGGGCCTTATGTTTTATACAAGGAGGATAAGATGATCGTCCGTTATGTAATGGAAGAAGATGGCTGGAAAATAATGAAGAGCGATACAGTTGACCTGTTGAAAAAATCAACTACTGCCATTTCAGTTGCTACCGATGAGCCGGGAATAACCTTCCCTGTACTGTTGAAAGCAGCATTGGAAAATGAAGCAAGCGAATACAATGATGTGGCAAAACAATTTGTTGTTTCCGATATAGAAGGCAATTTTAGGTTTTTCAGGAAGCTCCTGCAAGGCAATGGAATAATTGATAGCAATTATAACTGGACATTTGGTAACGGCCATCTTGTATTGACCGGCGATTTCTTTGACAGGGGTAACCAGGTAACAGAAGCTTTATGGCTGATCTATTCACTGGAAGAAAAAGCAAAAGCTGCCGGTGGTTATGTTCATTTTGTTTTAGGGAATCATGAGATCATGAATATGAACGGCGATCTTCGTTATTTGCATCCCAAGTATAGAGAAACTGCTATGCTGCTTGGTGAGAAGTATGAATACCTGTTCAGCGAATATTCAGAATTGGGAAGATGGCTCAGGACAAAGAATATAATGGAGAAAGTGGGTGACATTCTGTATGCACATGCCGGTATTTCTTCCCAGATGAACAAGATGAATGTCACACTGCAAACTGTCAATGACCTGGCAAGGCCCTGGTATCCCGACAGCAGTTTTAAATACACCGATCTTCGTGTCGATACTATTTTCTCTGATGCAGGCCCATTCTGGTACCGGGGATATTATAAAACTCCGTCACCAACCGTTATGCAGCAGATCGACAGCACTATTCAAAAATTTGGGGTAAAATATATTGCCACTGGTCACACCGTTGTGGCCGATACAATAAGTGTAAGATATAATGGCAAACTCTTTAATACAGATGTGCACCATGCTGCCGGCAAATCCGAAGGATTGCTGATCGAAGATGGGAAATTTTTCCGGGTAAACATCTTTGGCGAAAAGTTTCTTATTAAAGAATAATTCTTCCTTTGTATAACTTTCCATTGTGAGAACAAGAATCAAAATCTGCTGCATTTCTTCTCATGAAGAAGCGAAGATGGCTATCAGGCTTGGGGCAGATGCATTGGGCCTTGTTGGAAAAATGCCCAGCGGGCCGGGACCTATTGATGATGCACTCATCGAATCTATCGTTAAGATCATTCATCCACCCCTCTCTTCCTTTTTATTGACATCTGAACAATCTGCAAAAGGAATTATAGATCATGTAAAAAGAGTTCATGTCAATACGGTGCAGATAGTTGATGAACTAACAGAAGGAACTTACCGTCAGATACATGATGCTCTTCCGCATTTGAATATTGTACAGGTGATACATGTTTCTGATGAGGACAGTATTGGACAGGCATTAAAAGTGCATGAAGAAGTAGATGCTATACTGCTCGATAGCGGTAATCCTGCATTAGCAGTGAAAACCTTAGGAGGAACCGGCAATACGCATAATTGGGAAATAAGCAGGAAGATCGTTGAATCGGTTTCTGTTCCTGTTTTTTTGGCTGGTGGATTAAATGCTGATAATGTTCAACAGGCCATCAGGCAAACAAGACCATTTGGTGTGGACGTATGCAGTGGTGTAAGAACGGGTGGTAAATTGGACAGAGAAAAGTTGCAGTCATTTATTACTGCTGCAGCAGGTCATAAATTTCTCTAATAAATTTCACCGGTTCAGTCAGAATAATTACCTTGTCGTATCATCAAACAAAACACACTATTATGAAAAAATTACTTATCCTTTTTATGGCATTTGGGCTGTTTGCGGCTTCCTGCAATAATGATAAGGGAAAGGGGGCAAATGACAGAAATAACACCAGCAAAGACAAAGATGATTATAATGACAGGGATGATGACAGGAACAAAGACAGGGATGATGAAGATAGGGACGATGAAGAAAGGGATGATAGAAACAAGGACAGGGATGAAGATTACAGTTCTGGCAGCTGGTCAAGTTCAGATAAAAGGCAATGGATGAAGCTCTGTGCAACTGAACAGGTAGTAGAAAGCCTTGGGGAGTCAAAAGCTAAGAACTATTGCGAATGTATTCTTGATAAGTTGCAGGAAAGGTATCCCAGTTTGAAAAAAGCCGATGCTTCAGGAACCGAAGAGGAAGGAAGGGAACTGGGACAGGAATTAGCATTGGATTGTATCAAGGAATTGGGTTATGAGCAATAATATTGTATGCATTCATTAATTAAAAAAGCTACTGCGAAGCAGTAGTTTTTTTTTACTTTTTAAACTTTAGGTTATCTACAGAGGGCATGCTATTTTTGCTCCCCTAAAACAGAATAGAAAAATGGCAAGATCAATTCCATTCAGGGAAGCGTTGCGGGAGGCTTTGGTTGAAGAAATGAGAAGGGATGAAAGGGTTTTCCTGATGGGTGAAGAAGTGGCGGAATACAATGGCGCTTATAAAGTGAGCCAGGGGATGCTTGCCGAATTTGGACCCAAAAGAGTGATTGATACACCTATTTCTGAATTGGGTTTTGCTGCAGTGGGGGTTGGTGCCGCACAAAACGGACTCCGGCCAGTGGTCGAGTTCATGACATGGAACTTCGCAGTTCTGGCCTTAGATCAAATTCTCAACACAGCTTCTAAAATGCTGGCAATGAGTGGTGGACAAGTATCTTGCCCAATTGTTTTCAGGGGACCTAATGGCTCTGCAGGTCAATTAGGTGCACAGCATTCTACTGCATTTGAAAGTCTTTATGCCAATATACCTGGTATCAAAGTGGTGTCGCCGAGTAATGGATATGATGCAAAAGGATTGTTGAAACAATCGATCCGGTATGAAGAAGACCCGGTCATCTTTATGGAGAGTGAAGTGATGTACGGTGAAAAAGGCGAAGTGCCTGAAGAAGAATATTACATTGAACTGGGTAAAGCAGATATCAAAAGATCGGGTCGTGATGTCACCATTGTTTCTTTCAATAAAATGATGAAAGTAGCATTAGGTGCAGCAGCAGAACTGGAAAAAGAAGGTGTGAGTGCCGAAGTAATTGATCTGAGAACTATTCGCCCGCTTGATTGGATGACAATTTTGGAAAGTGTAAAAAAAACCAATCGCCTTGTGATCGTAGAAGAACAATGGCCATTCGCTTCTATATCATCAGAAATAACTTACCGAATACAAAAAGAAGGATTTGATTATCTCGATGCGCCCATACGCCGCATAACGGCAGCAGATGCGCCTCTGCATTATGCTCCTAATCTTGTAGCAGCAGCCCTGCCTGATGTTGCAAGGACTGTCAAGCTGGTGAAGGAAGTAATGTATGTGAATAAATAATTAGTGTTATTCAGACACAAGTAGAATTACCGTTTAAAAATATTTTTCGGCTATTGTGCATCGTTTTAACTGATGTTGTGCATCTTTGCAATGGTTTTTCATAGGATATTGGATTTAAAAACGAAGCTGGGTTTCTACCCGGCTTCTTATTTTATATAACAGCTTTTAGCTATGAACCGTTAGCCAGAGCTTCGAAATATCAATGTTTCCGACTGCTATAGCGGGCAGCTAAAGGCTAAAAGCTAAGGGCTCACAGCTTTCTTCTTAAATCATTTACTTTTGCAGCTCAAATAACTCCTGATGGCAGATATACTGATCATTGATGATGAAAAGGCAATCCGCAAAACGCTGACCGAGATACTTTCCTTTGAAGGATATAAGATTGAAGAAGCAGCCGATGGCGAGGAAGGGCTTAAAAAGTTCAAAGAAAAGAATTTTGATGTTGTATTGTGCGATATAAAGATGCCGAAACTGGATGGTATAGAATTCCTTCAAAAAGCCGGCGAGATAAATCCTGATGTACCCATCATTATGATATCCGGACATGGTAATATAGAAACAGCAGTAGAAGCTGTAAAAAAAGGCGCCTACGATTATATTTCAAAACCTCCTGATCTGAACCGTTTGTTGATCACTATCCGCAATGCGATGGACAAAGGCAGCCTGGTAACCGAAACCAAAGTGCTGAAAAGAAAAGTGAGCCGTGTGCAGGAAATGATCGGGGCATCTATGCCTATAAAAAAGATCAAAGAAACGATCGAGAAAGTAGCACCAACGGAAGCAAGAATATTGATCACCGGTGATAATGGTGTGGGAAAAGAGCTGGTGGCAAGATGGATACATGAAAAAAGTAACCGGGCAACCGGGCCGATCATTGAAGTGAATTGCGCTGCTATTCCAACCGAACTCATCGAAAGTGAATTGTTCGGGCATGAGAAAGGCTCCTTTACATCTGCTATCAAGCAACGCATCGGAAAATTTGAATCAGCCAATGGGGGTACACTTTTCCTGGATGAGATAGGAGATATGAGTGCGAATGCACAGGCCAAAGTGCTCCGGGCCTTGCAGGAAGGAAAAATTACAAGGGTAGGAGCCGATAAGGATATCAATGTAGATGTAAGAGTTATCGCAGCTACGAACAAAGACCTGCTGAAAGAAGTAGAAGCAAAGAATTTCAGACTTGACCTGTATCACCGGCTTAGCGTCATTCTTATTCATGTTCCTTCATTAAATGAAAGAAGGGATGATATCCCGCTGCTGGTTGAACAGTTTTTGGACGATATATGTTCAGAATATGGCATTGCGGTAAAACTGATCGACGAAGATGCTGTCAAGTTATTGCAACAATACAACTGGACCGGTAATATCCGGGAACTCCGGAACGTGGTGGAGAGACTGGTCATTCTCTCGGGTAAAAGCATTACCGCAGAGGATGTAAAGAATTATGTGATGCCGAAATAGCCCTGTTTAGCAAAACTTTGAACATTAAAATTTTGACAGGCAAATATTTACAATACTTTTGTCAGCTATAAAATTCGGCTCATGCCCCTTTACCATTTATTCATTGTTTATCTTATCGGTACCCTGGTCGTTTTTCTGCCTTCCTTTGGTTTTGCAAAATTGTTTCCCAAAGCAGGTATTGCTGCATGGAAAGCTTATGTTCCCTTTTATAATACATGGGAAATGCAGAAAGCCGTCAAACGTCCCGGGCATTGGGTGTTTTGGCAAGCCATTCCGGTAGTAGGTTGGTTCATCAGTCCGGGCATATTTATTGAGTTTACAAAAGCATTTGGAAAGTTTGGATTGGGCCAACATACACTGGCTTCCCTGTTTGCTCCTTTTTATTTCCCTTATCTCGCTTATAAAGAAGACCCAAAATTCATCGGGCAGGATGGGGTAAAAAAACATAAGAAAAAAAGCTGGAGAGAGTGGGTGGATGCCGCCATTTTTGCTGTTGTTGCAGCTACATTGATCAGGACATTTGTTTTTGAAGCTTATACCATTCCATCTGAGTCAATGGAAAAAACATTGCTGGTAAGGGATTTTCTTTTTGTCAGCAAGTTGAGTTATGGACCAAGAATTCCCAGCAGGCCGCTTTCAGTACCTTTTGTACACAATTACCTGCCATTTAATTCCCGTAGGAAATCATATTCAGGATTGATCAAGCTGCCATATATAAGATGGTTTGCCAGCTCTCCTAAAAGAGGAGATGTAGTGGTATTTAATTTTCCGCTCGGCGATACAGTGGTGAACCTTTCACCGGATCAATGGCAATCAAAGCACCCGTATTATCAGCTGCTCCGTGAAGAAGGAAGAGGAGACATGGATGCCGGCCGCAGGATAGTTTTAAGCAATCCTGACAAATGGCCGCTGGCTGTTCATCCAGCGGATAAAACCGATAATTATATTAAAAGATGTATTGCTGTTGCAGGGGATACATTACAGATCATCAACAGCGAGGTTTTTGTGAATGGCAAGAAAAGTGAACTACCTCCTAATGCGCAGATGGATTATGATGTCGAATCAAAAATGGCCCTTGATCCTGAAATAATGAAAAGTGAGTATGGCGTTAATCTTTATGATCCGGTAAACACATCCTTCGGTAATAATAGATACAAGTTAACGCTTACGACTAAAGTTGTTGACAAGATGAAAAATGCCGGGATATTGAAAAGTATAAATTATTTTCTTTATGATGATACCACAAGATATGATGCTGCCTTTGAAAACTACGTATGGAGGAACAGGTGGACTACTGATAATTATGGAAAAATATGGATACCGAAAAGCGGAGCTAAACTTGCTTTAAACGATTCAACGTACGACATCTATGAAAGACCAATAAGGGTGTATGAGCATAATGATTTTTATAAGCGGGATGGAAAATTCTTTTTGAATGGAAAAGAAGTAACTGAATATACTTTCAAAATGGATTATTACTGGATGATGGGTGATAACCGCCACCAGTCACAGGATTCCCGTTTCTGGGGTTTTGTACCGGAAGACAGGATCGTTGGTAAAGCATGGATGATCTGGTTCAGCTGGGATAAAGGCCCACGATGGAAGCGATTATTCCGTATTGTCCGGTAAAGAAGGTTTAAAAAGTTCAAGAGGTTCAAAAGGTTTAAGAAGTTCAGCCCAACGTCTTAAACCTTTTGAACTTTTAAACCTGTGGAACCTTGCTGTAACAGATTTGCATATAAAGTGTTATCTTAATAAGATGAAAGAGAAGAAATTTGAGTTTGAATACGAAGTATATGACGACATTGGCCAGTTGGCTGAGGAGGATGCATGGTTATTGAGGGAAGCAAAATCAGTAACAGAACAGGCTTATGCTCCGTATTCAAATTTTCATGTGGGGGCTGTTGCTATGCTGGAGAATGGCGAAGTGGTGGCCGGCACTAACCAGGAAAATGCTTCTTATCCTGTTGGTATTTGTGCGGAAAGGGTATTGCTTGGTTCTGTTGCTACGCTTCATCCCAATGTTGCTATTAAAAGCATTGCGATCAGTTATAACAGCGACGAGATCAAAAGCGATCATCCTATTTCGCCCTGTGGTATGTGCCGGCAGGCTTTGTTGGAATATGAAACAAGATTAAAAAAACCGATACGTTTGATCCTCGGTGGCATGGAAGGAAATGTTTTTATCATTGAAACAGCGAACCAGTTATTGCCTTTTGCTTTTACAAAAAGTGAACTTGGATGAACGGAAAATTTTTGTGTCCTGTAATTATCCTTCTTCTTTGCAACTCTCTTAAGGGGCAAATCAATTCTAATACCTATACAAAGGAAAAGATCGATTCGATCGTTAGCAAAACAGATATTGTTCTTGAGAAAAAACAGCGGACTTTTGACCTAACGCTATACAGAGATTATATAGCAAAAAAGACCTATACTCAAAAATGGACCTACCTCAGGGATCCAAAGAACCTTTTATATTTCCGGGTCAATTATACATTAGACAGTACGGATTACGAAGAAGAATATTACCTGCATGAAGGAACTTTGATTTTTGCTACAGAAAAAGAAGTATGGCGTTTCCCATCCATGAACCCTGTTGATTCAATGGGATGGTCAGGAGTTTTTTATTTCTCGAAAGGAAAATTAATATATCAAAGTACATTAGGTCACGGTAAATCTGAACTCGATAACTGGGATCCTGAAAAAGAAATATGGATGAGGCATTCCAAAAGAAGATATAACAGACCAGAATTATTAAAATGGTCAAAATAGCGTCTGAACTCCATACGCCACTTTCGCTTCATGCTCCAGTAACCATTTCTTTCTCCATAACCCGCCACCATATCCTACAAGGTCTTTATTCGATCCAATAACACGGTGACAGGGAACAATGATAGCAACATTATTCTTCCCATTGGCATTGGCTACAGCTCTTGTAGCTTTTGTATCTCCTGTCCGCCTGGCTAATTCAAGATAGCTGATCGTTTTTCCAAAAGGTATTTGCATCAGTTCACTCCATACTTCTTGCTGAAAAGCTGTGCCCGGTTGATTGATCGGTAATTCAAAAGTTCGTCGCTGGCCATTAAAGTATTGAATGAATTGTTCGATACATTGAATGATCATTGGCGGTAAATTCTTTTTCCTGCCGTCTGTTTTTTGCGATTTATCATGAAAACTTACTTCACTGATATAATCTTCGGTGCCGCTTATTTTTAAAACACCAACAGGAGAATGATAATATGTGCTGTGGCTGGCTGTCATGTTTACCCGATCCTCATTCCGTTTTTTACAGGTCGTTCAGGTTGCAATAAAATTACGTCTTTGTTCTCATCATAAACCCCCAGCAACAGGCATTCGCTGATAAAATCTGCAATTTGTTTGGGAGGAAAGTTGATCACTGCAATTACTTTTCGGTTCAACAATTCTTCTTTTTTGTAATGCACCGTCACCTGTGCCGATGATCTTTTTAAACCGATTTCATCTCCAAAATCAATGGTCAGCTTATAAGCAGGCTTCCGGGCTTTGGGAAAATCATCCACTTCAATAATGGTTCCCGCCCGCATATCAATTTTTTCAAAATCGTCCCAACTGATCATCCGGTCAAATTAGTCAAAAAAGTCAAATGGGTCAAATACAGATAATCAATATGACTTATTTTACCAGTATGACTCATATGGCTTTTCTAAGTATCTTGATAAAAATTTACGTTCATGACACCGGTTAAAAAAGGCAGCAGCATTTCAAGGAAAAATTTTCTTCGCAATACCGCTATTGTTGGCGGCGCATTCTTTATTGTTCCCCGTCATGTATTGGGTCGTGGATTTATTGCACCCAGCGATAAATTGAATATCGCCGGCATTGGGGCAGGGGGAAAAGGTGAGGGTGACCTGGCTGAATTTGCCAAAAGCCCTTATGTGAATATCGTTGCCATGTGTGATGTAGATGACAGGCAGGCGGTCAAATCAAGAGAACGTTTCCCCAAAGCCAGCTACTACAAAGATTTCAGAGAGATGCTGGCCAAAGAAAAAAATACTATTGATGCTTGTTCTATATCCACTCCTGATAATACACATGCAGTAGCCACATTAGCGGCGATGCAATTGGGAAAACATGTTTATACTCAAAAACCATTGACACATGATATTTACGAAGCAAGGATATTGGCACAAGCGGCAAAAAAATATAAAGTGGTAACACAAATGGGCAACCAGGGCGGCTCGGGTGATGGTGTTCGTAAAGCAAAAGAAATAATTGATGATGGAATGATTGGCAGAGTAACAGAAGCACATGCATGGACCAACAGACCGGTTTGGCCACAGGGCACAGCAACTCCTTCAGGAAAACATGAAGTGCCAAAAGAATTGAACTGGGATCTTTGGTTAGGCCCTGCTAAATGGATCGATTACAATCCTGCTTACCTGCCATTCAACTGGAGAGGATGGTGGGCATTTGGTACCGGTGCATTGGGTGATATGGCTTGTCATATCATGGATCCTATTTATAGAATTTTACCTATAGATTATCCTGATTCTGCAGAATGCAGTGTGGGCATTGTTTGGAAAGAGATGTGGAACGATTCGCAAAATTTAGATGCTTGTCCGCCTTCTTCGATCATTCATTTGAATTATCCGAGAAAAGATGGAAAAGGAAATATTAAAGTCTCCTGGCATGATGGCGGATTATTGCCTGATCGTCCGGATGAGTTATTGCCGGGAGAAGATTTTGGTAATTGGGATGGCGGTGTTTTATTTATTGGCAGCAAAGGAAAATTATTGTTGGATTGCTATGGCGCCAATCCACGATTATTACCAACCAAACTGATGCAGGAAAAGAAAATGCCGAAGGAAACGATCAAAAGAGTTCCCGAAGGACATTACCTGCAATGGGTGAATGCTTGTATTGCCGGGTATGAAAATGGAAAAACAAGTTCGCCCTTTGAATATGCAGGGCCATTCACTGAGAGTATTTTGATGGGCAATCTTGCCATCCGCAGCTGGATGATGAAAAACCCCAAATTGAAAGGATGGGAGGATAAATATCTTGGACGCAAAAAATTATTATGGGATGCTGCGAATATGAAGGTCACCAACTTTGATGAAGCGAATCAATTTGTGAGAAGAGAGTATAGGGAAGGGTATAGTTTGAGTTTATAATAAGAGAATGTGATAAGTGTGAAAGTGTGGAAATGAGGGAAATAATGAGCGAAATTTCATTTTCACATTCTCACATCTTCATATTTCCACATCAACTATCCAGCAATTTCGACAATGCAACTAATTCAGCTCTCTTGTATTCATCTTTATCATTGCTGAAACATTTACTGAACTCTTCCAGCAGCAACTGTATCACTTGTTTATTCTTTACAGGTTTGAAATAAGAACCCACAGGCGGAACGGAAATACGTTTGAAATAATTATCTACATCCTGTTGAGTAAATACCTGTCCTGATGTGGGATCTATGAAGAATTCTATTTTATGTACAGGATTAGGAAGCGATTCATCTGAATAGCCAGGTTTGAAATAGGCAATGATGAATTGTTTGGGAATATTAATGGCTCTTACAGGAATATCGAGTAACTCGCAAAGTATGAGGTACAATATCCCATTGCTGATCTGGTTACCCCGCTTAGCTTCTAATGTTTTATGCAGCAAAAATTCATTTGGTTCTTTATAATTCGTTTCACCGCCTTTTAAACCATAATAACTATATAAAATACTGGTAACGATATTCACTTGTTCAAGCGGAGTAAGATAATTGTTGAGCTCAAGCCAAATATTGCGGCGGATCTTTTCTATTTCCTGCATCACAGGTGTTGTTGAAATATCAGGATACTGGAATTTGCAGGTGAGCATAGCACCCAGCATCAGTTCATGATGTCCTGACAATCCCCATTGACGAAAATCTTCAGCAAGATCGGTATAATGTAAGCGGTGAATCAATAATTCGATACGGGTCTGTATCTGTTCATTGGGAGTAGTTTCCCACAGATGTTCCAGGTTGGGAATAATATTCTTGCCATAATCAACGATCTTATTTGATACAGCACCGAATACCTCTTCATCAGGATCATCAATCAAAGTAAAAAGGGCAGATATCTCTTTATTTGTTTCCATGGTGGCGATTAGGCCACAATATCTACACTGCTGCTGAAATAAGATAGTTAAACTTTTCCACAGACGTTAAGAACAGGTGAATGGTGAGTTAGGGTCTGCAACTTCCTGATTTCTTATTTCTCATTTCTTATTCCTTATTTTTTTCTCGCTAGTACCATCCAGTCCCATGGCTTAGGTTCTTTCAACCACTTTGGAGGTTTGATAAATTCAGTGTCCCAGTTATATTCTATTTTTTGAAAATCTTCGGCGATGAATCCTTCATTGGCCAATATCAATTGTAATTCTTCTTTCAGGTAATGTTTGTGAGACACACCGTCAATGTCTGTATTACCCTGTCGTATATTATTCCATTTTCTCAATGCTTCTTTCGCATTTTTCGTTGCAGGGAAAAGAGTTTTATCAATTTTGAATTGTTGTTGAATGATGCTTGTCAGCAACCATGACTCCAAAGAAGGAATGCTAATAACGATCCTGGCTCCCTTTTTTACACAGGCTGATAAGGATCGAAAGAAGATCGTCCTGTCTTTTAAAGAGGGGGTGAGGATGGCATTGATACAAATACCAAAATCACATTGAGGAACTTTGGTTTTCTTGCCGGACATATCAGCCCGGACATAATCAACATTCTTGTATTGCGGGTAAAGCTGTTTAGCTATCTGCAGATTTTTCAAAGAAATATCAACGGCATATACTTTTTTGAAAAGGGGGGAGAGTACGGGCAGCCATTTGCCAATAGCACAGCCAATATCTATTACAGTTTTATTTTTTGAAGCATACTTATTGATTACCGAACGGATGAGTGCTTTCTTGTCATTATGAAGCACATCAAATATCTCATCGTTATAGGAGGGAGCTATCTTTTCCCAGTAAGAACGTTTCATTCTTAGAATTTGAGTGAATATAGTAATTTATAAGAAAAAGGATTGTGCACTCAGGATGAGATCGAACGTAAAGAGGATGTAACTGATATCTTTTGAGTAAGAAATTTCAAAACGTCATCTTCCTCTTCTTTGGATTTAAAAATACGTTTGGGAATAATATACGCCTGGACTGTATTGACATAAATATAAATGCAATCATTTGCTTCACTGACTCTGGCAATTGAATGATATGACTGATAGGTTTCACTATTGTCATCCTTATGATGCAGATTTTGATCAGTAAGCTCAATCATGCTCTCAGAGATGATGTATTTATTTTCATCGAGCTGAACAAGCCGAACGGCATTTTTTTTGGTTCGTGGACCCACAGACAAATTGAAAATAACGGCAACAACCAACGAAAGTACGCCAACAACGATCCAGGAGAAAGAGGAGTACATATCGCGACTACTAATACTACCCATCATATAAATTGCGGAAATTGCTCCCATCGCACCCAAAAAAAAGATACTAATGAATGACTGTATCCGGTACTGTCTCTTATCCGGCGCTGACCATACCGTATAGACATTATAGAGTGCATACTCTTCGGGAGTAAGGGTGTATTGAAATGAATACCCCATCTATTTATTTTTTCTTTTTAGGCGCAGCTTTCTTTGTTGCCGATTTTTTAGCAGCTGCTTTTTGAGCCGGAGCTTTATCTTTTTTAACTGCTGCTTTTTTCTTTCCCTTCTTTGTAAATGCACCCGGTATCTCTGCTTCAATGAATTTTTTTACATCATCTACGGTAAAGGCAGCAGCTTCTTCAGCAGTATATTTTGTATCGTCGGCTTTTTTTGGAAGGCGAATGATCTTTTTGCCAAACTTAATGATCGGGCCCCATCTTGCATTTTCTACTGAGATCTTTTCATCCTGCCACCTGTGTATATAGCGGTTCTCCTCTTTCTTTTTCTTGGCTTCGATCAGTTCATTCATCTCTGCCTGGGAAAGATGGGCCCAATTGTAGCGACGGGGTACATTGATGAACATGCCATCCCATTTTATATAAGGACCAAAACGTCCTGTTCCTTTTGTGATGGATTTATTATCATAAGTTCCTACAGGTGCATCAGCAATCTGTTTTGCTTTGATTGTTTGTATCGCTTTCTCCAAATTCACTGTCCCCAGGTCTGTTCCCTTCGGCAATGAAATAAAATCTTCACCCCATTTTACATAAGGACCGAAGCGGCCCACATTTACCGAAACATCTTTCTCTTCATATTGTCCCATGCTGCCCTGTGCACCAAACAAATTCATTGCTTCATCAAATGTGATGGTCTCGATACTCTGTCCCGTCGGGATTTTTGCGAAACGGGGTTTCTCTTCATCATTCGCTTCACCGATCTGCACCATGGCGCCATACCTTCCCATTCTTGCCATCACCGGTTTGCCAGTTTCAGGATCAGTACCCAATACTCTTTCACCAGATGCCCTTTCTGCTACTTCGATCGTTTTTTCAACATCCTTTTTAAAAGGACTATAAAAATCGTCGATCATTTTATTCCACTTCATCTTGCCTTCGGCCACTTCATCAAATTCTTCTTCAATGCGGGCCGTGAAGTTATAATCCATGATGTCGTCGAAATATTTATTCAGGAAGTCTGTAACGACAAGACCAAGATCAGAAGGGAACAATTTTGATTTCTCAGCGCCGGTCATTTCACTGTCTAATTTTTTAGTGACCTCACTTTCTTTTAGTTGAAAAACAGAATAAAATCGCTGAACACCTTCTTTATCTCTTTTTTCTACATAGCCTCTTTTCAATATGGTAGAAATAGTAGGGGCATAAGTAGAAGGACGACCAATTCCCAGTTCTTCCATCTTTTTTACCAGTGATGCTTCTGTATAGCGGGAAGGAGGGCGGCTGAATCTTTCCGTGGCTTTCATATCCTTCAGCGGTAACTGCTGACCGACCGATAATGGCGGTAACATTCCTTCATTAGCATCATCTTCCACTTCGTCATCATCCTTATCTTCCCTGTAAACTTTTAAGAAACCATCGAATTTCAATACCTCACCACTTGCCGTTAATTCTTCTTTATTCGTTGATATTTCAATTTTAGCTGTTGTCTTTTCCAATTCAGCATCGGCCATTTGGCAAGCCATTGTTCTTTTCCAGATCAGTTCATACAATCTTGCCCATTCCGGTTCAGGAACGGATGAATTGCTCATATAGGTAGGCCGTATCGCTTCATGTGCTTCCTGTGCATTTGCATTTTTACTCTTGTATGTTCGGAACTGGTGATACTGCTCACCATACATGCCTTTCACGGTGTTGGTGATATCGCCCAATGCAGTATTACTTAAGTTCACACTATCAGTACGCATATATGTGATATAACCATTCTCATACAATTTCTGTGCGATCAGCATTGTCCTGGAAACACCATATCCTAATTTTCTCGAAGCTTCCTGCTGTAATGTGGAAGTAGTAAAAGGAGGGGCAGGAGAACGTTTGCCCGGCCTCACCTGTATATCTGTTACTTTATAATCAGCGCCAATACAACTTTTCAAAAACGATTCTGCATCTTCAGCAGCATTTTGCTTTTTCCCTTCTGCTGAAAAAGTGACCAATTTATCAGAAACATCCTTAGCCGTAAATTGTGCTTCGATCCGGAATGTACTGACAGGAATAAAGGCATTGATCTCTCTTTCTCTTTCTGCAATTAATCTTACGGCTACACTTTGCACCCGGCCTGCACTCAAATTATTTCTTACACTGATCTTTCTCCAAAGAACAGGGCTGAGTTCAAAGCCAACAATACGATCCAAAATTCTTCTTGCCTGCTGCGCCATCACCAGGTTCATATCAACCCGGCGGGGATTTGCAACCGCTTCTTTAATTGCAGGTTTGGTGATCTCATGAAAAACGATCCGCTTGGTTTTTTTGGGATCGAGACCCAGCACTTCACAAAGATGCCAGCTGATCGCTTCACCTTCACGGTCCTCATCCGTTGCCAGCCAGACTTCTTCGCTTTTATCGGCCAGTCTTTTCAGTTCGGCAACTACTTTTTCTTTTTCAGCAGGAACTATATAGGTAGGTTTGAAATTTTTGTCAACGTCAATGCCCATCCCGGCCTTTTGGAGGTCACGGATATGGCCAAAACAACTCTTGACCTGGAAATCACTTCCCAGTATCTTTTCGATCGTTTTCGCTTTCGCAGGGCTCTCGACTATCAACAAGTTTTTCGCCATTTTCACACCATATTATATAACATAAAACCGCTTTTCAGCGGCCGCAAGTTAGGACAAGGATAGTAAATTTTTCGTGAAAAGAAATTTTATCTCCTTTTGGTCATTTGTTTAAGACGCATAATTACGGAGAATATTTCGCTGTAATTCAACTATAATTTTGTTTGGAAGAAGGTTGTGATCTTCTCAGCCCAGCGTTTATATTCTTTGCCTGAAGGATGCAATCCATCTGAAGCCAGCAATGAATTATCTGTAACTGCTTCTCTTGTCCACGGAGTGATATCTATATAGTGTACGTTATACTGTCCGGTAATTTGTTTATTTGCCGCATTGTAAACATCAATCTCTTTTGCTATCTGTTCCCGGTCCCTGTCATTGGCAAAAGGAGTTACACCCCAGTCAGGAATAGAAAGAACGACAACATGATCGGCCCGGTTGCCTGCATACTTAATGGCTTTGCGAAGTAATTCTTCAAATCCAGGTTTATAGTCGTCAACTGAACGGCCCCTGTATTGATCATTGACACCGATCAGCAGGGAAACAAAATCATACCTGTTCAATAAAGGTTTGTTGTTGTCTGATACGATGATGCCGGCTTCCAACTCATCTGTTGTCCAGCCTGTACGGGCAACAATGCGTTCCAGGTCAATTGAATTGCTGGTCATCATCTGTACCACCTGGTTGGGAAAATTTTCCTGGGGCTGCACCATTTCACCGATCGTATAAGAATCGCCTAATGCGAGGTAAGAATATTTTTTTATCATGGATTTTTCCGGTGTTAAAAATGCTTCATTTTTTGAACAGGAACTGCTGAAAGTAAAGAAAAACAATATTAATAAAGTGGCTCTCATAAAAAATCCATAATTACTTTGGTGACCTTGTTGTCCCGGTAAATGCGCCGGTGACCAAGTCCTTTGGTAATTACGAATTCGATATAGGGATAGTTTTCTTTTTGCACGGTAAACACATCGCTGACAGGGGTGGTGTCATCCTCCTCATCATGCACCCACAACACTTTGGCCCTGATATGTTTCATAGCCCGCCGGATGGAATAATAGTCAGCACTTAGACCACCAGCCCTGATAATTACTTTATCAAATTCAGGTCTGATAGCCGGATCCAATTTTAAGAAAGAAAAGAATGAATCAATGGCTGAAGTTGTTTCAGTGGCAGGGGCCATCAGTACCAGCTTATGATCATTAGTATGAGACATTTCTTCCAACGCAAGACTTACAGCCAAACCACCAAAAGAATGTGCCATAAAAGAGTGAACAGGTCCGTATCGTTTACATACCTGAAGTATTGTTTCTTTATATAACGGAGCAGTGATCTTTTTGCCGCCGCTGCGGCCATGTGCCGGTGCGTCGAAAGCCAGCACTTCATATCCTTTTTTGATAAGCGGCCTTATATAGCGGTCAAAATTGGTGACCGATGACTCAAACCCATGAAGGATGAGTGCTCTTTTCGCTGGCGGCTGGTCGACAGGCTTCGTGGGCTGAGGCCATCGCCAGCCGTTTATAGTGATACCGTTGAGTTTAAAATGAAGCGATTCCGCCTCTTCAAATATTTTTGGTAAAGCTTTTTTATTGCGACGCTGGGGCGTACAAAAAAGTTCAAATGCCTTTTCAGCAGCTTTCTTTTTGGAGATGGAGGAAAGAAGAGTGAATTTTGCCCTGATATAGCGGAGAGCAAGTCGCTGAGAAAATTTCATATTCGCAAAAATAAGCTCTCCCGTTATTAAGAAAGATTATCAATCTCCCCTTCAGGGGAATAATGAATTTTATAATAAAAAAAATCAACTGGGGGTTTATGGACATTGTAATCATCGGCTCCGGAAATGTAGCGGCAGTGCTTGGAAGAAAATTCAAAGCAGCAGGACATACTATTCTCCAGGTATATAGCCGTAATGCTTCTGCTGCATCGGAACTGGCTTATGAATTAGATTCTGAATCTACCAACTACAAAAGCCTGTTGAATAAAAATGCCGATGTCTATATTGTAGCGGTAAGCGATAATGCTATCCAGGATGTGGTGGATGATTTTAAATTGCATGGAAAAGTGGTGGCTCATACAGCTGCATCTGTTCCGAAAGAAGTTTTAAAAGATGTGACCGATCATTATGGAGTTTTTTATCCTTTACAAAGTTTGAGAAAAGATATGAGCAGCCTGCCGGATGTTCCTGTTTTCTTTGAGGGGTCTGATGCAGTTTCAAAAAAGAAATTGGAACAGCTGGCTCATTCGATCGCAAAAGAAAATGTAGTAGAAGCCGGCGCCAATGAAAGACTGAAATTGCATGTGGCGGCTGTGTTCGTCAGTAATTTTGTGAATCATTTATATGCACTGACAGAGGACTATTGCCGCAAAGGAGGACTTGATTTCAAACAGCTTTGGCCGCTTATTGAGGAAACGGCCTTACGAATAAAAGATATTTCACCCAAACAGTCACAAACAGGGCCTGCCCTGCGCCACGACAGCGATACCATACATAAACATCTTGAATTACTGAAAGATCATCCGCAGCTGAAGAATATTTATGTACTTATGACAGAAAGTATTCAGGGAGTCAGATAAGGAATAATAAATAATAAAGAAGTGCAGGCCCTGAACAGGCCGGAGTCGTCAACTTTCTTATTTTCATTTTTTATTCTTTATTTCTTATTCCCAGAGTTTCCCGAACAAGTAAACTCTCTTTCTCGTTTTAGCATTACTTTTGCGACCTGAAAAGAAAGGAAAAGATGTACACTGTTAAATTCAATTTTGAAGAAAAAGGACTGGAAGCTGTCACACTTGAAAATGTGGGGGCAGGGCAGAGCCTGCTTGAGATCGCTTTATCAAATGATATTGAGCTGCATCATAATTGCGGCGGTGTATGCGCCTGCACTACCTGTCATTTGTATATAGAAAGGGGAATGGATCATATTGATGAGTTGACCGACAGGGAGGAGGATTTTATTGACAGGGCCATCAATCCAAAATTAAATTCAAGATTAGGCTGCCAGTCATTGTTATTAGACGGCGAAGGAGATATTGAAGTAACTTTACCTGACCAGTCACAATTTTTAGGAGAATAAAATACGAATGTGCTAATTTGAAAATGTGATGAATGTGAGAATGAAAAGAGTCCCAGCCAGATAATTTCCACATTTCCACATTTCCCACATTCCCAAATTATACGATATGTCACATTTTGAGCCGCCCATACACTGGAACGATTACGAGGATATAGCACAAAAACTATATGAACGTTTCGGTAATGAATTTAATGAAGGAAGGATCTACCGTATCCGTTTTACAGATCTGCTCGAATGGGTGTTGCAAATACCCGGCTTTACCGGTAAAAGAGAAGAAAGCAATGAAGGTCATCTGGAAATGATACAAAGCTCATGGGTGTATGAGTGGAGGGATAACCAGAAAAATTAATAATGTGATGATGTGGAAATGTGAAAAATAAATAAACTGAATTTCCACATTTATCACACTCTCATATTTACACATTTGCATATGAACATTCTCGAACTATTTAAAAAGATCACCACATTTGTTTTTGATGTAGATGGTGTGCTGACCGATGGCACTGTGCTTGTAATGAATGATGGCCTGCAGGCAAGACGTATGCACATCAAAGATGGATTTGCTTTGCAGATGGCGGAAAAGAATGGATACCGGGTGTTGATCGTTTCCGGCGGTAACGCACCGCAGGTGGCACAGCGACTTGAAAAGCTGGGTATCACGAATGTTCATATGTCGGTACTGGATAAGAAGCAATTTGTGCTGGATTATATCGCAGAAAATAAATTAAAAACCGGGGAAGTATTATACATGGGCGATGATCTTCCGGATATGCCGGCTATGTCTGTAGTTGGTTTGCCATGTTGTCCTTCCGATGCAGTAAATGAAGTGAAAGAGTTTGTGCAATATATTTCCCCGATCAGTGGTGGCAATGCTTGCGTAAGAGATGTGATCGAAAAAGTGCTGAAGCTAAATGATCATTGGGAGTATCGTATTGATGTGACGTCAAGATAAATACCGTTTAATGTTTAAGGTTTAAAGTTTAATGTTTTAGTTTTGGGAGTATGGTTGGATGAACACAGTCTTTTAACTTGAAACATTAAACCTTAAACTTCAAACTTTTCTTCATGAGATTGATAGCCGCCTTTATGAAGTTGGTGCGACTGCCCAATCTCTTTTTTATTGCACTCTCGCAGGCACTTTTTCAATATTGTATTTACAGGCCGATGTATGAAGGATCGATCCCGGTCAATGACTCATTGCATTTTATTTTTCTTGTACTGGCTTCTTTATGTATCGCTGCTGCCGGCTATATCATCAATGACTATTTCGATATTAATATTGATGAAGTGAATAAGCCCAAAAGAATGGTGGTAGATAAGATCATCAGCCGGCGCTGGGCTATTGCATGGCATTTTATGCTGAACTCTGCGGGCCTTGCATTAACAATACTGGCGTTGCCATTTGCACAAAAATGGTATTTGATATTGGCCAATATGCTTTGCATGGCGCTGCTCTGGTTTTATTCAACCAATTTTAAAAAGCAATTGTTAGTTGGGAATATTGTTATTTCGGTTTTAACAGCATGGACAATAATGATCATTTTCTTTTCGAAGGTAAACCTCTCCGATGCTTTTGTTACAGATCACCGGAGTTTTTTCCGCATTGCGGTTTTATATGCGGGGTTTGCATTTATCATTTCGCTTGTACGGGAAGCTATAAAGGATATGGAAGATATGCCCGGTGATGCCAAATATAATTGCCGCACCATGCCCATTGCCTGGGGAGTGAATGCAACGAAAGTTTATACGGCTGTGTGGCTGGTGGTACTAATCGCATCAGTTACGATCACACTGGTATATATGCTTCAATCCAAATGGTGGATACCGGTTGGATACGGTTTTGCAGCGGTCATTATCCCATCAGCGTATGTTTTATTGAAATTAAAACCGGCTGTTACAACCGGTGACTACCGGAGGTTAAGCAATATCACCAAGCTTATTATGCTCACCGGTATTCTTTCCATGCTATTTTTCTGTTTTGATATATGAATAAAATAATTCTTGCATCGCAATCACCACGAAGAAAACAATTGCTTGAATGGGCTGAAGTTCCGTTCGAGATTGTTGTTGCTGATACAGACGAACATTTTCCGCCCGGATTAAATCCTGAACAGATCGCCATTTATATTGCCCGCAATAAAGCATTGGCAGTGCAACAGAAAATAAATGATGAAACAATATTGGCTGCTGATACGATCGTTGTATTAAACGATAATATCATTGGTAAACCGGTTCACAGGGAAGAAGCAATAACTATTTTGCTGGCATTATCCGGAGAAAAACATAAAGTGATAACAGGTGTTGTGATCAGGAACGGTGAAAAGGAAGTTTCTTTTGCAGACACTACTGAAGTTGAATTCTATGATCTCAGTATTGAGCAAATTGAATTTTACGTTGATAAATACAAACCTTACGATAAAGCCGGCGCCTATGCTATCCAGGAATGGATCGGTGTGATCGGCATCAGGTCAGTGAATGGTGACTTTTATAATGTGATGGGATTGCCGGTGAGCCGTGTGGTCAGGGAGCTTGAAGCATTCCGGTAAAAAAACATTTTTCCCCGTTAAAACATCATGGATTTTCTGCCTGCCTGGATTAGTTTTCATCTAAGTTGATTTACCGCATTGGCACGGAGATGCATAGAAGCAGAGAATTCTATGTGTATCTGCTGTGCCTTTATGTGTTTTTGTGTAATAAAAAATAAGGAATAAGAAATGAGAAATTAGAAAGTAAACCCGATTGTTATGGAAAATAAAAATACAAAATTCGATCTTGAAGACCGGTTGATTGACTTTGCCTGCATGTGCCTTGAAGTTTGTGAACTATTGCCCGCTTCAAAAGCTGGTCAAAATCTCGAATACCAATTGTCAAAAAGCGGAACTGCGCCTGCACTTATTTACTGTGAGGCGCAGTTCCGCTTTTTGACAATTGGTA
>JABFRU010000067.1 GCA_013140985.1 Chitinophagaceae bacterium | reverse complement strand
TATCAGTCGGCATATCATCTTTATCGCAACTCGTTGCAAAGAATGACAACGCTGCAATGATCGGTAATGATAATTTATTAAAACGTATCATGATTATAATATTTATTATTAAAAAAATTATTTTGAATTTGTTTCAGCCCATACATTGATAGTGGCAGCAGTACCAAGCATTGTCTTGGGAACTTCAACAACGATTGACATTACATTGGTTCCTGCGAATGTATCGCTGCCGGGGTTATTGAATCCTGTGGCTGTACCTGCAATGATCATTTTGAAACGGGCAAGATCAAAGAAGAACGGATCATCACGGGGACCGGCAAAAATTCTTGTGCCGTTTGTGTGGGTAGCCGTATTGATCGTTGCAGCGCCGTAGGGAGTAACAGCCACTTCGGAAACAGGGCCATTTGTTTTTACGGTGCTTGTCAGACCAGCTGTGCCGGGTGCAACAGGACCATATACTCTCATCTTACCATTTTGCACCAAACATTGAATCACCAGGTCTTCTACATTATCGCCAGTGTTATCAATGTTCAGTTCATACATGACATTGGATGGAAAGCTTGCCGTAGCAGAAGCTGAAGGCGATAAAAGCCCCTGTGTGTTTATCACAAACACCATCTTGCTGTTATCAGCGGGGCTTTGAAATGCATACACATCGGTAATATCATTACCGGGGCTGGTACTACCGGGACCCGTTACTGCCGGGGCGTCAATATGATCAGCTGCGATGATAATACCACCTGCCGTCAGCAAGCCAAGCAAACCGCCCAAAAAAATTTTCTTTTTCATACTTGAATGATTTGTTTATTTGATTTTTGATTAGAGAATTCAGTAGAGCTACGACAGCTGGCCTTCTTTGGATTTTGAAAAAAAATATAGTTTGGAAAAAATATTATTGAAATCCATCCGGCATTATATATCGTATTTGCAGTGATTTAACCAGTTTTATGAGATCAACGTTCATTTTTTTCCTTTGTATATTTTTTTCCACACATGGTTTCTCACAAACAGGAACCGTGGAAGGATATATCAGTGATGCAGACCTGAAGGCCCCGTTATATGGAGCTTCCGTCAATTTCAGCAATACTAAAAGTGATAACACAGACCAGTTCGGTCGTTTTGTTTTTGCAGCTGCCAACCCCGGGCAATATGAACTGGTCGTTTCTCATATCGGTTATAAAACAGAGATCATATCAGTAGAAGTAAAAGCAAATTTGGTATCAACGATCAATGTAAATCTTAAAAGGACCAATCTCGATCTTTCTGAAGTAAAAGTAAATGGTAAAAGAAGCAGTGCTTTGAATACCATCAGTGCTGTGGATATACAACTAAGACCAGTCAATACTTCGCAGGATGTATTGAGAATTGTTCCGGGTCTCTTCATTGCACAACATGCCGGCGGTGGCAAAGCCGAACAAATATTTTTGCGTGGCTTTGATATTGATCATGGAACTGATATTGCAATTACTGTAGATGGAATGCCGGTAAACATGGTAAGCCATGCCCACGGACAAGGCTATGCCGATCTGCATTTTCTTATTCCCGAAACGGTAGAAAAAGTTGGTTTTGACAAAGGCCCCTATTATGCTTCAAAAGGCAATTTGGCTACGTCAGCCTATGTAGAATTCAATACCAGAGAATTTCTAAATGAAAATTTACTAAAGTTTGAAGCAGGTCAATTCAATTCACAAAAAGCAACCGCTTTGTTGAAAATTTTTAATAAAGAAACTGAAAAGAACCGTCAGCAATTTTATATCGCATCTGAGTATTCTTCTACCGACGGGTATTTCGAAAGTCCGCAGGATTTTCATCGTTTTAATATGATGGGTAAATACAATACATGGTTTGGCAATCAATCTCAATTAACTATCACAGCTTCAACTTTTGACAGCAAATGGAATGCATCAGGACAAATACCCGGCAGGGCTGTGCAATCAGGTATGATCGGTCGTTTCGGCGCTATTGATGATACTGAAGGCGGCAATACCAGCCGGACTAATGTGAGTATTAAATTTAATAAGCAATGGAAGAGTAACTGGAAGACAACAGACCAGCTTTATTTCAGTCGCTATAAATTCAACCTGTTTTCCAATTTTACTTTTTTTCTTGATGATCCGGTGAATGGCGACATGATAAATCAGAAGGAAGAAAGAAATACCTGGGGTTACACTACTACAGCTGCGAAATCTTACTTACTTGGAAACAAAAAAGCAACCACTGAATTCGGCGCTGGTTTTCGTTATGATAATATCATGGATATAGAATTATCAAAAACAAACAGGACAACATTTATCAGCAGTATTCAAAAAGGTGATGTAAAAGAGAGCAATGCTTTTGTTTATATCAACCAGGATATTGAATTAAGCGACAAACTTAACCTGAATGCAGCCCTGCGATACGATCATTTTACTTTTAGATACAAAGATGTACTGGCAGGGATGACAGGGTTTGGCAAACAAACAAAAGGAACTTTTAGTCCCAAATTGAATCTAAGCTATGCCCCTGATCAAAGAGTAAAGATATTTTTGAACAATGGTATCGGTTTTCATTCCAATGATACAAGAGTGATACTGGATAATGCTGCCAACGATATTCTGCCAAAAGTATTCGGCACTGACCTTGGCGTAATATTAAAACCAAATAAGAATCTTATTCTTAAAACGGCTATCTGGCATTTATATTCACAACAAGAATTTGTTTATGTAGGTGATGCAGGGATAGTGGAACCCAGCGGTAAAACAAGAAGAATGGGTGTTGATCTGTCAGCCCGTTATCAATTTGCAAAATGGTTATTTGCTGATATAGATATCAATTTAACCAAAGCAAGAGCCATTGGTGAAATAAAAGGTGAAGACTATGTGCCATTAGCTCCTTCATTTACCAGTATTGGCGGATTAACAGCAAAAGCAAAGAATGGTTTCAGTGGTTCGCTACGTTACCGGCTTATCGGGGAAAGACCTGCCAATGAAGATAATTCTGTGCAGGCAGAAGGATATTTTTTATTGGATGCAGTTTTGAGCTATCGTATCAAACAATTTGACGTCACGATATCGGGAGAAAATTTATTGAACAGGGATTGGAGAGAAGCACAATTCGATACAGAATCGAGATTGATGAATGAACCCAACCCGGTTGCTGAAATTCATTATACACCCGGCACTCCCCGATTTATTAAAGCCGGGATCAGCTTTCATTTCTGATCAGCAAACGTTTTTTGTAATGCTTCTGCAAATGAAAGTGGAGAATACCCCAATTCCATTTTTGCTTTATCAATTATAAAACCAGTTTTGAGAGGTCTTTTTGCCGGTTGAGAAAAACTATCCTCTGCAACTTCCTTAAGAAGCGACCTGTCAAATCCAAAATGATCGGAAACAGCACAAGCCATTTGATACGGCGTAAGTATATCCGCACCGCCAATATGATAAATTCCGGTCGCTTTTCTTTCAATGGCGGAAACAATAGCAGCAGCAAGGTCTTCAACATAAGTGGGTGTTCTTACCTGGTCATTCACGACTTTATACTCCTCTCCTTTTTCGAGTTTCCTTTTCACATTGGTCAGGATATTATCTTTTGATGAATGGGGTTTGCCGTACACAAGAATCGTACGCAGGATGGCCCAACTATGTTCATACTCTTTTACTGCTTCTTCTGCTTCTAATTTTGTTTTGCCATAGAAATTTACAGGTCCCGGCTCATCCTCCTCTTTATACATACCCTTCTTTCCATCAAAAATAAAATCAGTGGAAATGAAAATGAAAAAAGATCGCTGAGCTTCTGCGTTGATCAGCATAGTAACGGTTCCTTCCACATTGGCCCGGTATGCTTCCCATTGGTTTTGCTCACACTCGTCCACCCTGCTTAATGCGCCGGCATGCACCACCATTTCCGGTGCATATTTTTCAAACACATCATGCACAGCAAAAGGATCTGTAAAGTCCATGGAAACATATTGAAAATTCTCATGGCCGGTATAAGACAGGCAGGGATCACCTTTCCCTGTTGCAATCACTTCATACTTTTTTTGAAGTAACTGCTGAATAAGATAATGTCCCAGGAAACCGTTAGCGCCTGTCACTAAGACTTTCATTGACCAAATGTAGAGAGAAATGGTGAGTGGGAAGTGGCGAGTAGGGAATAGCTAATAGCGAGAAGGGCGAAGCAGGCTTAAAATAAAAAATGAGTTTATGAAATACATAAACTCACTCCTACTAGCTACTAGCTATTTCCTACTAGCCCTTGTTCAATTCATCTACCAATGCTGCGAGATCACTTTCGTTCTTAAGATTCAGCTCTTTTGATTTAATGATCTCTTCGATCTTTGCAGACATGGCCGGCAAGGCATCCACAATAGCTTGTTTGCCCGGTTTTATTTTTTTGATCTCACCGCCCGGAACATAGGTATAGTATTGTTGTGATGTCGCCAGTTCCCTGCGGCCATAGTCGCCTAATGTTTGTACTTCCTCAATTTTTTGAGAAAGAAATTTAAGAAAATGAAGTTTGGGGCCATAAGATAATACCTGGTAAATAGCTGTAGTGGGACGCTTGTCGATCTCCGGGTAACCTTGTTTGAACATATAATGCTTTACTGTTCCATCGCTGACGGTATTATCATAAGAAACAAGATCAAATGTCTCCAATTTCATTTCATCACCATCCCGCTGCACTATAAGGACATTGCTGAAGATGTTGAACTTGACCGGCACATTGGTAACGATCTTACCACCTTCGATCTGTACTGATCCGGCAAGAAACTCTGTAGTAAGAAAAGGCGATCCCCCTATTTCATTCAATGCAGGAAGCTTCAATGGTTTCAATTGCAGTTCAGCAATTGTCACTTCATTACTGGCAGTTGCCTGGTCGGGTGATGTATTGCTTTGAGCAAAAGAAATAGTGGTGAAAAAAGAAAGAATAAGAGATAAAACAAATGTCTTCATATTGCGGTTTTAAAAATTAGTCGCAAATATATTGCACAGTTCAATAGGGCGAACAACCGGTTATCAAAGTTTTTGTAAAGGGCAAACGTTTGTTTGGGTTTGGAAATAATAAAAAGGGCTATGCGAAAAGCACAGCCCCTATTCCGTTAGTCTTATTAGTTCTTAGAATCCCTTCGGACCTGTTTTTGGGAGATTAAACTTCGGCGTCACATTCATATTATAAAAAGTGAACGAATAAATATCAGCAGTGACCTCCAGTGCTTTTTTCAAATTACTGGCGCCATGGCCCGAATTAACATCTATCCTGATCATAACAGGATTTGGGCCTTTATAATTTTCCTGCAATGTGGCCATGTATTTGAATGAATGCGCCGGCACCACCCTGTCATCATGATCGGCAGTAGTGACGAGTGTGGAAGGATACTTGATTCCCGGCTTTATATTATGGATCGGTGAATAGCTGAGCAGGTTCTTAAAATCATCCGGCTTATCGCTGGTTCCATACTCAGGAATCCAGTTCCAGCCGATAGTGAATTTGTGAAAGCGGAGCATATCCATCACTCCTACCTGTGGTATCGCTACTTTGAAAAGATCCGGACGCTGATTGATAACTGCGCCTACAAGCAGGCCTCCATTTGATCCGCCCTGTATAGCCAGGTAATCAGATGATGTATATTTTTGCTTGATTAGAAATTCACCTGCAGCAATAAAATCATCGAACACATTTTGTTTCTTATTCAGCATTCCTGCTTCGTGCCATTTCTCGCCATACTCACTTCCGCCACGAAGATTGGCAATACAAAAAACACCCCCCTGCTCCAGCCATGTGATCCTTGATGGAGAAAAAGTCGGGTTACTACTGATATTAAAACCACCATATCCATACAGGATGGTTGGGTTCATTCCATTTTTCTCCAGCCCCTTTTTATAAACAACGAACATGGGGATCTTCGTTCCATCCTTGCTCGGATAAAAAACCTGCTCAGTGGTATAATCCTCGGGGTTGAACTTTACTTCCGGCTTTCTGAATATTTTACTTTTCCCGGTAGCAATATCATAATGGAAAATAGTAGGGGGATATGTAATAGAAGTGAAAGTATAAAAAACTGATTTGTCCGGTTTCTCACCACCAAAACCGCTTGCAGTGCCTATTGTCGGAAGTTCAACTTCTCTTTCCAGTTTGCCATTGTAATCATATACATATACCCTGCTGGTAACATCTTTCAAATAAGTCACAAACAATTTTCCACCGGCTGTATTAAGGCCAGATATGTTTTCTTCTTTTTCGGGGATGATCGTCTTCCAGTTTTTCTGATCAGGATGTAAAGGATCAACTAAAACAATTTTCTGATTCTTTGCGCCATCATTTGTACTCATCAAAAATTTTCCGTCAATATCATCAATAAAACTATAATCAAAATCGCCTGCCTCTTTAATGATTGGCTTAAATACCTGGTCGTCACTGCCAGTAGCCTTTGTATCCATATACCAAAGTGCATTCCCATCCTTCCCTTTTCCCCTGTCGCTGATATTCAGAAAAACATATCGCTCATCTTCGCTGGTAAAGACTGTATGGAAACGTTGCGGGTTGGCCGGATCCTGATAGACCAGTACATCCTGCTCCTGCGAAGTGCCTACTTTATGATAATACACCCGGTGGTCCTCATTTTTAGTTGAAAGTTCCGTTCCGTTTTCAGGAGCCGGATAGCGGCTATAATAAAAACCATCCCCTTTCCATTGTGCACCGGATACTTTTACCCATGCCAGTGAATCAGGCAAGTATTGAAGCGTTTTCATATCCATTACAAAAAATGTTCTCCAATCGCTGCCACCGGCAGATTTGCCTACCACAGCGTAACGGCCATCTTTGGATAAAGAAAATGTAGCAAGGCTTGTAGTACCTGTAGCAGAAAATTTATTTGGATCCAGAACGATCTCCGGTTTTCCATCCAATCCTTTTTGGCGATACACTATGCTTTGATTTTGCAACCCATCATTCTTAGAAAAATAGTAGTACTCATTTTTCTTAGAGGGCGAAGAATATTTTGGATAATTATTTATTTCTTCCAGTCTTTTGAGCCAATCGGCACGGTAAGGTATCTTATCCAGGTAACCGAAGGTCACTTTGTTCTGCTCTGTTACCCATTCCCCGGTTTCCTTGCTTTTGTCATCTTCGAGCCAGCGGTAAGGATCGGCTATTTTAACTCCATGATAATCCTCTACAAGGTTTTCCTTTTTTGTTTCAGGATAAACCAATTGTGCTTTCAGCAATAAAGAGAAAGACAATAAAAAAATTAATGAAAATAATTTTTTCATACTTGAAAATTTTATCTGCCTAAGTTAGGGCAATGAAGGAAAAAAACATTCCTTTTTATCCCGAAGGCGATTAAAAAGGATAAATGAACGGAGGTTTTTTCTATTTGATCACTGCAGGGGCACCCTCAACCAACCAGGTGGCGAATATCTCTGAGATCTTCCATTTTTTACCGGCATACAGCCGGGGCCTGGCAATTATATAACTCATGAAATCATTCACCTGTGATGCTTTGCATTGCATCATCAGGTTCAAAACTTTTTGTCCTTTGTACAGGCCTTTATCAATAAGTTGATTCATTGAAGGGTTATTGGCCAGAAAATAATTGCCGGTAAATTTTATATCATTCACTGCCGAATCAATCATCCTTTTTTCATCGGATTCTGCCCATTGATAATAAACTCCTACCCTGTCATAGAGCGGCTGATCATAGACATTATCCAGCTCAATGTAATGAGCAGCGAGTTTTACAACCTGGCCGGTAAAAATAGCGGGCTTATCAATGAGTGTGTAAAGAAGATCACCCTGCTTTGGCCACATTCCACTTTTATTATTACCAATAGAAAAATAATAAAAGTCGCCTTTGATAAGATGACATCTTCCATATCCTTTTTGAGCCGTATCTGCATGAGAAGTATTATACACTCCTCTCAACACTCCCAATTGTTTTTCTTTGACAGGGAATGCATCCGGCAATTGTACCTGGACAACTTTGACGCTGTCATTGAGATCGACCATATAACCGGTAACAGGGAATGCCCATGTTATTTTAGTGCTGTCCCCGTTATTGCGGGGCTGGCTTTGTGAAAAAGAAACCTGGCTTATTAAAAGCAATAGTGGCAAGATGATCTTTCGCATGATGGTTATGATTATGCGAATAACGGATTTAGCTGTCATTTATTTAATAGTCTTTATTGGATTTTGTTAAATAAAGCGCATTATCTTTCTGTGTTTTAAATACACACCAAAAAATAAAATGTATTTTTGCCCACTTATACATGAAGATGCAAAAAGTAACAAAGATCGGCGTACTTACTTCCGGTGGTGATTCTCCGGGTATGAATGCAGCTATCAGGGCAGTGGTCCGCACAGGTATTTATCATGGCCTGGAAGTGCATGGCATTATGCGTGGCTACCAGGGTTTGATAGAAGATGACATCCAGTTGATGGAATCCCGGTCAGTGGCCAATATCATACAGCGTGGCGGCACTATTCTTAAGACGGCCCGCTGTAAAGAATTTTTTGAGTACGAAGGAAGAAAAAAAGGTTATGAAAACCTGAAACGAAGGGGAGTGAACGGGCTTGTAATTATAGGCGGCGATGGATCTTTCCGCGGAGCCGTGCAATTCAGCAAAGAGTTTGACATCCCCTGTATCGGTATTGCCGGCACTATTGATAAAGATATTTTGGGAACAGATTTTACCATCGGTTTTGATACAGCAGTGAACACAGCGGTGGAAGCCATTGATAAAGTAAGGGATACTATGGATGCCCATGACCGCATCTTTATCATTGAAGTGATGGGAAGGGATGCCGGTTATATTGCATTGCATAGCGGTATTGCCACCGGCGCTGAAAATATCCTGATACCGGAAAGAAAAACAGATATTGACCAGATCGTTGAATCATTGCTGGAAAAAGAAAGAAGGAAAAAATTAGTGAACTTAATTGTAGTTGCTGAAGGGGATGATTTTGGCGGCGCCGATGCAGTACAAAAAGTGCTGAAAGAAAAATTACCAATGGCTGAGATCAGGATATGTATCCTTGGTCATATTCAAAGAGGTGGTTCGCCAAGTTGTATTGACCGTCTTATTGCCAGCCGCATGGGTTATCATTCTGTTGAATGTCTTTTGGAAGGAAGGTATAATATTTTTGTAGGCATTCAGAATAACAAGATGAACTATATCCCGCTTGAAAATGCTGTAAAGAATAAAGGAAAGATCAGTGAAGAGTGGATGAAGATCGTAAAGATATTGGCTTCGTAAACGAAGAAATTACAGGAACCAAATAACAAGAACCCATTATGGCCAAACACGCCTCGAAGTATTATCATGAATCCATGGACCGGGATGCCGGTATTGCCCACAAAACCCACCGAACTAAAATTGTTGCTACAGTAGGCCCCGCCTGTGATACGTATGACCAACTGCTGGAATTGGTGAGATCAGGTGTAAATGTATTTCGGCTCAATTTTTCTCATGGCAGTCATGCTGATAAAAAAAAGATAATTGATCATGTAAGAAAAATAAACAAAACAGAACCTTTCAACATTGCCCTCCTCGGCGACCTGCAGGGACCTAAGCTAAGGGTGGGAGAAATTGAAGGAGGCCAGATTGAGATCGGGGAAGGAGATATTCTGACATTTACCAATGAAAAACTGATCGGTAATAAAGAAAGGATCTATGTTTCCTATCCCGACCTGCATGATGATGTGGTGATCGGCAATACTATTTTGATAGACGATGGAAAACTGGAAGTGAAAGTGAAGAAGGTGCTTAAGAATAATGATGTGCAGGTGGAAGTAACATTGGGCGGCACTCTTTCTTCCAACAAAGGCATCAACCTGCCCGATACAAAAATATCATTGCCTGCATTAACAAAGAAAGACCTGGAAGACCTTGAGTTTATCATTGAGGAAAAATTAGATTGGGTAGCACTGTCATTTGTAAGAAGTGTAAAAGACATCGAGATACTGCGGAAAAAACTGGACCATAAAAAAAGCATGACAAAGATCATTGCTAAAATTGAAAAACCGGAGGCATTGGAAAACTTGCGGGATATTATTGTTGAATCTGATGCCGTGATGATTGCCCGTGGAGATCTTGGTGTGGAATTGCCGGTAGAGAAAGTTCCTTTGCTGCAGAAGCAGATCATCAGGAAATGTTTGCACAGGGCCAAACCTGTTATCGTTGCCACACAGATGATGGAAAGCATGATCGAATTCAACAAACCCAACCGTAGTGAGATAACCGATGTGGCCAATGCAGTGCTGGAAGGTGCAGATGCTGTTATGCTGAGCGGGGAGACTGCTACAGGAAAGCATCCTGCGCTCGTAGTACAAACCATGTGCAAGATCATCAAAGAAGTGGAAGCCACTGATTACAATTATAACCTGGAAGATGCGTTGGCACCCCAACCCCATTCCCCTTCTTTTATCAGCGATGCTATTTGTTATAATGCATGCAAACTGGCAAAAGATGTGAATGCAAATGCACTGATAGGAATGACACAAAGCGGTTACACCGGTTTTATATTGAGCAGCTACCGCCCAAGGGCCCCTTTATATGTTTTTACCAAAGAAAGGACGTTGGTGAACCAATTGAGCCTTAGCTGGGGTGTGCGGGCCTTTTATTATGATGAAGAAGAAAGCCTTGATGACATCATCTTTGACCAGATAGATATTTTGAAAGAAAGAAAATTCTTAAAGTCAGGGGATGTCGTTGTGAATACCGGCAGCACTCCGATACATATGCATTTACCGACTAATGTTTTGAAGATAACAAAGGTGGAATAGAACCAGATAAAAATTAACTGATAATAGATAAAAGTTAAGAACCTGCACGTCAAACGACCCTGACTTTTATCTATTAGTTTTTATCTCTTCTCTCATCTCATTAATACTATCACTATCCCTGCAATTACACAACCTGCCACATTATATCCCGCATTGATAACATGCAGCATCCAGGGCCTCTTCTCATATAAATAAGAAATGCAGATAGCAGTAGCAGAAAAGCAAACACCGGCCACTAATCCAACTTTTGCACCCGTCATCCAGCTATCTCCGGGAATTTTGGAAAGGAACATAGCAACACCTAAACTGGCAACGATCATCAGCACTAAGGATGCCACCATTGTTTGAGCAACACCTTTTTTCATGTTGGGATCATTTACATTCACACCGGAAGCTTTGATCCATGCATTTTTGAAGATAAAAGAGTACCAGATGGCCCCTAATACAAAGTAAGCTACACCTCCTACCAGTATTGCCAGCCAGGGAAGGTTAGAAAAGATGTCTGTGCCCATAGTAGTATGTTTTGGTTATTGTGAGAAAAGGTAAGTAATATTTATAAGCTGTACCGGAGAATTAATTCACAACCTGCGGATTTTGATATTGCGGTAACAAACAGCATTGCCATGATCCTGTAAAGCGATACGGCCTTTTTTATAAGAACCAAACCCTTCCATATTCCTGAATTTGCTATTGGCAATCATCTTTTTCCAACTATCATCCCAAATTGTAGTTGAAACAACTTGTTCCCCGTTCAGATAAAATTCAAGGCGGCCATTTCCACACTTTATTTCTGCAAGATTCCATTCGCCGGGAGGCTTTACAGTTTCCCTGGAAACGGAGATCATATCATACAGATCGCCGGCCCGGTGGGTCTTATATTTTGCATCGGGATGTCCGTTATTATCGAGTATCTGCATTTCAGGACCGGTTTCCCAGGGCCATTTGTGTTTTGTTCCTTCTTCATACACATTAAAAATAATACCGCTGTTACCGTCCTTGCTGATCATCCATTCCAGTTTCAAATGATAATTCTCATACTCTTCATCAGTAGCAATATCCCAATCGCCTTTGATATTGTATTGCTTTTTTATTGCTGTGTCCAGGCAAAGCATCCCCTCTCTTACTTTCCAGACAGAATCAATAGGGCCGCCACCATAGCGGTGCCACCCTTTTGTTGTTTTGCCATCAAACAATAATTCCCAGCCACTGTCCTTTTCCGTTGTCGTTAAACGATTATCTGTTGATTTGTTCGGGCTGCTGCATGAGATGAACATTGCAGCGATGGCTGTAGCAAAAAGAAATTTTTGCATCTATTTATTTTTGAGGAGTAAAATATATTTCACCATTGCTTCAGCGTCTGCCTGCGAAAGATTTGGATGTGGTGTCATAAAAACCTGGCCCCAGGTACCTGTGCCACCACTAATTACTTTCCCAGCAAGATGTGAGATAATTGTGTCAGGCATGTCACCATATTTATTCGCAATATCCCTGTAAGACGGGCCTGTTACTTTTTCATCAATTTTATGACAGGTAAGACAATCGCTTTTAGTAACTAATGCAAGACCATTTTGATAATCGGGGTTTTGTGATACATCCCCTGTTTTTGTTGAGGCTGTTTTTTCTTTGGAACTGCTGCCCCCGCAAGCCATCAATAATGAAGCAGCAACGAAAACAATTATTGATCTTTTCATGTATTCATTTTTATCAAAATTAAAATTGTTGTTCCTCACAAAGCCACAAAGATGACAACCAATATTATTTGCTTAAAATATTCACTTCGTGCCTTTGTGGGATAATTATCGTAACAAAGTTATTAATCCAATCCAAAAATAGTACGATTCAGTTTATCATCAGCTTTTGCAGATGCAAAATCATCAAACGCTTTCCCGGTTACTTTAATAATATGCTGACGAATGAACTCAGCGCCTTCAGTGGCGCCATCCTCTGCATTTTTGATACAACACTCCCATTCCAATACTGCCCAGCCCGTATAATCATATTGCGCCAGTTTACTGAATATGGATTTAAAGTCAACCTGCCCGTCTCCCAATGAACGGAAACGGCCGGCCCTGTCTATCCAATCCTGGTAACCACCATACACTCCCTGCTTACCTGTTGGATTGAACTCCGCATCCTTTACATGAAACATTTTTATCCGTTCATGATAAATATCTATATAAGAAAGATAATCGAGGCATTGTAAAATGAAATGAGAAGGATCATACAACAAACAAGCTCTTTTATGATCATTTACTTTTTGTAAGAACATTTCATAAGTAATACCATCATGCAGGTCTTCACCGGGATGAATTTCATAACAAAGATCAACTCCGCATTCATCAAAGTAGTTGAGAAGAGGTAACCATCTTTTTGCCAGTTCATTGAAACCTTCCTCTACCAAACCGGCAGGTCGTTGCGGCCAGGGATAAACCATCGGCCATACTAAAGCCCCGCTGAATGTTGCATGTGCATTCAATCCCAAATTCTGCGAAGCTTTCGCTGCATATTTTAATTGCTGAACAGCCCATTCTGTTCTTGCTTTAGAATTTCCATGAACTTCCTTTGGAGCAAATCCATCGAAAAGTTTATCATATACAGGATTCACAGCTATCAACTGCCCTTGCAAATGCGTTGACAATTCTGTTATCTCTAATCCGCAATCATTGACGATCCCTTTTATCTCATCAGCATAGGTTTTACTTTCAGCGGCTTGTTGCAAGTCAATGCACCGATTATCCCATGTCGGGATTTGCACCCCTTTAAACCCGGTAGCTTCTGCCCAAAGACAAACAGCTTTCAGATCATGAAAGGGAGGTTTATCATTCATGAATTGCGCTAAGAATATTCCGGGGCCTTTGATGGTTGTCATGTTGATTCTGGATTCTGGATACTGATTTATTTCATCATTTCTTATTCTTTATTCCTTATTTCTTATTCTAACTCGATCCATTTCTTTTCACTTCGGCCACTCTCAATCACTTTATCAATAAATAACATTCCTCTCACTCCTTCTTCTATTCCGGGAAAGTCGAGCCACTCTTCTTTTGGCTTATCTCCACTCACCTGTGCCTTTATACATAATGCAAAGTTGCGGTAATGATTGGCAAATGCTTCCAGATATCCTTCCGGGTGACCTGCAGGTGTACGGCAATTATGTTTTGCAAATGAACTTAAATAATTCTCACCGGCTCTCCATATTTCTGATGGTTTGTCCGGCCATTTTATCAACAAACTATTCGCATCCTGTTGACGCCATTCCAATCCACCTTTCTCACCATACAGCCTTATTTTAATATTATTATCTTCTCCGGCTGCTACCTGTGTGGCGATCAATACACCGCTTGCCCCGTTATTGAATTGTAAAAGAACAGCGCCATCATCATCAAGCTTTCTTCCTTCTACTACAATATTTATGTCGGCACAAAGTTTTGTTACCTGCAATCCCGAAACATACTCAACCAAATTAAAAGCATGAGTGCCGATGTCACCCATTGCTCCGGCAACACCACTTTTCGAAGGATCAGTTCTCCAGTCCGCTTGTTTATTTCCCGTACTCTCCACAAAACTACTCAACCATCCCTGCGGGTATTCAACAAAAATCTTCCTGATCTTTCCGAACTTACCACTCAATACCTGTTGCCTCGCTTCTTTGATCATCGGGTAGCCGGTGTACGTATGTGTAAGACAAAAAAATTTTTCGCTTTTTTCAACAATCGTTTTTAATTCTTTTGCTTCGGTCAAATTAAATGTCATTGGTTTATCCAATACAACATGAAATCCATTTTCCAATGCCAATTTTGCCGGTTCAAAATGAAGATGATTGGGAGTAACGATGCTGACAAAATCCATTCTCTCGTTGAAAGACAATTCCGCTTCCATCCTTATCATTTCTTTATACGAACCATACACTCTTTCCCGGTCCAATTGCAATGAAGCCCCTGTTTCCTTTGATCTTTCCGGGTCGCTGCTGAATGCACCACAGACCAGTTCAATCTCTCCGTCCAGGTTTGCCGCCATGCGATGAATGGCCCCGATAAAAGATCCCGGCCCGCCACCGATCATTCCCATTTTTAATTTTCTATTCAGCATCCTTAAAGTTTTTGGAGCACAAAGAACATTACGTAAACACAAAGAACACAACGTCGTGTACTTAGTGGTTCTTTGTGTGCTTTGTGTTCCTTTGTTTAAAACTAAAAATAGTACATTTAGTTTTTCTAATGATATTATTTCAAAACTGACGATATGCAAGCAGTGAACCGCAATCAACTTTTTGTTGCCAGTTGCCTGGCATTATTAGTTACATCACTTTCATTTGGTATCAGAGCCGGGATATTGAATCGCCTCGGTGTTCAGTTTGGATTAGATAAAGCAGAGCTTGGAACTATTGCTGCTACTGCTTTCTGGGGTTTTCCATTGGCCGTTGTCATTGGCGGCATGGTAGTAGATTCCATAGGAATGAAACGGTTGCTGATGCTGGCTTTTGTCTTTCATATTGCCGGTATATTGCTGACGATCTTTGCCGGGGAATTTGGTGATCCTTTCTGGTCCTTATTTATTTCCACACTTTGTATTGGTATTGCCAACGGAACTGTTGAAGCGGCTTGTAATCCATTGGTGGCAACTTTATATCCGAATGATAAAACAACCAAGTTGAATCATTTTCATTTATGGTTCCCGGGCGGAATTGTTCTTGGCACTCTTATCGTTTACTTTTTTGACAAAGCTGCCATTGGCTGGCAAATGCAGGTTGCCATGATGATCCTTCCCGCTATTATTTATGGACTCCTGTTTGTAAAACAAAAATTCCCGGTAACAGAAAGAGTAGCCAGTGGTGTATCAACAGGAGAAATGTATAAGTCACTTTTAAATCCACTTTTCCTGTTCATGATCATTTGCATGTTAGGAACAGCCATCACTGAATTATTTACGGGTCAATGGATAGAAGTATTGCTTAAAAATGTTTCAAAAGATTCGATACTGATATTGACGGTTACAACCGGTGTGATGGTAGTGGGCAGGGCGTTGGCGGGACCTGTGGTGCATAAATTATCCCCTGCGGGTGTATTATTGGGTTCTGCTATTTTCTCTGCTCTCGGTTTATATCTTCTTGGAAACACATCAGGCAATATGTTATTTGCCGGCGCATTGATATTTGGTATCGGCGTTTGTTATTTCTGGCCGACGATGCTGGGCTTTGTTTCAGAAAATTTACCCAGGACCGGTGCGGTTGGTATAAATCTTATGGGAGGCGCCGGCATGTTTGCTGTTTCATTATATATGATGTTCATGGGTGGTGTATATGATAATAAAATAGTAAAGCATTTACCGGCAGGCGCTGATCTTAAATTATATAATTCGGGAGAAGCAAGTGCAGAAATGAAAACTGCATTAGGAGAAGCCAATAAGGCTGCGGGACCTGAGATCATTAACACAACGCTTATCATTCCCATTGTTCTTATTGTTGCTTTTGCAGGGTTGTTTATTTATATGAGAAATAAAAAGAAAAGATGAGCAGCTACAGCAGGAAAGAATTCTTACAATTAAGTACAGGTCTTGCAGGAGCATTGGCATTATCTCCCTCACTGGGTCATTTTTATTGTAATAACAGCAACAAACTAAAAACATTCGGACTTCAACTCTATACCATCCGGGATATTTTTGAAAAAGATCCCAAAGGCGCTATAAAACAGATCTCAACATTCGGCTATAAACAACTGGAAGGATATGAAAGATCATTGGGATTGTTCTGGGGGATGAAAAATACCGAATTCAAAAAATATGTTGAAGACCTTGGAATGGAATTCATCGCCAGTCATTGTGATACCGATAATGATCTTGAAAGAAAAGCAGCTGAAGCCGCTGCTACCGGCATGAAATATCTGATTCATGCCTGGGATGGTAATTGCAAGACCATTGATGATTATAAAAAATTAGCGGAGACTTTTAATAAGCAAGCTGCGGTTTGCAAGCGAAATGGAATTGCCTATGCATTTCACAATCATTATTACAGTTTTCAAAAAATGGAAGACCAGTTTCCGCAGGATATATTGATGCAAAATACCGATGCGTCTCTTGTTGATTTCGAAATTGATTTTGGCTGGGCTGTTGCAGCCGGCCAGGACCCTGTAACATGGCTGGAAAAATATCCTGATCGTTTCCGGCTTTGTCATATTAAAGACCGTACAAAAGGATCAACCAAAATGGAAGATACTTGTGACCTGGGCACAGGTAGCATAGATTTTCCCCGCATATTAAAAGTTGCAAAGAAGAATGGCATGCAATATTATATTGCCGAACAGGAACATTACCCTGTTTCTTCACTGAAAAGTGCGGAAGTGGATGCGGAATACATGAAAGGTTTGAAGTTTTAATAGAACACGGATGACACTGATAAGACGGATTGAAACGGATCCGATAAAAAATCCGTGCAAATCAGCCTAGATCCGTGTCATCCGTGTTCCAATCTAACCCACAATAGTATTCCAATTATTAATATCTTCTGCTGTACCGCACCGGATGGCATCCAGTTTTTTCTTCATTTGGAAAACAATTCCGCTTTCATTTACCGGTGGTAATTGATAATTCTCGCCATCAATTCCTATAACACCGATCGGTGATGCAACAGCAGCTGTTCCCACAGCATAAGCTTCAGTAATTGCTCCTTTTTTAAATGCATCCTTTATCTCATTCACTGAAACCGGTCTTTCCTCATAGTCAATTCCCATATCTTTTGCAATGATCATTAGTGAGTCCCTTGTCACTCCGTCCAAAATAGAATCTGAATTGGGCGGTGTCAATAATTTGCCATTAATAACGAACATCAAATTCATGGCGCCTGATTCTTCGATAAATTCATGTTCACCTGCATCCGTCCATATCACATTATCATAACCTTCTTCTCTTGCCAGTTTGGTAGGATACATCGCACCGCCATAATTACCTCCGCATTTGGTAGAGCCTGTTCCTCCTTTTGCTGCTCTTATATATTCCCTTTCCACTTTCATCTTCACTGGCTTTGGGAAAAGCTGCCCGACAGGCCCGGTAAAAATGATAAAGCGATATTCGTCTGAAGGCTTTACACCAAATTTCGCCTCGCTGGCATACATGAACGGACGGATATATAAAGAACTTCCATCTGCATCCGGCACCCAACTCTTATCAAGTGTCACCAGTTCCTTCATTCCTTCTTCAAATATTTCATAAGGAATTTCAGCCATACACATTCTTCTCAGCGAACGGTTGAAACGTTCATGATGTTTATCAATTCGGAAAATATTCACCCTTCCGTCTTTCATGCGAAATGCTTTCATTCCTTCAAAGACCGTTTGCCCATAATGCAAACACAGCGCTGTTGGGCTCATTGAAAGATTAGCAAAAGGAACAATTTGTGCATCACTCCATTGCCCATGATAAAAATCAGCCACCAACATGTGATCGGAAGTGTATTTCCCAAATTCCAGGTTCGAGAAATCGGCCTCATCCAGTTTTGAATGTTTTGTCTTAGTTATTTTAATGCCGGTCAATGTTTCCATACTGTTTGTTTTAATGGGTTTCAGTTGGTTGTTTAAGTAAAGCTTTACCGATATCTATTTTCATTTTTACATTGGCTCTTTTATATATATCATTTTCCACGGGCAAATGTTTGAATCCGATTTTCTCATACAACTTTATCGCTGCTGCATTCTTTGTATTCGAATAAAGGATCACTGTATCAGCGCCTATTGCTTTGGCCTTTTCAAAACTCGCATAGCATAATTTTTCGGCAATACCTTTCCTTCTGAAACCGGGATCAACAGCCATCTTGGTAAACTCAAAGGTCCTGCCATCTAATTTTCGCAATCCAACTGTTCCCGCCACCTCTCCATTATATAATGCCATGAGGATAGCGCCGCCATTATGCAGAATAGTTGACTCAGGATCTTGCAGTACAGCAATATCCAATGGCTCCAGTTCCCAATGTTCTTCGATCCATGCCTTATTGAATTTTTCAAAATAAGGCTGGTGCTCCGGCCTGTAATCAACAATTGTTATCATGAATATTTTTTCAACAACAAATTTTTATAATATTTGCATTTTAAAACAGATTCAGATTTAGTATTTTTGACTAGATCAGATTCGATTGCCCAATTTGAAGATTTGAGAATTTGAAGATGAGGAGTCCCGTTCAATTTTCAAATTTTCAAATCATTAAATCTTCAAATCAAAAGTATATGCGTAATGCTTCTCTTGACAATGAAAACCATTTATACCTGCAGGTAGCCGAAGGTTTGGAAAAAATGATAGATGAAGATGTATTAAAGATCGGTGATAAACTTCCTTCGGTAAGAGTATTAAGCGAAGAATATGGTATAAGCATGGGCACTGCTTTCCAGGCTTATTATCATTTGGAAGGAAAAGGATTGATCGAATCAAGACCCAAGTCGGGTTACTACGTTCGTTTCAATCATCGCCGCTTTCCTGATCTTCCGCAATTCAATCAACCGGAAACAATTTCCCATGAAGTGAGTGTGAGGGATATGATCACTTCTATTTACGCTGATATTGCTGCGGATAATGTGATCAACCTGGCGCTGGCCGTTCCTGATCTTTCTTTATTACCTGTGGCTAAAATAAATAAGGCAGTGATGCAGGCGTTGCGCAACAGCAAAGACCATTGTATCAATTATGAAAACACACAGGGAAATATTGAATTGAGGAAACAGGTTGCAAAGCTTGCTTTTAACTGGGGAGGAAAAATAAAACCTGATGAAGTGGTCATCACTTCGGGTTGTTTGGAAGCGATCACTGTTTGCCTGAGAGCTGTTACCAAACCCGGCGATACGGTGGCTGTAGAATCTCCTACTTATTTTGGCATTTACCAGGCAATAGAAAGTTTGGGATTGAAAGTAGCGGAGATCGCAACAGATCCGGCTACGGGCATTGATCTGGCACATTTGGAAAAAACGATCAAAAAGTTAAATGTAAAAGCCTGTGTGTTCGTTCCTAATTATAATAATCCGTTAGGAAGTTGTATGCCGGATGAGAATAAAAAGAAACTGGTTGATCTTATTTCGCAGCATAATATACCGTTGATCGAAGATGATATTTACGGTGAACTATATTTTGGAAAAACAAGACCCAAGACCTGCAAATCATTTGATAAAAAGGGTTTGGTGATGCATTGTTCTTCTTTATCCAAATCATTAGCGCCGGGCTACCGGGTTGGCTGGGCCATACCGGGAAAATTTGTTGACGAAGTAAAACAGATCAAACGTATCCAGAGTATCAGTTGCCCGACACTGACACAGGTTGCGATGGCCAACTTTTTAAAGAATGGGCGGTATGAATATCATTTAAAGAATTTACGCAAAGCATTACACACACAATCGCTGAAATATATACAGGCGATCATTGAATATTTTCCTGCCGATACAAAGGTCTCCCGCCCGCATGGAGGTTTTATCATGTGGCTGGAGTTAAATAAAAAAGTGGATGCATTCAAATTAAGGGCTGAAGCGATGAAGCATCGAATTTCTTTTGTACCGGGCAAAATATTTTCATCCGGTAATAAATACTCCAACTATATCCGTCTTTGTTTTGGAAAGCCCTGGAATGATGATGTGGATTATGGGATGATGATGGTGGGGAGATTGATAAAGAAGATGGTGTAATTTAGCTAAATACAAACGAGATAGAATGACATATGCATATCTTGACTGGAATATTTTTAATAAAATAGAAAAGAAAACTGATACTATCTATACTAAAATAGAAGAAATAATTCTAGAAAATAAAATTCTCGCTCCATATTCAAATGCTCATATCAATGATTTAGTCAGGGGATATGAAAAAAACCAAGCTTATATCCAAGGCCATCTTAATATAATACAAAAACTCACCAAAAATCTTTGTATTGTACAATATTGGGGAGAGAAAACTGTAAGATGGCATTTTAGAGATGTGTTTGAATTTTTTAATTCCGCTTTGGCAGAAATAGAAACATCTCCTAAATCATTTTTAAATTTATTTGAAAGCTTTGAGAAAGATATTCCCGAATTAGCTACATTATGGGAAACACAACTATCTCTTCTACGTTCTCAACAAATGCCTGAGGGATTTAAAGATTTATTCAAAGCGGATCCTTCATTCAGCTTAATGTTTCCCAAAACCAAAATACAAATGAATGCATTAGCCTTTTGCGAGGATCTATACGAGTTCGCTACAAATTCTAAGAAAGATTATTCGGTATATAAAAATTTAAGAAACTATGTAAATCAAAGCAGGTTAAAATTAAAAAAGCAAGCCGGGTTATTTAAAGAGATCGATAAAAACATGAAAAATATTCCCACCTATCTAAATTTTGATGAGTCATGGGAATTACATTCAAATAAATCAAAAATAAGTGACAACCCAGTTTATCAGAAAATTACAAGTGTCTATCAAAAAATAGATTTTAAAGGATTTAAGTCTGACGAAAAATTTTCAAATATGATTGACGACTCGTTACATGTCTTCTACGCAGCTCACTGTGATTTTTTTGTAACAATTGATGACAAATGCATGTATAAAGCAGGAAAAACTTACGAGGAGCTAAAAATTAATACTATAGTACTGAGTCCTGAAGATTTTTTAAGGAGTATATAATATTCCAATAGTTAAATTAATTCTTTTTTCAATCCTCTCACCTCCCCCACGCTGACCGCATTATTCATATAACTCTCCGCAGAATCAACAAAGGCAGGATGCAGGAATGCCATCCGGCTTTTTTCTTTATCTCTCAATGAAGAATGAAACTCAACACAACCGGTTTTTTCGGCCAGCATTTTGATATTTTCTTTTCGTACACCGCTGCCGGGCATTATTATTATTCGTTCATCAGCCGCTTTATTCAATTGGGCTACCAGTTCAACTCCATCTACCACAGAAGGCTTTTGTCCGGAGGTCAAAATTCTTTCACAACCAATTTCAATTAATTGCTCCAATGCTTCAAATGGCTCTTTGCACCTGTCAAATGCCCGGTGAAATGTTACACCCATCGGGTAAACCGCTTCGATCAACTGTGCTGTTCTCACCATATCAATCGTTCCATCCATATTCAGCAAGCCGATAACGATACCATCACAACCCAATGCCTTACATAGTTTCGCATCATACATCATCAGTTCAAATTCATCCTTGCTGTATAAAAAATCACCGCCCCTTGGCCTGATGATAGGAAACAATGAAACAGCAAATGCTTCCCTGCATTTTTTAATAACGCCGTAAGGAGGAGTTGTACCACCTTCCACCAGGTTGGCACAAAGTTCAATGCGGTCAGCGCCACCCTCAACTGCAGACCTTGTTGTGGCAAAATCTGAAGTGGCTATTTCGATTATGTATTTCGTTTCATTCATTGATTCTGGATTCTGGAAGCTAGTGGCTAGCAGCTAACAGCTAAAAGCTTATTCCATCATATACTTCGATACAATCATCTTCTCCATATCATTTGTCTTTATCGCATAACTGAATCCTTTATGAATAGCATAAGCGCCATGCTGTCCTTTTTTATTCAGCGCCAGAAAACCTACCTGTATATCTTTTGCTTTGGCCCCTTTTATCCTGATGATCCTTTCAATTACTTTTTTGCAAGCTGCTTCCGGCGATAATCCCTGCCGCATCAATTCAACCACAGAATGTGAACCGGCTACTCTTATCACATCTTCTCCTTGTCCCGTTGCGGTACAAGCTCCCACTTCATTGTCAACAAATAATCCTGCACCGATGATCGGTGAATCACCCAACCGTCCTCTCATTTTAAATCCGGCGCCACTGGTAGTACAACTGCCGCTCATATTCCCATTCGTATCCATTGCCACCATACCGATCGTATCATGGTTCCATTCGCCGCTCTCTAACTTATTCGGTGCAAATGGTCCATGATCTTTTTTATTTTCAATATTGATAGCAGGAGGTTTATACTCTGATTTCTTCAGCCAGTTCTCATAATTCTTTTGTGCTGCAGGCGAAAGTTTTTGTTCTTCCAATGGAAATCCTTCGGCTACGGCGAATTGCTGTGCCCCGCTTCCCACCAACATCACATGCGGCGTTTTTTCCATCACTCTTCTTGCTACTGATATGGGATGCTTTATTCTTTCCAAAAAAGCAACACTGCCGCAGTTGGCAAATTCATCCATGATGCAGGCATCCAATGTTACAAAACCATCCCGGTCAGGATTGGCTCCCAAACCAACACAACAATTATCCTCCAGTTCGGTCACCATCACTCCTTTTTCCACTGCATCCAATGCTCTTCCGCCTTTGCCCAAAACTTCCCAGGCGCCCTTATTGGCAGCAAGGCCCGAGCCCCAGGTGGAGATAACTATTGGTTTGCCTTTGATTGTTTCCATTCCATCGGCTGACCATGCCCTTTTTCCCAGCAAACTTGCGAAACCGGTAAATGCCGAGAACTGTATGAACTTTCTTCTATTGACCATTGTTGATCGTTTAGTCCCGAAATTAAACATTCAGGCACAGTATTTTGAGCTTATCCAGTAAATGGGAAAAAGTCGGAAAGACAGGAAGTCCGGAAGGATAACTAGAAAACTTGATTTTTCTTTCGGTCTTGCCATCTTCCTGACTCCGGATTTTTTTAACAAATTGCAAAAAATAAAAATTGATGTTTAAACATTGATTTAGTATCTTTGTACTCAAATCAAAAAAAATGAAAATAGAAATAATATCAGGAAGCCCCCGGATCAGTAGTGTTACTCACCGTGTATCGTTATATTTAAAGAATTGGTTATCGCAAAACGCTGAACATGAAGTTGACATTATAGATATGAAAGATTGGCCGGTCCCGGCTATTCAATCCGTATGGTCAGCCCCGGAAAAAGCCCCGGTTGAATTTCAACCATTGGTCAAAAGAGTGTTTGAAGCAGATGCATTCATTCTCGTAACACCTGAATATAACGGCAGCTACTCTCCTGCCATGAAAAATTTATTGGATCATTTTCCAAAACAACATCACAAACCATTCGGTATTGTTACAGCATCTCCGGGTGCCATGGGTGGAATAAGGGCATCACAACAACTACTGCAGCTTGTTCCGGCATTGTTTGGTATCACTTCACCGTATTTGCTCATCATTCCGGCGGTAGATAAAAAATTCAGTCCTGATGGTGACCTGCTGGATGAAAGTTTCCAGGGTTCAGTGCATAATTTTGCAACGGAGTTTTTGTGGCTGGCAGAGAAACTTGTGATTGAAAAAGTAACAGTATAATTTAAAATGCTACATAAGGGAACCTGGTAGTTTAGGACACCTATTCAGCATTCAAAACTCAACATTAATTATGAAAACGATTATACATAAAGCAAACAGCAGAGGCCATGCCGATCATGGATGGTTGAATGCATGGCATAGTTTCAGTTTTGCGGGTTATCATGATCCTGCAAAAGTTCATTTCGGCGCATTGAGGGTATTAAATGATGATACCATTGCTGGAGGAATGGGTTTTGGGGCACATCCGCATGATAATATGGAGATCATCACTATTCCTTTGTCCGGTCAGCTGGAACACCGGGACAGCATGGGCAATACCGGCATCATCAGTAAAGGTGAAGTGCAGGTGATGAGTGCCGGCACAGGCATACAACATTCAGAGAAAAATAAGAATGCGAAAGAACCTTTGAAGCTTTTGCAGATATGGCTATTCCCTGATAAAAAGAATGTTGAACCAAGATACGATCAGCGGGCATTTGACCTGGCTGCTGCCAGGAATAGCCTGTTGAACATTGTTTCACCAATGGGTTCTGCCGAAGGTTTGACTATTCATCAGAATGCCTGGTTCCATCTGGGAAAACTGGATAAAGACCTCAGCATTATATATGAATTAAAAGATAAACAAAATGGCGTCTATGCTTTTTTAATTGACGGCGAAGTAACGATCAATGGTGAGAGACTAGAAAAAAGAGATGCAATTGGAATTACAGATGCAGATAAACTGGAGATCGAAGCTGTTGCTGATTCCGAGATATTGTTGATGGAAGTCCCAATGTTGAGATAAAAACTAAAAGGTAATAGTGCTTCAAAGTTGTAATAACCTCAGCGATCTGGAAATGTTCCCCTGGAGGAAAAAAACCAGGCCTTAATACTCTTACTTCTTTAAACAACTATTATCTATTCGTTTTTATCTATTACCTGCTTCCTTCTTTTCAATAAAAGTTATCAAACTCTTCCTCGCATTATTCTGGATCTTTCTTTTCATCCATCCCATCCAACCGAACAAAGTGCCTTTCCAACCCAGGGCCTGCGAAGCCCATTGACTTAATTTAAACGCATCGCTGTGTTCAATGATCTTTCCATCCTTGAATTTCATATAGGCTTTGATATAGTTCACCACTTTCCTTCCTGTTTTGGAGAAAGTATATCTGGCCGTCCAGTTGCAGGTAGCATATTCTTCATCCAGTAATTGAATATTGGAAAAGGTCAGCGAAAAATCTTTGGCATTGGTACAAAGCATCTCCCACATATACTTTACTTCATCGCCCCGTAAGCGACCGAATGCAGGATCACTGAAATCAATATCATCGCTGTAGCAGCTGTTCATGCCCTGGTAATCCAGTTTTTGAAATGCTGAATAGAACCGGCTGATTACTTCTTCATTCGTTTGCATATAAATAGCACTTAATAAGCTTTGAAATTGCCGGCAAGAAGGTAAGTCGGAAAAATTTACTTATCGTCTTCCCGGCAAATGTTATACAAGTAAAACTCAATATGAACAGAGAATCAGTAAATTTAAACCTTCAAAACAACTTCTATGCGAAAAATAATTGCATCCCTCCTTTTCATTCTCTTTTTAAATGTTGCACAGGCACAAATAATTGACCAGGATTCTGCCTGGATAAGGGAGAACTATACCAAATCAGAACAATACATCCCAATGCGGGATGGTATAAAATTATTCACCGCTATCTATGAACCAAAAGATAAAAGTGAGAAGCATCCGATCCTCATGAACAGGACACCGTATTCCTGTGCGCCATATGGAAAAGATTTCAGCGGAAGGTTATTGACAAGCCATTGGAAATATTATGCAAGAGAAAATTATATCATCGTTGTACAAGATGTGAGAGGAAGATGGATGAGTGAAGGAGAATTTGTCGATGTCCGTCCTTTTAATAAAAATAAAACGGGTAATGAAATTGATGAAGCCAGTGATACCTATGATGCCATTGGCTGGCTAATAAAAAATGTTTCCAACAATAATGGTAATGTAGGTGCATTTGGAATTTCTTATCCCGGTTTTTATGCCACAATGACGGCAGCATCTGGTCATCCTGCATTAAAAGCAGTGAGTCCGCAGGCGCCGGTCACTGATTGGTTCATGGGTGATGATTTTCATCATAACGGCGCTTTTTTTCAAATGGATGGATTTGGTTTTTATTCCGGCTTTGGAAAACCAAGACCCAAGCCGACTACTATTGGCCCCCGTGGATTTACTTTCCCCATCAGGGATAATTATAAATTTTATTTGGAAAATGGTTTGCCAAAATTGATGGAGCACATGAAAGACAGTGTTGCTTTCTGGAAAGATCTATATGCACATCCCAATTACGATGATTGGTGGAAGGCAAGGGATGCCCGCAGGGCCATGTATGATATTAAACCTGCAATGCTCGTTGTCGGCGGTTTGTTTGATGCCGAAGATTGCTGGGGTGCCTGGAATCTATACAAAGCGATAGAGAAACAAAATCCCGGTATCAATAACAGGATCGTAATGGGTCCGTGGAGTCATGGCCAGTGGGGCGGTCGTGACGGTAGTTTTTTGGGTAATATAAAATTCGGCGCCAATACTTCTATCTGGTACCAGAATAATATCGAGATCCCTTTCTTTAATTATTATTTGAAAGGAAAAGGCGATGTTCCCAATATTGCGGAAGCAAATATTTTTATGACAGGAACCAATGAATGGAAAAAATTTGATCAATGGCCGCCGAAGGAAACACAACCAAGAGATATTTATTTGGAAGCAAACGGAGCCTTATCATGGATAAGGCCGGGCAAGACAAATAGTTTTACAGAATATATCAGCGACCCGGCGCATCCTGTTCCTTATACAGAAGATGTGCATTTCAGCCGTACAAGGGAATACATGAACGATGATCAGCGTTTCGCTTCAAGAAGACCGGATGTACTGACCTTTCAAACATTTCCATTGGAGGAAGATCTTGTATTGACAGGACCAGTCATTGCAAATTTGAAAGTGAGTATGACCGGTACCGATGCTGATTTTGTTGTAAAGATCATTGATGTGTTCCCGGATGATTTCAGGTATCCCGGTGATGTAAATCAACCAGGCCGCAGCAGTGTTGGCGGCTCCTACCCGATGGGTGGTTATCAAATGCTGGTGAGAGGGGAAATAATGAGAGGAAAATTCAGGAATAGTTTTGAAACACCTGAAGCGTTCAAGCCAAATAAAATTGAAACAGTGCGGTTTGAATTACCGGACGTAGCCCATACATTTAAAAAAGGTCACCGGCTGATGGTGCAGATACAAAGCAGTTGGTTCCCGTTGGCGGATCGTAATCCGCAAAAATTTATGAATATTTATGAAGCAAAGCCGGAAGATTTTCAAAAAGCAACGATCAAGATATATCATGATACCAATAATCCTTCGACGATCTATTTACCCATACTGAGATAATTATTTTATGCGTACGATCATACTATCATTTTGCATTTTCTTATTGACAAAAACAGTTACGGCACAGCAAACAACTCTATCGTTGATACCATGGCCGGTTTCAGTTGAACAACAGCCCGGCAGTTATCCATTGAAAACTAAAATAACTGTTTCAAACATTTTACCAGGCGAGGATTGGCCGATGCTCTTCAAATATTTGAAAGATGAAATGAAAAAACAGTTTGGTGTAACTGTTACGGAAGCAGGCAAAGGGCAAAGAGGTGATATCGATTTCTCCATGAAGCGCATGGCCACAGGCAGTAAACCTTCCTATACATTAGTTGTTTCAAAAGAAGGGGTAAGTATCAGCAGCAATTTTAATGAACCGGCCTTTCATGCGATGCAAACTCTTTTCCAACTGATACCGGTTGATCCAAAAGCAAAAAAAGAAATTCCCTTTGTAGAGATACTGGATCATGCCCGTTTTGAATACCGGGGAATGCATTTCGATGTAAGCCGCCATTTTTATCCTGTCAGCTATGTAAAAAAATATCTTGATTATCTCGCCTTACATAAGTTCAATACTTTTCATTGGCATTTGACAGATGACCAGGGCTGGCGCATTGAAATAAAAAAGTATCCATTGCTTACTTCTGTCGGCGCATGGCGGAATGGAACGATCATTGGCCGCTACCCTGGTACTGGTAATGATGGAAAAAGATATGGCGGCTTTTATACACAGGAAGAAATAAAAG
>JABFRU010000030.1 GCA_013140985.1 Chitinophagaceae bacterium | reverse complement strand
GAACTGCGCCTGCACTTATTTACGGTGAGGCGCAAGCGGCTGAATCAAGAGCAGATTTTCTGCACAAAATGAAAATGGTATTGAAAGAAATCAGGGAATCAAGTGTAAATCTGAAAATAATAAAAAGAAAACCCGTTGCGGTTCATGAAAAAGTTGAAATTGCTTTTACTGAGTCCAACGAATTGATGGCTATATTCCTGAAAAGCATCGAAACTGCCAAAAACAATAACGAAAAGCATAAAAAGTAACGTAGCACTTTCTCATTCCTTATTTTTCATTTCTTATTTCTAATTTCATAACATGACCGAAAGGTTACTTCACTTCATCTGGCAATTCCAGTATTTCAATAAAAGTGAATTGGAAACAATGACTGGTGAAACCATCCAGGTCATCTCTCCCGGTCAATACAATACCAACCAGGGTCCTGATTTCTCCGATGCAAAGATCAAAATCGATAAGACGATATGGGCAGGTACAGTTGAACTTCATCTAAAAACTTCTGACTGGAAAAAACACAATCACCAGGCGGATAAAAATTATAACAACGTCATCCTGCATGTGGTGTGGGAAAATGATGGAAATCGGAACTCTGTTCCGATAATAGCAACGGAACAGAGTTCCGTTATCCCGGTCTTGGAATTAAAAGACAGGATTTCTAAGATTTTATTGCAGCGCTACGAAGAACTAATGAATTCTTCTTCTTTTATTCCCTGCGAAAGATCAATACGTACTGTAAAAGATATCAGTTGGAAAAGCTGGAAGGACAGGTTATTGGCTGAACGCTTATTGCGTAAAGCCAAAAATGTTGAAACTTATTTGCAGCAAAACAATTTTCATTGGGAGGAAACATTCTGGTGGCTGCTGGCCAGGAATTTTGGAATAAAAGTTAATGCGGATGCTTTTGAAGCAATGGCAAGATCTGTTCCTGTAAACATCCTGGCGAAGCATAAAAACCAGATCAACCAATTGGAAGCAATTTTGTTTGGGCAGGCAGGTCTGCTTGGAAATAAATACACTGAAGATTATCCAAAGCTTTTATGGCGGGAGTATAAATTCCTGAAAGAAAAATATAATTTGAAACCGGTTCACCAGCCAATACATTTCTTAAGAATGAGGCCGGGTAATTTTCCGACAATTCGTTTGGCACAGTTGGCTATCCTGATCAGCGATTCATCCCATTTATTTTCCAAAATAAAAGAAGCGCAGCATGTAAAAGAAGTAAAGCAATGGTTTGATGTGACGGCCAATGATTATTGGCATTATCACTACCGCTTTGATGAAGCTACTGCTTTCAAAAAGAAAAATCTCGGAGCTGCTATGATCAATAATATCATTGTCAATACCGTTGCGCCGGTATTATTTGCTTATGGTAATTATCATGATGAGATAAAATACAAAGACAAAGCATTGAAATGGCTGGAAGAAACGGCTGCCGAAAGTAACAGCATCACCAAAGGGTTTGCGAATCTTACTATCGAAAACAAAAATGCTTTTGATTCACAGGCCTTGATCGAATTAAAAAATGAATATTGTAATGAGAAAAGATGTTTGGAGTGTGGGGTGGGGAATGCGATATTGAAGGGGTAACTTAGAATCCATTGAATTTGTGTCCTTTCTTATCTCTTCCCTTTTGTTTCCACAATACAAACTCATCGTTGAAAGAAATTTCCTTTGAAACTATAATATCTTTATTTCTATTTTTTAAAACTAATTTGATCATTCCGTCTATCTCCCATTTTTTATCCTTCAATTGTCCTTTAAGAATTCCATTGCCTGCGATTAAGTCAAAATTGTATCTTCTACAAGGAGGGCCGCAAGAAGTTTTATAAAGCAAAGGGAATCTAAGTGAATCAATGCTGTCAAAATTAATTTCAAATGATGTTTCATTATCTGGAATTGCCCAGATTAGCACTGCATATGTTGCTTCATGAAAGGACTTATCGCAAGAATAAAGATTTTCATATTTAAAAACTGTAAAGCTGCCGGTATCAGCCTTCCATCCATAAAAAGTCGTATCCTTTCCTGAAACAGTAATATTCATTGTTAAGCTTGCATCCTTAATATACTCCTTTGATTTTTTTATCGGACATTCATAGAATTCCAATTGTGAATAAGAAGTGGTTGTTAGAAAAATAGATAATATGGTAATAATTAATTTCATATTCCCCATCCTCCCCAATCCACTTTCACTTCAATATCCGGGTGAATACTTAACTGAACGGGACAGGTATTGCCGGTATTGCGCATGATCGCCTTAGTTTTTTCATCAATCCCTTTCAATGCATCGGGGATATGAAAGGTCAACTCAATGCCACCCACACGGCGGGGATCAGCCTTCATTATTTTCAGCACTTCGATCTTTACATCGTTCAGATCAAAACCCATCGCCCGGGCTTTAATGGCCATCACCGTTACCATGCAGGTAGCAAGACTTGTCGCCATCAGGTCAGTTGGGGAAAAACGTTCACCTTTTCCATTATTATCTGTCGGTGCATCGGTCTCAAAAGAAGAGCCGCTGCGAAGATGGGTGCAGGTGGTTCTTAACCCGCCGTTATAAACTACAGTAGAGGTCATTATCAATATTTTGCCCTAAATTTACGTTACTATATCCCACAAAGGACACAAAGAAAGTAGCAGATAATTTTTTTGTGTACTTATTGTTCTTTGTGGGAAACAAAACAAAAAAGACTTCGTGAAGAAACTAAGCATCACTGTACTTCTTGTGACGATCACCCTGGGGTCGTTTGCACAGGATTCAACCGGAAAAAAGGATGATAAAAAAGCGGCCCGCCGCCAAAAGATCAATAACCTGATCAAGCAGGATGAAGAAGGTATTCTTGTTTACAGGCGGCAAACTATCGTTGGCGGACAATTCCGTACAAATGGATATGGTGGTTTCATAGAAATAGGCCGCATGAAGACCGTTCGAAAAACAAATATTTATCGCCTCGACATTACAGAAATCAAGCATCAGAAAGAAGAAAAATTAGCTGGCGGTGGTGGCATCGTATTAGGTAATCCTTTTGTATATGGCAAGCTGAATAATTTTTACCAGGTTACACTGGGATTTGGTCAGCAACATATATTGGGTCAAAAAGGAAATAAAAATGGCGTGGCGGTTACAGCTGTTTATTCCGCCGGAGTTGCATTAGGATTATTGCGCCCTTATTATCTTGAAGTGCAGAATCCAAACGGAGGCGAGAATTTAGTTATCAAATATTCACAAGCGGATAGTGCTTTGTTTCTCGGACCTACTATCATGGGTGGTGCTGGTTTTGGCAAAGGATGGAGCGAAATAAAAATGAAACCCGGCGGGTTTGCCAAAGCAGCATTACGTTTCGATTATGGACGTTTTAATGAAGTAGTATCAGGCATTGAAGTAGGAGTAAGCGCTGAATTTTATGCTGCCAAGATCCCTATATTGTTTGGACAAAAAGAAAAGCAATTCTTCTTCCAGGGATATATCGCCATGCTGTTTGGACGAAGAAAGTAAATTAGTCGGAAAGCCCGAAAGTCGGAAAGACGTTTTCCTTTAAACGAATTTTCTTCCGGTCTTTCGGACTTACTGTCTTCCGGACTTTTCCGACTTGCTTTCGTATTTTTGCCAAATGACAGAACTCCCGATTGTTTCAGAGGTCGCAGAGTCTAAGATCAGGAAGCCTGATTGGCTCCGGGTCAAACTTCCTATTGGAGAAAGTTACAAGCATGTTCGTGGTCTTGTAGATACACACAAACTTCATACGATCTGTGAAAGCGGCAATTGTCCCAATATGGGCGAATGCTGGGGAGCCGGCACTGCCACTTTTATGATATTGGGTAATATCTGTACAAGAAGCTGTGGTTTTTGTGCGGTAGCAACAGGAAGACCAACAGAACTGGATTGGGATGAGCCGCAACGGGTGGCAGAGGCCATTCATTTAATGAAAGTGAAACATGCTGTCATTACTTCTGTTGACAGGGATGAATTGAAAGATGGCGGCGCTGCGGTCTGGTATAATACCATCAAAGCTGTGAAAGCATTGAATCCTGAAACGACATTGGAAACTTTGATCCCTGACTTTAAAGGAAAGAAAGAAGATATACAACAAGTGATCGAAGCGGCTCCTGAAGTGGTGAGCCATAATATTGAAACAGCAGAACGTTTGACAAAACAGGTACGCATACAAGCCAAGTATTGGCGCAGTATGGAAGTGATCAGGATATTGAAAGAAGGCGGTATGCGAACCAAGAGCGGTATCATGCTCGGATTGGGAGAAACAAAAGAAGAAGTGATACAAACGATCACTGACCTTCGGGATAATGGCTGTGATGTGATAACGATCGGCCAGTATTTACAACCAACCAAAAAACATTTACCTGTTCATCGCTTTGTCCACCCGGATGAATTTGCTGAATACAAAGAGATCGGTTATGAATTGGGATTGGATTATGTAGAAAGCGGTCCGCTGGTTCGTTCTTCTTATCATAGCGAGAGGCATGTGTTTGCAGGTTTGGGTCGCCAGCAATGGGAGGAAGAAAAATCATTGATCATTATTCGTTAATCATGCGGAAATATTCCCTGCTAATTTTTCTTTTTGCATTTACCGTTTTCGATTCGTCTGCGCAAAGAAGATGGAAGACGATCAAGCCGATCGAAGATACTTCAGGTATCCGTGAATTATGGATCGAGCATTGGGAATGTACCGGTTGTGGCGATGCAGAAGTGATTGATACCAGTTGGTATAGTTTGCCTGATTCATTGAAAGAGATCTATTCGATCACTCAATCTTCTATCGATTTTGCGGGTGCAAAAACTTTTAGCGGAATATTCGGGAGTTATAAGAGTAAGAGATTCACTTACCAGTTTGCAATAAGAGGACGATTCACAGGTGAGTCAAGTCCTGCTACAAAAGGTTCTCCGTCAATAGCCATCTTTGATGTTTACCAGTATAAATTAATAAGCAGGAAAAATTCATTTTCAGATGAGCAATAGAAAGGCACAGACTGTAAAGCTGAAAATAACATTCTTAGGCAGTTTGTTTCTTTTAGCAGTTGGATCTGTTCATAGCCAATTAAAATGGATCAATGTCGATTCATTATACCAGCCGCTTCCTTCATCTGTTCATATTTATTTTACCGATTCACAGATAGACAGTGGAAAGTTCAGGGCTTATTATTTGATCGCTGACCTCAAGGATAAAGATCTAGAGTTTCTTGCAGACACATCAAAGAACCGAAGACTTACACCTGCACAATTCTATACAAAGAATGAGAAACCTCTTGTCGTGGTTAACTGTACTTATTTTTCTTTCGAAACGAATAAAAACTTCAATGTTGTCATCAATAACGGACAAGTCTTATCGGGGAACAGGAGAGTGATAAAAGGTACTGGGAGGGATTCTATCAGCAGTTATTTTCTTCATGCAAGTGCAATTGGTATCAACAAAAAACGCCAGGCGGATGTTGCATGGATCAAAGCTGATTCAATGTCAACAAAAGCATATGCAATGCAGGATCCTCCCATTTATAGTAAACTATATAAGAAAAATAGAAGCACAGGCGAAACAACTGACTTTGACCCCAATAATTTTGCCAACTGGAAAATGAAGACAGCCGTTGGCGGCGGCCCGGTTCTTGTGCAAGCAGGCCAGATCAGGATCACTAATGAAGAAGAGAAAAGATTTACCGGGAAGTCCTTATATGATAAACATCCCAGGACAGCGATGGGTTATACAAAAGATGGCAAGCTGATCATTTTAGTGGTAGAGGGAAGGAATAAAGATGCCGGCGGCGCTACTCTAACACAAGAAGCACAAATTTTTAAAGACCTCGGTTGCTGGGAAGCACTCAACCTTGATGGCGGCGGCAGCAGTTGCTTATTGGTAAATGGAAAAGAAACGATCAAAGTATCGGATGCAACAGGGCAGAGGCCGGTACCTGCAGTGTTTTTAATAAAAAATAAGGAATAAGAAATTAAAAATAAAAAAAAACGGATCGCCTCACTTCTTCATTTCTTATTCCTTATTTCTAATTTTTTATTTAGCGGGGTCCAGAATCAAAGCACTCGCTCCCAGGATTGCTGCATCCGCTTCTTTCAGATCGCTGAATAACAATTTTACTTTATTCCGGAATACCTGTACCAGGTTTGCTTCCATGGCTTGTCGTGTAGGATGCATAATAAGATCGCCGGCATTGGTCAATCCGCCGAATAAAATAATGGCTTCGGGTGAAGAAAACATCACAAAGTTGGCTAATGCTTCTCCCAGTATCTGGCCAGTGAATTCAAAAACATCATTGGCTATCTTATCACCTTTGGTTGCACATTCATATACTGTTTGGCTGGTAATAAGATCATTGATCGAATAATCTCTCAACAAACTTTCAATACGGGGATTTTCGGTGAGTAATTCAATAGCCGTTTCTCTTACACCAGTGGCCGAAGCATAAGACTCCAGCACACCTCTTATTCCTGTGCCTTTATGTAATCGTCCGCCCGGACGGATGATGGTATGGCCTAATTCCCCGGCAAAACCATCATGGCCTAATACAATTTTTCCATCTATCACTATTCCGCTGCCAACACCGGTGCCGAGAGTAATAACTATAAAATGTTTCATGCCTTTGGCGCAACCATACATCATTTCGCCCATAGCAGCAGCATTTGCATCATTGGTCAGCTTTACTTTCAATCCAAACTTTTCTGAAACCATTTTTGCAAAAGGAATAATGCCTCTCCATTTCAGATTGGCTGCATATTCAATATTGCCGGTATAATAATTTCCATTCGGTGCGCCAGCGCCGATACCTGTAAACTTATCAAGCCCGCCGGCTTCATTGATCATCGGCATCAGTTTGCTATGCAGTTCATCAATAAAATCCTGCGCGGCTTCATGCTTGTTGGTCAGCAGCCTGTCTTGTTTTACTATTTGCCCGTCTTTATTTACAATACCGAACTTGGTATTGGTACCGCCGATGTCAACGCCGATCGAGAAGTCAGCCATAGTTAATAAATAAATGTGGTTCGAAGATAGTCGGAAAGTCGGGAAGACCGAAAGTCCGAAAGATAGCTTGAAATAGCTCAGATATTCTTTCCGGCTTGCAGACTTTCGGTCTTTCGGACTATTTTCTTTAAGTTCGGGAAACTTTTGTCAATATGAGTACTAGTATATCTTTAAATCAACGACCCAACTATATTTTCCCTCTTGTAGTCATTGGTTCACTTTTTTTCATCTTCGGATTTGTAACCTGGGCAAATGGAAGTTTGATCCCATTTCTCCAAATTGCTTGTGAACTGACACAAGCACAATCTTTTTATGTTACTTCTGCTTTTTTTGCTTCGTACTTCATTATGGCATTACCAGCCTCATACATACTTAAAAAACTCGGATTTAAGAATGGAATGTCATTGGGGCTTTTTATTATGGCGATAGGAGCTCTTTTGTTTATTCCTGCTGCAAACTCCCGCAGTTACCCGCTTTTCCTCATAGGTCTATATGTCATCGCAACCGGACTTACGTTATTGCAAACTGCATCTAATCCGTATGTGACGGTTTTAGGTCCAATTGAAAGCGCAGCTAAAAGGATCAGCATAATGGGCGTTTGTAATAAAATAGCCGGAATACTAGCTATCCTTATTTTGGGAGGTATTATTTTAAAAAATGCTGACGCTTTCAAAGCAAAATTAGCTACACTGACAGGGGCGGCAAAAGAAGCAGAATTAGATGCTTTAGCTTCACGAATTGTTGGGCCATATATTATCATCGCAATTGCCTTTGCAGTTTTAGCTGTTATAATTTACTTTATAAAATTGCCTGAAGTCAAAGATGAGGAACAGGATGCAAAGGATCATGTGCCTACCAACAAGAAAAATATTTTACAGTTTCCACACTTAGTATTAGGGGCAATTGCAATTTTCTTTTATGTGGGAGTTGAGGTAATCAGTTATGACACTTTTGCAAATTTTGGTGTGTCTATCGGATATACCCTGGATGAAGCAAAAACATTTGCAACATTTACAGGCTATGCGCTGATTGCCGGCTATCTGCTTGGTATTTTTTTAATACCAAAATATATATCGCAACGTAAAGCTCTTATAATAAGTGTCATACTAAGTATGCTCTTGGTTGTTATCGCAATACTTAACAAGGGAATGATCGCAGTGGTCTGTTTCGCTTTGCTTGGATTTTCTAATGCGATTATGTGGCCAGCTATTTGGCCTCTTGCGATCCAGGGACTTGGGAGATTTACAAAGATCGGCGCCGCTTTATTAATAATGGGAATTGTTGGAGGAGCAATTCTACCTCCATTATATGGAAAACTGACCGAAGCGACAGGCTCAAACCAAACGGCCTATCTTATGATGATTCCATGCTATTTATATATCTTGTATTATGCCCTTGCAGGATATAAAGCCGGAAAAAAATAATGTATGGAGATCATTCATGTAGCGGCGGAATGTTACCCGGTAGCCAAAGCCGGGGGACTTGGTGATGTTGTTGGTGCTTTACCAAAATACCAATGTGAGCTTGGACATGTGGCCAAAGTAGTGATGCCGATGTACCGCACCAAATTTCTCTACGATAATCAATGGGAACTGGTTCATGAAGGTGATCAGCATATCGGGCCGATCTATTTTCATTATAGCGTTATCAAAGAAAAGACAAACAAACTCGGTTTCGATCTTTATTTAATTGATATAAACGGATTGACCGACCGGGGAAAAATTTATGGGTACGATGATGATACCGAAAGATTCCTTGCGTTCCAGGTTGCTTTTTGTGATTGGTTGAATAAATGGCAACATAAACCGGATGTGATCCACTGTCATGACCATCACACAGGTCTTATTCCTTTCATGATAAAATATTGTCTGGAGTTCAGGCAAAAGCTTTCTGAAGTTCCAACAGTGTTCACCGTTCATAATGCACAATACCAGGGATGGATCGGTTGGGATAAATATTATTACCTGCCCGCATTTGATTCATGGAAATGGGGATTGCTTGATTGGGATAAAACGATCAACCCGATGGCGGCGGCAGTTAAGAATGCATGGAAAGTCACAACAGTCAGCAATAGTTATCTCGGTGAATTAAAAGAAACAGCCAATGGACTTGAACGTTTATTTGATTATGAACAGGGAAAAAGTTTTGGCATACTAAACGGAATTGATACACATGTTTGGGACCCGATGACGGATACGATGATCGTAAAGAATTATGACAAAGAATTAGTAGAAAAAGGAAAGAGGAAAAATAAAAAGGAACTCGCCGGTCAATTTGGATTAGATCCTGATAAGCCATTGATATCTTTCGTAGGAAGATTGGTAGGAGAGAAGGCAGCTGATCTTTTACCTGATGCCATCAGCCAATCCATCTATCAGCATCATGGCAATGCAAATTTTTTGGTACTCGGTTCCGGTGATCCTGCATTAGAAGAAAAACTGGACCGGATGAAACACCAGTTCAATGGTTATTTTAATTCTTATATCGGCTACAGCGAGCCTTTAAGTCACCAGATCTATGCCGGTTCTGATTTTTTATTGATGCCAAGCCGTGTAGAGCCTTGCGGTTTGAACCAGATGTATGCATTGCGGTATGGAACAGTGCCGATGGTGAGAAATATCGGCGGATTGAAAGACACAGTGACTGATATGGGCGACTGGCAGGGATTCGGTATCCGCTTCGATCAGCCCACTGTGGGAGATATTACTTATTCAGTAGGCAGGGCTATTGACCTTTACAATAATAAACCTGACCTTTATACATGGATGAGAGGACACATGATGACCATTGATCATTCATGGGACTCGTCGGCGCAGCAGTATATTGATCTTTATCGCAGTTTGAAAGATAAAAACTAAAAGATAATAGAGAAAAGTTCTTTAAAGCAGGAAAATATTTTTTCTTCAGGTGTTTTTCTCATGGCCGAAATTGTGACTCAATGTTACTTGATGGTTCATCAAAACATTTTTTATGAGCCAGAACAGTATTTTGAAAACTAAAAGCTTTGACTTTGCTGTACGAATTATTAATTTGTATAAATATCTGAAGAAAAAACATGGTGAGTATATTATATCGCAGCAGGTTCTTAAAGCCGGTACTGCCATAGGAGCTTTGATCCGTGAAGCGGAATTTGCAGAAAGTAGAAAGGATTTTGGTCATAAATTGATGATCGGATTGAAAGAGGCAAATGAAACCGTGTATTGGCTTGAATTACTGTTCGCCACTGAGTTAATAAGCAAGAAAATATTCGAGTCGATGCACAGGGATGCTACCGGGTTATTAAAAATGCTGGTGGCTAGTGTAAAGACAACAAAGATGAAAATATGATGAATTATGTATTTAAAGAAATGTCCAGATTGCCAGGAAATATCCGGGTAGGAAGAACTTTTATCTTTTAGTTTTTATCTTTTATCTAATGTCAAAACAAGTAATTACAAATCCAAAGGAAATTCTCTCAGTTATACTCGGCGGAGGCGCTGGTTCAAGATTATATCCATTAACAGCCGCCCGGTCAAAACCTGCCGTACCTATAGCTGGAAAATACAGGTTGGTTGATATTCCCATTTCCAATTGTTTGAATAATGGTATTGGAAGAATGTTTGTGCTGACACAATTCAATTCAGCTTCGCTCAATCGTCATATCAAGAACACTTATCATTTCAGTGCATTCAGTAAAGCATTTGTAGATATTTTGGCAGCGGAACAAACACCCGATAATCCAACATGGTACCAGGGCACTGCAGATGCAGTGAGACAAGGCCTTCGGCATATCGAGCCATTCGAAAGTGAGTATGTTCTTATCCTTTCCGGCGATCAGTTATACCAAATGAATTTTGCCGAGATGCTCGATAATCATAAAAAACTCGGCGCTGATATTTCTATTGCTACTATCCCGGTTGGACAAAGAGAAGCTCCCGAATTCGGCATACTCAAGTCTGATGCAGGATTGATCACATCATTTATTGAAAAACCAAAAAAAGAATTATTGCCTGACTGGGTGAGTGATACCGGCGAACTGATGAAAGCTAAAAGCCGGAACTATCTCGCTTCAATGGGTATTTATATTTTCAACCGGCAATTGCTTTTTGATCTTTTACAAAAAGAATTTGCCAAAGCAACAGATTTTGGAAAAGAGATCATTCCCCAATCTATCCAGAAATATAAAGTGGCCAGTTACCAGTATGAAGGTTACTGGACCGATATTGGGAATACCTATTCATTCTTTGAGGCCAATTTGGGTTTGACACAGGAACTGCCGGATTTCAATTTATTTGATAATGATAATGCCATTTATACCCGCCCCCGTATGCTGCCGCCATCAAAGATCAGCGGCACAACCATGGAAAAAACATTGGTAGCCGAAGGCTCTATCATCAACGCTTCAAAAATTGAACATTCAGTGATCGGTATCCGTTCCCGTATCGGTCATGGCACTACATTGATCAGCACTTATATGATGGGAAGTGATTATTATGAAACATTGCCTGAGATCGCACAGGCGCTTGCTGGCAACTTTCCGGTGCTCGGCATCGGCGACAGATGTTATGTAAAGAATGCGATACTCGATAAAAATGTAAGGATGGGCAATGATGTTAGTATAAATGGCGGCACACAATTAGAAAATACAGACCATCCGCTCTATACAGTCAAAGACGGGATCGTTGTTGTAAAAAAAGGAGCCATTATTCCTAATGGATTTGTGATCTGAATCTTTTTGGCCTCCCAACTGTGTACTTCTTACATAAAACTTCTTATCTTCAGGGCAATACTGATTGCTTATGTCATCAACTGCCTACACTGGAGTAAAACCGAAACTAAGTCTTGTACAGATAATCAATATGAGTGTTGGGTTCTTTGGTATCCAGTTCGGCTGGGATCTGCAAAGGGCTAACATGGGAGATATCTACAAAAGTCTTCATGCCAATTCTGATAACCTTCCTTATTTATTCCTTGCTGCACCTGTTACCGGGTTGGTCATACAACCGATCATTGGTTATATGAGTGACAGAACATGGCATCCCCGTTGGGGAAGAAGAAGGCCATATTTTTTCATTGGTGCATTATTAAGTTCCATTGCATTGATATTTATGCCTCACAGCAGTGAATTATGGATGGCTGCCGGTCTTCTCTGGGTATTGGATGTGTTTGGTAATGTAGCTATGGAGCCATTTCGGGCATTTGTTACAGATAAGCTTCCTGATTCGCAGGTCAACCGGGGGTTTGTGATGCAAAGTCTCATGATTGGTCTGGGTGGAAGCATTGCTTCTGCATTGCCATATATCCTCAGCAATTTTTTTGGACAGGAAAACACGGCAGCGGAAGGACAGATCGCAGATAATGTGAAGTATTCTTTTTACCTGGGAGCTTTTTTCTTTTTAGCAGCAGTTTTATATACCGTATTCACATCGAAAGAGTATCCGCCATCAGAAGAAGATCTGAAAAGTTTAAAGGAAAATAAGAGAGTAAAGAAAAATATTTTTACCGAAATATTTTCCGCCCTAAAAAATATGCCGCCTAAAATGAGGGTCATAGCCCTTGTCCAGTTTTTTACATGGCCGGGATTATTTTTAATGTGGTTTTATTATGTAGTGGCTGCAGCGGATCATTTGTTTGGTCAATATGGAGTGGCCAGTAAGGAGTATGCCGAAGGAAAAGATTTCGCAAAACTTACACTTGCTTTTTTTAGCGTTGTTACTTTCTTCTTTTCACTTATCCTGCCGAAAATTGCAGACAAATTAGGAAGAAGGGTCACTCACACTCTTTGTTTGTTGGCTGGCGCTCTCGGTTTGATATCGGTTTCTTTTGTTACTAATAAATACATGCTTTGTGCTTCTATGACGGGTGTGGGAATCGCATGGGCCAGCATACTTTCAATGCCGTATGCAATGCTTAGCGGTGTATTGCCAAAAGACAAGGTCGGGCTGTATGTTGGTATCTTCAATTTCTTTATCGTGTTACCGGAAATAATTGCCGCCCTTTTTTATCCATCATTAATGAAGCATGTGTTTAACAGTAATATGATGACAGCGGTACTATCAGGTGGTGTATTGATGATGATCGCTGCTGCTATTTGTTATTTCTTTATAAAGGAAAAAAGAAATGGGAATGATATCTTAACTGCCAAACTTGAAATAGAAGAACAAAGACCAATATAATTTTATATGAAAAAAAAATTACTGGCATTTTGCCTTCTTGTCAGCATCAATGTATTTGCGACTGACGGTATCAATGTTTATCCTGCCAATTGGTGGGTAGGCATGAAGACGAATAAAATACAACTTATATTCCATAGCAATGATCCTAACATCAATCTGTATGTTGATAAGATCGTAGCAAAGTCATCATCGGCTGATCTTCGCATCCTTAAAATTAACCAGGTTGAGAACAGGCGTTACCTTATACTTGATGTTGAGATCGGTGTGAAAGCAAAACCCCAGACCGTTACTATTTCCTTCGGCGGTATAATTGCCAGTGAATGGCAAAAAGTAAAGTTTGAATTAAAAGCCCGCAGCAATCAAAACGGAAAGACAAGAGTGCTGGGTGTTACTGCCAAAGACTTTATTTACCTGATGATGCCGGATCGTTTTTCTAACGGAGATCCTTCTAATGATGTTATTAATGAGTACCGTGACAGGGTCAGTGACCGGAAAGACAAATTCTCAAGACATGGAGGTGATTTTAAAGGGATATTGAATCATCTCGATTATTTCAACCAGTTGGGAGTTACAACCTTATGGCTTACACCTGTAATTGAAAATGACATGCCCAAAATAGGGGAGTGGGGCAATACTGTGGCCGGTTATCATGGTTACTGGTTCACCGATCACTATCAAGTTGACAAACGTTTTGGAGGTAATGAAGGCTATAAAGAATTCTGTGATCAGCTTCATGCAAACGGTATGAAAGTGATACAGGATGCCGTGTATAATCATGTGGGTAATCATCACTGGTTTGTCCTCGATCCGCCGATGAAATCATGGTTCAACACTTCGCAGGGTGACAGGGGCCCCAATCACCGCGAAGAGGTTTTTTATGATCCTTATGCTTCTCAAAAAGATAAAGAGAGTATGCTGGACGGTTGGTTCGTTCCGCATTTGCCCGACCTGAATCAAAAAAATCCTTTTGTTGCCAATTTTTTGATACAACATGCTATCTGGACAACAGAGGAATTTGGAATTGATGGCTGGAGGGTGGATACGTATAAATATTGTGATGAGCAGTTCATGAACAATTGCAATACAGCTTTGGAAAAAGAATTTCCGAAACTCACCATTTTTGGTGAATCATGGGTGAATGGAGTGGTAGCCAATGCCTATTTCACACAAAATAATATGATAACTCCCTTTAAGCATAACGCTAAAGGCATGCTTGACTTCCAGGTATGCTTTGCCATGCTGGCAGGAATGAATGAAGAGCCGGGCTGGTTGAATGGCGTTGGAAAGATCTACCAGACCTTATCACAGGATGTATTATATAAAAACCCGATGAACAATTGCATCTTCTTCGATAATCATGATATGGACCGGGTGTTTTCTGTAATTGATGAAGACTGGAAGAAAATGAAGATGGGCTTTAACTGGCTGCTGACATTGCGGGGCATACCACAAATTTATTATGGTACGGAAGTGCTGATGAAGAATAAGAAAGAAAATACCGATGCCACAGTAAGAGAGGATTTTCCCGGTGGTTGGCCTGATGATAAAACAAAAGACAATCGCTTTATCAAAGAGGGAAGAAGTGACAAACAGGACGAGGCATTTGAGTATGTAAGCCGGCTTGCAAATTTCAGGAAGAATTCTTCAGCCATTACCGCCGGAAAAACTATGCAGTATATTCCCAAAGATGGACTGTATGTTTATTTCAGGTATGATAATAGTCAAACAGTGATGGTCATAAGCAATACCAGTGATAAGGATGCAAAGCCGGACTGGTCAGTTTTCAGCGAGAGAATAAAGGGTTATTCGCAGGTGAGAAATGTTGTTTCAGGAAAAATAAAACCACTGGCAGATTTAGAAATAGGATCGAAAGAAAGTTTTGTATTTGAATTGCTGAAATAGTGTCATTAGCCCGGCCTTAAGGCCGGGCTAAGCGAAATCTTTTTTATATGGGTTTAGCCAGCAGCAAAGAGCATTAATGCAATAAGAGTTGATTTCTTAAATTACATCATGGCGAAAGCAAAGAAACCAGCTCCTGTACACAAAACGATCAGCAAAACTGATCCTGTAAAGGTTTCTTCGCAAAAGCCAAAACGATACGAGGAAGCAAATTTTATTGATACTGCAAAACCCGTTTGGAACTATTCATTGCTGACGGATGAAGACGTATCTAACTATGAAGCGGGAACGAATTATCAACTCTACAAAAAATTCGGTTCACATTCTATCCGGGTGAATGATGTATGGGGTATGTATTTCTGCGTATGGGCCCCGAATGCAACTTCGGTTTCTGTCAAAGGACATTTTAATAAATGGAAGGATCACCAATATGAATTGAATCCCCGCTGGGATAAAAGCGGTATCTGGGAAGGGTTCATCCCTCATTTTAAATTAGGTGAAGCTTACAAGTATCATATTGTTGGCTATGCAAAAAGAAAAATAGATAAAGGTGATCCTTTCGCCAATTTCTGGGAAAAAAGACCCGATACAGCCAGCATTACCTGGGATATGCATTATGAATGGAAGGATTCAGCGTGGATGAAGAAAAGAAAAAAGAATAACTCACTGGATTCGCCATGGAGTGTGTATGAAGTGCATTTGGCAAGCTGGCAACGACCGGTAAAAACTGATGAGAGCAGTTACAACAGTTATGATGAGATAAAAGAAAGACTGGTTCCCTATGTAAAACAAATGGGCTTCACTCATGTGGAGTTGATGCCGGTAATGGAACATCCTTTTGATGGAAGTTGGGGTTATCAATGCACCGGTTTTTTTGCTGCTACTTCAAGATTTGGCGATCCGCAGGGTTTGATGCGATTGATAGATGCATTTCATCAAAATGATATCGGTGTTATTTTAGATTGGGTGCCTTCTCATTTCCCTTATGATGCACATGGGCTCTTCATGTTTGATGGGGCTCATACCTACGAATATGGAGATATGCGAAAAGGATATCATCCCGACTGGAAAAGCTATGTTTTTAATTATAAAAGGGGGCAGGTAAAATCATTTTTGATCAGCAGCGCCAGGTTTTGGTTCGATCTTTTTCATATTGATGGAATAAGAGTTGATGCGGTTAGCTCTATGCTGAAACTAAATTATTCGAGAGAAGAAGGAGAGTGGGAGCCGAATGAATTTGGCGGCGATGGTAACCTGGAAGCCATTGCCTTTATCAAAGACCTGAACGAAACTATTTTCCGTGATTTTCCTGATGTGCAAACCATTGCTGAAGAAGCTACGGACTGGCCGGGTGTTTCCAAACCAACATGGGAGGATGGATTGGGATTTGGAATGAAGTGGATGATGGGCTGGATGCATGATACACTTGATTATTTCAAATTTGATCCTTTGTTACGGCAATTTCACCAGGATAAATTCTCATTCAGCATGATGTATTATTATGATGAGAACTTCATGCTTCCTTTCAGTCATGATGAAGTGGTGCATGGCAAAAGCCCCATGCTCTATAAAATGCCGGGAGATGAATGGCAGAAATTCGCCAACCTGCGATTGATGTACACTTATATGTGGACACACCCAGGGGCCAAACTATTATTCATGGGAAATGAATTTGGCCAAACCAATGAGTGGGATTTCAGGTCGGAATTGCAATGGGAGTTGTTACAATTTGATTGCCACCGGTTACTGAAAGATTGTGTGGCTGATCTGAACGATTTATTGAGATCAGAAGCAGCATTGTATCAAAAGCAATTTAGCCCGGATGGGTTTGAATGGATCGACCTTCATCACAGGGCTGAATCGGTTATTGCATACAAGCGAAAAGGGAAAAGAAGGGCCGATGACCTATTAGTTATTCTTAATATGACACCAGTGGTCAGAAATAACTGGGAGATAGAAGTAAGTGGAAAGGCCTATAAACAGGAAATATTCAATAGCGACAATAAAAAATATTGGGGTACCGCAAACGTTTTCAATCCTGATATTCGTTCTGAGATGATTGATAAGAATCAAAAAAGATTCAAACTGACAGTAAATTTACCGGCCCTTGCGGGGATCATCCTGAAATAATACTATTTTGGAATGGTTTTGGCATACAAAGAACTGGTTAAGTTTTGATTAGTCCATTATCAAATCTAATTTAGTAATGAGAAAAGCAACTTCATCCAATCCTAAACAAAGCCCTATGTTACGTATCATCCTTTCATTCAGTCTCATACTGACAATTTCTTCAGCATGGTCACAAAATTCCATTACCGAAATAAAAGCATTAAATACCGGCGTTGACAGCGCTGATTATTTTTTTCAAAAAGGGTTGGTGGAAAAACAAAATGGCCGCAGGCTTGAATCATTAAAGAATTTTGAAAAAGCAGAACATTATAATCCCAACAGTAAAGAAATAACAACAGAGCTTGCTTCGGCTTATCTTGACCTTCGCCGGTATGGCCATGCAAGAGAATCGTTTAAAAAATTGGTATCTCTTGGCGAGGCAACACCAGCCAACTACAAACAATTATTAAATCTTTCATTCCAGTTAAAACAGAATGAAGATGTATTGCAATATGCTGATAAATTAAAGAAATCTGATCCTTCTGAAAAAGTATCTTATTATATCGGCAGGGTCAATTATGATCTTGATAATTATGGCGAAGCCATCAAGCATTTGACAGAAGCTGCCAAAGAAGATCCGGGCAATGCTGAAATTCCCTACCTGATCGGCCACAGCTATGCAGATATGATGAATTACAAACTGGCAGTTCCATTTTTCCAAAAAGCAATTGCATTGAAACCAACCGAAGGTTATTGGATATATGAATTGGGTCTTATTTGCTATGCCATGCATGACGATAAGAACTCTTTGAAATATATTTTGGAGGCAGGAGAGAAGGGGTATAAAAGAGATAATGATTACCTGGAAAACCTGGGTATCGCTTATTTGAATGTGGGTGACCTGGATGCAGGTGTAAAGATCCTGAACGAGATATTGATCAAAAGACCCAGCGATATGAACCTGCTGAACATGATAGCCGAAGCTTATTATTTCAAAGGAAAGTACCAGGATGCGATGGATTACTGGGACAAGATACTGGGCTATGATAAAACAAACTATTCAGCCTTATACATGATCGGTATGTGCTACCAGAAAAAAGGCGGCAAAGAAAATATGGAAAAAGGAACAAGGCTTTGCGATACCGCCATTCAGATGGACCCAAGCCTCGGGTCGCTTCGCCAGAAAAAGATGATGGCGGGAATGTAATAGACAAAAGCAATTGACAATATGCAATAGGCAGGTATCAAAAGACACTTGCCTGTTTTTTTTATTGTCAATTGCTGATTACATGCTGACTTACATTCTTTCCGGTACTTTAATTCCTAATAATCCCATTCCTGAAGCGATCACATTCGCTGTCATTTCAGAAAGCTGGAGGCGAAACTGTTTCTTTTCCTCTGATTCAGCATTCATCACTGAATGTTCGGTATAAAAGGTATTGAACATTTTTGCTAGGTTGAAAACATAAATGGCAATTACCGATGGATTATGTTCTGTACATGCCTGTTCAATGATCGTTGGATATTGTTCCAATAAAATAATAAGGTCCCTCTCAAGTTTTAGCAAACCACCTGTGCCTTGTGCCTTGTCCCTTGTACCTTCTGCCTTCCGGAGTATTGACCTGATCCTTGCATGAGTATATTGTACAAACGGCCCGGTGAAACCATGAAAGTCTATTGATTCTTCCGGGTTGAATATCATTCTCTTTTTGGGATCAACTCTCAGTAAAAAGAATTTTAGCGCTCCCAAAGCTATTGTATCATACAACTCTTTTAGCTCCGCTTCAGTAAAGTCTTTTACTTTACCCAATTCTTCAGTTTTATGCTTTGCCACATTTACCATTTCAGCCACCATATCATCAGCATCCACTACGGTTCCTTCCCGGCTTTTCATTCTTCCGCTCGGCAATTCCACCATGCCATAACTTAAATGATCTATACCTTCTGCATACGGCTTATTTAATTTTTGAAGGATAAGCTTCAGCACTTTCATGTGATAGTTCTGTTCATCGGCGATCACATAAATACTCTGATTGTATTTGAATTCTTCATATTTCTGGTCAGCCAATCCCAGGTCTTGTGTGATATAAACCGATGTGCCGTCTTTTCTTAATACCAATTTTTCATCCAGGCCATCAGCAGTCAGATCTATCCAGACACTACCATCATCTTTCCTGAAGAATACTCCCTGCTTCAATCCTTCTTCTACAAACTGTTTTCCCAGCAGGTAAGTATTACTTTCATAATACATTTTATGAAAATCTGCGCCGATCCTTTTATAAGTAATATCAAACCCTTCATATACCCAACCATTCATTTTTTCCCATAGCCCTATCACTTCAGGTTTGCCGGCTTCCCAATCAAGCAGCATTTGCTGTGTTCCTTTCATAATGGGAGCTTCTTTCTCTGCTTCTTCTTTTTTCATTCCACGGATAACCAGTTCTTCAACCTGTTTCTTATATTCATCATTGAACTTTACATAATACTCACCAACAAAATGATCTCCTTTTATCCCTGTTGATCGTGGCGATGCGCCATTCGCAAATAATTGCCATGCGATCATACTTTTGCAAATATGAATACCCCTGTCATTAACGATGCAGCTTTTAACCGTTTTGTACCCGCTTTCTTTCAGTATCCTGGCTATGCTCCAACCAAGAAAAATATTTCTAAGATGACCGAGATGCAGCGGTTTATTGGTATTAGGAGAGGAATATTCCACCATCACTGTTTCACCATTGCCAGGCTTGGAACCAAAATCCTTTGATGAAAAATTGCTTTGCAGAAAATTGATCCAGTAATTATCAGCCACTGTTAAATTCAAAAAACCTTTGATGACATTAAACGCAGTAAAAATTTCAGGGTTGCTTTTTGTGAGATGTTCTCCTATTTCATTTCCCAACTGTTCAGGTGATTTCTTTAATTGCTTGACAAAAGAGAACATCACTAATGTATAATCACCTTCAAATTCCGGCTTGGTTGTATTGATGGTCAGGTCGGGTCCGGCAATATCATAATTGTAGAGATCTTTCAATGCCTTTACTGCAAGTGGTTTTATCTGGCTAATGATACTCATCCTGTCTTTGTTTAATCGGCAAATTTACAGAACTCAGGCTGGTAAATCCCAATAAACAAATTCCAAATTCCGGGCATCTGCGGCTCTTTTAAAGTATTTATGGGATTTGGGATTTCCGATTTGGAATTTCTTTCATTTACTTTGCCCGTCCATGCGAAGACATATACATAGTGCCAGGGATTTCATTCTTCCGATCATTGATTTCTTTTACCCGCCGTTTAAAAGGATCATGAACCTGCAGACATTCCGTTATGCTGCTTCCGGGGGTGGTAATATGCTGCTGGGCTTCACTTCTTATTTTTTAAGTTATAAATATCTATTCCTCGAAAAAGATTTTGACTTTGGCTTTTTTGCATTCAAAGGCCACATTGCTGCGCTGATCGTTTCGTTTATCGTGACATTCCCTGTCGGCTTCTTTATGTCAAAATATGTGGTGTTTGGCGATTCAAAGATGAAAGGCAGGATACAGCTATTCAGGTATTTTATGATCTGCATGTTCAACCTCGCATTGAACTACCTGCTATTGAAAATATTTGTTGAAAAATTTCATATCTATCCTGTCATTGCACAGGTCATCACCACCTGCATCGTTGTTGTATTCAGTTATATTGCCCAGCGGAATTTTTCTTTTAAACCAACGCCGGAAGATTAGACCGAAAGTCAGAAAGACCGGAAGCCGGGAAGAAAGGCTTTCTATGCAAAATATTCTTCCTGACTTTATAACTACAAACTAAAATTAATAGACTCCACTTTTACAGAAAGATCACCAATACAGTTGCTGCGAATGATCAAATACTGTTGCATGGGATAAATGCCGGTGAGTTTCAGATCGGATATATTGCCATAGCTTCTTATTCCTTTTATCCATTCCTGGTTAAGTTGTGTGTTGATACTTGCTTTGGCCGTATCAACATAAGGGCCTAATTCAAATTTTGCCTGCTTGCTTATTTCTTTGGTTATTTTTTTATCAAACAACCAGTCTGCTGAGCCAAGCAGGATATTTTTTGATTTGATATCAAAATCTATATCTTCTATTTCGATCCTCCGGCCATCTGTTTTGTAAACAGGCTTACCAAGCAGGTACACAACACCATTATTAGTGCCCGAAAAATTGATCTTGATGACTAATTTTTCATTGCCGGCGCCATACATCCGGCATGAATCAATGATAAATCTTTTTTTGATCAGTAGTTTTTTGAACACAAACTCCTTGCCGGCCAATTGCTGGTTTAATATCTGGCTTAATGAATCATAACTAAGAACGGCATCAAGAAAGATAGAAAACCCGGGCTTGCGGCTATAACTGCCAAGACCGGGTATCCATGATGATTGCTCGGCGGGTTTTTCAAAGCTAACAATAGGTTTTGCAGAAAGTCCGAGATAGATATTCAATGAATCGTTCTTTGCAAAAATGTTATTGACCCGGATTCGCTGCGGATTTATTTTTAGCCAACCCAGCCCATACAGGTTATATACTTTGTTTAGCTGGTCCCATACTTGCTGAAAACGGGGTTTCAGATCAACCGTTCCGTATTTTTTGTCAAGATCTTTTTTGGCAGCGTCAAGTTCTGTTGTCAGCCCGCCCATCACTTGTTTGGTAATATCCTGTCCCCAAAAACAAACTTCACATTTATTCAATGGCTTTGGTTCGTTCCTGACTATATTCAACTTGAGTTTATAATCCGGTGTTATGCTGAGTGAGTTGGAAAAAGAAACATCTACTTTTCTTTCTTCTTCAAAACCGCAACGGCAGGCCGGCGTCCAGGGAGAAAGAACAGTGCCATTTACACAAAGCCTTGTTGAACCAACAATTTTATAAAAGCCGGTAAACGCCAATGACAGCGCTGTGCCGGTAGTTTTCATTTGTAACGGACTGCGTCGGAAAACATATTTATAACGGGTGTCGCATCCATTGTGCACCCAATCATCCGGGTAATTAGGCGAGGTGAACATAGTGTCAACACTTTTCTCCGCCATGACATAGATCGGTTTCAGGTTTACCTGGATGGGAATATTGATCTCAGAATTGGGAAGTGAATCCAGTTTGAAATTGCTGGGCGACAGATCGGGCTTTTCGGGATTTATTTTTTGTGAATGACAAACAAGACTGATAAATAAAGCCGCTAAAAAAAGAAATCCTTTCATGACTGGGGTTGAGACTCAAAAATAACCAAAGGAGATAAAAACTAATAGATAAAAGATAATAGTTCTTTAAACTTTAAGGTATTCTTACAGGATACAAAAAGGTTTTTAATCGAAGGTGACTAAGTAAATCTCCGGGGACAGGGCGCCAACTTTTATCTATTACTTTTTATCTTTTATCTGCTACTGCCATCCACCTTCGGGCATTTCCTTAGGTTGTGTCATGCTGAACCAATTGCCGCAACCATCATTTACGATGCACTCAATACCGTAGAATTGCTCTTTGGGCTCGGTGATCTTTACCCCCTTTGCTTTTAATTCTTCGTAAGTGGCCCTGCAATCAGGTGCATGTAACACACCGGCGCCCATTACGCCTTTTTCCAATAAATGTTTTAAAGCTTTTTGTGTTTCGGCATCCCAACCCATACCGCCGCCATCACCAGATGCGTCCATCAATACGATCTCAAGATCGGGTTGATCAGGAGGATTCAACGTAAGCCAGCGCATACCGTTATCCATTTTTACATCGGTATTTACTTTAAAACCAAGTTTGTTCACATAAAAATCATAGGCCTTTTCCTGGTCGGTGACAAAGAAAGAGGTGTGAGATAATTTAGTTACCATAATTTTTTATTTAGAAAGTAAAAGTAGGTCGGAGAAAGGAGAGGGGCTTCTTGAATCTTGCTGAGTTGGTTAATTAGGCTTTACAGAAAAGAATATCCAGCCAGGTAATAAGAGATTTTCGATCAGAGTACCTAATTAACCAATTAACTAATCCCCAATTAACCTTCAAGCTTATACTGCTCAATAAAACAATGCGGAATGGCTTTCTTTGGCTGCACCAGTAGCTCCATCTTTTTTTTGTAAGCCATATTGCGGTAGTACTGTGGCGCAAAACCAATTTCTTTCTTGAATAATACACTGAAGGAGCCAATGCTTTCAAAACCTACTTCGATACAAACTTCAGTCACCGGTTTATTTTCTGACAGAAGGTCTTTAGCCTTGCCTAATCTTTTTTGAGTGATGTATTGAAGCGGCGTTTTCTTATAAACCAGCCGGAACAAACGATGAAAATGAAAACGGGAAAGAAATGCTTGTTTGGCTATTTGCTTCAGATCAATATCATGCTGGTAATTATCATCAATAAAAACTTTGGCGGCTGCTATGCGTTGGTATATATCTGTTGTTAATTGCAATTGACTATAAATTTAAATCTTTTTTCATACAGATACTCGTTGCTTCCATCCCGATATACTGCCCGTAATTTGGAATGATCCTATATCCCCGGCTCTTGTAAAGATGGGCAGCTTCCGGTTGATTATTACCCATTTCCAATACGGTATATTGATTACCCAATTCGGCTGCCCATTTTTCCAGTTCATTTAGTATGGTGCCGCCGATGCCTTTTCCTCTTTGTTCTTCGGCAGCATACATTCTTTTTATTTCTACAGAACTATCATTGAATCTTTTAAAACAGCCGCAACCAACAGGCTTTGAATCAATATAAGCTACAACAACAGAAGGAATGTTCTCGATCTTGTTGAACTGGTTATAAAAGACCTGCAATTCTCCATACCTTTCAAGCAGATCTTTATTCAACTTGTCAACTAAAAAATGAAAATCCCGGTCTTTACTATCTGTTCTTCTTATTGTAATCATCTTATTATTTTTTGATGCTGGATTCTGGATTTTGGATCCTGGCAATAAATCCAGTGACAAGTATCCAGCATCCAGAATCATATATTTCGGGGGTTCTTCCATTGCTTACCTAATCGTTCGATCGTTCCTTTTATCCGTTCTGCTTTTGTTTCTTCTCTTTTGGCCGTTACGATCCACTCGATGTATTCTTTTTTATTGGTAAACGAAAGTGAATCAAAAAAAGAAGCTGCCTTTTTATTTTTCTTTAATGCAGCCGATAACTCGTCCGGCAATCTCACTTCTTTTGTTTGTGCATTCACCCATTTGAATATTTCTCTTTCCTGCTGTGGTTTGGCTTCTTTCTTTCTGTCTGCACCTGTTTTGGCCCTGAAACCAAAAGTGCTCCATGTATCATTGAAAGAGATAAGACTTATCCATGTGAGTTTATCGCTTTCTGCCAATAAGCAATCCCAGCCCTTATCTCTTGTAAGATCCGTTTGGATCTTTGAAGTTCCTTTCGGATAATACACCCACACTATCACTCCGGGTTTCAGCAACTTCATCACTTTACTCATTTCTTTTTCCATCTGTGCCCGGTTAAGTACAAACCAGTGCACCTGGTTGTATTCTTTTCCACTATCAGCGATCTTTATACCCGTTGGAAGGCCTTCCAGTCCTTTCTTAAATTCCGCCGGGGCATTCAGGGTGAGAAGGGTGTACCCCTTTTCTATCTTTAGTTTTTGGGAGATGGTATTTGGCATACAAGTGATTTGCTCGCCAAATATAATATGCCGGGCGGGAAAATGATTTCCCGGATATTGCTAAATGAGTTTAAGGCACAAGGAACAAAGTGCAAGACAAAGACATTAAAGAACGAAAAAGTATGAAAGGATCGCAACTTGTACCTTGTGCCCTGGTCCTTGTTCCTTTTATTACATACAATCCTTCACCCATTTCTCTTTTGCTTTTTCGTACGTAGGATGACCTAAATAATTGCCACTTATATTTCCTCTTATCAATTGATTGGGAAGGGCAGGAGTGCTGCCGGTAATAATAAACCTGTTGCAAAGATCATTGATCAATTCAACTTCGTTATCAGCTACTGCGTCCATGTCTAATTCCAGAACATCCATATACAGCTTGTGTTTATCACCATTATTTTTATAAACTTCTGGAGGTTCATATATACCAGTTTCTTTATTCTTAACAGGGCTCAGGCAAGGGTTTATCCGGATGATATTTGCATCTTTTGTTAATGCAGGATGAAGAATGGAATAAGCAATGAAAGTGGCCGAATCCGGCGGATCACTCAATATGCTGGTAGAAAGTTTTGTAATATCTTTTATAAATCCTGAACCTGTATCGGTAATAGCATACGGGTTATTCTTATTTTTTTCATACACAGCCTTTACTTCAGGATCCGTGGAGTCTTTCATATCTGTCAATACTGCTCTTGAGCCAACCCCGGTGCCAATGGAAAGGATACAATAATCTTCCGGTTTTCTTTGTCCTTTGTCATTCGTAATAGCTTCAATTACGCCGGCCAATACCGGGTTATTGAAACCAGAAACGCCACCATCCCAATACCATGTTTGCCGGTCATCTTTTTTTGCAATATTATGGATACTGATCTGTGCTGGTTGATCAAAATAGTTGACCGGTGCATTGCTGGATGAATGAATGGCATCTGCCAGTGAAGTGCTGAAAAAATCGCCACTGCCGAAATTATCTGTCAGGCTTTTTGTATTGGAGCGGAAAAAATTTACTCTTTCTTTGAAATAATCAAAGCCGACAATAAGAAGCTGCAATTCCGGTTTCCCTATGATAGCAGGAAGTTTGTGAAGTTGTGTTTCTACAATAGGCTCGGCGATCTTTCCTTCTTTCAGCAGGTGATCCATCTCTTTCAGCACTGATTTTAATCCTTTTACTTTTCTTTCCGTATGATAACGGGGGCCTAATCTTCTTGTGAACAGGCTGGCAATATTGCGCCATTGCAATTTTTCCCAAAATGAAAGTGCAGAGAATACCTGCTTTCTTTGTGATTCAGTCCTGAACACCGCAACGATCTCACTTAAGAGCATATCATTACAAAGGCAGGCCAACACAAGACTGCCACCTGAGTTGGCAATGGCCATATCAAACTTTCGCAGCAGTTCATGTCCTCTTATATCGCCATAAATATCCATCAGTACCCGGGCTTGTATCAAAGCCCAGGAACCGCCGCCATCGAGAGAAAGTATTCTGTATTTCATAATAGTGTTATCAATCCATTTAGTTTAACGGGTCTCTACCCAATAAAAACCCGGAGGATATCCTTTCTGCTGGTTCATATCAAGTTCGAGTTCCGTACCATCAGCAAAAAGAGCACCTACAGTAAAGGCTTCATAGGCAGAAAGCATGATCTGCGCTTTTCCATCAATATTAGGTGTAACATATATAACATCGTCTGGCATATTGAACGTCTCATGCACAAAAATAGCTGCCGGCACATCCAATGGTTTTGACGTATCATATATTTCAATGGAAATATCATAAAAATTATTATCAATATTGGTGCTAACTGAAGCTACGATCTGTTTTCCATTGTTTTCTGACTTTCCACCCCATCTTCCTTTTTGCAGATCATCAGTTACGACAACAGGTTTACTCTTAAGTACGGTTCTTACTTTTTCTTTAAGTTTGTCAAGTGCATCTTTGTATTTTTCGGGACTTTCGTTTTTCAATGTTTCGAACTCACTGGCAGCGCTTGCCCCCGGTGTTTGTTTTACAAGTTCACTGGATTTTTTGGCTGCAATTGATTCAACAACAGTTTCGATCTTGCGTTTTTCTGCTTCCAATATTTGTTTTTGTTTTTCGATCTCCTGTATTTCTTCCAGGGCTTTCTTCTTAGCAGTTTCCAATTCCTCTTTTGTTTCTGCAAGCTGATCATTCAGATCGGTATCTACTTTTTTGATGATGGTTGTAAAATCAGTTCTTGTCCAGAAATAAACAATTAAAAAACCAAAAAGCGAAAAATAGAATACGATTGAAAGTGAAGCTACTTTTCCCCAGGATTGATCTCCAAAGTTTGACCGGAGAAGATCGCCCAATTCTGAGATCTTACCCGGTATCCTGTTTAACTGGACCAACCCAACCCCAACAATTATCTTGGTCAGCCAATCACTTATTTGAATAAGGTTATCATTGTATTTCAGGTCAGACTCTTTATTCTGTCCAAGACTGGGGATACCAAAGATAAATCCACCAAAACCTCCTGCTGCAAAGGCAGCCCCCCCAATCAGGAGACTGCATCCAAATGTTGACAGTATTTCTAAGAAAGTACTATTGCTGCCGTTGGGTTTTGGGGAAAATAAACTTAGCGCTAAAGTCAATATCACACCGGTGATCATTATGAAGGTAATACCCCGCCAGGTTTTTTTTATGAGATCTTCCTGGTCAGGGGAATTGGTGAGATCTGAAAATCGTAAGGTGGCCATATTTATTATTTTGCTTTATAAAAAAAACTGGTTCGCCAATGATTAAATTATTTTCGGGTCGCCCTGCAAAAACTTCCCGCTGATAGAAAAATAAGCATCCGATGTTTTTCGCCCGGCTTTTCCATCTACTACTAAGCTTTTACCGGCGCTGTTGAGCAACAACTGTAACTGCTCTGCATTGGCATGCACATGTCCCGGATCATAGATCACTTCAGCTCCTAATTTTTTTATTTCTGCAGGCATGTCAACTTCAGCATCGTTCTCAATAATGCTTTTTAATAACACAACCGCCCCGCATTGTTTGGAAACAGCAGCAGGATCAAACTTTCCATCTCCCGTAAATTTTCCTTTCTTGTAATGATTGGAATAACTCCAGAGATAGGGCGAATTGATGCCCCGGCTTCTATATCCAAAGCCATTATATTTTTCAAACCGGTAAAGCATGCCCGCCACCGACCAGTCTGTCCATGAAGTAAGGCCAACAAAAGTTAATGCATCAGCAGCGCTGGCTTCCCATGTAAATGGCGGAGTTCCGGATGCTGGCCGTCCTGCCGGCACATGTGTTGTCCTTGCACTTAAAGGATCGCCGTTATGAAGATGTGTATTGAAATTTAATCCACTCTCCATGCAATGGATGATGCCTGTAAAGACCCAGGGAACATTTGTGTTTTGAGTAACGGCCACATAACGGGCCTTGTTCTTAACGATCTTGCTGACCAGTCCTTCGATCTCTGCTTTTTTAGTGCTGCTGATAACACAAGTATCAAATAATTGCTGGTAGCCGTTTTTGTATTCTTCAAAACTGTGAGCCATTGCAAAAGGTTTTATGGTTAATAATTGGTTTGGGGCAAAAAATGCCCTTCAGCTTATTTGCTATAACCAGGAAACCTAACCCAACTTATCAGAGGCTTACAGTGTTCAGGGGGGAGGAAAATTCGAACCGTAAATTAGGTTTTTAATCAATATCAAACAATATCCCTTAGACTTTTAGGCCAA
>JABFRU010000014.1 GCA_013140985.1 Chitinophagaceae bacterium | reverse complement strand
GAGTAATAAGATAAAACAGGAGGCTGATGACAACCGATGTTTCCTGTAACAGGCCAAAATATTTTGATCCTTCCAGGAAAACAATTTCTCTCGCACCCAATCCGCCAATGGTCAATGGAAGGATCGCTACAATGGAGGAAACAAGAAAAATAAAAATGTATTCATTGGCATCGGGAGGGATATTCAAAGCCGCCATGATGAGATAAACACAAACAACTTGCGATGCCTGTACAAGAACACCCATCAAAAGAGCAGGGAAAAAGCTTTGTGTAAAATCTTTTAGCCAGAATTTTAAAATAAGATAAAGAGCAACGACTGATAATATTGCTCCTGTAATAATAAGGGCAGAATAAAGATCATCCTTGAGTACAAATGATCCATAAACAGCTAGTATCAAAACAAGCCCTGACAAACCACTGATGCGGTCAAGTAAAACAGCGGCTGTGGTTTTTTTGTACGGGACCTTGTATTTTTTTGTCAACAAGATCACTTTATAAGCATCACCTCCAATAGAGCCGGGAAGAAATAAATTGTAAAACATACCTAACCAGTACAATTTTATATTTTGCGAAGCAGGTAAATGGATATTGATATTCCTGAAATAAATATTGAGACGTATGGCCGCTACCAGTTTTGAAATGATAAAGGCTATTAAAGCAAGGAATAAATAAAACCAATTCGCATTTTTTAATGCAGTACCGGCTTTGGCAAAATCGATCTTACCGGAAACATACCATAGGCAGGCCGCTGTCACTATTATTTTCAGCAATAGTTTAAGCCAGCGACCAGCAGAGGGACTGTTTTTTTGAACCTCGTTCATTTGGCTCTAAGTTAAGCTTGAAACTCAAGCTGGTACGTTTGGAGATATTTATAATAAACAGGGTTGTCCACAACTTAAAATTCTTTTACCCAAGTATTTGGAGCGTATAGTTCTCAACCCTACCTTTGCACTCCCAAAAGAAAAGGGGATTTTCACACATGTCTCAGCGAATCAGAATCAAATTACAGTCTTACGATCACAACCTGGTTGATAAATCAGCTGAAAAGATCGTAAAAACAGTTCGCAGCACAGGCGCTGTGGTAACAGGTCCAATTCCTTTGCCTACACGTCGTAAGATCTTTACAGTACTGCGTTCACCACACGTCAATAAGAAGAGCCGTGAACAATTCCAGCTGGCTACACATAAGCGTTTGCTGGATATTTACACTTCGTCTTCAAGAACAGTGGATGCTCTGAGCAAACTGGACCTGCCCAGTGGTGTGGAAGTAGAAATTAAAGCGTAGAAATTGAAGCTTTAAGCTTCTCTTAGTTCTTATAAATTGATTTTAAATTTTGCTATCTCTCAATCCCGGCCGCAACACGTCAGGAAAAAAGAGCTCTGGCTTATAACATAAAACAAGCCATTCAGGGTTTGTTTACTACCGGTACTTCCCCATAAAGGAAAAGGTCGGTGGCAAACGGGGATCGAGTTCCGATAGTTGTATCGGAATGTCCCAATAACCTTGCAGGCATAAATTGAACAACATGAAAGGTATTATTGGGAAAAAAATTGGGATGACCAGCATTTTCGATCCTTCGGGCAAACAAACTGCCTGTACGATCATTGAGGCAGGTCCTTGTGTAGTTACCCAGGTTAAAACAACCGATACAGACGGGTACAATGCACTTTCGCTTTCTTTTGGTGATAAAAAAGAAAAGCACTCCACTAAATCTGAGGTTAATCACTTCGCAAAAGCTCAGACAGCTTCTAAGAAATTTACAAAAGAGTTCCGCAACTATTCCATTGAAAAAAATATTGGTGAGACTATTACAGTTGACATTTTCGCTGAAGGCGATTCTGTTGAAGTGGTAGGAACAACCAAGGGTAAAGGTTTCCAGGGCGTTGTTAAACGTCATGGTTTCCATGGTGTGGGCCAGCAATCACATGGTCAGCATGACAGGCAGAGAGCCCCGGGTTCACTTGGTAACTCTTCTGATGCCAGCCGTGTAATGAAAGGAATGAAAATGGGTGGACGCATGGGTACGGACCGTGTAAAACTGAAAGGCTTGAAAGTGGTAAAAATATTTGCTGATAAAAATTACATTCTTGTCAGCGGATCTGTACCGGGTTATAATGGTTCAATTGTTTTAATTCAGAAGTAATGCTATGCTTAGTTTGAAACTAAGCATAACTTAAAAAGAAAGAAAATGCAAATCGAAGTTTTAAATAGTAAAGGCAAGAAGACAGGCAGAACAGTGGAGTTGCCCGAAGAGATTTTCGGTGCCGAGCCTAATAATCATGTGATGTATCTCGCCGTGAAGCAGTATTTGGCTGCACAGCGCCAGGGTACGCATAAAGTAAAGACCCGTGCCGAAGTACAGGGAGCCAGCCGCAAACTGCATCGTCAAAAAGGTACCGGTGGTAGCCGTAAAGGAAATATCCGTAACCCATTATATAAAGGTGGTGGTGTGATATTTGGACCCAAACCCCATTTGTATGATATCAAGCTGAATCGTAAAGTAAAAGACCTCGCAAAAATTTCTGCCCTTTCTTATAAAGCAAAAGATAATGCCATCGTAGTGGTTGAAGACATTACAATGGATACACCAAAAACAAAAACTTTTGTTGATATACTGGGTAGCCTGAAATGTGCTGATAAGAAAGTAATGTTCGTTCAGCCGGAATACAATGAGAACCTTGAAAGGTCAATGCGGAATATCCCTACTGTATTAGGAATGCTGCTCAGTGACATCAACACGTATGATATTGTGAATTCTGATGTAGTGGTGCTGACTGAAAGTGCAGCGAAGATCTTTTCAGAAGAAGAAACAGAAGCATAAGGAATGTGTGAATGTGCTGATGTGAAAATGTGAGAATGGTCAGCACGGATTTCGATAGTTCTTTTATTATTGGGTATGTAAGATTGAGGGAACTCATTTTCACATTCCCACATTTTCAAATTTTCAAATTTTTTTCAGATGAAACTTTCTGAAGTATTGATAAAACCCATTTTGACAGAAAAAGCAAATGCACAGCAGGAAAAACTGCGCCGCTATGCTTTCAAAGTGGCAAAAAAAGCAAATAAGCTGGAGATCAAGAAAGCTGTTGAAAGCTTTTACGGAGTGACTGTTACTAATGTAAACACTTCTGTGTCTCCGGGTAAAAATAAAAGCCGCTTTACAAAAGCCGGTGTGATCTCAGGCCGGAAGCCTGCATACAAAAAAGCTTTTGTAACGGTAGCTGAGGGGGAAAACATTGATCTGTATTCAAACATTTAGCCCCATCCTTAGTTTGAAACTAAGGACAACGAAGAACTAAGAATGGCAATCAACCGCCGCGAAGTGTTGGATAAAAAAACAAAGAACGAATTAGAAAAATGGCACTAAGAAAATTTAAACCTATTACAGCCGGAACCCGTTGGAGGATCGGTAATGCGTATGCTGAGGTTACAACGAATGTTCCTGAAAAGAGCCTGATCGAAGCAAAGCCAAGAACCGGTGGTCGTAATTCATCTGGTCACTTGTCCATGCGTTACAGGGGCGGTGGTCATAAGAAGAAGTATCGTATCGTTGATTTCAAAAGAAATAAACCGGGGGTTGCTACAGTTGAATCAATTCAATATGATCCGAACCGTACTGCATTCATTGCATTGATCGTATTTGCTGATGGTGAAAAGCGTTACATATTGGCTCCACAAGGATTGCAGGTTGGCGCTAAAGTAGAAAGCGGTAAAGATGTAGCACCTGAAGTTGGTAATTCTTTACCAATGAAGAATATGCCATTGGGTACTAACATTCATAACATAGAAATGCAACCCGGCCAGGGTGGCAAGTTGGCAAGAAGCGCCGGCTCATCAGCACAGCTGACCAACAAAGAAGAAAAATATGCTGTATTGAAAATGCCTTCTGGCGAATTGAGAAAAGTATTGATCAATTGCTGCGCTACCGTTGGCGTGGTGAGCAACAGCGATCATAGTCTGCAGAGCATGGGTAAGGCCGGACGTAACAGGTGGAAAGGTATCAAACCAAGAAACCGTGGTGTGGCGATGAACCCCGTGGATCACCCGATGGGTGGTGGTGAAGGTAAGGCTTCCGGTGGGCAGCCTCGTAGCAGGAACGGCCAGTACTCAAGAGGGTTGAAAACAAGAACAAGAGGAAAAGGAAGCGATAAACTGATCATTCAACGTAAGAGTGGTAAGAAAATAGCACAATAAAAAAACAAATAGCAAATAGCAAGAACCAATTGGAACTTGTTTTTTGGAACTTGAAAATTAATACATCATGGCTCGTTCAATTAAAAAAGGCCCTTATATAGCTTCTCATCTTGAAAAAAAGGTGTTGGCTATCAACGAAGGCAAAGCCAAAAAATCAGTTATCAAAACATGGAGCCGTCGTTCTACGATCACTCCTGATTTTGTGGGGCACACTTTAGCTGTGCATAATGGCAATAAGTTCATCCCGGTATATGTAACTGAATTTATGGTGGGACATAAGTTGGGTGAATTTGCACCAACCCGCCAGTTCAAAGGACACTCAAGTAAGAAAGTAGAAGCATCAGCATAAAAAATTATTAGAAATGGAAGCAGTAGCAAAACTGAAAAATTACCCGACATCACCCCGCAAAATGCGTTTGCTGGCTGACCTTATCCGTGGTAAGAACGCCAATAAGGTATTATCGGAACTCGAGCATCATCCAAAGCACCCCGCAGTTCCTCTGCGCAAGCTTGTGATGAGTGCCATCAATAACTGGAAGCAGAAGAATGAAGGCGGGGATGTGGATCAGTTGGTAGTGAAAACCATTTTTGTTGATGGTGCAAGGACATTAAAGAGAATGCGTCCTGCCCCGCAGGGTCGTGGTTACAGAGTTCGTAAACGCAGCAATCATGTAACAGTGATCGTTGACACAAAGGAATCAAAAAACTAAACGAAATAATAAACCAATAACATGGGTCAAAAAGCAAATCCGATTGGTAACAGGTTAGGCATCATCCGTGGATGGGAATCTAACTGGTTTGGTAATAAAAAAGATTACGCAGGCAAACTGATCGAAGACAATAAGATCAGGGCTTACCTGAATGCCCGTATCAATAAGGGCGGCATTTCCAAGATCGTTATTGAAAGAACATTGGGAAAGCTGATCATTACCATTCATACTTCTAAGCCTGGTATCATCATCGGCAAAGGTGGTGGCGAAGTTGACCGTATCAAGGAAGAGTTGAAGAAACTTACCAGCAAAGACGATGTGCAGATCAATATCCTTGAGATTCGCCGTCCTGAACTGGATGCTATGATCGTTGCTGATACAATTGCCCGGCAGATCGAGAATCGTATCAACTATAAAAGGGCTATCAAAATGTCAATTGCTTCTGCGCTTCGTATGGGTGCTGAAGGAATTAAAGTGAAAGTGGCCGGTCGTTTGGGTGGTGCTGAGATTGCCCGTACAGAAGAGATCAAACAAGGTCGTGTGCCGCTGCATACTTTCAGAATGGATATTGATTATGCGAATGTATTTGCACTGACTGTATATGGTAAGATCGGGATCAAAGTATGGATATGCAAAGGAGAAGTATTAACGAAGAGGGATCTTAATCCCAATTTCGTTGGTGGTAAGAATGAAGCCGGGGATAGAAGAGATAGAAGAGATGACCGCGGCGGTGATCGTCGTGATGACAGAAGAGGAGACAGGAGGGGCGGACAAGGTGGTGGTGGAAACAGAGGTGGGGGAAGAAGAAATTAATCAAACAAGAAACAAGTAACTAGAAACTTTATACAATGTTACAACCGAAAAGAACGAAGCATAGGAAAATGCAGAAAGGCCGCATGAAGGGCAATGCAAAGAGAGGCGCTGTTATTTCATTTGGTTCCTATGCTTTGAAGGCATTGGACCAGCACTGGATCACCGACAGGCAGATCGAAGCTGCCCGCCAGGCATTGACCCGTGAAATGAAAAGAGAAGGTAATGTATGGATCCGCATTTTCCCTGATAAGCCAATTACCCGTAAACCTGCTGAAGTAAGAATGGGTAAGGGTAAAGGAAACCTGGAATTCTGGGCTGCCGTAGTAAAACCCGGCCGTATCCTTTTTGAAGTGGATGGTGTGGATGAAAAAACTGCAAGGGCGTCTTTATCTCTCGCAGCCGGCAAATTACCTATTAAAACAAAATTCATTAAGCGCAGGGATCTTGAACTGGCATAACATAATTAATAAATCGAAAGCGATGTCAAAGAAATCTGATTTTGTAAAAAGTATTCACGGGATGAATGAGCAGGACCTGAAGGCAAGGCTCGAAGAAGATAAGCAGCGGTTAAAGAAACTGACGTTTGCTCATACCATTTCTCCATTGGAGAATCCAATGACCATTCGTGGGCTGCGCAAGGACATTGCCCGTTTGAAAACTGAATTGAAGCTGAAACAACAGCAAGCCTGATAAAAGTAAAACAATGGAAGCAAGAAATTTAAGAAAAACAAGAACAGGGATCGTTACCAGCAATAAAATGGCTAAGACCATCACTGTTGCCATTGAAAGAAAAGTTAAGCATCCTATCTATGGTAAGTTTGTAAAAAAGACTACCAAGCTGCATGCACATGATGATAAGAATGAGTGCAGCATCGGTGATGTGGTGAAGATCATGGAGACCCGTCCGCTCAGCAAAACAAAGAGATGGAGACTGGTAGAAGTAGTGGAGAAAGTGAAATAATTAATTAAAGCTAAAAGCTAACAAGATGATTCAGCAAGAAAGCCGGTTAAATGTTGCGGACAACAGTGGTGCCAAAGAGGTGCTTTGTATCCGTGTACTTGGCAACAGCGGGCAGCGTTATGCCAGGATTGGCGATACGATCGTAGTTACGGTAAAAGATGCATTACCTCAGGGTGGTATCAAAAAAGGCACAGTTGCTAAAGCGGTGATCGTTCGTACCACTAACAAATTGCGTCGCAAAGACGGTTCCTATATCCGTTTCGATGATAATGCAGTAGTGATATTGAACCAGTCAGATGAACCAAGAGGTACCCGCATCTTCGGACCTGTTGCAAGAGAACTCCGGGATAAAGGCTATATGAAAATTATTTCACTGGCGCCGGAAGTATTATAAAAAGCTGTTAGCTATTAGCCTTTAGCTATTAGCTATAACAAATGATAAAGAAGTAAAAAAATATTGTGAGCGGGCTAACGGCTAAAAGCTCACAGCTAAAAGCTAGAAAATGAAAACAAGATTTAGACCAAAATACAACATTAAGAAAGGTGACCTGGTCATCGTTATCTCTGGTGCAGCAAGACCCAAGAAAGACGATGCGGGTAAACTGATCTATAAGCCAAGGGCTGTAAAAGAAGTGTTGGTAGAAGATGCTAAAGTAATTGTAGAGGGAGTGAATATTGTTACCAAACACAGCAAACCTTCTGCACAGAATACCAAAGGTGGTATTGTTAAGAAAGAAGCCCCGATACATATCAGCAATGTTATGTTGTGGGATGCAACTGCTAAAGCTCCTTCGAAAGTAAAAAGAGAAAGAGAAAATGGTAAGGCAGTAAGGATATTAAAAAAATCCGGTAACAAACTTTAATTGTAGCAGCTAAGAAATAAAAGTTATGAGTACGAAAACATATACCCCGAGACTGGCAGATAAGTACAAAAAAGAAGTTGTACCTGCTTTAGTTGAGAAATTCGGATACAGTTCTGTGATGCAGGCTCCGAAATTGGAAAAAATTTGTTTGAACCGTGGTGTGAATGGCGCAGTATCAGACAAGAAAATGATTGATATCGCTGTGGATGAACTGACTCAGATATCTGGTCAGAAAGCAGTAGCCACGTTGTCAAAGAAAGACATCTCCAACTTCAAACTGCGTAAGGCAATGCCGATCGGCGCAAGGGTGACTTTGCGGGGTACTAAAATGTATGAATTCCTTGACAGGCTGATCGCTGTGGCATTGCCAAGGGTTCGTGACTTCAAGGGAGTAAACGATAAATCATTCGATGGTCGTGGAAATTATACACTTGGTGTTACTGAGCAGATCATTTTCCCCGAGATTGATATCGATAAAACAAATAAGATCACCGGTATGGATATCACATTTGTGACTACAGCCGGATCCGATGAGGAAGCGTTTGAATTATTGAAAGGATTAGGAATGCCTTTCAAAAAAGAAAAAAGCAATTAAACACAAAAAAGAATAAACAATTATGGCTAAAACATCAGTAAAGGCCAGGCAGAGAAAAAGAGAGAAGATGGTTGCCCAGCATGCTGCTAAAAGAGCAGAGTTGAAAAAAGCAGGCGATTGGAAAGCTCTTGACGAAATGCCGAAGAATTCTTCAAAAGTTCGTTTGAAGAATCGTTGCCAGCTTACAGGTCGCCCAAGAGGTTATGTCCGTTATTTCGGAATTTCCAGGGTGGCATTGAGAGATATGGCATTGAATGGTAAAATACCGGGGCTGAAAAAAGCTTCCTGGTAAAATAGTGAATAGTGAATGGTCAATAGTCAATGATTCACAATTGACGATTCACAATTGACAAAACAAAATTGATAATTGATCTAATAAGAATAATATGGTAACAGATCCTATAGCAGATTTTTTGACCAGAATCCGCAATGCGCAGATGGCGGGTCACCGTGTGGTGGAGATCCCTGCATCCAATTTGAAAAAAAGGATGACAGAAATTTTGTATAGCCAGGGCTATATCCTGAAATACAAATTTGAAGATGACAACAAACAGGGCATTATTAAAATAGCCTTGAAGTATGATCCATCCACCAAGCAACCGGCTATCATAAGCATGGAAAGGGTAAGTCGCCCCGGTCTTCGCCAGTATGCAAGACCTGCTGAATTCCGTCGTGTAAAAAGCGGGTTGGGAATAGCTATCGTCTCTACATCAAAAGGTGTGATGACAGATAAGGAAGCAAAGGCGCAGAATGTAGGTGGTGAGGTTCTTTGTTATGTGTATTAAAAAGTAAAAGTTGCTGATACATTAAGCCAAACTATACTAGGCTGACCGGTCAACAACAATCGATAATTAAAATAAAACAGAATTTATGTCCCGTATAGGTAGAAAAGCGATAACAGTTCCAGAAGGTGTTACGATCACAGTCGGTAAAGACAATATCATAACTGTAAAAGGAAAGAAAGGCGAATTGAAGCAAGAAATTGACCGTGATATTACTGTTGAAGTAAAAGACGGACAAGTAACGTTTACCCGTCCTACTGACCAGATCCGTCACCGTGCGATGCATGGTTTATACAGAGCATTAATTGCGAACATGGTGAAAGGAGTAGTGGATGGTTATGAAAGAAAACTGGAACTGATCGGTGTGGGTTTTAAAGCCGCTAACCAGGGCCAGGTGCTTGATCTTTCTTTAGGTTATTCTCACAACATCCTCTTTGAAGTACCTAAAGAAATAAAAGTAGCAACACAAACTGAAAAAGGCCAGAACCCGATGATCATGCTGGAAGGTATCGACAAGCAACTGATAGGACAGGTTGCTGCAAAATTGCGCAGCCTGCGTAAACCTGAACCTTACAAAGGAAAAGGTGTTCGCTATGTAGGTGAAGTGGTTCGTAAAAAAGCTGGTAAAGCTGCTGGTAAATAATTTGAAGATTTGGAAATGTGCTGATTTGAAGATGTCATTTTCAAATTTCCAAATCGATAAATTTTCAAATCGATCCCTGGCAGAATCAGGGAACTAAAAATAGAAAGAGATGAATTCGAAAGTAAAAACACAGAGAAGGCAAAATATCCGTTATCGCATTCGCAGGAAGATCGGCGAAGGCACAGCGCAGAAGCCCCGTTTGTCAGTATTCAGAAGCAATACTGATATCTATGCACAATTGATAGACGATACAAAAGGGCAAACACTGGCTGCAGCTTCTTCGAAGGATAAAGATATTGCTGCGCAGAAATCAAATAAAACGGAGAAAGGCAAACTGGTAGGTGCTGCTATAGCCCGCAAGGCTACTGAGCTTGGTATCAAGGATGTGACTTTTGACCGTGGTGGTTATTTGTATCATGGCCGTGTTAAATCATTGGCTGATGGTGCAAGAGAAGGTGGACTTAAATTTTAAATTAAAATACTCACCTAATTAATACTTAGTATAAATGTCAAAATTTAATGTAAACAGGGTAAAAGCAGGCGACCTCGAATTGAAAGATAAAGTAGTTGCCATCAACCGTGTTGTAAAGACAACAAAAGGTGGCCGTTCTTTCAGCTTTTCTGCATTAGTCGTTGTAGGAAATGAAGCCGGTGTGGTTGGTCATGGTTTGGGAAAAGCAAAAGAAGTACAGGAAGCTATTACCAAAGGAATTGAGGATGCAAAGAAGAACCTTATTAAAGTTCCGGTAATGAAAGGAACTATCCCTCATGATCAGTGGGCAAAAGAAGGTGCTGCAAAAGTATTGATCAAGCCGGCCGCTCATGGTACGGGTGTAATTGCCGGAGGTTCGATGCGTGCCGTATTAGAAAGCGCTGGTGTTACCGACGTATTGGCTAAATCACTCGGTTCTGCTAATCCGCATAATGTGGTGAAAGCTACTTTCAAAGCATTGGCATTGCTCCGTGAACCTATCCATGTTGCAAAGACCCGTACACTTGGTTTAAAGAAAGTTTTCAACGGATAAACAGTTTTAAGTGAAAAGTTATAAGTCGTCTTTTGACTTATAACCTAAAACTTGAAACCTACAACTCATAAAAATGAAAAAGATAAAAATAACATTGGTTAAAAGCCCGATCGACAGGCCCGAACGTCAGAAGCTGACATTGCAGGCACTGGGCTTGAATAAAACCAATTCAACAAAAGAAGTAGAAGCAACTCCGCAAGTGCTGGGTATGGTTCGTAAAGTTGAGCACCTTGTGAAAGTGGAAAATGTGTAAATGTGCTGATGTGAAAATGTGGAAATAAGAACATTCATTATCACATTCTCACACTTCCACATTATCTAATTAATAAAAAGCGAGGGGTGATTCCCCGTTAAGTATAAAATCAAATAAAATGAGATTACACGAATTAAGACCTGCAAAAGGCGCAACTCACAAAGACAAAAGGGTCGGCCGTGGTGATGGTTCCGGACATGGTGGTACTGCCGGAAAAGGTACAAAAGGTGGACAGAGCCGTGCCGGTTACAAAAGAAAAATGGCGCATGAAGGCGGCCAGATGCCCATTCAGCGACGTTTGCCTAAACGTGGATTCAAAAATCCGCATAGGGTAGAGTACAAAGTATTTAACCTTGGGCAGATAGAACAGCTGGCCGAGAAGTATAATATCAAAGAATTTTCCATGGAGAACCTTTTCATAAACGGACTGGTGAACAGGACGGATAAAGTAAAGGTGCTTGGCAATGGAGAAATGAAAAACAAATTTACTTTCAAAGTAAATGCAGTAAGTGATAAAGCGAAATTGGCTATTGAAGCAGCGGGAGGAACGGTAGAGATAATAAAGTAATTTCGGTAAATTGCAGCGACGCATCTTCCCCTGCGTCTTTTATCTTTTTAGCGATTTAAATTTTTTTAGACCCGTGAAGAAATTAATACAAACACTCAAGAATATCTGGAGCATTGAAGAGCTCCGGGGTAAGATACTTTTTACCCTGATGATGATTGCTATTTACCGGATAGGCTCGCATATCGTATTGCCGGGTATCGATCCTTCAAAATTAGAAGACGGTAGTAACAATACCGGTATCCTTGGTTTGATCGACTCTTTTTCCGGTGGTGCCTTTAATAATGCTTCCATTTTTGCACTAGGCATCATGCCCTACATTTCTGCATCCATCTTTATGCAGTTAATGACGGTACTCGTACCCCGTTTCCAGAAAATGCAGAAAGAAGGTGATAGTGGAAGAAAGAAGATCAATCAATACACCCGTTATCTCACTGTGGCAGTAACATTGCTGCAGGCATCTGCTTATGTTTCCTATTTGAATGGTATGTATGCTCAAACGCCGGGTGCTCTTTTGCCTTCCTTTACTCCTTACTTCTGGTTATCCTGTCTTGTATTGTTAACAGCAGGAACCATGTTTGTAATGTGGATGGGAGAAAAGATCACCGACAAGGGATTGGGTAATGGTACTTCTCTTATCATCATGATCGGTATCCTGGCCCGCCTGCCTCAATCATTCCTGCAGGAGTTAACTTCCAAATCGGTTCGTAGCGGAGATATATTGGTGTTCATTGTTGAGATCGCTATTCTTATTGCTATTGTAATGGGTTGTATATTATTGATCCAGGGTGTAAGAAAGGTGCCGGTCAACTATGCCAAGCAAATTGTTGGTAACCGCCAGTTTGGTGGTGCAAGACAATTTTTGCCATTAAAAGTAAACAGTGCAGGTGTAATGCCAATCATCTTTGCCCAGGCTATTATTTTCATCCCTACCATTTTCACCAATTTTGGTACAGGAGCCTCCAATTCTTTTTTGAGGGCTTTGACAGACCACAGTAATATCTGGTACATGCTTATTTATTCTATTGTGGTGATCGGGTTTACTTTCCTTTACACAGCGTTGATCTTTAATCCAAAGCAGATCGCAGATAACCTGAAACAGAATAATGGATTTATACCCGGCGTAAAACCCGGTCAGCCAACAGCAGATTATATTGGCACTATCATGGACAGGATAACATTGCCCGGTGCTGTGTTGCTGGCATTTGTGGGAATATTGCCCGGTATAGCACAACGTTTTGGTGTAACACAGGGATTCTCTACCTTCTTTGGGGGCACATCTTTGCTGATCATGGTGGGTGTTATTCTTGATACATTACAACAGATAGAGACACAATTGCTGATGCGGCAGTATGATGGCTTAATGAAAAGCGGACGGATACAAGGGAGACAAACAGCTTCAGCCGTACAGATGTAAAAATATTTTATCGTAAACAGGAAAACCCGGTAAACAGCTTTGCCGGGTTTTTTTTTAAACGGGTAGCCTCACCCACCCAGCCTCCCTCTCCATCAGAGGGGGAGTAAGACTCGGCAGATCGCTGAGTAAGTATTGAAAATGAATTGTCTAATTTTGGAGATTGTATTATGATGATCTGTAAAACAAATGAACAAGTAGAGATGATGCGGCAAAGTGCATTGCTGGTGAGTAAAACATTGAGCGAAGTAGCAAAGACATTAAAACCGGGCATCACCACTATTTCTATTGATAAAATGATCGGCACATTTATCAATGATCATAAGGCTGTTCCTTCTTTTTTAAATTATAAAGGATATCCTTTTAATTCCTGCATATCGGTAAATGATGTGGTAGTGCATGGTTTTCCGGGAAAAAATGAATTAGAGGAAGGCGATATTGTTTCAATTGACATCGGTGTAATATTGAATGAATGGCATGGCGATCATGCTTATACTTTTGCGATGGGTGACCCGGGCAATGCGGCTAAGCAACTCATCCGGGTCACAAAAGAATCTTTGTATAAGGGAATTGAAAAAGCAATTGTTGGAAATTATGTCGGCGATATTGCGTATGCCATACAGGAGCACACTGAAAAAAAACATGGATACGGAGTTGTGAGAGAATTAGTAGGTCATGGGTTGGGAAAAAACTTGCATGAAGATCCCCAGGTGCCTAACTATGGCAAACGGGGAAGCGGAAAAAAATTGAAGGACGGGTTAGTGCTGGCCATCGAACCAATGATCAATCTTGGAAAGAAAGACGTTTATACCGAAGACGATGGTTGGACCGTTCGCACTAAAGACGGAAAGCCATCTGTGCATTTTGAGCATGATGTATGTGTAAGAAAAAATAAAGCAGATATACTTTCTGATTACATGCCTATTGAAGCGGCAGAAAAAGCGAATCCCAATCTGTATAGTGAGTAGTTTAATGGTTTAAAGGTTTGAAAGTTTAATGTTAGATACCGATTGCCGTGAAGACATTACTGCTTATATAACTCTAACCTTGAACCCTTAAACTTTTAAACCGTTAAACTTTCTTGTGAGCAAACATTTGGTCGTTATAGGTGGCGGGGCTGCGGGTTTTTTCTGTGCTGTGAACGCAGCAAGAATGGATCCCGCATTAAAGGTCACTATCATTGAAAAAAACGATAAACTTTTATCAAAAGTAAGAGTGAGCGGAGGTGGTCGTTGTAATGTTACACATGCTTGTTTTGATATTGTTGAAATGAGTAAGCAATATCCAAGAGGACAAAATTTTGTAAAGAAGACATTTCATCAATTTTTTACTACTGATACTATCCAATGGTTTGAGGAAAGAGGAGTGAAATTGAAAAGAGAAGCTGATGGAAGGATGTTTCCTGTCACTGATTCATCGCAAACCATCATTGATTGTTTTATAAGAGAGGCGAATAAGTACGGAGTGGAAGTAATGATGAGGTCTGAGGTCAGAAGCCTGAAGTATGAGAAGGAAAAATTTGAAATAGAATTATCCGGCTCCCGGCACCTTATAGCAGACTTCGTTTGCATTGCCTGTGGCGGTTATCCCAAATCAGAAATGTTTGAATGGTTGAAACAAACGGGGCACACTATCGAAAATCCTTCTCCGTCTTTATTTACTTTTAACATGCCAGGCCACCCCATCAGGGAGTTGATGGGGGTGAGTGTGGAGATTGCAAAAGTCAAAATTCAAAGGACAAAATTGGAGGAAGAGGGGCCGTTACTCATTACACATTGGGGAATGAGTGGCCCGGTAATACTGCGACTGAGTGCATGGGGAGCAAGAGCGTTGGGAGAAAGGAGTTATGAGTTTGGAGTGATCATTAACTGGCTTCCTGATTTTAATGAGCAAAGTTTGAAAGAAAGATTTTTGCAGTTGAGAAATGAGAATGCTTCGCAAAAGATCATTACTAAAAATCAATTCGGATTGCCGTCAAGATTATGGGAGTTTTTGACAAAACAGTCTGGAATAAAAAATGAATGGCGATGGGCTGATCTTCCATCAACAGGGCAAAACAAATTCATCAAAAATCTTTGCAGTTATGAGTGTGACATAAAAGGCAAAACGACCTTCAAAGAAGAATTTGTAACGGCAGGCGGCATTAAATTGAATGAAATAAACGCAAATACAATGATGAGTAAGAAAGTTCCGGGGCTTTTCTTTGCCGGTGAAGTGCTGGATGTGGACGGGATCACGGGTGGCTTTAATTTTCAGCATGCATGGACGAGCGGGTGGATCGCTGCCAAAGCAATTTCCTCAATGAACCATTGATCTATCTATCAAGCTGGGGCTTTAACTGAACATAAGACCATGCGGTGAATGGCAGAATGACAAGAAGAAGAAATACCCACCAGCAGGATGTAATGAACCACAAGGTGAATGCTATTATTAAAAGATAAATTGGATAAGTGACCAGCAGCAGGGCCATCATCACCGAATCAAAATGATCATTCTTCTCTGTTCGTTTCCAGGTAAACCTTTTTATGGGAGCATATAAAGGAAGATGGGCGAGCCACCCTGTAACAGCAGGAATTGCAAGGAATATTTTATTGGAAAGACCGGGTTTTATTGCAAGCTTTTTTGCTTGTTGTTCCTTGTCGGCTTTTGGTATTTCAAAAACAAGTTGATTTAATTGCTGCTGTAATTTATCATTGAATGCCTGGTGACGGATGCCATCAGGCTCATTGATCTTTATATCATTCATGCTGATAACCTCTCCGAAATTGAGAAAAACATTTTTACCAAAGCGGCGAAACGAACTGTAGTTGATGCCCACTGGTAAAACTCTAAGCGGAATTTTTTCCTCCCATGCTTTCATCGCCAGTCTTGCTGTACCTTTCTTTAAAGGCCGAAGATGCCATTCATTGATGCATTTGCCTTCGCTGAAAATAGTAACGATACCATTTTGTCTGAATAGATTTATACAGGCATCAAATGTTTTATAATTCTCCGAAAGATTCTCTACTCCTTCAGTGGTGCGATAAACTGGTAATATTCTAAGAGCCGTGAGAAGTTTGATGTAAAATGGTTTTTTAAATACATCACCTCTTGCCAATGACCATACTGGTTGTTCAAAGATTGAATCGAGTATAACTGAATCTAAAAATGAATTGGGATGATTGCAGGCAAGAAGCAATGGTCCTTTTTCATTTAAAACATCAGGCTTTTTAATGATAAGTCGCCTGCACCAGATCAGCATTGCCAACTTCGACCATATTTTTAAAAAATTATACAGCAACAGGTAGTTTTTGGTGAATATAGCCAATATTTCAGGCGATTGATATAACGGCTACAAAGCCAGGCTATTAAACCTCCGGTCAGCAGTCAAAAAAACCTTAAACTTCAAACCTGAAACCCAAAACTATGGCCTATCTTTGCCGCCCCGAATTATTAAACCCTTCGGGACTATTTTATCATGTTTGAAAACATAATTAGAAAACAACTAAACGCTGATGCACAGGAGTCTGCCGGAGCTGATACAACAGCTGAGGCAACTACAGCGACAACAACTGCACCTGTGGAAGCAGTAGCTACTGCTCATGATGATTTTGATTGGAACGTTGACAAGCGCAACGTTATTTCTTACACAGCAGAGGAAAAAGAAAAGTACCACAGTGTGTATGACAACACTTTCGTACAGTTGAGTGATGGCGAATTGATCAAAGGACTGGTGGTTGGTTTGACAAAGACCGACGTTGTGCTGAACATCGGTTTCAAAAGTGATGGCCTGATCTCCCTGAATGAATTCCGTGACCTTCCTAACATGGCCATTGGTGATGAAGTGGAAGTGATGGTAGTAGAAAAGGAAGACAGGGAAGGGCATTTGAATTTAAGCCGTCGCCAGGCCCGCATTACCCGTGCATGGGAAAGAATTGTTGAAGTGCATAAGACAGGTGAAGTTATCACCGGTTCTGTTACTTCAAAAACAAAGGGCGGATTGATCGTAGATGTATTCGGAATGGAAACATTCTTACCGGGTTCACAAATTGATGTGAAGCCTGTAACAGATTATGATCAGTTTGTGGGAAAAACAATGGAATTCAAAGTGGTTAAGATCAATGAAGCCATTAAGAATGCCGTTGTATCTCATAAAGCACTTATCGAAAGCGATATCGAAGCACAAAGGGCTGAGATCATGAGCAAGCTGGAAAAAGGCCAGGTACTCGAGGGAACTGTGAAGAACATCACTGACTTTGGAGCATTCATGGATCTTGGCGGACTCGATGGATTACTTTATATAACAGATATTTCATGGGGACGTATCTCTCATCCTACAGAAGTATTGAAATTGGATCAGAAGATCAATGTTGTGGTACTTGATTTTGATGATGAGAAAAAACGTATCAGCCTTGGTCTTAAACAACTCACTCCTCATCCATGGGATGTGCTGGGAGAGAATATTGTTGAAGGAAATGTAGTGAAAGGTAAAGTGGTGAATATTGAAGACTATGGCGCTTTCCTCGAAATTCAACCGGGTGTAGAAGGTTTGGTGCATGTATCTGAAATTACATGGGCTAATACACCGATCAATGCAAAGGAATTCTTCAAACTAGGCGATGAGCATGAAGCCAAGATCGTAACGCTTGATAAAGCAAGTCGCAAGATGAGTTTGTCTATTAAGCAACTTTCACCAGATCCCTGGAATGATATTGAAACAAAATTTGCAGAGGGCAGCCGTCATGCCGGATTGGTAAAGAATATTACAAATTATGGAGTATTTGTTGAACTGGCTCCTGGTATTGGTGGTATGATCCATATCAGTGATCTCAGTTGGTTAAAACGTTTCAATCACCCCGGTGAATACACAAAGGTCGGTGCCAACATTGACGTTGTGATACTGGGTATTGATAAAGAGAACCGCAAGCTTCAGTTAGGGCATAAACAACTGGAAGAAGATCCCTGGAATACTTTACAGGATACTTTTGCTATAGGTAGCATCCAGGAAGGTACAGTGAGCAGGAGAGATGATAAAGGTGCTATCGTTCAGTTGCCTTATGGTCTTGAAGGATTTGCTCCTAATCGTCACCTGATGAAAGAAGATGGTAAAAGCATCGGTGCTGATGAAACAGCTCAGTTCATGGTGATCGAGTTCGATCGCAATGAAAAGAGGATCGTTGTTTCTCATACCCGCATTTGGGAACAGGGCAAAGTAGAGGAAGTAGAAGCACAAAAGAAAGAAGCAAGAGTAGAAGCTGAGAAGACAAGAAAAGCAGTTAAGACTGTACAAAGCAAAGTAGAGAAAGCAACTCTTGGTGACTTAGGTGTGCTGGCCGATCTGAAAAAGAAAATGGACAGTGAAGGTGATCAGCCTGCTGATGAAGCAAAACCTGAATAAACATATATAATATAGAATGTTATTCAAAGCTCCTTTAACCGGGAGCTTTTTTATTTAGACCAAATGCTCAAATCGTAATTTTACCTAATGTATGTGTATTTATTCGAAAAATTGTTAGAAAAAAGGTAAGTAAAAACTTGTATGTTGTTAAATTGCATTATACATTAGCGTCTCTTTAGAAACCACCAATTTCCTGAAGACCCCCTCCACACTTCCTGATTAAAGCCAATTTGAAGAAATCCTGAATAGCATTTTCGCATTGTGCTATCTCAACATTTATCCTCTGTTGGGCCGCTTTAGATCATAAAACTTCAAATTGAGCACAATGAAAACTTTACCTTTCGGTACCCGTATGCCTGTGTGGCAACGCTTCTTCTCTAAGAACAGCAAAGTTGTTTTTTTAGCAATCGCTTTTGTTTTAGTCTCAGCAAGCAGTTTTGCCCATTCCGTTTCTGGTTATACCGGAGGCTGTATTACAGGGCCACAATACAGTTTGGATGCGACTGTAGTTAACGTCAACTCATCATCAAACTATGCCTGGCAGTATAAGAATTCATCAGGCAACTGGGTTTGTATTGTGAATGGTAACAATACAATCAACGGCTTTGTGTATTCTGTGAGCGGCGCTACTTCAACGGCCACTACCAATCCAGCGCCTATCGTTTTTAATAATCCTAATAGCGGTTTACATGGCTTGATCATACGTTGTGTTATTTCTGATGGCTCAGGGGTTAATCCTTGCAATATGCCATCAGGTAATACATGGAACTCCGGTACAAGTAGTGTAAACCATACAATCAGTGTAAACAACACTCCTTGCGGCGGCACTGTTTGCACAGGCGAGATCAGTAGCCTTTATTTCAACAAATTGGATGGCGGTACAGATATTTCAATTACTAACGGTGGTACTTATACAACAAATCAATTAGGTTCTTTATATAATCTTGAAACAAGTACTATTGGTACTGTTGGAAGTATAAAATATACTATCACTGGCCCTACTTCAGGCTCTAACGTAGAGAACGCTGTACCTTATAACCATCCGGGCACAGGTAGTGGCGCATGGGTGCCTGCACCCGGTAGCTATACGATCAATGTAAAGCTTTATAGTGCTGCGGACGCAACCGGCACCCTTTGCGATGAAGCTAATTATACAATTACTATTAGCAATGATTGTGATTGCCCGGGTAATGTACTTACCAATGGCAGCTTTGAAAACAGTGCAAGTGGATGGACCGTAAGTGGTGGGACGCTTACATTTGGACAGAGCTATGAAATGTGCGGCAGCTACAATGGTTTCCTGAATCATTCTTCAGGTACTGCAAAAGTTTACCAGGATGTAACAGTTTCTGCAGGTTCTGTTCTCAGCTTTAAAGGATATGCTGGTACACACCAGCCTGGCTTGGCTTGCAGCCCTAAACTGAGCCTCATTTTCTATAATTCAGCTAATGCAGTTATAAGTCAATCAGATGCAAATGTTACGTATGATGTTGGTTCTGGCAGCACACTGGCTCTTTATACAATTGATGCCACAGCTCCGGCCGGTACAGTGAAAGTAAGAGTGCAGGGATCTATTACTTGTAATACATTAAAGGTTGACGGATTCTGCCTGACAGTAACACCCGGTGTACCAAACTGTCAGAACACAAATGAAACTTTCCCTAACCAATTTAATACAGGATTCAGCACTAATCTAAATTCGACGTTTACAGGATCTACAGGTACATGGAGTGCTACTTCAAATGCGGGAGCTACAATTGTTGTAACAACTCCTTATTACAGCCCTTCTACCAGCCATGCGATCAAGATCGTAAACTGGAAAACTAATGGTACAAATAATGGTTTTTCCGGAACAGGTACAGCTACCGCTACTTCTCCAACAGTGAATTTAGGCTCAGGAGTTTGTTGTCCTGCTTCGTTAGAGATGATATTTACGCTATGGACATATACATGTACTTCAGGCGACAACAAAGCTTCAGTAGCCCTGCAATTCTACAATGGAACAAGCTGGGTTACAGTTTGGACAAAAACTTCAGGCGAATTGTTCAGTGCATATGGCGCAAATGGTAAAACGAATATTACTGTTGCGATCCCTGCAGCTTATCAAAACAGCTCATTTAAGTATCGCTTCACAGGAACATCTACAAGTGGCAATGCAAACAATTTCTATTTGTTTATAGATGATATTAAAATATCATCAACACCATGTCCTTTGGGTAATATCGGAGATTTTGTATGGCAAGATCTCAACAGCGATGGTGACCAGGATGCTAACGAACCAGGTATTCAGGGTGTTGTTGTTACCTTAAGAAATTCAAGTAATGCAGTTGTTGCTACTACTGAAACAAATGCTAATGGCGGATATAATTTCCCTAACCTTAATGCCGACACTTACAGCGTTGAGTTTACTACGCCAGCCGGCTATCTTCCAACACCGGTTGCTAATGGAGAAACAATTGATGATGCATTAGACAGTGACCCTGTAAATGGAATAGTTCCAGGCATTGTGTTACCAGCCGGAGGAAGTAATACAACAATTGATGCAGGATTTGTAAAACTGATCAATATTAGCGGTAATGTTTGGCATGATGTGAATGCGATGACGGATAACCTGGTTAATAATACAGGACCATTGCAAACTCCACCAGCGGTGGCAATACCAGCCAATCTCAGGGCCTATCTGGTAAATATGTCAACAGGATTGGTAGAAAAAATAACTGCCATTAATCCTGCTAATGGTCAATTTGCTTTCACAGATGTAACGCCTAACACAACATATTATGTTTTAATAAGCAGCACATTTGGCGTATTGAATGTGCCGCCACCTCCATCTACTCTGCCAAGCGGATGGAGTCATACAGGTCAAAAACTGGGATCTCCTGTTTTGACCGGGCATGATGGTCTTAATGATGGAAGACTTATTGTACCCGTTGTTACTAGTGATGTTAACAACATAAACTTTGGTATTAAGATCGCCGGAGGCGATGTTGTAATCGGATAACGAAAATCTACCCTGCTTGCTTGCAAACGGGTAAGCAGGGAATAACAATATTTAATTTTTTTAAACCAAAAAAAATGAGCACAAAAATTAAACTTTACTTAATGGTTAGCTTCCTGTCAATGATAGGAGTAGCCGCCAATTCGCAGACAGCTGAGCTGCCAACAACCAGTGGGAGCTTTGCCCCAGGTTCCGGACCTTCAACAGCCAACCAGGGACCTATCTCTTTAAGAAGAGATAATGCAAACAACAACAATTTTACAAACCTGACTGGAAGTAATGTAACAACAGTTACCTTCTCGATAGCTAACCAGCAGTACACAGGATTGCCTTATCCTAGTCTTCCTACAGGTCTGGCATTTGGAGCACAACCTACTACTGCTACCGGTGGGGTGGTACAGCAAGTTGATCCCGGAAATATCTATAATAATCTTGGTGATTTTATCGTATCACCCGGTGGACCGCTGGACAACTTTTATACGTCAGCTTCTCCTTTTCCGGCAGGTACAGGGATTGTTACAGGTGCAACATTTGGCGGTGCAGAAGCTAATGGTGCAGCTTTTCTTTTCACCAATGCACAATGGCAGGCAGACAGAGTTCCAGCCGGGGTGCATAATTCAACTACACGCCATTATTATGGAGACCTTGTAATTACTTTCAACAGGTTTATTACCAACCCTGTTATTCATATCGCAGGTTTAGGAGGGTCGTATCGTTATTTGCCAGTAGGTTCACCCAATCTACCAGCAAACTATTTAGCAACTTTCTTTACAACAGAACTTGACATTGTTGGTTATAGCGGAACATTACTTTCCGGCAACGGATTCATGAATGTTACCGGGTCATCTATTACTAATAATGCAGCGGCACCCAGCGGAGCTTCTGTAAGTACACTTCCTAATACTCTTTTTGATGAAATTGGGGCTGCTTCCGGAAGTGTTAAAATAAATGCAGCTGTTAAGACAATTACACTGAGAATATATCTCAGGGGTAGTAATGCTTCTAATTTTGGATGGTCTGCACCGGGAGCTGCTTCAGGTGGTACAAGAAATCCTTTTACAGGTGATATATGGGGAATATCTGTAAGTTCAGAGCTGTCTCAGCTTATCACTCTTCCATCAACAGGTTTATATCTTAATGGTGCTTTGAATGGCAATAATGTTAACCTGAATTGGAAAACACAGACAGAAATCAACAGTAAGGAATTTGAGATAGAAAGAAGTGTTGATGGCGTTAATTTCACCCAGATCGGAAGCAAACCTGCAGCAGGTAACAGCGTTTTTGAAACCAACTACAGCCATCTGGATCCGAACATGAATGTTAATGTTTATTATTATAGAGTAAAATTGGTTGATCTTGACGGAAGATATGGTTATAGTAATATAGTTACTATCAGAAAATCAGATATCAAAGGGGTGAAAGTATTCCAAAACCCTGCTGTTACTGATCTGAAACTTGAGTTCACCAATATGAAAGGAGCTTATACTATCAGCCTGTATAACATGAACGGACAGGAAGTAGCTAAGCAAACTGCAAACATCAACTCTACTACTCAGTATGTGTCAGTAAACAGGAATGCCCTTCCTGTAGGTACTTATTCTGTTAAGATCACCAATGCTGATAACAGTGAAGTATATACTGATAAAGTAATATTTCAGTAAATAAAATAAATAACAACCGGGGTCTTCTGGCGATCCTGGTTGTTTTATAATATCGAGTGAAAGATTGGCGGAAAAACCACATTTATATTGATCAGTACACCCGATTGAAACTTTGTAACGGCTGCTTTTTGTGCTCAACAATTTTTCAGCCGCCAGGAGCCCCCGCAAGGGGGCTTTTTTTATACCTCTAATACGCATTACATTTCCTAACTTGACTACGTTTAGTTTAAGTTTAACTGCATGGCGTCTATTGGTGATCGCTTAAGGAATTTTCATCCTATCAGAAAAATTGTTTATTTTTTTGTAGGACTTTTTTCATATCCTGGCCTGGCTATCGTCAATAAATTAAAGATATCTGGTACCGAACATCTTAAAAAACTCCCGCCAAGGAATGTATTATTTGTCAGTAATCATCAAACTTATTTTGCAGATGTTATTACATTCCTCCACATTTTCTGCGCCGTAAAATGGGGAAAAATGAACAGGCTTGGCATTCCATACTACTTGCTCAATCCTTTTACAAGAGTGAATTATGTAGCTGCTGAAGAAACAATGAAGGGAAGTTTTATCAGTCGTTTATTTTTATTGGCCGGCGGACTTACTGTAAAAAGAACATGGAGGGCCGAAGGCAAAGAAGTACGAAGAGGGCTTGATCCATCCGATACAAGAAAAATAACCCGGGCGCTTGAAAATAATTGGGTTATTACTTTTCCCCAGGGAACCACCAAACCTTTTGCTCCCGGAAGAAAAGGCACAGCATTGATCATTAAACAAACCAGGCCGGTGGTAATACCCGTTGTAATAAGCGGCTTCTGGAGAGCTTTTAATAAGAAAGGATTAAAGTTTAAGAAAAAAAGATCGCTGCTGTCTGTTACTTTTAAAGAGCCACTACTAATCAATTATGATGCTCCGTCAGAAGATATCATGGCACAGATAATGGATGCAATAGAACAAAGTAAAAAGTATATGATGATGGGTCGCCATCATTGGTTTACCACAGATAAATGAATTGCGATTCTAATCCTTTACAAAAAGTGCTTTTAATTCCGTAGCATCTTTTGGTTTCAATTTTCCTCCGAGTATCAGTCTCAATTGTCTTCTGCGAAGAGCGCCATCAAATAGTTTTTTCTCTTCTTCGGTTTCAGGAAATAACTGAGGCACAACTTTGGGTTTACGATGAGGGTCAAGGGCTACAAATGTATAATAAGCTTCATTACTTTTATATTTGAATTGCTGTGTGAGATCTTCACCCCATACTTTTAAGTGGATCTCCATAGATGTATTGAAGGCTCTTGTGACCTTAGCTTCAATGTGCACAGCATTTCCTAACTTAATAGGATTTTCAAATGAAATATTATCGACAGATGCTGTAACTACCGGTGCATTGCAATGCTTTTGAGCCGCCAGTGCAGCTGCGATATCCATCCAGTACATTAGCCGACCACCCATCAGGTTGCCAAAGACATTGGTGTCATTCGGTAAAACTATTTCAGTCATGATCGTTAAACTGCCCGAAGCCTTTCTTTCTTCCATATATGAATTTTAGCAAAGTTAACTCAGTAAAGGCACAAGAAACAATGAACAAGGCACAAGTAGGGGATAATACAACGAAATACTTGTTTAAGAAGCAAAACCCAGTGTCTTGCTCCTTACATCTTATATCCTAAATTTGCCCCTTATCATCTCTTGTTATGGAATCAACCCCGGCCGTTATTTCTTTTGACAATACTGAGTTCGCATTTGAGTATAAAACGAGTAAGCAACTTAAAAAAGCCCGGTTCCTTTTTTCTATGATGGGCAAACCATGGATCGTAAAACTCGGAATAAAGCTGGCGCCCTGGTCTATAAGAGCGAAACTTCCTGTTAAAGGTATTATCCGCAAAACAATTTTTGCACAGTTTGTAGGGGGTGAAACATTAGAACAAACAGCTCCGGTTGCAAAAAAGCTGGGAGAGTATAAGGTAAAAGTTATCTTGGATTATGGTGTAGAAGGAAAAGAAGGAGAGGAGAATTTTGACCATGCCTGCGATGAGTTCATAAGAGTGATTGATTACGCAGCCACCCAGCCGAATATCCCTTTTATGAGTGTAAAAGTGACAGGCTTTGCGAGGTTTGGCCTGTTGGAAAAATTGGATGCATTGATGAAGGAAAGTGAAGGAACACTGATGAAAAGATATTTAATTGCTGTTGAAAAATTAAATCCGGGAGAGAAAGAAGAATGGCACCGGGTCCGATACCGGGTAATGCGGGTTTGCGAAACAGCCGCTGATAAAAAGATTGGCGTACTGATCGATGCTGAAGAAACCTGGATACAAGACCCTGTGGATGCACTGACCATCCTGATGATGGACATCTTCAACAGGCAGCGACCTGTTGTCTATAACACTACCCAGCATTATCGCACCGATCGCCAGCAATTCCTAAAAGACTCCTATGCAGCGGCCGTTGAAAGAAAATTTATTCTTGGGGCCAAATTGGTAAGAGGAGCTTATATGGAAAAAGAAAGAAAAAGAGCAGCTGAGAAAGGGTATCCTTCACCCATTATGTCCAATAAGGAAAGCAGCGACAGGGATTTTAATGACAGTGTAAAATTTTGTATTGATCATATTGATAACATTGCTTTGATAGTTGCCTCTCATAACGAATATAGTAATCTCTATACTACGCAACTGATGCTGCAAAAGGGAATGTTATTGAATCACCCGCATGTGCATTTTAGTCAATTGTATGGTATGAGTGATAATATCACTTTCAACCTGGCACATGCTGGCTGTAGTGTAAGTAAATATCTTCCTTTCGGGCCTATCAAAGACGTAATACCTTACCTGATGCGCAGGGCGCAGGAAAATACTTCCGTAAAAGGCCAAACAGGAAGAGAATTGGGGTTGATCAAAAAAGAACTGGCAAGAAGAAAACCCTGAGCCTATACTTTCAATAGTTCTTTTAATCGCATCAAATAAGCCAGTTCGTCCTTATTTATTTTTCTTACGGCTTCCGCAAAATGCCTGGCGCTGTTAAAGATCCTTTGTCTTAAATGCTCGTCAAACTGGAGCTGATAGTCCAGGAAGTAGGATGTAAAGGACTGAAAAGCATTTTCAGCGCTTTCCAATTCATCTTCCATTGTTTCAAATTCAAACTCGATCAGAAAGGCACGGTCGGAACCGAAACGGTCTGTGCTATGGTCAAAATGCTTCCAGGAATATTGCACTTCTTCATCCAACTTATTTTTTTCTTTGGCGCTTATCTTCCTGTCAGCAGCCGCAATGGCATAGAAAAGATTACCCAATTCTTTATAAAATCTTCTTGAATTTTGCATGATCAAAAGTATTTTCTCTTTTGATCTGTACATATGATATTAGTCAGGATGAATAAAAAAATAAAATTAATCAGCAGATTCCTTTATTATTTATCATGTCTTAATATTTTCCAGCAGGTATCTTTCCCCATTGAGGAAAATAATACCCGGGTCACCCCATTCTAAACGGTAAACAACCCGACCTCCCAAATGCCAATAAAGGATGAGGTAAGGCGACCCTGAATCTTTTTGTACCTGCCATGTGCCAAAACCTTCATCCTGACTGGTACTACCGCCAAAACTTCCCATGCTCATTACACTTGCATAGGAATAGCGAAATGAATGATCTTCGAAAAGGCTGAATGATTTATCAATGCCCGATCCGCCGCCTCCAGTAGTATTCGATGTATATCCATGCATGTATCTTAATATGCGGTTGGATAATTTCTTTTCACTTGTGGTGTCTTTTTTACCGGATTCTGCAATATCAATTGTTTTGGCATCTAGAAACAATTGACTGCATGCACCTGTCATGCTTTCAGATTTGGTAATACCCATATAAAAAAGGCCCGGTCTTCCTTCAATGATCTTTGCGGCCATTACGACCATATGTGATACGTTGTCGATAAACTGGTAATAAATAAACATCACACTATCCTCATCCGGGTATTGTATTCCTTCATTACCGGCAAGGTCGTTGCTATCGGAAATTTGTTGTAAATGATTTTGCATATAGTCTGTGATCTGCTGTTGTTCATAAAAAAAATGAAAACTAAACCTGAAACTCAGTAAATCTCCGCTATCATTCTGTAGAACGGTCCAATCTTCATTTTGATTTTGAATAGTAAAACCCTGCAAAGAGGTTTGTACGCCTGTTTTAGGATCGGTAAAATTTTTCATAGCAGGTATTTAAGAACAGTAAGGTAAGAAATGCTGTGAAAGAATTAACAGCTTCCCCACACCCACTAGCTATTCCCTGCTTGCCACTTGCCTTTTTCTTAACTTGCAGCCATGCAGCAATATCTTGGTTTATTAAAACATATTTTAGAAAAGGGTACTGTGAAAGCCGACCGCACCGGCACCGGAACTATCAGCTGTTTTGGCTATCAAATGCGCTTCGATCTGCAAAAAGGATTTCCATTGGTCACTACTAAAAAAGTTCACCTGAAAAGTATTATCTATGAATTGTTATGGTTTCTAAAGGGGGACACCAATATTGCTTACCTGAAGGAAAATGGTGTTCGTATATGGGACGAATGGGCCGATGAAAATGGGGAATTAGGGCCTGTGTACGGAAAGCAATGGCGCAGTTGGGAAGGAAAAGATGGTAAAATTGTTGACCAGGTCAGCGATCTTATACAACAAATAAAAAAGAATCCTGACAGCAGGCGTTTGATCATCAATGCATGGAATGTGGCTGATCTTCCTGAAATGGCATTGATGCCTTGTCATACGATGTTCCAGTTTTATGTCAGCCAGGGTAAGTCCTTCTGCATTGACGGCGAAAGAGTTTCTAATATTGAAGTTGAAGAAACAAGTAATGGCGCTTATATAATAAACGGAACTGATAATAACGGCAAAACTTACTCCTTAAGTGTAGGGGAGAAGGAGGCAGAGGAAGCAATAAGATCAACCAAATTAAGGTTGTCATGCCAGTTGTACCAGCGCAGCGCTGATGTATTTCTCGGTGTGCCATTTAATATTGCTTCCTATGCTTTGCTCACCATGATGATAGCACAGGTTTGCGATTTGGAACCCGGTGAATTCATACACACATTTGGTGATGTTCATATTTACAATAATCACATGGAGCAGGTGAAGTTGCAATTGAGCAGGGAACCATTCCCATTACCAGCAATGAAACTGAACCCGGATGTAAAAGATATACTTAATTTTAAGTTCGGGGACTTCACATTAGAAAATTATCAATCCCATCCGGCGATTAAAGCACCTGTTGCTGTGTAACCCCTGTCCCCTAAAGAGGAACTTGGGATGACAACTCTTTTTCTTAATCAAATTGACCTATAGTAGTTTGTTGTGATTACATTTGTTTTGAAATACTTTATCCACGGATACATTATTTCCCGATTCACCCCTTTAGGGGCAAAAGAGAATTGGAGCTTTAAAAACTATTACTGGGGGTATGACTATATCACTTGTTGTTGCAGCAGCCAATAATAATGCTATTGGAATGGGAGGTAAAATGCCCTGGCATTTACCTGCCGATATGAGACACTTTAAAAATATTACCTGGGGCATGCCGATAGTAATGGGGAGGAAAACATTTGAATCAATCGGGAGAACATTGCCCGGTCGTAAGAATATTGTGATCACCCGGCAAACGGGATGGGAGGCGGAAGGTGTAGTGGTAGTAAAAAA
>JABFRU010000056.1 GCA_013140985.1 Chitinophagaceae bacterium | reverse complement strand
AAAGAACTAACAATTTCTTCATGGTTAATATTTTTTGAGTGATAAATATAAGTAAGAAAACGAATACTTCAATTCCAATCGTATAATTGGTTTATGATGGTTGCCAATAATTTTTTTCTTTTATCGTTACCCTTACCATTATTTCATCCGGTAACTTTGCGGCACTTGTATGATAAATGCTACGGCAAAAACATATCGTAATGCTTATGCAGGATTGTCGGGGGAGACCTGGCTGCTGTCGCTGATCATGCTGATCAACCGCAGCGGCACCATGGTGATCCCTTTTATGACGCTCTATCTCACCAGTGAAGAAATGGGATATACAATTGGCCAGGCAGGTTTTGTTTTTGGCTTATTTGGTGCTGGCGCTTTTAGTGGTGCATGGCTGGGTGGCCGGCTTACTGATAAGATCGGTTTTTACAAAGTACAATTGATGACGCTGATCGGTGGCGGTCTTTTATTTTTTGTATTGGGACAAATGAAAAGTTATCCGCTTATCTGCATCTTTACTTTCCTGCTCAGTTTTGTGAACGAAGCATTCCGCCCGGCAAATTCAACCGCCATTGCTTTTTATAGTAAAGAAGAAAACCGTACCCGCTCGTATGCACTGAATCGGTTGGCTATAAATCTTGGTTGGGCTGTTGGCAGTGGGTTGGGTGGTTTTTTAGCTCATATTAATTATGAATTATTATTTTGGGTAGATGGCACCACCAATATCGTAGCGGCTATAGTAATGTGGCTGTTTTTAAAACCGGTCAACTACAAACCTTCATTGCAAAAAGACCTTACAGCTCCTCCTGCCCGATCTGCTTATGACGATAAAACTTATCTTCTTTTTATTGTCATCACCATGTTATTCGCTGCTTGTTTTTTTCAATTATTCACTAACCTGCCTGTTTATTTTAAAAAGGACCTGCATTTTTCTGAACCATTCATTGGCTTCCTGATGGCAGGCAATGGAATTGTTATTGCTTTAGTGGAAATGGTGCTTATTTATAAACTGGAAGGCAAAAGAAAAAGCATGGTCTATATCAGCGCCGGTGTTTTTATTGTTGGCTTATCATTTCTTCTGTTGAATATCAGCGGCGCTGCAGTTGCTATTGCCTGCACTATGATCTTCATGGTAACATTTGGTGAAATACTCTCCCTCCCGTTTATGAATAGTTACTGGATAGCAAGGACACAGGCTTCCAACCGGGGACAATATGCCGCATTATATACAATGGCATGGTCGGCCGCACAAACATTGGGTCCATTAGGCGGTGCACAACTGGCGCAATATTCGGGCTTCAATACACTCTGGTGGATCGTTGGGGGATTATCCATTGCAACAGCGTTTTTATTCTGGAGATTACATGCGAAGCCAATAAGCAATTAGACCATTTGCAACTTAAAGATGGATTCAAACCGTCATACACCTGGCTAAAAGAGTAATCCTTACATTTCTTCTGTAAAATATTATTGTTATAATTTGGCCGGGAGGAATCTTTGATGAAATTTTTCATCCTGATTTCCTGTAATTTCAGGCTGAAAAATTTCATGCCGGTTTGTTGACTTATAAAATATTCATCCATGCAAAGGTTCTTTATTTCTATTTTGATATTGGCTTTTTCTTTTTCTACACAGGCTCAGGGTATCGCAAGGCCCAAATTAGTCGTAGGTATTGTGGTTGACCAGATGCGCTGGGATTACCTGTATCGTTATTATGATCGCTATGCACCTAATGGTGGTTTTAAAAGAATGCTGAACCAGGGTTTTTCCTGTGAAAATACCATGATCCCTTACACGCCAACAGTTACAGCCTGCGGGCATACCTCCATTTATTCCGGCTCTGTGGCGGCCATTAGTGGTATTACAGGAAATGTTTGGTGGGACAGACAGCAAATGCGGGCGGTGTATTGTGCCGAAGATAAATCGGTCAACACAGTTGGCAGTAATTCTGCATTGGGAAAAATGAGCCCCAAAAATATGCTGGTGACAACGATCTGCGATGAGCTCCGGCTTGCTACTAATTTTAAAAGTAAAGTAATTGGTATCTCTTTAAAAGATCGGGGCGGCATTTTGCCCGCAGGTCATAGCGCCAACGCAGCCTACTGGTATGATAATACAAATGGCAATTGGATCACTTCTACATATTATATGAATGAATTGCCGAAATGGGCAAGTGATTTCAATGATAAAAAATGGGTAGATAAATACTATGAGCAGGGATGGAAATTACTGGATTCAATTTCAAAATACCAGCAAAGCACTGCAGACGAAAAATCGTATGAAGCAAAACCGTTTGGCCCAAAGTTCCCTTACGATATGAAGAATTTTATCGGTAAGGATTATGGCAAGATCGCAACAACGCCAATGGGAAATACATTAACTTCTGAATTTGTCAAGGCTGCTATCACTGCTGAACAGTTAGGCGCTGATAATATCACAGATATCATCGCTATCAGTTATTCTTCACCGGATTATATCGGTCATACATTCGGACCTAATTCTGTAGAATCGGAAGATGGTTTCCTGCGATTAGATAAAGAGCTGGGAGCATTGCTTGACTTTCTTGACAGCAAAGCTGGCAAAGGACAATACACTGTTTTTCTATCTGCTGATCATGGTGTAGCTCATATACCGGAATATATGAAGGAAAATAAATTACCCGGCGGCAGGGTGTACACCAATGCAATGATGAACCAGTTAAATAAAGACCTGAAAGAGAAATACAATATCAGCAATATTGTTGTGTCTGATGATAATTATCAATTGCACCTGAATCATCCTTTGCTCGATTCTGCTAAAATCTCAAAAAAAGAATTGACCCAATGGATCGTAGATAAATTATCCTCCGACTCAGGCATTGCAAGAATATTTGCTATTGAAGATCTCTATGGTGTACCGCTTCCACCCGATGTAAGAGCTATGCTGAATAACGGCTACTACCCTTCCCGCAGCGGGGATATTCAAATTATCCTGAAGCCGGGATATATTGATGCTTATTCAGCCACCGGCACTACGCATGGCCTTTGGAATCCCTATGATTCTCATATCCCCTTGTTATGGTATGGATGGGGCATTAAACAAGGTAAAACAAACAAAGAGGTCAAAATGACGGATATTGCCCCGACGTTAGCCGCTTTGCTGCATATACAAATGCCAAGTGGTTGTGTTGGTAAACCGATCGAAGAAGTGCTAAAATAAAAAAGACAGCGTTTTAGCTTCTCGCAAAGACACAAAGGTCAAATTCATAAGTCGTTAAAAAAGTTTTGGCCTTTTGTTCAAAACATAGCGTCATTGCGTGAAATAAAATTGTAATTTTCTGCATTGACTGATAGTTTTAATTACCATCAAATGAAAAAGATAAAAGGACTGTTATTGGTGTTACTCATGGCCGGGTCATTAGCAGCACAAAAAGTATCCCCCATTGACAGTATCAGGTTTTTCACCGATGAAAGACTTGTAGAGGTTACATTGAACACTGATATAAAAGGACTGCAAAACTCAAAAGGCGATGAAGTGTACCAGCCGGCAACTATTACTTGCCGCTTCCCGGATAGTACCGTGATCAATGAGACCATTCGCATAGCAGCAAGAGGACATTTCAGAAGAGAGAATTGCGTTATTCCACCGTTGCTGCTCAATTTCAGGAATGAAACTTCTCCTCAGCTTTCTTCATTGCATAAATTGAAATTAGTGATAGGCTGCGCCAACAGCAGCACCGATGAACAACTGGTATTGAAAGAATATCTCGCTTACAAAACCTATAACCAGCTTGACGAAAAAAGTTTCCGGGTAAGATTAGTACGAGTCACTTACCAGGATAGCCGCAGCAGGATCAAAACTTTTTCCCAATATGCTTTTTTTATTGAAGACGATGATAACATGGCAGAACGTCTTGGCTACGAAGCAAAAAAACAAATGCAAATACCCGCCGAAAGCACTAACCGTCAAACGATGACAATGGTGGCCTTGTTTGAATACATGATCAGTAACGGCGACTGGTCGGTCCCGGCGCTTCATAATATAAAACTTATTTATAAAAAGAATGAACAAACAGTTCCGCATGCCGTTCCTTATGATTTTGATCATTCTGGTTTTGTAAATGCAGGATATGCGCTGCCCAGCGAGATATTGGGAACTGAAACGGTAAGAGAAAGAGTGTACAGGGGTTTTGCGAGAACGATGGAGGAATTACAGGCAGCACTGGATGTATTCAGGGCAAAAAGAAATTCGATCAATGACATGATCAACAATTTCTTTTATATGTCATCCCGCAATAAAAAAGAACTGGTAGAATACCTCGATGAATTTTATACGACCATCAATAATAAAAACCAGGTAAAATCGATCTTCATTGATAATGCAAGAACACAATAACAAAAAATGAAACTATGAACCTGAAAGAACAATTTGAACAGGCAGCTGCTGACAGCAAGAACCTTCCTGAAAAACCAGGTAACGAGGTATTGCTCCGGCTTTACTCTTTATACAAACAGGGAAGCATTGGTGATGTCAATACTGATCCGCCTTCCAATCCATTTGATTTTGTCAACAAAGCCAAATACGAAGCATGGGCGGGCCTGAAAGGGAAATCTTCAGAAGAGGCGATGAAGGAATATGTGGAGTTGGTAAAAAAACTAAAAGGATAGACCGCTATATATTCCGTCAAATTTTTTTCCAATAACTGAATAGCTGAATGTAGTTCTTGCGTTTTCCGCTATTTCCTTCCGATCGTATTTCATGTAATCATTCATTACTTGTTGCATTGCATTCACCAACGCATTCTCATCTTTTGCTTCAATTAAAATAGAATTGCTCTCATTTACTAATTCCGGCACCCCGCCAACATTGGTCGCAATAACGGGCAGGCCGCAACACAACGCTTCACCGATAACACAGGGCGAGTTTTCAATATTGCTGAAAAGGATGAAACAATTTGCCTGCTGCATTTCCCCTGCTACTTCCTTGTATGGAGTTTCGCCTTTGAAAAGAACTTTACCAGCCGGCAACCCCTCTTCAGCTGCATACTGGCGAATAAAATCATTGGTATCTCCAACCATTACCAGTTCTGCGTTGTTATTTTTTTCCTGCAATAGTTTAAATGCCCGTACTATTCCTTCTGCATTTTTCAATGGCACCATATTCGAGACATGAATAAAGCGGAACAAAGCCTGTGCTGGTCTTTCCTTATAAAAAAACAAGTCAGTATTCACCACATTGGGTATTACCTCATAGTCTTTTTTTATCACCAGCCTGTTCACCCCTTCTGCGAGGAAACGGCTTACGCTTATAAACCTGGCAGCATGACCGAATATTTTTTTAGTGTATTGCTTAAACCAGTTTGTTCTTCCGGAATAATTCAGATCGGCCACATTATTATAAATACCCCAATGCTCCGTAACAAGATAAGGGATGTTGTATTTTTTTTTCATCCACAAACCCAACAATCCGGCTTTGACCGGAACATGCACATGAACAAGATCAGGCTTGCCATTTTCGCCGATGTATTTCCGGATCGCATCTTTATATAAAAACAATAATTTATAATGACCAATAAAACGCCCCCATGCCGTCATTGATTTTTTATAATAAACAATATGCTCAACAAGACCTTCTTCCTTTTTAATTTCCGCTATTGTTTCTTTTATCACTCCTGAAGAATCGGCTGTTACATGTATCACATGAATATCATTGTACAAAGCTGCTGCCTGTGCATGGCGTTGAATAAAATCGCCGTTGAATGGTTCCGTTTTTCCGGGATACCAGCTGCAAAGCCAGAGTACTTTTTTTCTCTTCATGTTTACTAAAAATAATCAGCCTTGTCCTTTTAACCAAATGCAATGGGCTAGCAGGAAGTGGCGAGTAGCGGGTAGGACGAAGAGTCACTATAGCACAAATATTCCTCTTACTATGTTATTCTACTTATTAATCCCCTTAGCTCTGGCTTTGTAATAGGAACATTTTTTCTTTTTACTCCCCTACTAGCCACTAGCTATTTCCCCACTCGCCCTTTTTTCCTATCTTGCACCCGACCATGAACAGCATCTTACATACAGGTAAATTTTTGGCTGCCAACCTCGACCTGCTCAATCATCGAGGATAACCTCCCAACCCCCCAAGGGGAGTTTTTTTCGTTTTTATTCTTATCTCTTTCTTAATTCATCTTTCATGGAACAACTTATAAATATGTCATCAAAGACGCAATATTACCTGGAACTCGAAGAACAATACAGCGCCCATAATTATCACCCCATTCCTGTTGTGCTGGACCGTGGTGAAGGAGTTTTTGTGTGGGATGTTGACGGAAAAAAATATTATGATTTTCTCAGCGGCTATTCTGCGTTGAACCAGGGACATTGTCACCCGAGGATACTCAAAGCATTCGTTGAACAATCTCAAAAATTGACACTCACCAGCCGGGCTTTTCATAGCGACCTGCTGGGTGAATATGCAAAATACATCACTGATTATTTTGGATATGATAAAGTATTACCGATGAATACCGGTGTGGAAGCCGTAGAAACAGCCATCAAGCTTTGCCGCAAATGGGCTTACCAGGTAAAAGGAATTGAAGAAGGAAGAGCAACCATCATTGTATGCGAAGGAAATTTTCATGGCCGCACTTCTACGGTGATCTCTTTCAGCAGTGATGAAGCATCCAAAAAAAACTTCGGCCCTTATATGCCGGGTTTTGAAATGATCCCTTACAATGATATCAACGCATTGGCGCTTGCACTTACCAATAAAAATGTTGCCGGCTTTTTAGTGGAACCCATACAAGGTGAAGCCGGTGTTGTCGTTCCTGGCAGCGGTTATCTTAAAAAAGCAAAACAGCTATGCGAAGAAGCCAATGTTCTTTTCATGGCTGATGAGATCCAGACAGGGCTTGCCCGCACCGGTAAAATGCTGGCCTGCGATCATGAAGAGGTAAGACCCGATATTCTTTTATTGGGAAAAGCATTGAGCGGCGGCATGCTGCCGGTAAGCGCTGTGCTTTGCGATGATGAGATCATGCTGACCATTAGATCCGGCGAACATGGTTCTACCTATGGCGGCAATCCATTAGCCTGCAAAGTAGCTATGGCTTCATTACAGGTTTTGAAAGATGAGAAGATGGCTGACAACGCTGAAGCAATGGGAAATTTATTAAGAAGTGAATTAAATAAATTGCGATCACCGCATATCAGCATTGTCAGGGGAAAAGGATTGTTGAATGCAATTGTCGTGCAGCATCATACTAAAGAAGCAGCATGGGATCTTTGTCTTGAATTAAAAGAGAATGGCCTGTTAGCCAAACCAACACATGGTGATAAGATACGATTTGCACCGCCATTGATAATTACAAAAGAGCATATCCTGGATTGCATTGAGATCATCAACAGATCATTGACCTGTCTTGATTAATAAAAGATCCCTTCCTGTTAAGGAAGGGATCTATATAATTTAAAGGATTTCCTACTCGCTTCTTGCTATTCCCCACTCGCCTTTTCTTACTGCTTCACAAACTTGTTTACCACATTATCACAACCACTTGCACATACCAGCTTCACTGTATAGGTGCCATTGGCCAGTGTGCTGATCTCTATCGGCACTGTATTGCTGCCCGTCTGCACTTCGGCTATCGTCTGCAATACGGTCTTGCCTGACATATCACTCACTACCAGGGTCACTTTCTCCCGGTTCGTGGCTTCCAGCAATACATTGATCCTGGCAGTGGCCGGATTGGGATATAAACCATCTATCGTCATCTGCATACCCCTGTCACCTTTGATCAATACTATATTACTGTACTTGCTGCTGTTGTCAAGGTTCACCTGCTTCAAACGATAATACTGGCGGCTGCCTGAAAGAT
>JABFRU010000061.1 GCA_013140985.1 Chitinophagaceae bacterium | reverse complement strand
AGTTTCTGCCAGTTCAATGAACAAAGTGTAATGACCAGCCTCGCTTTCCATGAAGCGACAGTAAAAATTTTTCAGGTAGTCATCGTTCAGGCCTTCGCTTAATCTTTTAAAACGTTCACAACTCCTGGCTTCTATCAAAGCCATCGTCAGCAATTGATCAAGCATGCGGCCTTCACCATCACCACCTTTTTGCTGGAACCCGATCAAAGCATTTACATATTCATCTTTCCGTTGCTTGCCGAGTTTTAATTTTCTTTTTTCCAATTCTGCCAGCACCAACCTGAAATGTCCCCATTCTTCTGTAACGATAGGTGATAGTTCGGCCACTAATTTTTGTTTGCTGCTATATCGTTGAATGAGAGATATACAGGAGGTGGCCGCTTTTTGTTCGCAATAAGCATGGTCGGTCAGAATTTCTTCCAATGATCTTTCGGCCAGGTTTACCCATCGGGGATCGGTAGGCAATTGTAAGCCCAAAATATTTTTTGTGTCTTGTGATAATTCCATGGAGCAAAACTAAGTTAAGCGCTGATAACCAACGGTGAGAAAGGTAGAATTAGGCAAAAATAGCTGTCCAAAACCTTTGCTGTTAGCTGTGCCTGCCTTACCTTTGCGCCTCAATTATCAGATGCAAAAAATCGGATGAAATTTAAAAATTAAAAAGAGATGCCCCTAACAAAAGACAAAAAAGCAACAGTTATTAAAAGCTTTACCGGTTCAGAAAAAAATACCGGCTCCATTGAAGGCCAGATTGCCCTGCTGACAGAACGTATCAGCCAGATAAGCACTCACCTCCAGGCAAACAAAAAAGATTTCTCTACTCACCGTGGATTGATGCAGTTGGTTGGTAAGCGTAAGCGTTTGCTGAACTATTTGCAAAAGACTAACCTGACAGGTTATCGCCAGTTGATCGAGAAACTTGGACTAAGAAAATAATATACCCCCGGCTCCGCCTGCGGCGGAGAGTAAGGAAAGTTTTTGTGGATTGAACTCATTCAGGAAGGATAATTTCATTGTTAATTACTCTCCCATAGCAGGCAATGGTGTAATTGTGCTGCCTTTTCGTTTTTAAAGAGTTTCGGTAACATTAAACTTTAAACCTCAAACATTTTAAACTAGTATATGCTTACACAACCGTTACAATCAAAGTTCAATATAAAAGATGGCCAGGAAGTGATCATCGAAACAGGACGTTTGGCCCGCCAGGCTGATGGTGCAGTTACAGTTCGCCAGGGTAATTGCATTATCCTTGCAACAGTAGTAGCTACAAAAGAGCCAAAAGAAGGGCAAAGCTTTTTCCCATTGTCAGTTGACTACCAGGAAAAATTTGCTTCAGCAGGACGTATCCCCGGTTCATTCTTTAAAAGAGAGGCCCGTTTGAATGATTATGAGATCCTGACATCAAGATTGATCGACAGGGCCCTTCGTCCATTATTTCCTGAAGATTATCTCTGTGAAGTGCAGGTGCTGGTTAGTCTTATTTCCAGCGATCCTGAAATAATGCCGGATGCGCTGGCTTGTTTGGCTGCCTCGGCTGCGCTGGCTGTTTCTGATATTCCTATCCAGGAGATCATCTCTGAAGTAAGAGTTGCCAGGGTTAACGGAGAATATATAGTGAACCCTTTGCGTAGCGAAATTGCAAAAGCTGATTTTGAATTTATCATTGCTGCCACCGATAAGAACATCATGATGGTGGAAGGAGAAGGACAGGAATGCCAGGAAGAAGACCTTATCAAAGCGATCGAAGTAGCTCATGAAGCAATCCGTGTGCAGGTAAAAGCACAGGAAGAGCTGAGGGCATTAAAAGGAGTTACCACTAAGAGAGAATATAAAAAGCCCCTGCATAATGAAGAACTGCGGGAGAAAATAAATGCTTTTGCAAAAGCAAAAGTGCTTGAAGTAGCAAAAGGCGCTTTGGCAAAACATGACCGTACAGATAAGTTTGCCGCCATCCAGGAAGAGCTGATGGAGTACCTCGGAAAAGAATACATAACAGTTGAAGGCGGAAGCCTGCCGGAGGATGTAAAGAAATGGGCGAAGAGCTACTATGCCGATCTGCAATATTATGTTGTCCGGGACATGATCCTGAATGATAAGGTTCGTCTGGATGGTCGTAAGCTGGATGAGGTTCGTCCGCTGAATATGGAAGTAGATGTATTGCCTTCACCACATGGCGCTGCATTATTCACCAGGGGTGAAACACAATCGCTTACCACTGTTACTTTAGGAACTCCTTTGGATTCAACTTTAATTGAAAGTGCTGCAGTTTCTGACTATTCTAAATTCTTTTTGCACTATAATTTCCCTCCCTTCTCAACCGGTGAAGTAAAGATGATGAGAGGTGTTGGTCGCAGGGAAGTGGGGCACGGTAACCTGGCGATGCGTTCATTAAAAAAGATGATGCCCGGTGGTGATTTCCCTTATACGGTGAGAGTGGTTAGTGATATCCTCGAATCGAATGGCTCATCTTCGATGGCCACTGTTTGTGCCGGTTCATTAGCATTGATGGATGGAGGTGTGCAAATTCCTAAACATGTATCTGGTGTAGCCATGGGATTGATAAGCAAGGACGGACAGTTTGCTGTACTAACTGATATATTGGGTGATGAAGATCATCTCGGAGATATGGATTTTAAAGTAACCGGCACAAGAGATGGCATTTGCGGTGTGCAGATGGATATTAAAGTGGATGGTCTTAGCATGGATGTAATGCGTAAAGCACTGGCACAGGCAAAAGAAGGCCGTTTACATATCCTTGATGCGATGTATGCAACGATACCTGAAGCAAGAAATGACGTGAAGCCTCATGCACCACGAATGGTGAAACTGTTCATCGATAAAGAATTCATCGGTGCAGTGATCGGGCCTGGTGGTAAAGTGATACAGGAAATTCAAAGAGAGACAGGTACGACTATCAACCTTGAAGAAAAGAACAATATGGGTGAGATCAGCATTTTCAGTACCAATAAGGAAGGTGTTGAAAAAGCAGTTTCATGGATCAAAGGCATTGTTGCTGTTCCCCAGATCGGTGATGTGTATGAAGCAACAGTGAAATCGATCATGCCTTTCGGTGCATTTGTAGAATTCCTTCCCGGTAAGCAAGGATTGGTTCACATCAGTGAAGTAAGCTGGAAGAGATTAGAAACACTGGAAGGTATCGTTAGAGAAGGTGATGTGATGAAAGTGAAACTGATCGGTACGGATCCTAAATCAGGTAAGTTTAAGTTGTCAAGAAAAATATTGATACCAAAACCTGATCAGGCTCCAAGACAAGAGCAAACGCCTCCGCAGCAACAAGGATAACAAACAGAAGTTTATATTTTTATAGTCCCGACGTTACAGTCGGGACTATTTTATTTTCATAATGTCAAATCATATTCAAATAACAATTACAGATATTCAGCCTGAACAACAAGATGTTCTCATTGCTCATCTTTCTGAAGCAGGCTTTGAGGGCTTTGAGCAAAATGACCTTGAACTAAAAGCATTTATTGCAGAGAACAGCTATGATAAAAAACTATTGGATGAAATGGCTTTCAAATACCAGTTGTCGTTCAATGAACAGGTTATTCCCGGGCAAAACTGGAATGCGCTATGGGAATCAAATTTCCAACCTGTCATTGTTGATGATTTTGTCGCTATCCGTGCCGACTTTCACGAACCGATAAAAAATGTGGAGTATGAGATCGTCATTACTCCCAAGATGAGTTTTGGTACCGGCCATCATGCCACCACTTATATGATGGTTCAGCAAATGAGGAATATTGATCTCAACAACAAAACAGTTTTTGATTTTGGTACCGGCACCGGTGTTCTTGCCATTCTTGCAGAGAAGTCAGGGGCAAAAGAAGTTATTGCCGTTGATAATGACGACTGGAGCATTTCCAATGCAGAAGAAAATATTCAGAATAATAATTGCAGCAGGATAAAATTGAAGAAAGCTGATAGTGCAGAAATGACAGGACATTTTGATATTATTCTTGCCAATATCAATAAGAATGTCATAGTGGAAAATTTTCCATCATTAGTAAGTCATTTGAATGGTAAAGGAACTTTGTTGTTAAGTGGTTTGCTGGAAGACGATGAAGCCGATATTCTGGCAGAAGCCTGTAAATATCCGCTGGTACTCAACGCAAAAACCTCCGACAGGGGATGGATATCCCTAAGGTTTAATCATTAACAGAAGGTTACTGCCCTATTAAATTAATGTTGCCCGGTCTGCTTTTTGCTTATTTTTGCTTTCCCTTGTCCCGGTAACTATCGGGACAGGAGTTGTTCAACCAAGGTTCTATGAACGAACTATTATTAATTATTCTCGCATACCTGATTGGCAGCATTCCAACTTCTGTTTGGGTCAGCAAACATTTCTTTAATATAGATATAAGAGATTATGGCAGCGGCAATGCTGGTGCTACCAATGTCTATCGGGTGCTGGGTGCAAAATGGGGAACCATTGTCATGGTGACGGATATGGTGAAAGGTATCATTGCTGTAAAATTGGCCTTGCTTTTACCCGAGTATTCAGATAATCTTGTCAATCTCCAGAGCCTGCAAACAGGATTAGGTTTGGCCGCAGTTATCGGGCATGTATTTCCCATCTGGGCAGATTTTAGAGGAGGCAAAGGCGTAGCTACTTTGTTTGGTCTTGTACTGGGCATCTCTCCGTGGACGGCACTGGGATGTGTGGGAGTTTTTATACTGGTACTTTATCTTACCCGTTTTGTTTCCTTAAGTTCCATATTGGCCAGCGTTGCTTTTCCTGTTTTTATTTTGGTCATTTTTAATGTTGACAATCCTGCTTACAGGGTATTTGCTATTGCAGTTGCCCTGATGGTTTTATTAACCCATCAGAAAAATATAGGGCGACTGTTGAAAGGAAGTGAAAGCAAAGTACCTATACTGAAAAACAGGGATCGTCGTCGCCAGCGAAGGCGGGAGAATTCCCTCACCCGGCATGATCATTAAGCCGTAAAATCTTACCTTGAAGTATGAAATTATTTATTGCTATACCAATCTGGTATAATCATTGAATACTGTTACTAAAACCATTGTTATGATAAGACTAATCACTTCCTTCTTTCTTCTTACAACTTTTGTTATAGCTTGTTCAAAGAATGCTATTACCGGCCGCAAGCAATTCAAACTTTTACCTGAATCAGAGGTACAGTCAATGGCTACTACGGAATACCGGAACTTTCTTTCGACTAATAAAGTTGTTTCTGCCAGCAATAACCGGGATGCAGAAATGGTAAGAAGAGTAGGGCAACGGATCACCAAAGCAGTAACAGATTATTATGCTTCGAGGGGACTTTCACAGGACCTGGCCGGTTATAATTGGGAGTACAATCTTGTCGAGAGTAAGGATGTGAATGCATGGTGTATGCCGGGTGGAAAGATCGTTATTTATACGGGAATATTACCTATTACTCAAAACGAAGCGGCATTGGCCGTTGTAATGGGACATGAAGTTTCTCATGCCCTTTTTAACCATGGTAATGAAAGAATGAGCCAGGGATTGATACAACAGTTGGGAGGTGTGGCATTATCTGTAGCTGTTGCCAATAAACCACAGGAAACACAAAATCTATTCATGACGGCTTATGGAGTAGGTACAACTGTTGGAGGTATATTACCTTTTGCCCGCAAACATGAATACGAGGCCGACCATTATGGACTGAACTGGGCTGCGATGGCAGGCTACAATCCGCAGGAAGCTATCGGGCTTTGGCAAAGAATGGAAAAAGCAAGCAGTGGAGGAAAACCGCCTGAATTTTTAAGTACTCACCCCAGCGAAGGAAATCGTATTGAGCAATTAGAAAAATTGATGCCCGAAGCACTTGGTTATTATAAGCCGCAGGGCAATTAAATACTTGATTTCGACTAATAAAACCCGTTCAAATGCCCGCTGGACGGGTTTTTTATTCGACAAAATGTTTCAACTACCGGGTATTTTACATACTTTTGCACTCCCTGCTTTGAGAACTCCGTTAATGGCTCTTCGAATCAAGGGTATTGACGGGAACCCCTAAAATAGTTACCAGGTATGTCACAAACGCTGTTTGAAAAATTACAACTGGCAGACGAAAAGAATCTTTTAATCCAGGGTTTGCCATCTTCGATCGAAAAGCAATTCAGTAAACTGTCCTTTGCCAAAAACATGACGCCGCTTTTAAAAAGCCGGAAAATTGATTTTGCGCTGGTATTCGCTGTTAGCGAAAATCAACTGAATGGCATCCTTAAAGATGTTATGCCTTCGCTCAAAGACGGTTCAAAATTCTGGGTGGCTTATCCCAAAACCACTTCCAAAATTGTTACCGACCTGAACCGGGAACGCAGCTGGAACCGCCTTACCGGCGACGGCTACGAAAGTATTGAAAGAGTAGAACTCGATCATGTCTGGAGTGCCATGCGTTTCGAAAAAGGAGAAGGTCAACGTGGAGAATTACCCCACATCAGGAGAAGGGAAGCTGCAGTAGCAGAGTAAGTCCAGTCAAAAAATGTATTTAGGTTTGTTGATAGTATCAGCAAACCTTTTTTTTATTTACGAATGGAGATTTAAGATTTACGGTTAGTTGACTGTACAGAGGCTCCAGGTGGTTTGGGAACCCGTAATTCGTAAATCCCAAATCTTAAATCGTAATTCATAATTGATAATGTACTTTGTGCTCCCATGTCTTATTTAAATGTAGAAATAAAGGCAAGATGTGATGATCCGCTATTCATCCGCAATTACTTGTTATCAAATGGAGCTGAGTTTAAAGGCGTAGATGAACAAACAGATACTTACTTCAATGTTAGCAATGGCAGGCTGAAACTAAGAGAAGGCAAGATCGAGAACAATCTTATTTATTATGAAAGAACCAACCAGGCCGGCCCGAAGAATTCTCAATTCAACTTAATAAAAGTAGAAGACGCTGCAGGATTGAAAGATGTATTGGAGAAGTCAATTGGGGTCAAAGTAGTAGTGAAGAAGAAAAGAGAGATATACTATATTAAAAATGTAAAGTTTCATATTGATGAAGTGCCGGGGCTGGGCTCTTTCGTAGAAATAGAAGCCGGCAATATGCTGGCTGATCTTTCGCAAGAACAACTAAAACAGCAATGTGATTTTTATTTGAAAGAGTTTGGAATAAATGAAAATGATCTTATTGAAGTATCGTACAGCGATATGCTGTTAGAAAAAATTACTTAAGAATTACAGCGCCCATTTTCTTTGTCAGTTCCATCTCCATCTTTTTTAAATGTTCATGTGTTTGATGAAGCATTGTATTTTCTTCAGGAGTATGCTGTTTTTCAAGATCAAGCTGGTTTTCGAGCAACATCCTTTTGATTTTCCGGAGTTTTAGATAATTCACTGCTGACTCCACGGCTTCATTCGTGCGGTCCTCATCCGCACTCAGGAAAGACATTAATGCCTCCTCATTATTTTTTTTCAGGGTACTTATGAAATCATCATAGTCTTTTTCAAATAATTTTTTCTGATACCCGCTGGATTGGTGAAATTCTTTACGCCAGTGCTGGCTCTCTTCATAGGGCGAATTAAGCAACGAAACAACAAAGGCACTTAGTTTAGTGTCGGGGTGATAAATAAAATAATTGACAGTAACAGAGCCGGGATCATTTTGAAGTAACTCTTTAAAAACACCGATCAACCGGATCACATCTTTATTATCGATCAGACTTTCATCCACCATTTCTTCGATGATATAATTGGCTACCAGTTTTGAGTCATCCCATTTTCTGATTCCATATTCTAATAATATCCTTGCTACTTCCTTTTCCTGTAATTCATCTTTGAATAGTAAGTTGAAAGTATCGTCGTCATAGTTAGCAGCTTCAGCCTGTTTTGCATTCTCTTCCTGTTTTTGATCTTCAACGGGCTGCTTTCTTTCCAGCGTTGATATCCTGTCACGAATGAATTTATTCACCAATGCATGCAAACCGCTTTCTTCGATCTTCAGTATCTCGGAGCATTGCTTGATATAATCCTGCTGTTTGGTAAAATCTTCAACCTTATTGATCTTG
>JABFRU010000007.1 GCA_013140985.1 Chitinophagaceae bacterium | reverse complement strand
TATCATGTTAGAAAGGCTCTAAGGCCTATGGGGTTTTACGGTCTTAATCCACCCCTTGTTCTTTCTAATTCTATTTCTTCTCTGTAAATAAATTTATTGAATTGTAAACATAGGATGGGGTTTTCTGAAATTCTATGATTCAGATCAGACTAGAACAATTCAGGTTTAATTTCCCCTGCCCCGGGAATAACGATTGGAGACAAATCATGATACTCATATTCAGCCAGGGGATCATGCGATGAAAGAAAATCTTTCTTCAATGTAGTAAACCGTAGTTCCTGCCAGGGTACCTGGTGCTTTGCAATTTCAGAAATACGCTCTTCTGAAAGTTTACCAAACATCCATTCATAGGCAAGATCATCGTTTAATATTGTCGGCATTCTCTTTTTACTATTATGTATCTGCGCCATGACCTCGTTGGCTTCAGTAGTAATAATGGCACAGGTTTCAATCATCTCACCTGTATCAGCATCTGTCCAGGGTTGCCATATTCCTGCCATGTAAAAATATTCCCTGTCCCTTACCATAACCCTGTAAGGATATTTGACAGCAGTCTTCAAAGGCAGGCCTGTTCTTTTATTCTTTGGAAATATATGCCGCCAGTCATAGAACCCGGTTGAAAGAATGAGGCAGCGTCTTTCAAGAGCTGCTTTCCTGTATACTTTGTTTTTGAATAAAAGTTCTTCTGATACAGCGTTCAAAAAATTCAATGGTTGCTGATACTTTCCACGCGCATCATTATATCCTTTTCTTATGTTATTGCAACTCTCCCGGGTCTCGATAAAAGGCCAGCCGAGTGCATCAGGAATAAAGCCCCATTCCATTGGAACGATCTCGAAATCTTCCTTTCCCTCAATTGGCTTCAATACCGCAGTCTGGCCAAAATCAAACCCAACAATAACATCACGATTGAGGAATTTATAGTTAGCAACAAGTTTTTCTAAATGCTTTAACCTGATGTATTCTGACTTAGTAACCTTCTGACCGTTATAATAACACATAACTATTTTTTATTCGCTAAATATTCTTCAATTAATATACCAACTCCTTCAGCCTCTTTCTGGCGGCCTTCCGGTATGGAGGTCCAAAAATACGGCCGTTTCTGACCCTCAGCCCTGGCTACGACAATAGGGGAGCGGTCACTACTAAATGTGACCCTGAAAGCAACATAATCAGGCAAATTTAACCTCTCGCATGAAATTGTTACGTCATGAGAAACGAAGCTAAACTGTTCATCATTTGTATAGAATAACTGTTCTTCCATTTAGCACTTTGTTCAATTAGCAATTTAGCAAATTGAGTTTGGGATACGGTATTTATATGGTGTAGTTCTGGAGACAAAAACGGAAGTGTCACTCTCCGCAAACCTCTATATGATTAATCAATAATTTATTAGAGAGAAATTCGGAGCACCCGTTCGAATCGGGAGCCCATCGGAGGATTATTCACCATATTTCCACTTTTCGAAAATTACTCCAACGGATTGATTTTGAAAACACACATCTCAGATTCGAATTCCTAAATATATATTAACAGAGACCTTACCTCATATGATCTTAAGAGTTCGCAGAAATCTCAAAAGCTAGGGATCCCAGAGAATTATATCTGTTGCCACCTATTTTTTACATCCCGAATTCAAACCTGTAGAAAGAAATCCGATGGTCTTTAGAATTTGACGAGAATCCATTTCACAATAGTCGATAATTATTATTGGAAACCATTTAGGGAAAAAAATAACTCCCGGAATTGAATCCTGCAGAGCTCTGAGAAAATCCATTATCTCTTCGAAAAGAAAAAGGCTACCTCTTTAGGCCATTTACATAGCCCGGAGATAGCCCATACCAGTAAAAAGTTACTGGCACCTAGGAAATGCAAAGGTAGCCTTTACTGGTATTCATTCTTTTTTTTAAAAATTCAAAATGAAAAAAAATGAAAACAGTAAAGCAAACCGAAAAAGCGGAAGAAGATGTGGTGAGCATCCGTGAACAAATGAGATGGCTGCCCGGTTTTCTTCAGGGATTTCTTACATGGCTGACCGGTAAGCCATTGATCAACCAGCAACCCAAACTGAGGAGATCCAATTTATCACATTTGGCAACTGCTTATGCAGCGTTGTCAATCGGGTTAATGATCTCGCTGACAGTGTGGGGTACTACATGGTGCGTATTACTTCCTGTTGGCTGGATATTAACAGTGAGTGGCGCCCGCAAATTAATGACGACAATAAACCACTATTGTGTCCACAAGGATCTGTTACCTGAAAAAATGCGCTTAAAGCATCCACGCTGGCATGAGTTTATCGCAGATTTTAATTCAAGCCTGCTATTCTTAGGCGACTATAAGAACTACGCCGACGAACACCATACGCATCATAAACTTAAAGTAACCGCCACCATGATCGACCCGGATATGATTTTTATGTGGATGATAGGGTTCCGTGCAGGATACTCCAGGCTAAGACTGTGGCTGACACTGCTGTTTAATTTATTCTTTCCACTTTCAGTCCTTCACCTGCTTTTTATGAAAATGAGAATAAAAACAGTTTTTCTTCACAGTAATCCACTGAGAGCAATTACCACATTGGTGGTGGTAGGGTTGCTTGTATATTTAGGTATCACAACATCGGGTGCCAAGGTATGGTGGGCGATCCTGTTTCCGCTCACTTATCTCTACCATATTGCTTCGCTACTACAGTTCGCCAGCGAACATATATGGTTGCATAAAACAGATGCTGATGGGAAACTGTCCGACAAGCATCCGGGTAAGGAGTTGTTCGAACGCATACCGTTCCTTACTGTCGGTCGCTTCAGCGGATCTCCTATTCCGGATATGAAAGGTGTTTCGATGATCTCAAAGGTTCTGGGCATTGCAGGTTGGGCAGCTAAGATGTTATTTGTTCACCTTCCCATACGCCTATTTGTTCTACCTGGCGATCTGCCGCAACACGACTGGCATCACCGCTGTGGTTTTGGCGCTGACTGGCCAAACGCCGCCTATGCAAGGCAACAGTTTATCAAAGACCTTAAGGCAACCGATCAGCCTTTTACTGAGATCTGGGGGTTTTGGAATGTGATCGCAATGGTTTTTGATCAATTAAGCAGGATGTCGCCACTGCAATTGGAGAATGAGAAACTCGAAGGCGAAGCAGTCATGTCGATGTAAATAACCGGGGTGGTCATTATATGACCACCCTTTTTAAAACTTAAAACTTGAAACTATGTCAACTTATCTCGATAACGATCATAAATTCATCGTGGTCCTTAATAAAAAGATCGAACTGCCGCGATTATTAAATGCCCTTGGTCATATGAGCGCCGGCATTACCTCACTTTTGCAGGAAAGAAGTAAAGAGATTTTTTTTTCTTATGTCGATGGAAGCGATACTATTCATCCAGCGATCAGCAAGTTCCCTTTCATCATTCTTATGGCGGATAACAATAAGCAAATACGGACACTTCGGAATGTGATCATATCCCTGAGAATCCCTTACAATGATTTTACGGATACCATGATCGGATCGTCACATGAAGAACAACTTGCACAAACAAAGAAAAAAGACGAACAACTCCTAGAGTATTATGGGATCATCATATTTGACAAGGCTGAAAAGCTTAAGCCTATGACAAAGAAATTTTCTTTGTTCCGGATTTAACGGATGCACTATATGAACTTGCTGGCTGTACGATTTATTGCTTTACCGGTTATTCGGATCAGCAGTAATAAGAGAATGTATCATTCTGAAATACGTAGAAGCAAAATAGACACTATCTTGTTTTATTTTTTCCCGGTTCATCTGGCAACTTGGAAAGACAGGATTGCCGAATTCATCGACTGTAAGCATACCTTTTATAATATAGAAACGGAGACGTGTCAATCCTTCATCGATCGTCGTCTCATGTGCCACCCTGATCTTTTTCCTGGTTGCCGTTGGACGCGGCCCTTCCCAGGCAATTATCCCGTCTTCAATTTCTTCTTTTCCATTTCTAGAATCACTGTCAAAATCATTAACCAGAACCGTCATAGTCAGCTTATATTTTTTCCTGATAAATCTGTAGAGCGCCTCTTTAAAACAAAAATAGAAATAGGTCGACTCTGCCGTGCCAAAAGTCGCATCGTACTTTTCTGTGAACCTGATCCAAGCTTCCTGTAAAACTTCCAGACGATCCTTTTCCGTCAATTTGTTTACATAATAAGCATGTTCCTTATGCCACATAGCTTTATCCTGCATATCTTTTATCTGCATGTTATATGCGTTCGTCACTGTCGACCTACCAATTGGCTGATTATTATTTTCGACCATTATAATCACTGAGAGAATCATCGACCTTTTCCATCCCCGTGAATGTTTTATCGACTGATCATCGAGAAACTCATTAACAGCTGTGATAATTTTCCTGATCATCTTTTATTGTTTTAACCAATAAGGAAAGAAAATTTCATCTTCCGTGAAAAATTGCCGGATGACATGTTTTTCACCAGAACTGATCCAAGTCGAAAAGTCATAAAAACTTTTATTGGCCTTGGGAGTTGGGTTCGTGTCTTTCAAATATCTTACAACCTGCCGGCCAAAAACATCGAGCACTTTCCGGATATCAGCATATGTTTCCATATTCATCGGTAGCAGGAGCTTATTTTCTTTGGTTGTATTCACTAATGGATTAAGCAAATAATAAATATCCTGTTCCTGTAATTCTTCATAAGCTGCGCTGTTCCTGTCAATGCTTATTGCACGGTTATACCTAATGGCTGCTTTGGCTATCGTATAAAAAATAGAAAGCCTTAAAACTTCCGGCTTCCAACCTGCATAGTTCAAAATAGATATCTCTGCATTTTCGGGAATACCTTCCCCGGGTTCTATGGAGAAAAAGCTCTTTAATTCCTCGTAAGCTTCCTGTTCAGTTTCAGTTAAGTTGCCCTCCCTGGAATAATATTCAGACAGATCCATTCTTTTCTCAAAATTTTCAGCATAGCATTTCCATAGCGTATCTCCAATACTTTTTGTTTTTCCGATGATGGCTGTATCGAGGTCTTTCCCTGCATGCAATAAAATCGTTTTGGCGATCCTGTTTACGAAGTCCCAAGTTGCCACATCTCTTTCAGTTACCGGCGATGTCCCGGCTATCTTTTTCAAGTCAGCTGGTACTTCTGTAGTTATGATAATATTCTCATCAATGAACAATCCTGCCAATGGAATATCCTTTTTACCATATATTGTATACAGGCTAAGGTAATTACAGGGTGAGACGGAGTTTTTCAGGAAATGACCATTCAACAGGCTAAGCAGGTTGTCGAAATCCAAACTGATCTTTTTGTTCCGCAAGTGATGCACTATTTCTGTCCGGTAAATTGGGAGACCATCCGACAGAATATTATTCCAATCCTTACGGGAGCGATGCCGCCTTGTGAATGTGTTGTGATAAGTGTTGTTAATCAAGTATTCAAAAAAAGCTGCATCCGGTTCGTTTGCTATCCGCTCCACATCCTTACGTGTGACCGGTATCGCTGCAATTGGCAGATCATGTTTGTACATTTCAGCCACAAGACATCCGCAATACAACCCGTAAGAGTCATCATTCACATAATGCGAAGGCAATTTTTCAGAATGGTCGACATATCCTTCATTCCTGGGTAAAACTATCGTTTCACCTTTCGATTTAAGGAATTCTGCGAGGGAAATAGTCGGATTAAGATATGAATTGATGCGGGGATTGTTTAGATAGTTATGATACATGGAGGGATGAAAGGCCCTATTATCTGTGAGTGCATAATCAAATATGATTAAGTCAGGAATGAACCCCACCTCGCTTAATTTTTTAAGGCCGTGTTCAAGCCGCACTTTAAAAGATAAGTTGCGGTACTCATAAACATCCTGGTGGAACTGCAGCCATTTTAACCTAAAGTGTTGTTCGACACCCATTAGCCGGTTGAAAATAGCAATAGTCTTTGACTGGCCTGAGCGCGATACCCACGGCAATTCTTTTAAAGTATTATCTTCCATAACTTCCGAAGGCAAACTCGGCACCATTGTTTTATCGCAGAATGCATATTCCGGGTTGTCATCAATCAGCAGCAGGTTTAATACTGGTTTTTTTTCCGTCATAGTCTAATCCTTTTAAGTGAATTCCAAAACAAAAACGAACGAACCCATCGGTGGGTGAGTTTTCATATTTGTAACAAACACTCCCTGTTTTTGTGTCGATGAGTAATATATTCAGGTAAGATATGGCTCCCCAGAACTCCCTGTTTGTAACCTCTTTCCACGTATTAGTATACAGATTTCCACCCTTTTTTTTCACATCATTAGAGAAGCAAAGTCTGTCAGTCGCTTTATCTATATATACAAAAAGTTCCAAGGAATCGGTATTCCTGAAATTAAGAATCACTTCGGTGATCAGGTTGGCATATAATTGACTGGTAGGTCTTTTGCTGTCAGCTTCGATATATGGAAGTATTTCGGCCCTAACTGGTTCTATTCTGAGTTGCCTTACACCATTGCTTTTTGCTGTAAGGTTGTCAAATATTTTTTTTGTTTCTGAAATAAGGTCAAATTTTCCATGACCCAAGTACTTATCAGTATCGCAAATTTCAAAAAAAGGACGACCCTTGATCCTTTCCGTATGTTGCTTGGAAATAATGTTGAGCAAAAAGGAAATATCTTCAACGCTTTTATGAATACGTTCGTGTTCTTCAAGGTCGGTATTGAGGTCATCAGTGAAAGTATCGCGGTCACGCAACTTAGTGAGCGCATTGGTGAGAGGCTTATCCATTAATTTCAGCCTGTTGCCGTAAAAGTGTGCAATACGGTAGGAGCTAGAAATGATCTCGTTATTGATCTTTTTGGCGCTGGCATTATTGCCGACAATACGACAAATCTCAATTATCTGGTTTTGAGTTTGCTGCCTGTCGATAGCATCATAGTGGATTGAACTGTTCCAAAGTTCGTTCATGAGCAGAATAAAACGATCATTCTGCATTCGCAGGAGATAAACTTCTACACCCATATCCTCATCATCCGGCAAAAAGAAAGGGACCGGGTAGGGGAAAAAAGCTCCGAGAATGTCCAGCCTAATCTTGCTTTCAGTGATGAAGGAAGTGATATCATCGTGTGTGTCAGCAAGTTCCTGTAGTATTTGCTGTAGCAGGCTAAAATATTTTTCTCTTGCCAGGAGCCTGATCTTTTCTGCTACAAGAAATGTATACTGAACACACATTTCATAGGTCATCGACCAATGGCTCATTGAATTCCTTTTATCAGCCAGTATTCTATATTGCGCAAGCCATGCTGCGCCATTTACATGAATAGGTGTATAAAATACAAATTTTGGTTCGTTGTTATCTAAGACATTGGTATAAAAATCACGTTCACTTCGACTCCGCCTATTGTTTCGATCATTCCTGTCCCATTGCTCATACATTAGGTCGAATTGAACGGTATCCATCCTGAAACATCGATCAGCCATCGAAACATTGTCGGCCTCAAGATGCTCTTCCAACTCGGCAGTGGAATATTTCGTGGAATATTCCCGGTCGATTGCATTTTTTTGTTGATTAGAAAATAATATTTGCGCAGAATAATCGTACTCTCCTCGCTGATATGGATACCTTAAAACACAAAAGAAGCCAGGCATTTTGAATTTTGTGCTATATACAAACGTATTATGGCTAAGACTGCTATAAGCTATATCAAGGATATGTCGAATCCCTTTTTTGCAATCAACAGCAGTTTTATGTTCAATAGTAGTATTATCCAGTTTGAAGTTTGATAATCTGAATCGTACTTTATTTTTTTCCGGTGCGTTAGCGATCCGCATAAAAACTTTATACAGTCCTTGCCTTAATGGAGTAGTAACATCATCTATAAAATGATCTTTTCGATTAATGCAGGCCAGCAGCTGTCTTAATAAAGCCTTATCCTGGTCATGGCCTTTGAAAATACCCATTTGATTGTTTACAAACTTGTATGCATACAACCGGAACCTTCCTGGTCTTTCCAACTCAAACTCGCCAACATAATGTTCCTTCTTTATTTTACTGATACGTTTATACAGTTCTTCACCTCCTAACCGTAAAGCACTTGAGTACACGATCCTTTCCTGGTTCGGGTTTTCCTCATCAATAATATCAATACCAATATTTCGCTGGATTAATAATAAAAACCTGTCTATAATAGGTATTACTTCTACCGTTGACTCGTCGGAAAACAAGTTGACTGCATTCAACAAGGAATAAACTATTCTCCAGATTTTTTGTTCATCCACGTTTGTAGTTCCTACCATATTATATTATTTTCCCGTTTAAGATTGTGAATAGTTCCGATCCTGAATGTTGCTTCTTTGCAATCAAGTCATCGTCATGTGTAATGAAAAAGATCGTAACTCCATCCATATTCAATTGTTCTACCAATTCTAACCCTTTTTTTTCATTTGCAGGATCAAGAGCAGCAAAAGGCTCATCCAGCAACAGCAATTTAGTTTTTCTCAGGCGTGCGATCTGCAGAGCCAGTAACTGACGTTGACCGCCTGAAAGATTTTTGGCAAGATGATGTCGGTGATTCGATAATTGAGAATATTCTATTGCATTCTTTATTGATGTATGACTTAGTCTGGGACTTGAAAAAACCAAGTTTTCCTCCACAGTCAACTCACCAACTGTGCTTGTATCAGGGTTTTGAGAGATCAAGAAGATCTTTTGAAACAATTCACGATTCGATAGCTTGTGGATATTCTTGCCATTCAATTCTATAGATCCAGAAGATATATTTACAGTACGAGTGATTGCCTTGAACAAAGTACTCTTTCCTGCCCCATTAGGTCCTTTTAAAAAAAGCCATTCGCCGCTTCGCAGATCTCTTGTTGAACAATTGTCAAGCGCTTTTATGGTATTGCCATACTTTGAGTAATACACGCTCACGTTTCGGATAGTTAATATAGGGGTGCTATAATTCATCTCCTGTATCTTTCTTTTTCCTGATAAGAAATAATGCAATAACTATAAGGGCGGATAACAGTTTCAGGTCTGATGGCCGTATATCAAATTGTAACGCAGCTGCCCAAAGTATCTGGTAAGCTATGCTTCCGATAAAACTACTAAGTATGCAATAGAGCAGTAACGAAACCTTCCTTTGCGGCACTATCGCTTCTCCTATGGAAAGTGCAGCTAAAGCTGTAATTAATATACCTTGTCCAATTTTCAGATCCGAAAAGCCGGCATCGGTTGCAAACATAATTCCCGACATACCGGCAAAAATGTTGTTGAACGATAACCCTGCAATAAGGAGCCCACCTGTTTTATAACCCAAACTCCTGGATAATTCAGGATTCAATGCGCTACCTCTTATCTGGATACCTTTTACTGAATGATAGAAGAGAAATGCGGTAACGGATAGGCCCACTGCAATCAGTATCCATAAAAACAAGCCTTGAACACTTAAATTAAAATCGAGCAAAGAAACATTCGATCCCCCAATGACCCTTGCAATGATTGAATAACTGGCTGTAACGATCAATATTCCAGATAAGAATTTATTGATGCGCAGGTAATGATGAAGCATGGCTGTCATACTACCCATAACAACGCATGAGATCAATGCAGCTGTTGCAGCAATGATAAATGAATTGTTGTTTGAGACCAGTACGCCAAAAACGGCGGCGCTTAAAGCAAATGTGCCTTCGATACTAATGTCTGGGAATTTCAATAGCCGGTATGATAAAGACAATGACATCACCACTAGTGAAAAGATGAGGCCTTGAGTAAAACCATTTTCGAGTATCTGGGAAAGAATCACTGATTATTTTTTTATTTCTGTATAAACTATGTTCGCAGTAGAAAGAATATTCTCCGGGATTGTAACTCCCATCATCGAAGCTGCCTTCATGTTTATCACTGTCTCAAATTCCGAGGGAATATAGATAGGGATATTTCTTTTCCCGGAAAGCAATTGGGCGGCGAGCCGACCAGTAGCTTCGCCAAAACTTCCGTAAGAAACAGAACAGGTAGCAATACCTCCTTTTTCAACTGACCCAGTTTCCCCGACATATAAGGGGATTTTATTCTTAATACAGAATGAGACCAATGCGGATACACCAGCAATTACTGTATTATCACTCGATACAAAAATTACATCGGCCTTCCCATATAGACTCCTGGCAGCAATAGGGATTTCAACAACCGAAGTAACCGGTTTGATAATTAATTCAAGACCGTATTTAGGACAAATTTTCTGCAATTCTCTCAAAGCAAACCGAGAGGCCGCTTCGCCGGGATCATATACCATTCCCACATTTTTGGAATTGGGATGAATAGCTTTTATGAGTTTTATTTGTTTTTCATAAGGAAATACATCAGATGTACCTGTTATCAAAGGCAAAGTTTGATTAATAGAATCCATGATACCTGCTTCGACGGGATCTGTAACCACACTAAAAACCACCGGGCATTTTGCTTTTTTGATTACAGCTTGGGCCACCGGCGTCGTAATAGCTATTATTATTTCGGGGTTTTCGGAAACAACTTCATTAACAACAGTAGAGAGCAATTCCTTCTGCCCTAAGAGATTTTTTTCGATAATTATATAGTTGTGTGCTTTGTCATAGTTGTTTCTCAACAAATACGATTTAGTCTGTGCCTGTATCGAATCAAGCACAGGATGTTGCATCAAATTAATAATAACGATTTTTTTCTCTTTCTTTATTGTATCGCATGAAAATATCCCAAGCAATAATAAAAAACCGAGAACGATATATAAAGGCTTTTTCATAAGCAATAAGTTTAATTAATGAATGGTTTATATTCAAAGAGACTGATCCCTTCCATGTATTTTACTTTTGACAATAAATTTTGAATTTCCAAAACTTTATCAGTAATGATTTCAAATTTTCCTTCTCTGAGTTTTTCCTTATTTAATATGCCTTGTGGGATACCACCCGTACCGTGTGCAAAATTGTCGCCCATCCAATTGTAAAGACTTATTTGGGATGCTTCCCATTGTGTAAATCTTTCAAAGACATCTTTCGAAAAATATCCAACAGTAACGCCATCGAAGTAATGCTTTGTCCCCGGATATATAACATGCAACATCGGGAAAACTGTGACTTTTTTACGCATGCTTGCCGCTCTTTTACCGATAGCGGCTAGGGTACTTATTGTTTGTGAATCATGTTGTGAATTCGATCCCGGTATTCCAAACTGAATATTGATAAAACAATTCACGGAAGATTTTAATAAGTTAGGGATTACCAAGTCTGAAAGTAATTCAAGATAACGGTCAGGTGTTTTTGATTTTCCCAGGTAAATCAAATGGTCATAATTCAAAGCTTCTACTCCAAGATAAACTGCGTAACAGCCCGCACGTTCCATTGCCATGATAATATCGGGGTTTTTTAGCGATTCTACTCTAGTTTGACAATCCCAACGAAAGCTAGGGTAGCTTTTTCTGACTTCGCTAAGAGAACTGCATAACTCCATCGTTCTCACATGGGAATGGGCAAAGAAATTGTCCTCTATCGCAATTGTATTAAATCCCAAATCAAGAATCTGACTAATATCTTCACAAACTTTTTTTGTGCTCTTGGTCCTCATTTTTTGGTTCGCAACAGCACAAAATGAGCATTGCAGCGGACATCCACGTGCCGAAACATATGTAATCGTATCAAACTTACCTGCGTGTCCATACAATTTTCTCTCTTTGTACCCGAGCATGATAAGATCCAAATCTTCTTGACTAAGAAGCGGCGCATGTGTGTTTTTTATGATATCACTTTTATCAATATAGATAAGGTTAGGCGTATTCCTTACTTGCGGAAAATCATGCAAAAAATTATATAATGCTACTTCTCCTTCACCTGCAATAATATAATCCACAATGCCGATATTGTTGCGTAAAACGGTTTCCGGATCAGCGCTGGCATGATGCCCACCAAAAATAACATTGCATGAAGGAATATTCTGTTTATAAGATTTCGCCACATCAATCGCCGATTGATAACTCGCCGTAGTGGTAGTAACACCAACTACCAGGTTTTCAACTCCTGCATATTTCAATGAATCAATAAATACCTCTTCCGGAGTGTCTTGGCTGTAGTCGATAATTTGTACATCTACAAAACTCTCCGCCTTCTTTTGAGACAGGTATTCGGCCAAGGACACAATGCCTGTTGCAAAGCCTTTTAATAGACCTTTTTGAGGGGGGATAATTAGTAGTAGTAATTTCCTGACCATATCCTACTTTAGACTATTATAGAAAATTGAAAAATAAAATTCATCATTTTTTATTTTGCCTAATGTAAGCAAACCCGCCACACTAAATTGAATACTAAAATGTTGGTAGTCAAATAATTAAAAATTCTCAAATCCACTTGCCCATCAGACCCTAAATGACATTGATTATGTCAGGAAAAGAGCCAATAGATTCAAATACTGAACACCGGCGAAATGATAAGAGATATTTTTAAAGTGCTTGCGATTGCTCAATAATATAGGCTTCTTTGTAGTTATTATTTCGTTGAGGATTTAGTGAGTGGTGGTGTTTTAATGATATTACTACCTTTTCACTTCCTAGAAAATTACTTTAACAACAAAGTGATTTAGAAAATGCAATTGTCTGGCTCGAATCCCTAAGGATCAAATACTTTCAACTCTGGATTTATGGATGTCATTGGGATGATAAGTTTTTTGAAAGAGGTGTAGTTTTGGTGACATTTCGATTTTGAAATAATAGCATAATTGTTAGTTGATTTATATAAAGTGTTTTAGGACGTGAAATCTGAACCCGTTCGAATCTGGGAGGCCACCGGGCGATGTGGCCTAAAGGATCAAACGCTCAATGATTATTGGTTATTAGGTATCAAGGAGCATCTTTTCTAAAGAACACACCTGTAAGTCGATTCAATTCCAGTCGATCCGATCAACGATAAACTATATTTTATCGGACACTCACGTGATGTTCTAACGAAAGTCGGTTTAAAATGGAAGTATACGGGATAATATGGCACTGTTTTTTTTCTAACAGACTTAGATACAAATAATGGGAATTTCGGATCGCCGGGATAAGTTGTATTCTAATAAAAAGGAGTTCTTTTGTAAATTTCAGAGTTATCTTCAGGTAATTCACTCTTCGTTTGGATACTCATTTTACAGTTTGTAAATTCAAGGGAATTTTCGTTTAAACCTTATCGATTATTTGTGGCACCTGTACGAATTGATATTAAACTCTCACGGGAAATCAAAGCTAAAAGATGTTTTTTTAGCTTTAAAAAAAGAAATAAGCTTACAGAAAATAAGTATGATATAAGTATTCAATTGGCATCCGGAAATGTCAATTCAAATATTGTTTGGGATGGTACGGATAAAAGTAAGGTAGCGGATTTTTTACAACTGTACAGAAGACCCCCATTATCCGCCGATTTTGATACCGGTATTGCTACCGCTTTTCGCAAATTTCTTTTTTCAAATCTTGGAGATATTCATATTGACGAATTTAACCGCTACCTGGATGAGGAGATCATCATTGCGGCAGAAGGAAATAATGCCAGGATGCTGACCAATTTTCCCTGGGAATTATGTTTTCTCCCTGTGAAGCAGGGCGGCCCGGCTATAAGCGGAGATGGATTATTCCTGGAATGTTTATCCCGAACACCTGTTTACAGGATGATCAATGGATCAGTCCCTGTACGACCTCAGCAACAGCATGCACTTAATTTTCTTTATAGTATATCTGATCCTAATTATAATGACGAAAGAACCCGATTGCCTGCGCATGACTTTGACAAACAGATCAACCAGGTATTAAAGAAGAGACGAACACTGCTTGATTTTTTTGGTACAACCTCTAACAATGTTACCGGGGATAAGTATAAGCCATCTTTTCAGCAATTAATCACGCAGATCGATGTCCAGAGACCCAATGTTCTGATCCTTGTCTCTCACGGGCAAACCATCAACGGTGTCCCGCAATTATATTTTGAGGAAGGATGGAAAAATGTTGATGACCTGGCCAACCATTTAAAAAGCACCAACTCTGTATATATTGTTTATTTGATTGCCTGCGATCTTGCTTTTTATGATGACGGAGCTACCTCCGCTTCCGGGGCCAAAGTTTTATTGGATGCAGGCATCCCTGCAGTAGTGGCGATGCAAAGTAGTATTTTGGCGAAAGCCGGGGTTAAATTTATTGAATCCCTGGTTGATCATATGCTGACCTCTTCGGTAAACCAAGTGGATTTTTCACTAGCCCGTGCTGTGAAGTTTGCAAGGCATACTGTTTATCGTGATGTTGTTACCAATCCTAAAAGAGACCTTGATTGGACCTTCCCGGCTCTCTTTATGGGAGAAGGGGCGCAGATCCATATGAAGGAGCTGTCGCAACTCGTAAATGGATATATCGAGTCGCTGAAATTCATGCTGAAAAAAAATTTTCCTGTACAGCATGATTATTATCCAAGACTCAAAGAAGAAGAGAGTATTCAAAAGATCTTTCATACCGCAGGCATCCATTTTATAAAGGGAAAAAATATTTCAGGAAAGACCACTGTAGTCCGGCAAGCCGGCGAGCAATACCTGCAAAATGCTATTGATAACAAAAATACCGACATAAGACCCCTTCTTTACATCGATCTCAGTTCATACAGGGATAACCCGCTGGAAAATGTTATCTCGCTTATCAATATAATAAATGAGAAAATAAAACAGTTGCAGTTTCCAGGCACTTCTTTCAGCCTTATCAAAACGATCTCGGCATCCGACATCATGACTTCCGAGAGTAGCGTAAAAGATATACTGGTAAGCTTTCTTGAAAACACAAGACTCATTCTCATTCTCGATAATATTACCACAGTCCATCTGCAAAATATAGGAGGGATCATTGCCGGTCTTCAAACCGAATTAAGAGATTCTGTTGTGATCGTGCTGACAGATGATCCGGTTGCTGATTATGGTCTTGTACATCCTGTCCTCGTGATCGATGATCTCACCCAGGAGGAAACAGGTGAATTTGTTGCTGCCAAAGGCGGCGATCAAACAAAGGATTATTTCAGGCTTTCGGGGGGAAATATCTTTGCATTAAAACAACTTTTAAAAGGTACAGTTATGCAGGAAGATGACATCAGCAGGGAAAATTATGCTATCGGTGTACTGGCTTCTATACAGAAGCAATTTGGTGATTCATTTGCCGATTCGGTACTTGCACTTTCCGTCCTTCCTTTGGGGTTAAATCCTGAGCTGGCCGAGTTCTTTCCTTTTGACTGGGAGGAGATAGAGCAGTTGAAAGACGAAGATTTCATTTGGATCGAAGAAACAGATGACGATGATATTTTTTATTTTGTTCCTGCTTTTATAGCTCAGCCCTGGCAATATTTGTTTAATGATAACATCAATAATCATACGCAGGCATTTATCGATCAGTTTGCCGGTATTATCGCTGATGACCCTGAAAAAAAATTACCTGCTATTTTAAATAAAGCGGGCGGTTTTGAATTTATAAGAGCTATCATCCTGATGATAGTAAAGAAGGATATCAACGATCAGGATAATCTCCTCGTTGTACAGTTCGTATGCATGAATCTTCATACAGAATTATACAAAAGGAGTGAATGGTTTAAATCTTATGAAATCTGGAGTTTGTACCTGAACGATAAAAATCTCGCTATTGAATCAACAGAGAGTATACACTGGCTAAGATTCGGCAAGACGGCCTTGTTGCTGGGATTTATGAACCAGGCTCAGCTTTGCATTGAAAAGGCAAGAACACGTCCACGGTCTGCGCTGGACATTATTGAATTGAATGACCTGGAGGCTGGTTATTTTAAAGCAGCAGGATTGGTTGACAAAAAAACGGAGATCGAAGAATTATACCAGAAAAATGCGAGGCTGATCGAAGTAGAAATGAAAGCCAATGATGCAGACCTCTCTCACCTGAAAGTAAAGAAAGCCTTGAATTTTTACAACTGGGCCATATTTCAGAAATGGTGGAATCATGATATTGCCGGGGCAAGAGGAATGCTCGCCCAGGCAAGAAAGCTTTACCAGGAGGCGGGCGAAGAATTAATGATGTATGTGTTGGAAAAAGAAGAAGCCGATATGTTGATCGATGATATAGTAACTAACCCGGAATTCCAGGATGAGATATTGGATAAACTTCACCGCTCGAGAAAATATTTTGAAGGAACTATGAACAGGACGGAGCTGAATGAAATCTATTACAGGCTCGGGCGATTTTATAAAAAACTTTATGGTATAAAAAAAGAAATTGACTATCTTAATAAGTCGATCTCTTATTATGGATGGTGCGAAGAATCTGCCCGGGAAAGTAATTATTTCAGGATGGAACAATTCGCATATGGTTATAAGGTCGTCCTGTCGGCCAGTAATAATAATACTACCCAGAAAAAGATCGCCACAGAAGAAATCAATAAGATCGCCAAAAGATTGATGACGTACAGCAAGGATGTATGGTCGGTAAGAGTGGTTCGGAATTTCAAATGGTGGCAGGCTCTTTTTTTGAAAGAGATTGGAAGCAACGAGGAATACCTGGAGGCATTATTGGATAATTTTAAATATGCTACAACACTGCCGCTTCATCCTCATGGTACCGAAGACCTGGGAAAAGCCGCAATGATCTTGCAGGAAATTATCCGATATTACGAAACAAATAATTTGCCGGCTGAGTTGATCGGGTTTTACTATGAATACAAGGAACAATTGAAGAACTGGTTCAATGATCCGGACCCGGTTGAGTTTACAAGCGGACAATTCAAAGAATATCTTAATTCTATAACCATTAAACCTAACTATTATGGGTAGTCAACGCGGCTCCGGCAATTTATCCGATAAGGATAAAAAGAAATTAAATAAGGGCCTGAAATCTTATAAAAAGAAAACAACAGAAGAGGAAAAACCGAAGATCAACATCGCAGATGCTAAAAGAAGGAAAAAAGAATAGGCATGGAAAATCTACTGAGTAAGGTACAGGAAGCACCCAGGATATTGATACAAATCGCTATTGAAGCTGACAAATCCAGAACACTTACCAATAATCAAACACTTGTTACCAGCCTGCAGGTATTATCTGAGTTCCGGGAATTTTGCAAGATCGAATCAACGAAAGAACGTTCCAGGGCTTTAAATGAATATTTGCAATCCGATATCTCGGAAAGTAAATTTCTCTTTCTTACCGGCAGCCTGTTAAGAAAGATCGACAATGTGATTGTCAGCAAGATCAAAACAAAGGAAGAAGAAAAATATCCTTTCATTTCAGATTATGATTCACTCATACTGGAAGCTGTGGGCCAAACCTGTTCGGATATAATGTGGCGAAAGGAAGAACAGAAAATAAACGGATACCAGGGCCCGGCAGTCGGGGATTGTCTTGACCGTTTTGAAAATCAGGAGCTCGATACTATCTGGACCTTATTCTTCCGGAATTACCTTGCCAACCTTCTCGTACATTACCTTGCCGTATCCAGGGTAAGGATCGGTGCTCGTCTTCCAAAAGATATCGAGTACGTAATGAGAGAGGAGGATGCCACCTTTATGGCCCTATATATATCCAGGAACTTCGATCACAAGGTTTTTTCGCAACAAGCGATGGATGATATTATTGAGTCTTTCCGAAACATGATGATCGAATTGTTTTAGTTAATATGTATACGCTCATCAGTAATAATAAGCGGATAAGCATAGCTGAAAAAGGCAACAGGAAGGGCAACTATTTCAGAAGCTCTTTCAAATCCACATTCTGTAAGCAACTGTCCAAAAGTATTTCAAGAGACTTTGTGAAAATAGGGCAGGCTGTTTTTGCAGCAGACCGTGCTTTTCCCCGAAGTACTAACCTGGGCGGACGTACCCGAATGATCAAGGTTATTATTCCTGTTGAGAATCCTGAAGCATGGGCTTCCTGCAGTAAAGAACTTGAAGGTGTCATTCGTTTTGTCTCCAGAGATTGGTGGGAGTTTGAATTCAAAAAAAGTAAACCCCCTCCATCTTCAGGAACCCCGGTCATACCCTTTCCCCCCGATCGTAATTGCGTGGCTTTATTTTCAGATGGCCTCGATTCTTTTAGCGGCGCTGTAAGGTTATTTAGGCAGAAAAATAAACCGGTATTTGTATTACATAGCCAGTCAAGATGGTCTTTTAAGAAAGCAACCGGCCGTATCGATGCTATAAAAAAACAACTGGCCGTAAACTCAGAGCATGACCTGGCCGGTTTTTCTTATTTTATCAGTGATAAAGATGCGGAAGGAAAACGGAATGGATTTGCTGAAAATTCCAGGAGAACAAGACCTTTTTTTTACCTGTGCCTGGCTTCAGCTATTGCATTTGAAAAAGATATTCCACTGATCTGCCTGAATGAAAACAGTACATTGGCGATCAATCTTCCTTTTAACAAAAGTATGATGGGTGTACGATCGATCAGCAGACACGCACATCCAAAAACACTTTTTTTATTTGAGAACCTGCTTAAAAAAATATGGCCCGGTGATAAAACAAGTCCGAAGATCATTAATCTTTTTGCAGAACAAACAAAAGCCGGTGAAGTGGCGGTAGCTAAAAAAGCGGGTATATCCGATTTACTTATTTCAGAAACGGTGAGCTGTGAAAATTCCGCACGGCCTCTCGCTACCTTTATCAGCCTGAAAAAGAAGGAAGGAGAGAAAGTGTCAGGTATTAAAGAATGCGGTGTCTGCAGCCCTTGCATCATTAAAAAATACTCTCTTTATTTTAATAGAATAAAAGTTCCTCCCCGGCATTTTGCATTTAAGCAGGAATTATTGATGGGAGCTAATAAAAGAAGATTGAAAGAAATGTTGGGAAAATATTCATTGTGGCGGCTGAACTATGAGATGCAGGAAATTATTTATGAATTCTGCAGGAAGATCGTACAAATGAAGCCGAGGGAATTTGTTATGGAGTATATTTATGAACTAAGCCTTTTGAATAATTCTTATAAGAATACCGATGACGTGGGTAAACATGTTCATTCTTTATATAAAAAGTTCTCGAAAGAGTATATCAGCTATTGGAACAGGTCTCAACAAAAAGCCAGACGTAAGTGAAAGCAATCAGCATTAAACAACCCTGGATCACACTGATCCTTGGAAAAAGTAAAACGATAGAATTGCGGGATATGGAACTATCCTACAGGGGGCCTATTGCACTGCATGCTCCAAAGGGAATTGATTATAAAGCAGCTTTTTTTTTCAATATTGAAGATCCATTAACACTTTCTACCGGTTTTATAATGGGTGTGGCAGAGATCGTGGATGTTATAGTATTGAATGACTCAAATCAGCTCGGGTATTTGTTGGAGCATTTCCAGGTTGCCCCATTTAATGGCGACAAATTCGGGTTAGTCATAAAAAATGTCCAGGTATTGCAAAACCCGATCCCGCAGGCCGGGCAACCCGGAATTTTCGATCTTCCGGCAGACATTACAGAAAGCATCCGAAACCAGATCAATGAGGGTAATTAATCGTTATACTTTTTGCTTTGTACTATATATTTATATAAATTAGAAAACGAATAGTAATAAAGATATTGTCAAAAAAAATTCCTTAACCACCTAAATTTTATCTTATGGGACGTGAAATCGTTACATCACAACAAAACAGGTTGGGTCAGGCTACTCTTCCTGATGAATACAAAGACAAACTGATAAAGCTGATTCCAACCGAGATCGTCACAGCCTACGTCACGATAGTGGGACTGATTAGCGGTACTACCACGGGCAATAAAACGGATCTGTTATGGTTCGTAATAGCAGTGCTTACTATCGTCACCCCGCTGTATTTAAAATTTGTTTCAAAGGTCAAATTGTTATCGCAGATCATCTTTACAATGGTTGCATTCCTGCTGTGGGTTTTGGCAACAGGTAGTCCTATTCCTACAATATTTGACTTTCAATCCACTTTTATCGGGTCTATTTTACTTATCCTTTATACTCTTTTTATTCCTTTTGTTTTTCCAAACGATCCACCTTCACCCTGATCGGTAATTGTAAAAAGGTTTATGTGCGCAAAAAGTTCGAGTCGTTTTAAGAATCGAACTTTTTGCATTTGTGTCGAAAGTAGACTCGACAGGAATCAGACCAATTTTAAACAAAGGTGTATTTTCGGAGACAAATTGGAGAGTACGATTTCCATTACGCCATATTTAGTTAGGTCATAATTTTTTATGAACAACTGAAAGCACTCGTTCGGATCGGGACCAGACCGTGTGATATTAATATTTGTCTATAATAAACTGTGAGATTTGTAATAATTCTAATTAATTAGCATGAATGAAAAGCAATTACAATTAATTGGAAAAAATAATCAGTAAAACATAAATAAATCCTGATTAAACCTGATTAATATAAAATAGGGATCATTTTTGGAAAAATCAATCCGTTGGAATTCTCATCATTGCCAAATAAGAATCGCTTTAGTAAATGAATTGCACTCTTCGGGTTTCTAATTTTTAGACAGGTGTAACGGTAAACACTTAATTTATTCTCGTTAAAAAGAAATTGGAGTACTTTATCACTGGTAATAGATCAAAAATATTCCCCAAAAAACATTTTTTGCTTATTTGTGAAGTTCGTCATAAATTCATAATACCAGAAACCTTAACCCCAATGACGTCACGTCAATGGATATTGCTAATCTCCTGCTTAGTTGTCGGGAAGCTTCAAGCCCAGCATGGTATTTCGGTAGCTGCAAGAAATAATTTTCCTGATAGTGTCTCTCCTTCCACATTTTCAAAAATATTTGATACTAATCCAAGTAGGTTTCAGAGTCATGATACGGTTTGGATATATAGCGGAATCTGTAAAACCTTAAAAATAGCAATGTTCACGGGACAGCCACTTCTCCCGAATATTACTTCGGTCGCAATTAAAAAACCTTCTTTTATAAGTATACATGGTAATGTTCAATATGATTTTTTGTATCGTTCTTTTTCAGACACACCTTATTACCAGAAAGATTTCAGGCAGCATACTGTAAAAACAAATTTTGCTTTCCTGTTCAGCAATACTTTCCCTGTACAGGTCACAGTATTACATCGTAACAGTAACTCACTTTATTTCAGGGATATTACTGATGTGTCTGTACAGTTTAGTCAAAGAGATTATTTTACAAGGCTGAAAGAAAATCTTTATCAACAGGCATCACAATTAATAACTGTGAATTCTTCAGTGATGCTGAAGCAGGTGGAAGAACAGTATCGGTCAAAGCTGTTGCAGGCAGAGCAATTGGAATCCTGGCTGGCAAGCCCTGCCCGTTTACAGGAACTGGTAGCCGAAAAAGAAAGACTGGCAAGATATCCACAAATAGCAGTACAGGATTCAATACTTTCCATGTTGCCTTCAGGATTACCCGATGTTACTGTTCCGGGTAAACCCCAATTGCCTGATGAGAAAACAATTCTAAAAGCTATTGCCGACAAATTGAACGATCGGCTGAAAGTAGCCGGAGATTCTATATTAAAAAAAGTAGATCAATGGGAGCAGGCAAAACTCAAGGCGATCTCTGATTCACTTTTAAAAACAAAAACCGCTGCTTTTATTGAAAAGAAAAAACAGGAGCTGGCTAAACTTAAAAAAGAGCTGGCCCAGTTTGATAAAAAGCTGAAGTCTGCCAAAAAAAGTATCGCTGATTCACTTGCTCTTCTCAAAAAGGAAATCGTAATGTTGAGAGATCCGGCTGCCATAAAGGATTTTATCAGGAAAAAGAAATTGAACAGTAAAGAATTGCCAAAAGGCTGGCAATCTCTTCTATCGATCCGTTCAGTTGGCCTGGGCCGTACCTGGGTAGATCATTCGGAACTTACAGCTAAGAATATTTCGATAACAGGCATCAATGTTGAATTAAACCCCGGCAACTTTTATTTTGCAGCCACCACCGGCAGGATCAATTATCGTTTCCGTGATTTTGTAACAGCACAATCCGATCCATCGCCGCAATCGCTTTCACTATTCAGAGCAGGGGTGGGTAAGAAAGATGGAAATAATTTTATTCTTAGCTGGTATGACGGGAAAAGAAACCTGTTAAACCCTTTCAATAGCACTACAGCCCAAACTCATGCCGAAAGAGTGATAGGAATGTCTGCCGAGGTCCGTTTTAGAATAAATGAGAACCAGTATATCAGCGCCGAATTTGCAAAATCATCTTTTCATAATACAGGTACAGTGAATGGCTCAAATGAGTCGCTGATCGATAAAGTCAAAAATTTCAAGGATCACAGTAATGAAGCGTATAGTATAAAAGTAAACAACTACTGGCCGAAGGCAGGCACTAAATTTTCGGGTTATTATACAAAAATGGGGGAGCATTTTCAATCATTCAACCTGCAACCTGTCAATAGTATCCAGGAATCGTTTCATCTAAAGTTGCAGCAACAGTTGTGGAAGAAAAAATTAACGATCGATGCGGCGATACGGAAAAATGATTTCAATAATCCATTTATCAGCCAGGGAATAAGCAGCAGTACTTTATTCAAATCTTTCCAGCTAAGCCTCCGCATCCCAAAATATCCCTACCTGACAGTTGGGTTTGCTCCTTCCACCCAGCTGACAGTTTCGGGCAACCAGCGATTGACCGAGAATATGTATAACACATTGAATGCAGTACTTAGTTATTCATCCAATTTCAAAAATGTATCGATGATCACTAACGCTATGTACCTGAAATTTTATAATAACAGCCCGGACACTGGTTTCATATATTATAATGCATCCAGTTTTTCTCTCATGCAATTCTTTTATATCAATAAATGGCAATTACAATCTGGACTAACAATAACCGAACAGCAGGAAATGAAAGTATATACGCTGGAAGGGGCAGCAACCTGGCAATTGAGACACTGGTTATCGTTAACAGCAGGGCTAAAATATAACAGGGCAAATGGGAAACAAACACAGTTTGGCTCTACCGCCGGGCTGAATATGGCACTGAACAAAATTGGAACGATACAGGCGAGTTATGATAAAAGTTTGCTGCCGGGTATTGCCCGCGACCTTGTACCGGTTCAAACAGGGCGTGTCAGTTTGTACAGGTCGTTTTAAAAATCATTATGGAGTAAAACCAAAATAGATATTATGAGAAAGCTGGTCATATCATTTTGTGCAATTACTTGTTTTGTAACAAGTGTATCTGCGCAGGTCCAGATCCAGACAACGCTCCCCACGGTGGGGCTGGTGCAAAAAAACCAGTTATGGAACTTAGCACTTATTAATAATACAGGCAATGCACTGGTTGGGCGGCTTGAGCTGATCCTGTATAACCGCCAAACATCGCAGGAACTAATGACTGCTTCTACCGCAGAATTTTCTTTGGCTAAGGGGCCTGGTGTTATTAATGTAAATAAAGTAAGTCCTGTCAATTATAATTATATAGGTATTGAACCGGATAAAAACATCAACACCTTGTTGCCAGTTGGCCCTTATTCAGTATGCTATACGTTTGTCAAAAATCCTAATTCAGATAAAAGAGAGATACTCGCTGAGGAATGTGCAGCCTTTGATGTAGAGCCACTGAGCCCGCCGATGTTATCTTTTCCTGCAGATAGTTCAGTATTGCTGACTGCACCCACACAGTTCAGCTGGACGCCTCCGACACCTGTAGTATTGCTTAATAAACTTCATTACGAGATACTGATAACGGAGATACAACCTTCACAAAAAGCAGCCGAGGCTTTGGAAGAAAATATGCCTTTCTTCAGCAATGACCAGGCATGGAATAATTTCATTACTTATCCTGCTGCGCAGCCTTCTTTTGAAAAAGATAAATGGTATGCATGGCAGGTGATCGCAAGAGATGATAATAGTTATGCGGGTAAAAGCGAAGTGTGGATATTCAAGATCTCCGATCAAAAACCGGCAGAAGCAGCGATCAATGCAGCTTCTTATGTGCAGCTGGCAAAAAATGGGGCCGAAAAAACAGTGGCCGCCAATGGCATTCTTCGTTTTTATTATTTCAACCAACTCTCTGATGCAGCCGTTTCAATTACAGTATCAGATGTCACTGAAAAAAGGACCACTGAGGCGACGACTTTTTCATTGCCACTGGCAAGAGGACAGAACTACCTGCAAAAAGATATTTCAAAACTGGTGAAAGTGCAGGAAGGCCATTTATATATGCTTACGCTGGAGAATTCTGCCGGTGAAAAATGGCATATCATGTTTGAAATAAAAAAATATTAATTACAGAATAAAGAAATGGAAATATGATACAAGCACTGTCTTCCAACTATCAGAAACATGCAGCCTGTTTTATATTGCTGATCTTTTATGTCAGCACAGCGTTGGCAGGCAGGGAATATTTATTTGCGGGGAGTAACAGGATTGCGAATGAACATTATTGGAATAATGTTGCAGCAAGCGATAACAGTTTTTCTTTATTGCAGCATAATGCTGTTGAATTCACTGGAAAAAATTCAATAGGAGAAGCAAATAATAGCAAGCCGACTGATAAATTCACAAAAAATAGTATTGAAAAGTCTGTCATTAATGAGGAGGATAAAAATGAAGATATAGGCGGACCCGGTCAACCAGAGATGAGTGCTTTCAAAGCAGCGGGTGCAGATAATATGGTTGACCTTTTCACCGGCGACTTTTCTTACAATATACCATTAGGTGATGTGGGTGGCTATCCAATCAATATTTTTTACAATGGCGGTATCAGTATGGATCAGGAAGCGAGTTGGGTAGGGCTGGGTTGGAATATAAACCCGGGTACTATCATGAGGAACAAGCGGGGAGTCCCGGATGATTTTAATGGAAAAGACAAGATCAAAAAAGAAATGAATATTAAACCGCAAATAACAGTTGGTGTAAACGGATCTATGGGAGTTGAGTGGGCCGGGCTTCCAAAATTTATGAAACTTTCATTGTCTGCGGGTTTATTTTATAATAACTATAGAGGTGTTGGCTTGGAGTTCGGTCAGCATACCGTGTTGAAAATAATGGAGAAAAGTAAGGATTTCAAAACAGCAAGTAGTGATTATACAGTTTTTGGTTCGAATGTTTCGGCTGCACTTTCATTAAACATCAATTCACAAACGGGTGTAAATGTTAATCCAAGTTTAAGTGTTCAGCTTTTTGACAAGTATCAAACTACAGCTTACGGGTTTACTGCTTCAGCATCTTATAATTCTCGTGTTGGATTACAGAATATTGGATTGAGCGGTGAGGTTAACAAATCAAAATTGGTTTATACGAATCGGGGTTATGAAAACAGTAATATTATTGGAGGTAACTTATTCACTTTTTCAGCGTCACTGGGATTTGGAACTCCTTCTATTACTCCTTCTATACAAATGCCACTAACACATCGTAATTATAACCTAGGTATTGCATTTGGTCAAGAGGTTAAACCTGCAATATTTAAAAATACCCGGTTATCGGGATATTACTCTGAGGCTAAACTGAGAGATGAGGATAAAGAACAAACAAAGCCTGCATTTGGATATTTATATTACCAGGAAGCGAACGGGAATAAAGACGCTATGCTTGATTTCAACCGCCTGAATGATGCTGTTTATACAAAGAACAATCCAGTAATTGCAATGCCAAGTTATACATATGATGTATTTGCAATAAATGGAGAGGGAACAGGCGGTGGGTTCAGGGCCTACCGCGGCGACGTTGGTTCTATTCATGATAATTATGCAAGAACAAGAGAGAATGCGGCTTCGATAGATGCAGAATTCGGTGCCGGCGATGTAGCAGAGTTTGGGTTGAACTTAAATTATGTGCATACGCCAACTACCGCCGGCGAATGGCAAACGGGTAACCTCGCAAGAGAGGACCTAAAATTTTATAAACCCGAAGGGTTGCGCCAGGCAGCTTATTTTAAAAATCCGGCCGAAGCGACAATGGTTGATCCTGCCTTTCTTGATAAACTGGGGAATGAAGATCTTGTCCGTATTAAACTCACTGATCCCGGAACAAGGATACCTTTTGCATCGCCTATATGGGATCGTTTTTCAGATAATACCACCAAGACGGGTACGTTAAGTTTTGCACTGGAGCAAACAAGAAAACAACAAAGGGACAGGCGCACCCAGGTGATCAGTTACCTGACAGCAGAGGAAGCTACCTATGTCGGCTTGGATAAGTATATCTATTATTATCCGCTCAATGTTTTTCCAAAAGGGAATTGCAATTATGGGGATGCAGTTAAGATATTCCGTAATGATGATGATAGGAAAAATAACCCGATGACAAAGATTGTCCGCAGGGGACATCATTTGTCTGAAGTTTCGGTTACACAAACCGATGGCAAACGATATGTGTATGGTATCCCTGTTTATAATCTGCGGGAAGAAGAGACCAGCTTTAATGTAGGTGCAGAATTAAGACCGGAGGGGTTGCCTGCCAGTACGGTGTATCCTTCGAGCCAGACAGTCGGTTATCAGGATAATGATCTGCTTGAAAACACACGGGGTAGAGATTGGTTTTATCAGAAAGATGCAATTGATCCATATGCACATTCTTTTTTACTTACCGGATTATTATCGCCGGATTATGTGGATGTGACGGGTGATGGCATTACTGATGACGATATGGGTACTTCAGTAAAATTCAATTATACAAGGATCGATCATCCTCGGCAACTGGAGGGTATTGGATTTGGATGGAGGGCTCCCTTTACAGGTACAGCAAATCAAGCTGCATATAGCGAAGGATTAAAAACAGACAATAGTGATGATAAAGGAAATTATACTTATGGTGAAAGAGAGTTGTGGTACCTAAATTCTGTCGAATCAAAAAACATGATCGCCACATTTACACTTGCTGATCGTAATGACGGCAAAGCTGTTGCGGATGTTTTCGGTGCAAGGAGCGATATGGGGATGAAAAGATTGGAAAGAATTGATATCTATTCCAAAGCAGAATGGATAAAAACAACTGGTGTTAAAAAGCCAATTAAGACCATTTTCTTTGGCTATGACTACACCTTATGTCCCGGCACACCTGATAACGCCAATGGTGGAAAATTAACTTTAAAAAGTATTTGGTTCACCTACAATGGGAACGATAAAGCTTTTAAGAACAAGTATTATTTTAAATATGCTAATAATAAGAGCTATGACCGCACAGCTAATGACAGGTGGGGTACTTATAAGCATTCATCTGATAACGCTGATAATGGGTTTGGTAGCCTTGACAATGCTGATTTCCCATTTTCCGTTCAAAGTAAAACAAAGGCGGACCTGAATGCTGCCGCATGGACGCTAAATGAAATAACACTTCCTTCCGGTGCTAAGATCAAAGTTGAGTTTGAGAGTGATGATTACGGATATGTACAGAACAGGAGGGCTGAACAGATGTATAAAATAGCAGGTTTCGGTGCATCACCGCTTTCAACTCCAACAAATACATTGTACTCCAATGGCAATGATCATTTTTACATTTTTATTGATGCTCCTGCTGCTAATAAAAGTGAAGTACTAGCCAAATATCTTGAAGGGGTCAACCAGCTTTTCATGAAGCTTTGGGTATTGATGCCAAGGGATCAGTACAATCCTTCCGGCATCTATTACGAGTCGGTTCCCATTTATGCTAAAATAGATAATTACGGAACTGTAAATGGAAACCGGTTTTGGATCAAAGTAAAACAGGATAAAGGAAAATTCTCTCCTATGTTTTACAATTCCATGCAGTTCATGATCAAAAATCTTTCTTCCAAAGCATATCCGGGTTCGGATGTAAAAAATCAGGGACCGATAGGCTTATTAAAGGCAATTGCAGGAATGTTGATCAATGTATTTGATCTTATCAAAGGGTATTATGAAACTTCAAGGCTGTATGGAAGATGTAAAACAACAGATTTAAACAAATCCTATATACGATTGAATACTGCATCGGTGAAAAAAATCGGAGGAGGCCTGCGGGTAAAAAAAGTTACTATCAAGGATAATTTTAATAAAATGACGGCGACACCGGCAGGTAATAATAACGGTATGCCTGAAGCGGAGTATGGGCAGGAATATGATTATACTACTACTGCACTGATAGGCGGACAACAAATGACGATCAGTAGTGGCGTAGCCAGTTATGAGCCAGCCGTTGGTGCGGAGGAAAATCCTTTCAGGGAGATCATGAATTATGACGACAGGCAGCCACTCGGGCCTAATGAAAGGGGCGCTATTGAACTGCCCCTCGGCGAAATGTTTTATCCAAGCCCTTCTGTTGGTTACAGCAAAGTAACTGTTCGGTCAATTCATCGTGACAACGTAAAATCAGGAGTGGGCAAGACCGTCACTGAGTTCTATACCACTAAAGATTTTCCAACCAAAAGCGATTTTATCAATTTCGATGGAGAGAGCCATGTGCGATTTAAGAGTGATCCGATACTAAGGATGCTGAAAATAGATGTCAGGGAGGTGATCACTTTATCGCAGGGATTTCGTTTGCAGACCAATGACATGAATGGTAAAATGCACAAGCAAACAACATTGGATGAAGCAGGCAAACAGATCACTTACACAGAGAATATCTACAGGATCGTAAAAACAGGGGAACAAAAATATTCATTCAATAATACGGTCCCGATGATCAGCAAGCCCGGTGATCCGGTAGTGAACCGTCTGACAGGAAAAGAAATTGAAGTGATGACCGATTTCAGGGAACATGTTACCAAGGCCGTTACATTCAATATCAACTTCAATATTAATACGAATTTATGGGGACCTGTACCTGTTCCTGTACCTTCCATCATTCCACCTGTTCACTATGCAGAGACTGGTTACCGTTCTGCAGCAGCGCTGAAGATCATCAACACATTTGGGATTCTTGAAAAAGTAAAGCATATAGACAAAGGAAGTGAGGTAAATACAAAAGACCTGGTGTATGATGCAGAAACAGGTAATGTGCTGGTAACAGAAACCAACAATGAATTCAATAAACCGGTTTATAGTTTCAATTACCCGGCACACTGGGCTTATAAAGGTATGCAGGGTGCATATAAAAATATCGATGCGGTATATGAGCACATTCGCTTTCAGAACGGGAAATTGACAACACCCGGATTCGATTTGAATGTATTTGAAAGTGGCGATGAACTCTATATCAAAGATTACTCAAGCAAAGGCGCTATTGAAGAACCGGGTTGCTATCCCAGCGGACCCATCCAATATATACCCAAGCCAACAGATCCCGAGAACCCGGCCTTGTTTGTAAGAAAGATATGGGCATTGGATATGACAAAAGACCCCAATAACACCGAAAAGAAATTTCTCTTTATCGATAAAGAGGGCAATCCTTATAGTGGAGGTGATGTGACCATCAAGATCATACGAAGTGGTTACCGCAACCTGGTAGACGCTTCAGCTGGAGGGTTTACCAGTCTTGTTAGTCCAATAAGGGAAACATCCGCGGGTTCTGGTGTATTCAAACTTTTTACAGATGATGAAACAAAGATCATCAATACAACCGCTAATACATTTAAAGAGAACTGGAGAGTGGATGATGCATTCTTTACAATAAATGAGAAACAGAGAGTCGTCAGGCAGGCGACTATTTTAACTAGTACTATTGAGAAAACCAATGCTGCTTCTTTTGCAGAATATTACCGCACTAGGCTTGGTATTTTTGGAACCAGATATAAGGAATTATTTCCTAACCCGGAATTTTTCAGAGCAGGACAGTATGATGGAGGTAAAGGGCAACCTGATTACAGGCAAAGAAGCTGGGTATTATTTGATTTTGATAATGCTCCTGATCTTAGTATAAATAGTAACATCATTTCTGCAAAATTGCACTTGCAGTTTCACAACGATAACCATACTACTACTGTACAGGGACAATCAGCAGGTAACAGTCATTCTTCTCTTTGGAGCCATTACGCCAACCCTTTTCATCGAAATGATTTTGTGATATCCAGAATGCATTCGGTTTGGCCGAGTTTTTCGAATTTTAATGCTTGGGAACAATTATACCAGGCAGGCGCACCGGGTGGAGAAACTAATCAAAAGATAATCCTGGGAACACCTCCCTATTATTCCAATGCTAACTATGATGCAGAGGTTACCAAAATAGTAACAGCGATGTTAAAAGATAAGTTCGATCCCACCAGGAATTATGCAACTGGTTTAAGGGTCAATCTTGTATATGATGTAGGAAAGAATGTGAACTCAGCTTCAGTATGTTTTGACCAACGGACGGGTAGAGCTCCAACAATCGAACTCAAGTATTACAATTGTAGTCCTGATAACCCGATCATTTACCAGGGACCCGCTGAGAATGCCCCCACCATTCCTCCAGCCGGGTACATGTACTGCAATACGGACGAACTTTTGCCAGTATGTTACTCTCATTTCACACAAAAAAGAATGAACCCTTATACCAAAGGAGTATTGGGCAACTGGAGAGCTGATGTGGGGTATGTTTATTACGACAATCGAAGGGAGAGTAATGCAACTGTACCTACAGAAGAGCTTTCTAAAGGCGGCGTGATCGCTATGAATTACCGCAGCTTCTGGATAAATTCTGCATCTGCTGATGTAAGTATTGAAATAAATCCTCAGGCTATTAACGGAACAAGCGGCAACCCTGCTCCATGGAAATGGGGTGCGATGGTTACCCAATTTAATAATAAGGGATTTGAATTGGAGAATACCGATCCGCTTGGGAGATATAATTGTGGTATCTATGGCTATGACAAATCATTGCCTCTTGCAGTAGCTAATAACTCTAAACTTCGCAATGCTGGCTATGATGGTTTTGAAGATTACAATTACAAAGCGAATAATTGTGCCCCTTTCTGTAAAACAATACGGCACATGGTTATTAAGGATGCAGAAGACTATATTGATAATACGATACGCCATAGCGGTATGAGCAGTTTGAAATTAGATCCCAATGAAACAGTTTCAATAAAAGCAGATGTAGTTACACCTGCTGCGGATGCATTGGGTTATGGACTCGAGATATCAACTGTTTCAACGACCATGAATGGAACCTGGGTGAATGGATCAGGAACAGGCATCAAAGGAAAATATTTTAACCGGGGATCCATGCCATCTTTCACGCCATCCAATATTGAGAACTATCTTAATAATAACTGGTTTGATCCGCAAATACGGGATGATGATAAGGTAAATATGCTCCGCTATGGCAGCTCTTATATTTCAGGAGCAGTGCCGGAGGGTATTGTTCCGGAGTTTTATGCAAGATGGGATGGATTTATCCAGGCCCCGGTAGCGGGGATCTACCAGCTTGCATTTTCATCGGATGATGGCATGAAGGTGTGGATTGACGGGGTGCAGGTAACAGATAATAACTTTTTCAGAAGACATTCTCCGGAAACAAGAATATGGACCGCAACAGTTCCCTGGACCACAGGTTCGTTGCATAATGTCACTATTTTTTATTTCGATATCGGCGGGGATGCGACTGCAAAACTTTCCTGGAGAATACCGTATGAGCCTGAGTTCGAAATTGTGCCGAAGGATTATCTCTACCTGCTGGAATCGGATGCCAACGGTACCGTTATCAGCGGAACATATACCTGTACAAAGATCGATAATATAAAACTCAGGGATAATGGACTGACCAATGTGTTCTCACCCGTACAGGGACAAAAAATGGTTTTCAGCGCATGGGTAAAGGAAGGCAGCACTGACCGTCACTGTACTAATTATACATCCAATAAGGCTGAAGTGTTCTTTAATAATAGCAGTACAATCTCCGCAACATTCACACCCAGCGGTAAAATAATAGATGGATGGCAACGCTACGAAGCCGTATTTGATATTCCTTCCGACGCCACCAGCCTTGAAATAAAACTACAAGAGATGAACGGGGCAACTGTTTATTGGGATGATGTTCGTTTACATCCATTCAATGCCAACATGAAGAGTTTTGTTTATCATCCCGTCACTTTACGCCTGATGGCAGAACAGGATGAGAATAATTACAGCAGTTTTTATGAATACGATGATGATGGAACACTTACCCGTGTCAAAAAGGAAACAGAGAGAGGGATAAAGACCATTACTGAAACAAGAAGCTCATTACAAAAAAGAATAACAGACTAACACCATGAAAAAAGTATTTAAGCAATCACAAAAGAGTATTATCGCACTGATATTATTTTGTGTTTCACTGCTGCTGCTGACGGGAAAAAGTCATTCACAGTCCTGTGTAGATACAGCTACCACTGAGATTGTCGCCATCAACAATAAGTATGACAGCGCTTTCTTCCTGACCTTCGATATTAAGATCATTTACAACAGTGACACCTTGTTTGCCAATACCGATTCTGCAGAACATACACATAGTGAAATAACAGGCACTTATACGTTTCATGGTAAGAAAGCATTATACAAACTGGGGGATATAGAGTATATGCAGAATGATTCTTTTACAATTGCTGTATATAACACTAACAAATTTATTTTGATAGGGAAACCAGCACCCGGCCAATTGACAAGTATGTTTGTTCCTACAAGGGTTATGGTTGACTCATTGATGGCGCAGGCCGGACAGCAGTATAGCTGCCAGTTTACTGCGTACGATACATTAAAACGGCTCACATTTATTGCCACCGACAGTAGCCTGACCTGTGAAAGGTTGGAAATAGAATATGATCCGGATACCTATTATCTACTGAATATCAAATACCGTATCAAGGACCTCGGTTATCAATACCCTTCCGGTTCCGGACAGGCTTATGATTATATAAGAAGGGCGGATCTAACCTTTGTTTTTCAAAACTACCGGGTCGAAGCGGTGGGTGCGGAAATTTTCAGCGAAACAAAATATTTGTTTTTTGATGGTCCTGCAGAAATTAAGCCTGCAGATGCCTATAAGGGATATACTATTTATCAAAACAATTAGTGAAAAGTTGACAATGGCCGGGAGATGATAAAAAGATAAAATGAATTTAAAAGATATTTAAATACAACCGGGTCGTATTTATGAGAAAAGAATTCAGACTGCTTCTGTTAACCTCCTTGCTGATAACAGGGTTTAGCCAGCAACTTCTGTCGCAGGAGAAGATATACCGTGGGATCATTCCTGATGCCAACCATATTCCGCCGCTTACGTTTACAGAAAACAGCACGCCATTGGTAATACAGGACCCTGTCTATGCCGATCCTGCATTGCAGCCATTGATCGGTAATGTGAAGAAAATGCAGAATGTTGTAATGCTGAGAATAAATGAAGAATCGCTGACCTATATCCCCAGTAATTTCATAGTTGATGTACCACTGGAAATCATTAAAACACCTATCCAGGGCGGAACTCCTGTTACAGTACAAAAAACACTTCACCTTGATTATAAACTCGGGATGGGACAGAAATCAGATGCGGCTTCCTATTATGTCGATGATATTGGCGGATATATATTAAGTGTACAGATCAAATCTCCGATACAAAAAAATGTTACATGGGATGTGATACCACTGCTGCAGGTCATTGCAGAAATACATGCTGAATATGACGCTCCTTTCGATTTTAATTCTCCTGTTAATGGATTGTCCAATCTTATACCATCCACTTCGCCCTTTGACGAAGTAGAGATAGTATGGAGCTATCCCGGAAACCAGGCCGGAACTTTCAACAGCTTTCCTACGGATTATGATATTGAATGGGCATGGATCGATGCATCTGCGGAAGATGCTTATAAAACCAGCGGATTATGGGATGCAGAAAAAATATTCTTTAATAATGCAACAAGGGTAACTGTACCTGTTACTGTTAATAGTTATAAGATACCCTCTTTCTATGACGGATCGGGCTGGATATTCTACCGGGTAAGATCTGTCCAAAAAAAGACGAATGGCCAGGTGATTAACGGAAATTGGACAACAAACATTTCTTCGAATGCCGGTTATTATAATATGACAGAGGGGCATGAAGAAGGATTGAACTGGCAGGTAAGTACTACCTATGCCGAGGATGGGAAACGAAAAACCGTCATACAATATTTTGATGGCACCTTAAGAGGAAGACAGACCGTAACAAAGGACAACTCGCAACCAACTCCCACCACTGTTGTAGCTGAAACTTTTTATGATTACCAGGGGAGGCCCACTATCCAGGTATTACCAGCACCCACACTCAATAATGTGATCCGTTTTGTAAAGAATTTCAATAATAACGCAAATAATGGTGACGGTTATCCTAAAGAAATATTTGACCTGTTGCAATCAGGCCAAACCGCTTGCGGTACGGGGGCGCCTGCATTGGAAAATATCGTCAGGCCAAATTATAGTGACGGAACATTAGGTGCTAATGGGGCAGGCAATTATTACAGTTCGTTAAATCCTTTAGTGAACAATGGCTTCAATAAATTTATTCCTGATGCAAATGGTTTTGCATTTACTGAAACAAGATACACTCAGGATGCTACCGGCCGTGTGCTTGCACAGGGCGGGGTTGGACAAGCTTTTCAACTTGGCGCGGGACATGAAACAAAATATTTCTATTCTGCGCCCATGCAGGAAGAGCTTGATATTCTTTTTGGCACCGATGCAGGCATCGCCGGTCACTATGAAAAGAATTTAGTGAAGGATGCCAATGGTCAGTTCAGTGTAAGCTATGTTGACATGCATGGCCGTACGGTTGCAACAGCATTGGCAGGAGACAAGCCCGAATCGGTTGAGGCATTGAAGTCATTACAGGACCTTCCAAATTATGATATTAATACTGCTCCTGCCCACCAATTGCTGACGGAGGAAACAAATGTGGTCGTTGGAAGGAGTATTGTAATGGTAAAAGATTTTGTAGTTACCACAGCAGGGGTAAGCCGCTTTAAATACAGGCTTGACCCGAAGCAACTTGAATTAACCAAATGTCCGCCGGAGCAAACGCCGATCTGTTATGATTGCCTCTACGACCTTAAGATCACTATTACCAACAGTTGCACCAATGCGGAAATATTTTCGTTGACGAGAAGCAACTTCACACTGCCTCATACCAATGTATGCGGAACAGAACCAGCAGAGATATCAGAAGATTTTGATGTGAATTTTACAGAAACCGGTTCTTATACAATTACAAAAACACTTACACTTAGCAAAGAAGCACAAGACGAGTTCCTGCAGCATGCTATGCAGTATGGTAATCTTGTTTGCGAAACAGAACAAACCATCCATGACCAGATAGAGGATGTAATGCTGTTGCAGAATCAAAATTGTCATCCAACCTGCGAATCCTGTTTGCAAAACCTGGGTAGCGAAACGGATTTCATTACAAAGTTCCGTAACGATAACGGCTTAACACCATTCCAGGTATTAGCTTATCTCACTGCATTGAAAAAAGCTTATGAACAGGCAAAAGCTGATTGCGATGCGATCTGTGAGAACGGCAGCGACAGGGTAAACAATTATGAAGAGATCATGCTGCTCGATATGATGCCCGACAGGGGACAATATGCCCGCATATTGAGAGATGATCTTGTAGATGCAAATGGTAATCCATTGCCTCCGGTCAATATTACGCAACGACCCTTTAATATTTTTGGAGAAGGCACTTATAAATTACCAAAGGATGATCAGGCACCGGTTGACCGATATAAGGATGAGTATGGCATTGTTGACGTTAATGCGCAAGTGAACCTTTCCGGTTGGAGTGAACAGGAATTTACCGAGAACTTTAAAGAATCATGGGCAAAACAGCTTCTATCTTATCATCCTGAATACAAGAAACTGAAAATAATAAAAAGCGACGCATTCAAAACGGCTTATGCCTGGCAGGAAAAATGGCAAAACAAAGAGAAGTGGTCCGACGTAACATCTATTGTTACCGGTGCAGGATTGCCGGCCAATGATCCGTTGAGTTCTGCTATTCCTTCATTCCAGTCAACTATGGCTGGTAAAATGGCAGCTTGTATCACTATTAAATCTTCTGATTACCCGCCTTATTTTCCCCCGACTTTCACAGCAGGGATGTGGCAGTTCGCTGTCGCTTCAGTAAAATGTAAGAATCAACCCGAAAATCTCCAGGTAAGCTGCATACAAAACACTTCAAATACCATTGGAGTTTTTCCTTCCGAAATAGATTGTGATCCGGAAAAAGATATGGTATGGCGTGTATTCAGCGGTTTATATTTCAGGGAGAGGGAGATCATTATTTTCAATCACCTGCAGAATGTTGCTTATGTTGATCCGTCCCTCTTCAATGTTCATCCCAATACTGCTTTTATTCAATACCAGGCAAGATTTATTGATCCTGCCGGAGGAATACAAACCTATTTGCCTGCTGAACTCACAGCTGCATATAATGCTGCACAGTCGGGAGATGGACCGGCTGCCCAGGCGCAACTGGAAGCACAATACGAGGACAATTGCCGTAGCTATGCTGTGCAATGGCTCGAACAGGTGCATGTCTTTGATGATTGTACAAATAATGATATCGGTGTTGATGCGTATAATATTCTTATTGAGCAATTAGTTGCTATATGTAAAGCAGGCAGCGATCTATCACATCCACTCGGCAGCAGCAGTGTACCTCCCGGCAACACTACTTCTCCCGGAACTTTCGAAGAAGCGCTGGCCAATTTTATGGCAGCCTATAGTGTCACACTTAGCGAGACCTGTCATCCTTATATCATCAACTGGCCCAAGCCCTATGATAAATCTCACATGATGGATGATGAGGAAGTATGGGAAACAACTGCTGATGATTGCATCTGTGAACGCTGGGATGAAATAAACACACTTTATTATAATGCAATTAGCGGAACCCCTGCTTTTACCGGAACGCTGCTGGATTTCCTTCGCATAAGAATGGGCACTGTTATTACACAGGCCACTATTGATAAGCTGCAAATAAAATGTGCTGTGGAGGAACATACGACCTGCGACTATTTTGAAGAACCGATCATTCTTCCCCCTGCACTGCAATGTGGTTCATCGAATGAAATATGTATCAGTTGCAGTGAATACGAGGCGTATAAAAAAATGTTCCTTGAAGCATTCAGTACCGCCATACCTGCAGGTATTAATATACCTGTGATGAGTCCCGCAAGCGAGTTGGAAGCTACTTGGAATAATGTATTCGCCCAGTACATGAATTACAAAACAGGCTTCCAAAAGCAATGGCATGAGTATGCCAATTTTGATAAGGGATGCGTATTTACCACTGAACCAGTCACTATGCCCAATGGCATCTGCGCCAGGCTTGAAATTTATATTCAAACATTCAACAGCATTTATCAAACATTGGATGACGGCAGCACAGACTGCCAGACCCTGTTCACCAATTATTTTAATGAACAGGAAGGAACCAACTTTACTTACCAGCAGATAAAATGGATCTATAGCCGCTGTCATGAAAACTCCTGTGTTGAGATCCCCGTGTATTGCGGCGCTCAGTCAATGGCAGGAAAGATCATTAATAATATGGATGTATATGTAGTAAAGCTGGATGCCTCGGGTAATTCGGCCAATTGCGCTGCCAATACGAATGATCTTACCGTGCAGGCGCCTGATTATACTACTTTATCTTCCGGTATCGAGTTTATCAATGATGTTACACTGAATCCGCTGGTGATTTCAGTTAATACAGTAAGCAATAATCCCGATACCAGCACTCATTGCACAAACGGTGCGGAATTATATCAAAAAACGTATGGAGGCAATAACAATGATGTAGCTAACAAGGTCACCCCGGCTTCCGGCGGCGGATATGTGGTGGCAGGCCAGACACAGAGCTATGGAAGCGGGGGCGATGATGGCCTGCTGATGAAGATCACTGAGAATGGACAAGTGTCCTGGAGCAAAGCGATCGGTGGCAGTGGCAACGATGTTCTCTTTATGGTAAGGCCAACTTCTGACAATGGTTTTATTGCCTGCGGACAAACAAAATCTTTTGGTAATAGCGCCGGTGATGCATGGCTGGTCAAAATAAATTCATCGGGTACGGTTGAATGGTCCAAAAAATATGGCGATGGTAATATTTATGGCGATGCGGCTTTTGATGTGATACAAATGTCAGATGGCGGATACGCATTCTGTGGGTCACACCGTTTTGCACCACTCCATGCACAGAGCTTTGTGGTGCGAACCGATAATAACGGCAACATTATCTGGAGTAAGGAATATGGTATTAATTCAAACTCTGATGGGGCTATGGGGCTGGTGGAAGACCAGGGCAATATCGTTGTGGTAGGTTATCACCAGAGCACCGACAACCCTGCTAAACTATCAGGTGATACAACAAGCAATAGTCTTATTGAAACAGGTAGTTCTTACTACGACAGTTACCTGATGAAGCTGAACACTAGCAACGGTACTATTAACTATAAGCAAGGCTACGATGCCGAGAACCGCAGTACATGGTTCCGTAACATCGCTGTTACCACCGAAGGCTACCAGGTCCTATCTGCTGTAATGAATGATTATATCGGAACGAATTCGCAGGAAATCATCTGGAATATTTATGCCAACGGAACTGTGCACAATGCCCGCAAACTTGTCATCCCCGGTATCCGGACAAAGAGTTTTGCATGGTTGCCGCAGGCAGATGGAGGATTTATAGCAGCCAATGGAGAAAACAATGCTAACTCAGATGCGATCTATTGCAAAGTGAATGCTTCCGGTACACTTGACTGGTCGAAAAAAATTGCTTTTGAAGGCGACCAGGTCATTTACGGGATCACTACCGCTCCCAACAGTGGATATGCAGCAGCAGGGTTTACCAATAGCCGCACTGAAGCAACGCCTCCCTGCGGCGATCCGCTGCCTACTTATCTTTGCGGGTTGAACTTACCGATCAACCAGGAATTTGAAATAGAACCCGATGATCCCTGCGATGATATTTATCAATTGATAGACAACGCCAGCGTGGAAGCATGGAATATTTACCTACAAAAAATAAAGGACAATTTTAATAAAGAGTACGAGAATAAATGTCTCGCTGTGCAGCAGATTGAATCCTTCACAGTACAATCGCCGGGTGAAAAGGAGTATCATTACACATTATATTATTATGACCAGGCCGGCGGCCTTGTACAAACCATACCGCCTGCCGGTGTGGATGATTTTAATAATAACATAACTACCCGCAGTAATTTTTTAGCTGCGGTAAAAACTGCAAGGCAAAACGGTGCAGTGGAAAGACCCAATCATAGATTACCCACTGTCTATCGCTACAATACACTGGGCCAGGTAGCAGAACAAAAAAGCCCTGATGGCGGCCTCAGTAAATTCTGGTATGATGAACTGGGAAGATTAGTAGTCAGCCAGAATGCCAAGCAGGCCAACCCGGCCAACTCACCGGAAGGCAATAATACCAAACGGTACAGCTATACTTTATATGATGTGCTTGGACGTATCTCACAGGTTGGACAAAAACCAACCAATGCCGCCATCTCCCAGGCCATAACACGAGATAAGACTGAGCTGCAAAACTGGTTGAACAATGGCGGTTATGCCAAAGAACAGATCACCCGTACGGTATATGATGTATCGTATATCAATGGCAACAATGACCTCGGAACTTTATTGGTACAGCAAAACCTTCGCAACCGTGTCAGTTATTCACAGGTAGTAGCGACTGAGCCATCAAACCCTAATGATCCAGCCTCCTGGGCGGGAGTACATGGCAGCGCTACCTATTATACCTATGATATACATGGTAACGTAGATGAATTGCTGCAGGACTTTAATGAAGGCCCCATGAAGGAGGTGAACGGCGGAGCCAATCGTTTCAAGAAGATCGCTTACACATACGATCTGATCAGCGGCAAAGTGAACACCGTTACTTACCAACCCGATTATTATATTGGTGGCAACGATGTATTACAACACCATATTGACCGCTTCTATCACCGCTACGATTACGATGCACAGAATAAACTGATCATGGCGGAAACCAGTCATGATGGTATCATCTGGGAAACCGATGCCCGGTATTCTTATTATAAACATGGGCCATTGGCAAGAATGGTGCTGGGACAACAACAGGTGCAGGGTGTTGATTATGCATATACATTACAGGGCTGGCTGAAAGGAGTGAACAGTACCGCCATCAGTGCTGCGCCGACCGAGGACTGTGCACCCGGCACGGGCCGGGACATATTGGATGTTTTCAACCGGCAGCAATATGCGCACCCGCCATTATATACTGCAAGACAGGAGATCAACTTCTTCCCCGAGTTTGAAAGCGATATGCCCGACGATTTTGTAGCGGAACCTAATCCATCCTTGCAGCCCTGCATACCGGTAACGCCACCCACGCCTTATATTACAGGTGATATGGGAAGAGATGGAAAACCTGAGACAGGTAATAGTAACCGTTATACAGCAAGGGATGCTTATAGTTTCAGCCTCAATTATTATACAGCAACTATCAATGCGCAAACAGTTAACGATTATCAAAGCATTAATACAAACGAACAGCCCTTTACCAATGCAGGCATGTTCAATGTGCTCAATAACGATGACCCGACTCCTAAAACTGTAGCCAGGCCGCTGTTCAATGGCAATATCGCCAGCATGTTTGTGAATATTCCATCCTTATACACCCGGCCTGACGGACAGGTAAGTACAGTCGGAGGTGCACAGCTATACGGTTATCAATATGACCAACTTCACCGTATCGTAACCATGGATGCATTTGCAGGTTTTCAACCGGACATCAACGGTTGGCTGAACGGTACACCAACAGCAACGAACAATTACAAAGAAAGAATAAGTTATGACCCCAATGGAAATATTTTGACATATTTCAGGAATGGCGCATTGAATCCTCCTTTGGGTGGCGGGGGGGCCTCGCCTTTGCAAATGGACAACCTGACCTATCAGTATCCGAAAGATATTAACGGAAAATTATTGAACAACCGCCTGCGATATGTGCACGACCAGGTGGCTGATATTAATTATGCTGAGGATATAGACAACCAGACAACACTCAGCCTGGCACAGGTGCAGGCCGAAACGCTGCCGGAACAGGCTTATGATAACTATGTATATGATGAGATAGGTAATTTGATAAGTGATGTAAAGGAAGGTATAACGAAAATTGAATGGACTGTGTATGGAAAGATAAAAGCCATTTACAAAAAAGATTTCAGCAATATAGAATACATAGCGGTGGAATATAAGTATGATGCAGGTGGAAATCGCATACAAAAAACAGTTTACCCGGCTGACAGGGGAATATCCAGAACAACAGTCTATGCAAGAGATGCCAGTGGTAATGTTATGGCTATCTATGAAAGCGGAAACAATGCTGTAAACTCAGGACAGCTTACACAGGCAGAAGTACATAAATATGGAAGCAGCAGGCTTGGTGTATATACCGTGAACCGGAATGTAGAGAATTATACTGCTCCCGGCAGCAGCGGTACTTATACTTTCACAAGGGGTAATGCTGTTTATGAATTAAACAATCATTTAGGGAATGTTTTGGTAACTATCTCTGATAGGAAACTACAAGTTTCTGCAGGTGGAACTGCTGTTGAATATTATACTGCGGATGTGGTGACGGCGGTGGATTATTATCCGTTTGGTATGGCCATGCCGGGCCGAACCTACAGCAGCGATGAATACAGGTATGGATTTAATGGCAAGGAGAAGGATAAGGATATAGCTGCTGATGATTATGATTTTGGAGCAAGGATTTATGACGGAAGAATTGCGAAATGGCTAAGTGTCGACCCTTTGCAGAAAAAATATCCAGGAGAAAGCCCTTATCATTACACTGGGGGCAATCCGATTCTTTATAAAGACCCGGATGGTCGTGACAGAATAATTACACATTATACTACAATTGAATTGGGTAATGGTATTCCTCCACTTGAGTTGATGACAACAAAAGTTATCAAAGGAGAATATATGATCCATAAAGGAGATGACGGAAAATATTATTATTATGATATAATACAAACGACAAGGGAAACAATTTCTTATGATGCATTTAGAAATGGTTCAAATGCTGGCACTTATGTAAGTGGAAATTATAGAGGGGTACTAGATGTTGACTTAGATGAAATTGACACACGAACCATTTGGGGAAAGATTTCCAAGGATCTACTTATTAGAAAACTTCATAAACAAACTGAAGAACCAACATATAAGAAAAAAGGAGGAATTAGATTTACAACATCAAAAGGAGGAGCGGCTGGTGATAAATATGATCCAAGTTGGGCTGATGCGGATTCGGAAAATATTGATCTTTTGATCTCAGCAATAAAAGGGATGGCAATTACCGACCTTGGTGTTGCTCATCTACCCAGTCAATTTCCGGAGGCTGCACAAAGAATATTGGGAATTTTGGATAACATTCAGAAAATTTCATTTGGTATGTCTACGATTGAAAAATGGATAAAAGAAACAACGGGATTAATCAAATCGAATGAAGATAAAACTAATATAGCGGCAGAGTGTCTAGGTTGTCTTAAAGTTTATAGGGACAGCTCTGGTATTTGGGTTCCAACAAATAAGCCAGCTACGCATGTTATGAGAGATTCAATACATTCCGCAAAGCCAGCTGAGACAGTTGTTGACAAAAAAGAGAAGAAAAATGAATAAAATTATCATTTCACTCATAACGATGGTCTTTATTTGGAGCTGCCGTCAGCAAGAAAGCAGGCACTGCCCAACAGTTGAAGAAGTTAAAAAAATGCTTCAAAAATCCCCGACAAGGGTCGAGTATAATAAAAACAGGGGTATTCGAAGTATTTATAATTTTGATGCCGACAGAGGTTTTGGAAATGTTTTTGAGTTTGATTCAACAGGGAGACTTGTAGCTCATTCATTTAGAACAGAATCTAATTTAGCAACTTATGTTCAAAAGATAGATCCCAATACTTGTCAACTAAATAATCAGGTCGGAATGCCTTTAGTAGGTTTTACTGCTGACTTTGACAGGCATAGTGATTCTCTATATGTTGAATATTATATTTCAGATTTTTTATATGACAAACTTGAACTTGCAGTTTCATTTGACGGAAAACTATTCAAACCTCTCCATCTTAATAAACATGCTAAGATTAAATTCTTTTATACTGCAAACTTAGTTTATCATATTCGTTCTCTTAGTCGAGTATTTATTTTAGCAAGAATTAAGGCTAAAAGACAAATGGAGCATCAAAATAGAATTTATATGGATACGATTGATTTGACAAGACGGAAAATGGATTAACTACTGCCATGGTAAGTGACCCCGCTGTCCGTAGTGTTCGGTCAAGTAATGAAAATGATAAAATGAAACAAAACGATGAAAAATAAAAAAACATTGAAATGCTGTGCTCAGTTGTCCGTAGTGTTCGGATTAAAAAATGGAAAGAGTAAATGAAAAGAAAAGGGTAAAAATAAAAAAAGTTTGAAGGGCTATGTTTAGTTTGTAACTAAACATACAGCGAAACAAAATACTGACATATTAAAACCATCACAATGAAAATACAAGCACTTATCCTCAGCCTTTGCATTTTATGCACCGGCAGCGCCTACGGTCAATGGAACACCAGTGGCAATGATATTTATAATAGCAATTCAGGTAATGTGGGTATTGGAACGGGTATCCCGGCTTCTAAATTGGATGTGGCCGGCAGTTCCAACTTTACTCAAAAAAATGTTTTTAATATCCGTACATCCATTTGGGGAACCAATACTTCGCAGGTAACGATCGGCTACGATAATGATAACACCACCGACCGGGGTGTTATTGATTACCGGGGTATAGCCAATGGCTACAACGGAAATGGCGCTTTCATTAATGTGATTTTTTTACCGGGTAACATTTTTTCCTGCAACTATCCCAGTACCGGCATTATGAACTTTGAAATTGAGAGCCCTTATGTTTATGATCTTAATGGTTTTGTTGGTTCAGGCGCTGCATTACGTTATAAGCTGACACAAACGAATACGGTCGGCAACGTATATGGGACATTTATAGATATTACCAGAACCGCTGCTACCGGTTGGAGTACTTATGGGCATATTTCCAAAATCAAAAATTTCAATGATGTCGGATATGGCTTCTATGCTGATGTAACTAATTATACCGGTGGTACAGGCGCCAGTTATGCTTTTTATGCTGCAGCCGGCAGATCATATTTTGCCAATGAAGTAGCTATTGGCACTACTACTTATCCTGCAGGTTATAAATTGGCTGTGGGAGGAAATATTATCGCTGAAAAAGTGAGAGTGAAACTGCAATCATCCGGCTGGCCCGACTATGTATTTGATGAAAAATATCATTTACCAACATTAAAGGAAACAGAACAATTCATCAAACAAAATAATCACCTGCCCGGTGTGCCTTCTGCTGCTCAAATAGAAAAAGAAGGACTCGACCTGGGTGATGGACAAGCGGTACTCCTTAAAAAGATTGAAGAGCTTACATTGCACCTGATTGAACTTGATAAAAAAGTTGAAAAGCTACAAACAGAGAATGGGGCATTAAAAAAGAAAAATAAGTAACGGCTTTTAAACTGGGGCTTATTTCCCTGTACAGCCAGAAACAAACTGTTCTATTCCTTTAATAGGAATAAAAGGGTCTTTGTCTTTATAAGTTGTAAAAAGGAAATTGGGCCATCGGTCAAAATTATACAATGATTCAAGATAGTAAAGACCGTCGTTCGTTACGAGGTAAATATTGTATCCATTTTTTTGGGCAAATTCATTGAAGAAACGGCATTTGTCTTCGTCGAGGCAAATTTCGACAATAATGTCTGGTTTGTTATTTTCAAAAAAGATTTTGGCGCCTTTGAACACCTCGGTTTCAAATCCTTCTACATCGCATTTAAAAAAATCAATTTTTTTTGTTTGCTCAGTAAGCCCATCAAAAGTGATTTGGCTAACTGTGGTTTCCTTCCATTTTACTTCAGGATAGATGCGGTCGCCGTGTGTATCAACCGCCGAAGAAACATCAGTAATTGAATTATCGGAAGGCACAAAAAATTTTAACTCTCCATGGTCGCTGCCCAATGCATTCTTTATGATGGTAACATTATTACATTTATTTAAGGCAAGATTCAGCTGCAGTCGCTGATAGTTTGGGGGAAAGGGTTCCACCGCATATATTTTGCAATGGGGATTGGCTAATGAGGCAATAACCGAATGAAAACCGGTATTTGCTCCTATATCCGCAATGCAAGAAGATTTTTTGGCGAATAGTTTCATGAGCCTTAAAATAATATCCTCATGAAAAGGCTTGTTATAATAAAAATAGTCGGGTATATGGTCATCAGATTTAGAGTACATTTTGAAGTGTAAGTCTTCAAATTTGCAGCTGATTTTTCCGGATACAGGCCAATTGTTTTGGCATTTACCCATTATTCTGAACAAATTTCTGAATGGATAATTTATCCATGTTATTCTGCGGATTACTCTTAGCAATTTTCTCATTAGTCTTGTTTTCCAGGAATAAATTCTATATGGTTTAATGGTAAGGTCGCGGCCAATGCCCGACATGGCGAATATGAAGGGCGCAATTTAGATAAAAATGTAATAATTGTCTCTCTCTTATTCTTAGATACTTTTTCGCTCTTCCGTACAATATTAAGAACGAACTCTCCGATTTTTGGGTTTTAAGTAATCTCACCTTTGATTTCCGTCCCTGAATTGAGGAATAGTAAGCATTTCATAGGGGTGTATTTTTAGCGACAAGTTATGAATCTCAGGGAATGGGGAAATTTTTCATTGTGATAAATAGTTGAAATTAAGGAAGCCGGATCATTCCCTGCTTTTAAACAGATATAGCGTTCAAATCTGGGGGACCACTTGAACTATGTGAGGACAGTAATTCTATTATGCCAGACTCTTTCTTGGATCACATCGCTAGATGCTCCTTTAGGGCAGGCATATTAATGTACTCTTTTTAGGGTATGTTAATAAATATTTAGGAGTGCCATAATTCAGTGACAGCATTTACCTTAACTTCCTTGTATTATTCCAGTTAAGGTTCGTAGCACTAGCTTAAGTCTATCTATTTTCAATCTTTGCAGTGGCTAAAGAACATAATAAACTATACTTAAATACCGATCGGCCCGACGCCAGGCAATCTGTTTCTGCGAATAGAGCTAAACAGGAAGGAAGCTCTTCTATCTTAGCCCCACCCGTTATTTCATTACCTAAAGGTGGCGGAGCCATTAAAAGTATTGATGAAAAATTTGAAGTTAATGCTGTAAACGGGTCTGCTACTTTTTCGATTCCGCTTCCTTCAGGATCAGCAAGGGGTTTTGGAGTTTCACTTGGGCTTTCCTATAATTCCGGAAGTGGAAATGGGGTATTCGGAATGGGCTGGTCTTTAAGCCTGCCTTCTATCCGGCGAAAAACAGAAAAGGAATTACCCCAATATTTCGATGACATAGATTCTGACACCTATGTTTTTGCAGGAGCTGAAGATTTAGTTCCAAAACTAAAAGAAATGGAAGGCGTATGGGTAGCAGATGAAAGGGATTCGCCTGGCAACGACTTCGCTATTAAACTATACAGGCCACGGATTGAAGGCGGATTTTCAAGAATAGAAAGATGGACAAATAAAGCAGATGGTATCGTCCACTGGAAAGTAATTTCAAAAGATAATATTACCAGCATCTTTGGCAATACAAGGTTAGGTACAATTGCTGACCCTTCTGATCCCCGAAAGATATTCGAATGGTTTCCCTGTTTTACATATGACGATAAAGGTAACTGTGCATTGTATGAATACGAGCAGGAAGATGGTGCCGGAATTGATGCTGCCTTACCACATAACAGAAATAGAACGAATGGCAATGCCCCTTTTACCAATACCTACCTGAAAAGAGTACGATCTGGAAATATTAATCCTTATGCCCATGGCGCTGCCGTTCCGGGTGCGAGGGAATTCCTTTTTGAAACTGTATTTGATTATGGAGAGCATGATAAAATAAATGCCCCGTTTCTTTCTATACGGCCCTGGACATTCAGGGCAGATGCATTTTCAGATTACCGGGCAGGATTTGAGATCAGGACCTGCCGTTTATGTGAAAGAGTATTAATGTATCACCATTTTGCAGAACTACCGGGAGGCTCCGCTCTTATTCGCTCGGTAGAATTTAAATTCGATAATAACGGGCAAATTGGAAATTTTACATTCCTTAAAGAAGTTTTCTCTACGGGCTATATTAAACAGATTAATAATACCTACACCCAAAAATCATTGCCTCCTGCTTCATTCAGCTACCAAAAACACGAGTGGAATAAGGATATAAAAAATGTAACCAGGGAAAACGTGGTCCATTCTCCTGTGGGAATTTATGAGCCCGGCTATCAATGGGTTGACCTTTACAGCGAAGGACTTAACGGGATACTGACTATGCAGGGAGAAGGATTGTTTTACAAACAAAACCTGGGGGATGGTGCCTTTTCGAAGGCACAGCTTATCACGCCAAAACCTTCTCTTGCAGGAACAGATGGTCAACTGCAATTACAGGAATTGGAATCCGATGGCACCAAATATCTTTCCCGTTATGATGGGATACTCAAAGGATTCTTTAAAATAAATGATGAAACCGAGTGGGAACCTTTTAAACCCTTTGAACAATTACCTAATATTGATTTTAATGATTCCAATATCAGGCTGCTTGATCTGAATGGGGACGGGAAGGCCGAAATATTAATTACAGAGGATAATGTTTTTTCTTGGTACCCTTCCATGGGAGAAAAGGGATTCGACACATTGCGGAAAGTCCAGCAACATACTGACGAAGAGAAAGGCGCACGTATTGTTTTTAATGACCAGGAACAATCCATTTTCTTAAGTGATATGAATGGGGATGGGCTAACAGATATTGTACGCATCAGGAACGGATCTGTTTGTTATTGGCCCAATCTTGGATATGGAAAATTTGGAGCTAAAGTATCAATGGATAGCGCACCCGTTTTTGATCACCCCGGCCAGTACAATGCAGCATTCATTAAGCTGGCCGATATAGATGGATCAGGAACAACCGATATCATTTACCTTGGAAAAAATAAATTCCAGGTGTGGTTAAACCAAAGTGGAAATAGTTTTTTAGCGGCACCCGAGGAGATCAACCCTTTCCCGGAGATCACTAATCTGTCACAGATTTCCGTAATTGATTTTTTAGGCAATGGAACAAGCTGCATTTTGTGGAGCAGCAAGCAAACCAAAGATCAACACCAGCCTCTCCGGTACATCGACCTCATGAACAGTAAGAAGCCGCATATCATGGCAGGCTACAAAAATAATATGGGTAAAGAAGTAGAACTCACATACACTGCTTCTACTTATTATTATTTAAAGGACAGGGAGGAAGGGCATCCCTGGATAACTAAATTACCATTCCCCGTCCATTGCCTGAGCAAAGTGGTCACGTATGACCGTATTATGAAGACCCGTTTTGCCAGTGAATACTCGTATCATCACGGTTATTACGATCATGCAGAAAGGGAGTTTAGGGGATTTGGCAGGGTGGAACAAAAAGATGCGGAAGATGTAACTCATTTTATCAAAGAGACGGGAAGCAATAATCTTATTCAGCAGGATCTGCACCAGCCTCCCGTCTTAATAAAAACATGGTTTCACACAGGCGCTTTTCTTGACCAGGAAAAAATTCTAACCCAGTTTGCCCATGAGTATTCTCAAAATACGATCCACCAGGAAAATCTATTGCCCCAACCCGTAATGCCTGGAGATCTATCCATCAATGAAATGCGTCAGGCATTGCGGGCCTGCAAAGGCATGATGCTTCGCAAAGAAGTATATGCTCTGGACAATACCCCGCTCAGTGATAAACCTTATACTGTTGAACAGCAGAATTGCCTCATCAGATTAGTTCAGCCAGGATTGGAAAATAAATACGCTTCATTTATCGTCCTTAACAGCGAAACCATTTCTTATCACTATGAAAGGGATCTAAGTGATCCCAGGATCGCTCATAGTTTTGTCTTGGAAGTAGATGATTTTGCCAATATTAAAAAATCGGCTTCGCTGGTGTATAAACGGAAAGTTCCTTCCTTTCCTGAACAGAGCATTCTTTACACGACATATTGTGAGAATGATTTTACTAATACAATAGATACGGACTCAGACTACCGGCTCCCGGTGTCGTTTCAAACAAAATTATTTGAAATAACAGGTTTGGGAGCGCCTGCGGGAAATTATTATACACTTCAGGAATTAAAAACAGCCTGTGTAGCTGCTGTGTCTATCGATTACCATGTTTTGCCAAACGAAACTTTACAAAAGAGATTGATGCAATGGAACCGGATGCAATTCAAGGGAGATAATGCTGCAGCTATTCTGCCATTTGGCTCGATAGAATCAAAGGCGCTGGTGCATCAGACATATAAGGCCACATTTAATGAAAGCCAGCTAACCAATATCTTTAATTCGAAAATTTCATTTGCCGATCTCAATACTATATTACTCCACCCATCACAGGGAGGGCATACTTTTGCGGATAATTATTTCTGGATCCCTTCCGGGACTTCACGGTATGATACAGCACATTTTTTCCATCCGGTTTCATACACTGACCCGTTGGGCAATGTTACAGATGTGCAATATGACAGCAAGTACCATTTGTTTATTGAAAAGACAACTGATGCTCTTGACAACGAAATAAAGGTGAAAGGATTTAATTACCGGGTATTGCAACCTTACCTGATGGAGGATAGCAATAACAATTTAGCTGCTGTGCGGTTTGATGATTTGGGCATTGCGGTCAAGACTTTTTCGATTGGCAAAAAAGGAATTGATGCTGGTGATGAGTTTGATGATACTCTTGCGGAAATGTCTTCACTCGATGTCCCCTCGTCTGAAATAGCATATCATGTATTTGAATGGTTCGATCAAAGTTCAAATAGTGCTTTTGATCTAAACAGTTATAAAGCACAGCCCAATTTTCTTAAAACCAGACTCCGCGAAACACATTACCATGCAGATCCCCTGCATCAAACAAGGACGCAAGAGAGTTATACTTATTTTGGCGGTAGTGGGCAGGAAGTAATGACTAAAGTGCAGGCAGAACCTGGTGAAGCGCTGCAGGTAAATCCCGATGGCACCGTAACAGCTGTAAACACATCACCCCACCTTCGTTGGATAGGCAATGGAAGAACTTTGCTGAATAATAAAGGCAATCCAGTAAAACAATACGAACCTTATTTTAGTGCGACCACTGCTTATGACGATGAAAAGGAAATGGTGGAGCTCGGCGTTACCCCTGTCATTCATTATGATCCGATGGGGCGGGTGGTTAGAACAGATGCCCCGGATAAGACATTCAACAAAATAGAATTCACTGCTTGGCATCAAAAGATCTTTGATGCCAATGATACTGTAAAAGATAGTCAATGGTATATTAACAGGGGTAGTCCTGACCCTTTGCTTCCCGCGCCTGCTAGCGAAGAACAAAAAGCCGCGTGGTTAGCTGCAAAGCACCATAATACCCCGTCAATTGCCCACCTTGATACACTGGGAAGAATTTTTTTTACAGAAGCAGATAATATTACAGAAAAAATAACCAGTCATGTAAGATGGGATATTGAAGGCAAGGAACTGGAAATAACGGATACACTTGACCGGAAAGTGATGCACTACGAGTATGATATGTTGGGCAGGGAAATTCATAAAAACAGCATTGATGCCGGTCAAAGATGGTTGATCATGAATAGTACGGGTAACCCACTTCGTAGCTGGGATGATCGTGATCATGAATTTCAATATTCCTATGATCCGCTGCATCGGCCATTGAGCAGCCGGGTTACAGGAGGTGATGGCGGCATCCCTTTAGATAATGTTTTCGATAGGATCATTTATGGAGAATCAGGACCATCTCCGGAGTTAAAAAATTTAAAAGGTAAAATTTTCAAACACTATGATACGGGCGGGCTTGTGGAAACACCCGAGTATGATTTTAAAGGTCAACCCAAATTCAGCACCCGAAAACTTTTTGAGGATTATAAATCTGTTGCTAATTGGACGGATGAAAATCTTGAAGATATGCTGGAGGAGGAAATCTATACTTTTATCACAGAAACAGACGCACTTGGAAGGATCACCCGGCAGATTGCACCTGACGGAAGCATCATTGTTCCTTACTATAACGAAGCGGGTTTACTCAACGGCGAAACCGTAACTCATACTGACCCTGCTACTACTTCCGTTTACATCAAGGACATTGATTATAATGAGAAGGGACGGATAACAAGGATCCTTTATGGCAATGACGTCAGTACCCGGTTTTATTACGACAAAGAAACTTTCCGTCTCAATCGTTTGGAAAGCAAACGTCAGAACAATGATCCGCTACAGGATTGGCATTATATCTATGATCCCGTAGGGAATATTACACATATCGAAGACAAGAATATCCCTGTTGTTTTTTTTAATAACCAAAAAGTAACAGGAGTGGCTGAGTATGTGTACGATGCCCTTTATAGGCTGGTCAGTGCTACCGGCAGGGAAAATGACACATCTTTAATGTTTGACAACCGTGACAATTGGAACGATTTGGCTTTCATACGGGAACTCAATCCTGGCGGCCCAATGTCCGTACGCAATTATACACAGAGTTATCAATACGATAGGGCGGGCAATATGCGGCAAATGCGTCACCTATCTGCAGGAAATAACTGGACAAGAGATTATACTTACCAGACCAACAACAATCGCTTAAAAAGTACACAGATAGGGGACGAGATCTATCAATATCCGCACCATGACCAGCATGGTTTTATTACTGTGATGCCCCACCTCGAAGACATAGTATGGAATTTCCGGGAGGAACTGGTCAGAACGATTCGCCAGAAACGTACAGATGGGGGAACACCCGAGATTACATACTACCAGTATGATAGTGATGGGCAGCGTATCCGTAAGATCACCGACAACCAGGCATCACCGGATTCAACGCCTTCTAAAAAAGAAGAACGCATTTATATAGCAGGATATGAACTCTACAAAAAGCACAGCGGAACAAATGCAGGGCTTGAGAGAACAAGCCTGGCCTTAATGGATAAAGACAGTCACTTTGTGATGATCGAAACCCGTAACGATATAGATGACGGAACAGACAAACAGGTTGTAAGATACCAGCTCCATAATCATCTTGGGTCAGCAGCTTTGGAACTTGACCATTTGGCACAGGTCATAAGCTATGAAGAATACCATCCTTATGGCACTACTGCCTACCAGGCAAAAAACGCTACTATAAAAACTGCAGCTAAACGATATCGCTATACAGGAATGGAACGGGATGAAGAGACAGGGTTAGAGTATCATGGTGCAAGGTATTATTTGCCATGGCTGGGAAGATGGTTGGCAACGGATCCTGCGGGCATAGAAGATGGGTGCAACTTATATGTTTATTCCAGAAACAACCCGGTAGTATTGATAGATACCAATGGGCGCCAGGCAAAAACCCCAAAAATTACTGAGGAAGACCTCCAAACGTACTTCGTGGAATTAGTAACCAGGCAAGAACCGTATAAAGCCATAGCCACCAAGAGAACCAGAGGTTTTACTCGCGATTTGCGTGACGCGGCCAGGGAAAAGAATGAATTATGGGCTGGACCAAGAAGATATGATCTTGTCCATCTGGATACGCCTTTTGTTGTAACCCCGACCGGAGTTGAGCAGCCAATAGGGATTGGCGAACGCACAGCCAACCGGAAAAAGGGGGCTGAGGAACGAGAAGCTGCGAAAAAGGCGCCATTTTCAAGAAAGAATAATGTCGATGTTGACGCACCCGAAGGAATGAAAATAGATCAGCCTAAACCGCCACCGCTCGAATCAATATCACCACAGGCTCCCCGACATAACGGGCCAGATCCAGATCAACCGGCTTTAGATTTGAAACATCATCCTCATGAACCACATGTAAAGAATCCGCATGTTAAAGAACCGCATGTCAAAGGGAAAAAAGGAGGTGGATTAGCTGGTAAAATAATCATGGTAGGTGCCGCTGTATATGTATTGCTGGACACAGGCGATGTCTATGCCGCTGTTCAGATAGCCAATCCACTTACTCGTACCACAGATACTGTAGTTACCGGAGAGGGTTCTTTATACCAAAGTCTCGTATTCGACGCAGTTGATCTTACACCGGGTGGTTATGTTGTACTGGTTGTTGAAGCGGCCAATGAACGTGAGGATAATGGGAGTGGCCCTACAGCAGGAGAGAGTGGAAGCGGGCCCGGAACAATGCCGGTGGATGAGCCTGAGGAGGAGGTGTACATTGGTCATGCGCCTGAATATTGCGACAGGCCAACGTCGAGCTGCGATTAGCAACGACTGCTAAACCCATATTAAAAAGAGCGGACAAACTAATATTAAAAAATACAACCAATGGCAACACTCACTTCGAAAATCTCCCTGCGGGGTCGAGACAAGACGGATGATCTGTATGTTGAGGTCTGGGTAAAAAATCCAACCCAGGATTTTCTCCTAGGCGATACAGTACCCGCTGCCGATGGAGATTTTTCCATCCGGTACGATGATAGCGACTTAGGTACTGCCGAGGCCCGGTTGTATGTAAAAGTTTACCACGGCAATCAGCTTATAAAAAATACCATTGCGAAGCCGGTTGCGATTGTGCGCAATATGTTGCCTGCTATCTCCATATCGCCTCTTATTGATAAGGCTATACCGGCCAGCCGCGTGGAGGGAATGATTGCTCTTCCTGATGGAAAAGGAATACCTGATCTTACAGTACGTGCATATAGTGGCGAGACTTTTCTTTCCGAAGCAAAGACGGATCGTAATGGGGCCTATCACATTCATTATACCAAGACCGCAGCGTTGTCGAGGAAGCGCATCGCCGAAATTGACCTAATAGTAAAAGTATTTACCAAACGCAACGATAAAGAACATTTGGTCGCATCGCCGTTGATCGTCAATGCGCTTGTACACGAAACGATCAATTTATCAGTAGGAGAGGAAGATTATAAAGGACCCGATACCTATACATTCATCCGGGAAACATTGGAAATATCAATATCGAGGAAGAAGCCTGGTGACATCTCAGAAAGAGATGTGCTGATTATGGCCAATGCAGAGGATCTGGAAATCGATGATGTGTCATACTACGTACAGGCCCTCCAATGGTCAGCGCTGCGTGGGGGGGTGTCTGCTGAAGTATTTTTCGGCTGGTTTAAATCGGGCTTGCCTAATAACTGGAATGAACTGATTGGTACGCCCGTCGTTAAGCTGGTAGCCGGAATCGATAAAGCCATTGCTGAAAATTTTGTTCCCGCCACCATAGAAAAACAAAAGAGAGGACTGGAGGAAAAAATAGCCAGATGGAGAAGTGATCATGTTATCAACATCAAAAGCGAAAAACTTGAAAAAGGAAGTATCGGGGATCTATTGGGTACTTCAAAACTAACGGCGGCTCAAAAGAAACAATTGATGACGGATTGGCAAAATGATGAAGGCAGGATCAGTGAATTCTGGGAGCGGCAACATAAAAAATTGGGCGATCAAAATTATCAGGACTTGCAGCTTACGCTGCAATTAGGAGCCCTTACCCGTAATCATCTGCCACTGATACAGGCTATAAAACAAAAATCCGGGGTCAACCATATTCAGCAGATCGCGGCTTTACACCAAGATGATTGGTTCCGCCTTATGGAAGAGGAAAAGCTGGGGATCCCTGACGATATACCGGGCGACGACATAAAAGCCAAGCGTACGGAATTCGCCTCGCAATTACGTGCCATTACAGAAGAACTTGTTCCTACCTCCGTATTGGCCCATGCTTTTAAGAATGACAGAGATATTGATTCAACCACACTCGACCGCTTCATGGCACGTAACCCGGAATTTGAATTCCGTACTACCACCGTGAAGGCTTATTTAAAACAAAACCCCGATGTATTAAGTGACGTTGCCAACAAAGAAGAAACACAAAAAGAATTGGAAGCTGTGCAGCGTATTTTTCACCTCACCCCTGCACGGGACAAGTATTCCGGAGCAAAGGTCTTATGGCAAAACCAACTCCATTCCGCCTATGCTATAACTATGAGCGGGATATCGACATTAAAGACCTTATTTAATGGTAATGACGAACTCGCTGAAAGAATATATAACAAGGCCACTTCGAGACAGAGCCGTTCAAGGATGTTCAAAATGCAAATGCATTCATTCTCCACTCCTTTATATGGCATGGTATCCGGCATCAGGGATCTTGCAAAAGCGATGGATGACACTGCCGATCTTGAGGCGCTGTTCGGTGACCAGGGGTATTGTAAGTGTAAGCATTGTGATTCATTCTTCAGCCCTTCCGCCTACCTGACCGATCTTTTCTTATTCCTGAACAAAGTCAAGGTGGATGACAGGAATGCACCTTCCAGTCAGGATACAGCGCTCGAAAAATTATTCAAACGCCGGCCCGATCTCGGGAATATCGAACTTGACTGCGAAAACTCGCATACACCATTGCCCTATATTGATCTTGTAAATGAAGTATTGGAAAGCGCAATTGTTCCCACTCTTTACAAACAAACGCCGGTATCCATTTTCGGAAAGAAATTTACGTTGCCATTTGCAAACGTTCCTCAAACGGAAAGCGATATACCTACTCTCAAGGCACACCCGCAGCATATCAAGACGCGGGCCTATACTAAATTGAAGGGCGAGAATAACGAGATCATAGGCTTTCCATGGATATTGCCTTTTAATCTCTGGCTTCTCGAAGTGCGAACCTATCTGGATCACCTTGGCGTATCAAGGGCAGATCTTATGGGTTCGATCCTGGGAGTTGTAAAGGGAGACGCTGCTGAAGCGGCGGAGTATTTGAACATCTTCCCGGAAGAACGATCCATCTTCAGTGAAACTACAGCAAATGCAACAACCACGCAGCGCTATTGGGGTACCGGCAAAAACCAACTGGAGAAAGTACCCGTTTTCCTGCAACAAACCGGATATAGCTATGAACAACTGACCAGGCTATTACGCATGCGGTGCCTGCAACCTGCGCCGGCCATTGTTTTTACACCGCTTTCATCCTGTTCCGTATCGGATGCTTCTATGCCGGAGCTGACAGATGCTACGTTAAGCAAGATGCACAAATTCGGAAGGTTGTTGCTGAAGACGGGGGATGATATGAATACCCTCGATCGTACAGTCATGGCATTTGGCGGAAAGATAAATAAAGCGTTTATCAGCAGTTATGCAGATGTATTGCGGGTGGAGAAACTTGTAAAACTAAAAGACCGTAAAGAATTATTGTCGTGGTGGGTGTCGTTGGAAAGAGAGGATTATCCTTCTGACCTTTCATTATACCACAGGCTCTTTATGGCCCCGGTGCGAACTCCTGCTTATGTGCTGAATGATAGTAAAACAGAGTTAGATGAACCGAGGGCTGTCATCGATCTGAAAGCGGCACCACTCGACCCCGATCTGCTCGCACCTATCTTATCGGCTACAAAACTGAAAGCGAAAGATATTGAGCTGCTTGTGATAGAAGAGTTTCCTGACCAGGTGATCAGACTCAACCTTTCGCATATATCTTATTTGTACAGGGTGGCCAGTTTTTGCCGTACCATAAAACTAACCATCGGCGAATACCTGATACTAAAAAACGTATTGGGTTTTCAACCGGTATCTGGTATCGATGGAACAGTTACTCCGGCCGATACGCTTGCATTCATAAAGCAGTATACTATACTGAAACAAGCGGGATTTACTCCTGAAACCCTGAATTATATCTTACGGCATCGCTTCAGGGAAGATGCGCCCTTTGCACTTACTACGACGGAGGGAGAGAAGGTACTTAAGCTTTTGCAGGCCACCCTTCAACTGCAATTAAAAGAAGTTTTCCCTGCAGGCACAACAAAAAAAGAAATAGTAGAAATAAAACTAAAGCTGATCATCGGGACAAACGATGAGGAGAATATTGAAAAGATCTCCGTAATACAAAATATCATTGGTGGATCAAGTGGCCTGAGCACACAGGAGCAGGAAACTATCATCGATAACGATATGTTATTTTTCACCAATAAGCAGGAGGCAAAGAATAAACTGGCGGGGGGAGAACTTGTCAATGCGGAAGAGCGCTTTGCGTATGCACTGAATGCCCTAGACCGTTTCCTGCTCGAGAGTGCCATTGTTCAGCAACTCTCCGAGTCGCTGGCTATTCCACAGCATATCATGATGCCGCTTCTTAAGCAGTTGATCAAGCATCCGTCGGCAACCAGGGCGATCGATGTATTTCTTGCTGATATCTTTATCAATGCAGACCCAAAAACTACCTGGAGCAGTGCTGTATTACCCGATGCTTTTTTTGTATTGATCAAACTGCAAAAAACAGGAATGGTGGTCAATACACTGAAACTGGAATTGCGGGATATTATCTTTTTAATGCAGCAGGCTCCAGGTACAGGTATACCTGATTTCAATGCGATCCCCATTACTTCAACGGATACAGTGACTGGAATAAATGACTGGATCCGTCTTTTCCAGCTGGCGCTTCTCAATAAAGAATATTTCAATGAAGAGAATACTGTTTTTGATATTCTTACGATGACCTCGAACAGCGGTGGTACGGCAGGGGATCTCTTAAACAAATTAAGTGAGGTTACCGGCTGGAAGCCCGGCAATCTTCATTACCTAGCAGGAGGGGAAGGGTTGAACTTAACATATCCCGGTGGTTATATAAATGGACAATGGCTGATAAGTTTAGCAGAAACACTGAAGCTGGTTGACCGGGTAGGGGCTACGGCAAAACAAATGGCAAGCTGGACTTCTTCGGATATAACCAAAACGCATGCGGATTCCGTGCGGCATGCTGCCATGGCAAAATATGGGGAGAAACAATGGCAGGAGATCACTGTCCCGCTTCGTAATAATATACGTGAGGCGCAACGGAATGCGCTGGTGCAATATGTTTTGCACTATGATAAGAAACATACCGGGCAAAGTTTTAAAGATATTGATGATATCTATGGTTATTACCTTATCGATACGCAGATGGCTGCTTGTACAGATACATCGCGGATCGTACTGGCCGCTTCATCCGTACAATTATTTGTTCAGCGGATCATGATGAACCTTGAACACGACATGTCGGTTACACAAGATTTCATGCAGGAATGGAAATGGCGTAAATATTACCGGGTTTGGGAAGCTAACCGTAAAGTGTTTATGTGGCCTGAGAATTGGATAGAACCGGAGCTCAGGGATGATAAAACACCTTTGTTTAAAGAACTGGAGAGTGACCTGATGCAAGCGGAACTGAGTTCGGAAAATATTGAAAAGGCATACACTAATTATCTGGAAAAATTACACGGGATTGCTCAACTGCAAGTAGTGGGCATGTATGAAGAAGATGACGTCCTTCATGTGATAGGCGCCACTTCGGGAAAACCAATCTATTATTATTATCGCAGGTGGGAGGACAAGTCAAGATGGACGGCATGGGAGAAGATAGAACTTGATATTTTTAATGGCGAACAAGATGATACAACGCAAACGGGCACATTGTTGACACCGATGGTTCATAACAGGCAACTTTTCCTCTTTTGGCCAGTTTTTAAAATCAAAAAAGAACCACCTACAGAAGAAGATGAGGTTGATATCGAGGAAAAAAAAGCCACAATCGATGAATATAATTTAAGTATAAGGAAGGACGAACAGCAGATAAGTAAAATAAGCAGGGAAACAGATATCCTCAAGAATAAAGCCATTAAGCTCGACGAATTAGACAAAGATGTGAGCTTCCTGGATCTTAGTGACCAGGTAAAGGATCTTAGGGATGCTGTCGAAGTCATGGAGGGCAAGATAACCGAACTTATAAATGGGATCAAAGGTGATAAGGAGAACATTCGTATTCTTGAAGAAGCTATTCGTGCCAGGGAGCAGGGTCACCACTGTTATAAGATTACCATGGCATGGAGCCAGTACAGGGGTGGAAACTGGACACCTAAAAAGGTAAGCGAGAAAGAGGTATTAACACCTCTTTTCTCAGGCAGCTTTAAGAACGGACGATTTATTAAAAACTATGCAGTACTTCCATCGAGGACGCAGGATGGTAGTTTGAGACTGAATATGGTCTATACTGCCTATAAGAACGCTTATAAGCTGTCTGCTTTCAAATACAATGATTGCACGAGTGATATGGATATTGCTGTAAGCACCTCTTATAGCGAGATGGCCGACATGCGGTATGCTCTGGAATACATGAGGAGCGTTGTAGATGATAATATATTGTATATAGTTACACCGGCTGGCAATACATTATATCTTCTCCAGGAAACCTACAATGGGTCGCGGTTGCTACGGTCGTTCCAATCAAATTTTTACCAGGTCCACCAACCTTTTTTTTACCAGGACAAGCAGCATAGTTTCTTTATTTGTCCCCCGTCAACCCGTCAGGCAGCAAATAAAACCCTTTCTTCTTTCGGATCCGCATCCTTGCGATCGGGTTCCGGCGCACTGCAAGATTCAGCTTACCGTATCGCGTCTCCTTCTTCAGACGAGAATGATTCATCAGGGTCTGCATTCGTGGAATTCACACGTAAAAGGGGAACTACTGCTAAATCATTTTATACTGCAAAGCACAGCAACCGGGTGATCGTTCGTGAGAAGAATGACAGACAACGCGAAACCTCCAGGTTTTTTGGCAACGCATCCGTTAACGATATTGTATTCGTAAATCCGGCCAGGACCAGGATGAGCATTGACATGAGCGGATATGTGTTTTATCCTTTTTATCATCCGTATACTTGCCTGTTCCTGAAACAGCTTAACCGATATGGTGTAGATGGATTGCTTAATCCCAGTCGCTGGTCTGGAGATGGAAAAGAACTTGAGTATCAGGCAACACCTTCTCACAAGACCAACATGGAATTCCAAATTAAATATGAACCCAACTTGGCAGAGGTGAGTTGGTTTTATGTAAAGGAAGATATCGACTTCAGCCATGGAAGTGTGAACGCAACCTATAACTGGGAAATGTTTTATCATATTCCCTTATTTATTGCAATCCGCCTTTCGCAGGATCAGCGATTTGATGAGGCTCAGAAATGGTTTCACTATATTTTCGATCCTACCGAACCAGTCGGAGAGGTGCCATACCGCTTCTGGAAAATAAAACCGTTTCATACCTACACGGTAACGCAGATGAAGAACGATATGGAGGCGGTACTCAAAGGCGGTGATGGCATCATGCAACAGATCCGTGCATGGGAAGAGAACCCGTTTAATCCGCATATGCTCGCCCGCTTCCGGCGCCTGGCTTACATGAAGACCGTGGTAATGAAATACCTCGATAACCTGATTGCCTGGGGCGATCAGTTGTTTCGCATGGATAGTATTGAATCGATGAATGAGGCCACACAATTATATGTGCTAGCAGGACAGATACTGGGAAAGATCCCCGTGGAAACAGAAGCCAAGTTCAGGGCATCAAAAAGCTTTAATGAGTTGGCATCCGAACTCACCAAAATGGGCAATGCCTGGGTAGACCTGGAAAACAGCATGACCGATGAGTATGAGGAAGATGATGACCATAGATGGATAATAGTGAAGGATAAGATGCAGTTTCATAAGAACAGCGTTAGTACAAAAATAAAAAAAGGCAAGACAAAGTCGGTAGGTAACGGCGCCAATTCCTCCATACTCGACGACATACTCTATTTCTGTATGTCGCCCAATGAAAAACTCTTATCGTATTGGGATACGGTAGCCGACAGGTTGTTCAAGATCAGGAACTGTATGAATATCGAAGGGCTCGTTCGCAGTGTGCCCTTGTTCCAGCCACCGATCGATCCGGCCTTATTGGTGCGTGCAGCCGCTGCAGGTTTGGATATCAGCAGTGCCATCAATGATCTATATGCGCCTATGCCGTATTACCGATTCCAAGTATTGATACAAAAAGCGGTGGAATTGTGCCAGGATTTAAAAGCATTGGGAAGTTCCCTGTTATCAGCATTGGAGAAGAAGGATGCCGAGCAGGTGGCATTGCTGAGATCACAACATGAAATACAATTGCTGGAAGCGAACAGGGATATCCGGAAACAACAGGAGGAGGAAGCCCGTTTAGCGCTTGCGTCATTGGAAGAGGCGTTTAAGTTATCGGAGATCCGTTTCAACAATTATTCAGAGAGAGATTTTATCAGTGCCGGCGAGGTAGCGGCAATGGTCACTTCAGTTGCGGCTACAGTGATGCAGGCAATCGCCGTCGGTGTTTCATCTGCCGGTGCTGTGGCAGCCCAGACACCTGATAATATATCCTATGCGCATGCGCAGGGATTAGCCTCCGGCAGTTCATTTTCATATTCTATACCCGGGTCAGGCTCCAAGAACAGTGAGACAGCAAAAAATTCATCCAAGGTATTCGATATACTGGCTATCATTGGCCGCGACATTGCGAATAATATTTCTACGGTGGCGGGTTATGAAAGACGGATGGAAGAGTGGGACCTCCAGATGGAACTGGCGCAACAGGAAATGAAGCAGATCAATAAACAGATACTCGGCGCAATGGTGAGAGAAAAAATTGCTGCCCTCGAGAGGGACAATCTTGATCTGCAGATCGATAATACAAAACAGGTGGATGCATACATGCGAAACAGATATACCAACCAGGAGTTATACAACTGGCTGATCGGGCAGATTTCTGCAGTATATTTTCAATCCTATAAAATGGCCTATGATCTTGCAAAGCAGGCAGAGAAATCATTTCGTTTTGAATTAGGAATAGAAAGTTCCAATTATATCCAATTTGGTTACTGGGACAATATGCGGAAAGGATTAATGGCTGGCGAAAAACTACAGCACGATATAAAACGGCTGGAACTTGCTTACCTGGAAAAGAATAAAAGGGAATATGAAATAACGAAGCATGTTTCGCTGGCACAATTAGACCCTTTAGCGCTTATACAATTTAGTAATACGGGTACCTGCCTGTTTGAAATACCCGAGGTATTATACGATATGGATTATCCCGGTCAGTATTTCCGGCGTTTAAAATCGGTAAGCCTGAGTATCCCCTGTATTGCCGGTCCTTATACATCCATCAGCGCCAGGTTATCGCTGGAGAATAGCCGCTACCGGAAGAACACCAATGACGGGCAGGATGGTTATAAAGAGATGCCGGGCAATGATAACCGCTTTATATATAATATTGGTGCTATTCAATCCATAGCCACCAGCAATGCACACAATGACAGTGGCATGTTTGAACTGAATTTCAGGGATGAACGTTACCTGCCATTTGAAGGTATGGGTGCCATCAGCAAGTGGAGTATTGAGCTTCCGGGAAATGTAAAGCAGTTCGACTATACTACTATTTCAGATGTTATAATTCATGTGAAGTACACGGCCAGGGAAGGGGGAGGAATCTTAAAGAACGCTGCTGTTAATACTTTACAGGATCAGATGAAGGCTATTCATCAGGGCCTGGGGGATACAGGATTTCATGTTGCGATTAATATAAAACGTGACCTCCCGGAAAAATGGCACCAATTAAAGAAAAGTGGAACGGTTGACCTGCTGATCGATAAATCACGGATGCCATACATGGTCCAGTCATTAGTGACCGGGATCGAGACTGTGCGGTTTATTGCTGAAGTAGAGGATGATGGTTCACCATTCAATATATTAATTAATGGTACCGGGAAGGATCTAGGCATGGATAATAACTTGAATTTACACACGGGGATCATCGAAGACCTACAGTTAGGTACATCCTTTAATTTGTCAGTTGCCGGTGCGGATATAGAAAAACTGAAGGATATGTTAATGGTGGTGAAGTATTCTTTTTAACCATAACCTCCAACATGTCTCATCAGAGTAATTTTTTCGAGCGGTTAATTTGACCTGCTATTTGAAGTTGTAGGTTATTAAAATAATACTGTCTGTAGGGATCAAACAATTTAAAATAAATTATTTACCATGGGATACAGGTATTTAGAAAATCAATAGCGTTTAGACTGACAATTAAAAAATTCTGAACGGCTCTAGCAAAGGACAGAATCAGATTTAGGCAATTCTTAGTTGGATCGTCTTTTGTTATAACTCACATACGCCCCGGGACGTCTTTTCTGGATTAAGCTGGAATTAATCATTTTTTAAATAGAGAGTCGCTCAATTATTACGGATAAAACATGGATTAAGCGGGAAATTCCTAAATCCGGGATTAATTTTAAAAAAGTATAAACTGATTCTAAATGAAGTCCGGATTAAATAAATAGCCGGACAAATTCAGGATTAATTCAAATTCTCTTAAGCTTAAATGAAATGAAAAAAGAATGTTATCGTGATCATATTGAGATTAATCCCAAAATTTTAGATTCCTGAGTAATTTGTATTCGGACAATGTATTATTTCAGGCTTAAGTCAAATACGTCCTTAAAAGTGTGTATTAATCCACATAATAAGCTAGTGGTACTTGTTTTTTTTGCACGGTTTATTAAGATTAATCTGGCTGGTATAAAAAGATATGGAAATTATTAAAAAGGTCAGTTTTTGACCCCGGTAGGAAAGCCCCCTGGATTGAAGTAGTAATATTGTTTTAATTGGAAGTTGCCTCTGATTCTTTGTCTTTAGAATCAACCTTTTTTTTATTAGCGTGGTTGTAAAGAAAAATAATGAACCCAATTACTATGAAACCTCCGACAATGGGCAGTACCATTTTGGGCAACTTTGGTTTTGATTTAGAAGGTATGAGGTTTTCACTCCCTTCGGGTAAGGAAAAGTTCTGGACGGAGATTATTTCATCATGAAATAATCGGGCATTAGGTGTTATTGGGGTCATAGTGGATTACAATTTTGTCTTTTGTATTATTAAAGGAGTACCCATAATTCAATATCCAAAATATTGGAGGCATCGTATCGGATATCTTAGTTATAAAATCCCAATCAAAAGCTCCAAGTATGGACCGGTCTATTGGCGTCTTTCCAGCAGAATGCGGGTAATGACGTCCCAAAATTTTGTCTAGTCCGATGGCTATGTTGCAAATGGTGCTAATTTTTTCAAAGCGGGTGTGATTATTTCTTCCCTTTCTTTGTTTCTCAACAGTTTCGCTCGGGAAGTATTTTCTATTACCATGAGCACCCTCTGGTATAGCCTGACCGCTGAGTGGGCAAATCCGTTGTTTTTTCATTTGACTTTAATTTTTAGGGATTCGAAAATGCTTTCTACTCTGCTTTTTTTCAGCCAATCGAGAATATCACTCAGCAGATAGAATTTTTTAGATCCACAACCAGGGCAGTGATAGGGTATCTGTCCTGTAGAGCGAAGATTCTGAAGAGTACGCTTAGAAATCTTGAGTATTTTCATTACATCATTATCGTCCATCACAATTTGTTCTGGTGGTCTTTGTATCGCCTGCACCTCTTGCCGTAGGATTCTGATAAATTCCTTTAGCTCAGGATAGCGTGAAAATATGGGATGATTTTCGCTCACGCAGCGAAGCTAATACTGAGGGTCTCGTTCAAACGAATTTTAGCTCTTGTAAAAGTCGTATAGGAAAAGTGTACGAAAAATTTAGTGCTTGGTTTCTATTTCTGGAGCAGTATTTGGCATAAGCCTAGCAAGCTCATCAATAAAATGATCATCCTTTTTTCTCTTTAAGATGTCTGATTTGTTTTGGTTATACCGTTCATCCGATAAACCAAATAACCCGAAGAATTCCCTTCTGAATTTCGGAAAGCTACCACGTAATGCCTTATTATATTTAATTAACTCAGCTTTTTCGCAGATTAAATACACTAGCTCACTTATTTCTAACTCTGCTTTGCTTGAATCCCAGGTATATGGTTTTTCAGAAATATCAGGCTTATAGCGATGCCAGTCCAGTGCTGCCGAAAATTTTTCAAATAATTCGGAGTAAAAGCTTTTCCTGATGTCAAAATGTTCCTTAAAATCGATTGCAACATTTTTCGAGAAACTTAGATATTGATACATTACTCTATGCCATTCATCTTTTGGATCTACCCAGAATTTGATTTTTTCATCAAACGTAAACCTATTGTCAGAGTCATTCTCTGATTTTGCTTTTTTGCATAGTTCTGTACACGTATTTAGTACGTCATAAATGGTCTCGAACCCATCTGAGCTTTCAAGATATTTTTTTATTTCGGAATCCAAAACGTCAAAACATTCATGAAGCTTACCTTTCACATACGACGGACTGCCGCCTGGAATAGCCATCTCAAAAACCTGGAGTTGGCTTGTCGGTGCTGGGGATTCAAAACTATTTGGATTAGTTATAGCACAATAGATAAATTCAATTTTTGTAAAATCATAAATTGATCGAAGCTTTTCCAAAAGGGTTTCTTGATCTTTTAAGCTCAATTGTTTTTTCATTGTGGATAATGGAAGTAGTAGCATAGTTGAAAAAGTTATATTTTAGAGTAGCTCTTTACAGATTGGTGTAGTTTCAGAGACATTTGCAAATTTATTGCTCTATCAATGATTATAGGCTGTAAAATTGGCAGTTCAAATAGTTTGAATACCAACTTGTTATTAGCGCATATCAGGAATGACTTATAAGTCCCGTTCGCATCCGCCAGGGACCTCAAAATAAAATCCTGCTAAATGATAAATAGCAGGATTTTATTTTTGGTATAATTCACCACTTTACATAATCGCAGAATCATTTAGGGTTGGTTATACCAGAAAGCCAAAACTCATCTTTCCAATCTTCTTTACAATCAATGTCATGATTGTCAAGATTTTTTTCGATTTCAGCTAACTGGCCTGCAGGAAGGTTTTTTGTAAAAAAGGGGAAAAGATCTTTTTCTTCCCACTGGATATGTACTTCAATGAATTTAGCCAGCATTTCAAGATCGAACAGCTCAGCATCCCTGTCAATTGCATGCATCAGCTCGAGTATCTCTGTATGATCATTCTTTAGTTTATCCCTGAACGGATGGTCGCCGGGCAGATGCGGCAGCAAAATTTTTTCTTCCTGGAAAAAATGGGGTCTTATATGGTATTTCCAGAACCACCGCACATACTTTGCGAGTTTATCATAGCTTGTATGATTGCGTAAACCCTGGCCGATCCTGCTGCAAAACAATAATCCATCCTCATGTTCTTTGGTTAATGATTTGAATGAGTCGAGTTTGTTAATTAGTTCTTTGCTTTCCATTTTTCAGAAATTATTTATGTTTTTGAAAAAGGCGATCGATAAGACGGCTGATTGCCTCTGATGCATGGTCAGTGATGCGACCTGTGATACTGTCAACCGCTTGTCGTACATGATCATTTTTAAAAATATGTTCGAAGAAGGAGGAATTATCTTCCTCTTTTTTTCTTTCTTTTTTTACAGAGTTCCGGGCAAGCGAAAAAAAATTATCCCTGAAAAAGTCCAGGTCATCTTCCAGTTGCCGGGATGTTTTTTTTGAGATCAACTGCTGCCTGAAGATCTCTTTCTCCAGTGTATCGAGATTGTGTATTTGATTACTGTTTTTCATCCTGAATAGTTGAGGTATCTTCCTTCTTCTCTAATTCCTGCTGGCATTGTTTAATGATCATCCTGATGATTGGATTGATAAATATCTTTCTTTTTAAAGCAGCCAACAGGAGTATCTTAACTGCTATCAGCAAGGTTACAATGCCAAATCCAGTTATATAACTGCCGGTCAGACTGCTTAACCAGAAGCCAAGCGTTAACCCGATAAAAACGGAAAATAGCAGTAAAAGAAACAGAGAAATTACGAGCCAGCTAAAATTTCCCGCCAGCAACGAAAGCAGCCTTATCCCTTTAAGTTTATAAATATTTTTTTTTGCTTCAACCCAGTTTTCTGCATGTTCTTTGACTGAGCTAAAAAAGGTTCCAAATGTTTCTTTTTCCATGATCATTTGTTGTGTGCAATGAATAAAGGAAGATTAAGCTTGCTGATCAGCATATCGGCCATGCTGGGTCGGAACCACCGGGATACCGCACTCCTTCTATAAGCACCAAGAACTACAAGTGTATTAGGTCTTTTTTTTCGCAGAAAAGAAAGTATCCCGGTTTCGGGGTTTCCATGCAATATGTGAAAGCCTGTTTTCGGAAAATGCTGAGTAATGAATTCTTTTATCAGTCCTGCATCCGGTAACTGAGCTCCACGCTGCTGTTTTTTTACGGTTACTATTTCTGTGTAAAGACTTTGAAATGAGGGCAACACATATCCCAGCATCTTTATGGCATGCACTGAAGAAGGTTCTCCATCGTAGAGGAGTATCAATTCGTCAATTTGCCTGTAGGAAGATGGCACCACAAATACCGGGCATTGAATATGTGGTAACAGGTCCTGGATGAATGTGGTGGGAATATCTTCTTTGGATTTTGAAAAAGTTTCGCTGCTGCTGATGACCAGCAGATCCGCATAAATACTTTCTTTGAGTAATTCCCTTATCGCTGCTTTATGATCCTTGTGGATAGAAAATTGAATACCCGCTTTCTCACAAGCTGCAGAAAATAATTTTATTGCATTTGTTCTTACTGAAGCATCTCTCTTATCAAAGCTCCGCTGTCGCTTCGTATCGATGCCACCTTCTTCTTCCTGGATGATATCGTATATCTTGTAACTGCGGTAGTAAAGATCATCCAAAAAAACACCAACAAGTAATGCATTATCCCGTGAAGCCAATCTTACCGCATATTCTTGTGTAGGTACCGAGTATTTTAGTCCATCAAATGCAACTAGTATTTTTTTCATGATAACATGGGTTCAAACTAAGATCAAATTTATTCCGGGTAATAATGAAGGGTGATGAGCCTTGTTAGTAGGGTAGCTGATTATCCTCAGATGATCTTGCCGCCGGTTGCTCACTGCCATTATTATTTGCAAATTCACTCCGGTAGATCCGGAAAATGAGGATAATGTAACTGACAAGCAACGGTCCGAAAATAAAACCGATGAACCCGAACAACCCCAACCCGGCTATAACACCAAAAACGGCTACCACCGGATGAATATTACCCAGCTTTTTAAGGATCGTTATCCGGGAGACATAATCAATATTTCCTGTAACGATAATGCTGTATATCATCAGCCCGGTTGCATTCCAGGTATGACCGCCGGAATATAATGCGATCACAAGAGGTATCCAGATGATCATTGTCCCAATAACCGGGAAGAATGCAAATACACCGGTAAGAAAGCCCCATAGTATAAAATCGTCCACACCGAAGATGATATAACCTATGCCAGCTGTTATACCCTGTATTAAAGAGATAAGTGGAATACCTATCGCACTTGCCCTGACAATACGCTTTGTCTCTGATGCCAGAAGATCTATATTGACTTTCTTTAGAGGAATTATTTTTCTCAGGTACGATTCCATTTCACTTCCATGAACAAGCATATAATATAGTACAAAAAGCAGGATAGCAAAATTGGTCAGGAGTATCACTGTATCATTTACTAACCGGGGAATTAAGCCGGCCATCTTTTCCTGGATACCGGTAAGGAAATCGGCGGAAACAAAATGTATTTGTGTCTTGTCCTGCATACTGGTAACAGCATCTTTCATTTTTGAGAAGAAGACAGCGGGATCGGATAGAAAAGGCCGGAGTTGATGGCCAAGCATTGTTATGCTAAAGTAAATGAGTGCAGAAGGTATAAGGAAAAAGAAGAGCAGATATAAACCGGCTGTCCGTCCCTTTTTCCATTTTCTATGATAAATAAGTTGGAAATAACTGTTGCGGCTAAGGATGTATGTTGTGATGGCTCCGAGCAACCCCGGAAGGAAAATATAAAGTTCCCGGAGTACCAGGATGACCATTATTATCAATATGATCATCGTACCCGCCTGCCTCATATAACGGTTAACAAATGACTGCTGCATTTTCCATTTTTATCATTTCAAAACAAGCTTGTTTTAAATCGTTTCGCAATGACAAGTATCATCATAGGCAGTGATGATGGTCAGCAGGATCAATGGCTGGCAGAGATACATTTGATCTGAAATTCTTAATCACCCCTTAAATAAAATAGTCATGAAAGGAAATGAAAAAGTGATCAAAACGCTGAACATGCTGCTGGCAGATGAGTTAAGTGCTATCGGGCAATACATGGTTCATTCCGAAATGTGTGCAAACTGGGGTTACGTCAAACTCCACGATATCATTAAAAAAAGGGCTATTGAAGAAATGAAGCATGCAGAAAAATTAATAGAAAGGATCCTTTTTCTTGAAGGTATTCCCGATGTAAGCTCTATGGAAAAAGTAGTGATAGGGAATGATCTTGAGCATCAATTTAAAAATGACCGTGATGCCGAAGAATCAGCCAACAGCGCCTATAATAAAGGAATTTCTCTTTGCTATGATGAGGGTGATAATGGTTCAGTGGAGCTTCTCCGGTCCATCTTAACAGACGAAGAAAAACATCTTGACTGGCTGGAAACACAAATAGACCTGATTGGAAAGATCGGTATCAAAAATTACCTGGTGGAACAATTGCATTAAATATTTAAAAACTTTTTTTATGAAACACTTTACAAAGTTAGCCTTGTTATCTCTTTTCTTTATGACCGGTTGTGGTACTACCTCTCATATAACCAGTTCGTGGAGGGCTGTGGATGTTCAGCCCAAAGAGTATAAAAAAATCGTTGTGCTGGGCCTTATCCGTGATGCAGACAAAACCCTTCGGGAAAAAATGGAGCAGCATATTGTTGATGACCTCAAAGAGCTTGGTTATAATGCGGTTTGTTCCTGCGAAGAGTATAACCCGAAAGCCTTTGAAAACATGAGTGAAAAAGATGCTATTGCCAAACTTCGCAATTCCGGCGTTGATGCCGTTCTTACTGTTACCCTGCTTGATAAGGCAAAGGAAAAATATTATGTGAAGGGTAGATTTGAGTATGCGCCTTATAACGAGTACCCCAATTTTTACAATTATTACCGGACAACCTTCGAACGAGTCTATACCCCGGGTTATTTTGTTGAGAATACAAAGTATTTCTGGGAAAGTAATTTTTATGAAATGACATCGGGCCAATTACTTTATTCATCCCAAAGCCAGTCCTTTGATCCTGCTTCTTCACAAAGGCTGAGCCACGAGTATGGTCAAATGATCGTAAAGGATATGAAAAAGAACTATGTGATCAGCGATCAAAAGGCACCTGTGTTAAAGCCTATGTAAGAAGGTAAAAGTTTAATATAGAGACCTGGACAGTTTCTAAAGCATTTCCGGTCTTTATTTTTTCACAAAGAATATCCCTAATGTAAAGAGGTTACTTGATTATAATCATAGAGGCAACTGTGATACATCATCCTGGTGGAGGCAGCGTTCCCCTAATTTTATCCGATAATTTAAAAGTATATATCCGGAGGCAGCATCATTCAAAAAGATAAAACCAAAAAAAGTACAAGCGATTGCATTTAATGACAATGAAGAAACAGATGGTTCTGCCTGGATGTCTCCAAAAAATACTTCAGAATATTAAAACTATCATCATGCACCTGAATATCGTACCTAACCGGTTTATTAGCGAGATCCAGCAAGAATTCAACAGAGAGTTTCCTTTTTTAAAACTTGAGTTTTTTAATAAAAGATCGCTTTCGAATGCGGATTATTCTGCTGCTCAGATGGTGCCGTCCAGCAGAAAGATTGGAGATATCCAAAAGGTGGTGACAGATGGAAATATCACTATCCAGGGAGAAATGAAAGTTAATGAACTGGAAAGAATACTGAAAGACAAATTTAGTTTGGCAGCGCAGGTATTCCGCAGATCAGGCAATTTATGGCTGGAAACAACAATGACAGATAACTGGACACTGGATCAGCAAAATAATCATGGAAAAGAAATATCAACAGGGATAATCAAAAACACAGAGGCGGAAGACTTTGATCTGAGCCGGGATGCTGATCATTAATACAAAAGATTTTTGAGTTTTTCCGTATTTACCACAGCTATTTTTCCTTCTTTGATTTCAATGAGTTTCTCTGATTTAAAATCGCTCAATGTCCGTATCAAAGATTCAGTGGCTGTGCCTACATAATGTGCAAAATCTTCCCTTGAGATCTCCAGCGGTTTGTTTTCGTTACCTGTATTGAATTTTGAATGTATATCCACCAGTGCTTTGGCTACCCGTTTACGGAGAGAACTATAAGCGAGGTTCAATAATCTTTCTTCTTTTTCTTTTACGTTTTGTGTAATGATACGGATGAATTTAATGGCAACATCCATATTCCCGTATATCATCTGCATAAAATCTTCTTTGGGTATTTGCATAACCTCGGCTTCTTCAAGCACAATAGCAGAGTCATCATAGTTTTTGTCTTCTATAAGTGCAGGATACCCTATAAAATCACCATCACTGAACAGGTCTGTAATATATTCTTTGCCATCCTCATTGGTTTTAACTCCTTTTACTTTGCCTTTTACGAGCAGGAACAGATTTCTCGGTCGTTTACCTTCCTGGTAGAGTACCTGCTTTTTGGGATAATTCTCGGTATTGTATTGCTCTGATAATTTAGTGATCAGGCCTGCATTCTTTGCATCTTGCAAAAATTGATTGATCCCTTGCTGCGATGGAGTATATTTTGCATCCAGTACTGCTGCTTTTTTTAGTCTTATTTCAACGGCATTCAACAATTCTATCTCTTCAAAAGGTTTAGTGATATAATCATCCGCTCCCATTTCCATCCCCTTCCTGAAATCACTCCGTTCTGTTTTGGCCGTAAGAAAAACAAAAGGAATATGCTCCGTCTCAGGATTTTTTTTGAGTAAATGCAACACACCATAACCATCCAACTCTGGCATCATGATATCACAAACTATGATATCAGGTTTTTCCCGTTGTGCAACTTCCACTCCTTTTTTGCCGTTCTCGGCAGTAAAAGTTTTGTAACCTGCTAATTCCATGATCTCGGCCGTATTTTCCCTGATGTCGGCATTATCTTCAATTACTAAAACAGATTTCATAGTAGTAGTTTTAATTACACGGAATGGTGAATTGAATAGTCGTTCCCTTATTGAGCTCACTTTGCAGCTGCACTTCTCCACCTAAAATATCCACATATCTTTTTACGATATGGAGACCAAGACCTGTTCCCTGGATATTTCCGGCATTGGCAGCCCGGAAAAAACTGGCAAATAAATGTTCCTGGTCATTGACGCTGATGCCAATGCCTTCATCAGCTACAGCAATGATAATTCTATCTTTCTCGCTTTTTGTAGAAATAATGATAGGTTTATTTTCTTCCGAAAATTTTGTCGCATTGCTTAAAAGGTTGACCAGTATATTATGCAATAATTTTTTGTCTGTATTAGCCATGCAACCGGTCTCAGTCTGCAACATAAAATGCTGTCCTTTTTTCAGTAAAGGTTTCATATCCTCAATGGTTTCCCCGACAGCCTCGTTTACATTAACTTCTTCGATCTTTGTTGTCACTCTTCCTTCATTCAATTTACCAAGAGAAAGAAAATCTTCAAGGACCTCATTCAGGTTATTGACTGAGTTCCTGATCCTGTCAATATGCTTTTCTCTTTTTTCCTGGTCATTGGCGCCATTATATTTTGAAATAAGAGAGGCGGAAGAGAGTACGGTGGTCAATGGTGTGCGGAATTCATGAGAAGCCATGGATACAAACCTGCTTTTGATCTCATTCAACTGTCGTTCTTTATCCAAAGCTTCGCTTAGTTCCTGTTGGGATTCTTCGAGCTTTTGCAAAGCTTCTTTTAAAATGAGGGTTCGTTCTTCTACTTTTATTTCAAGTTCTGCATTTAGTTGTCTTATTTTATCAGTGATCTTTTCAAGTTCAGCTTTTTGCTCTAACATGCTTTGCTCGATCTTTTTTCGCTGTGTAATGTTAACAATAAATGCAATCACAAACAGCTCGTCATCCCGCCGGTAATGACTAAGGCTGACCTCCACCGGCATATTACTGCCATCTTTTTTTCTGCCATTCAGATCCCGGCCGCTACCCATTGACCGGTTCGAAGGATGCTTATTAAATCCTTCTCTTAATTGATGATGATGGGGTTTATACTGGTCAGGAATGAGGATATCGATAGATCGTCCGACCAATTCATCCGAAGTATAATTAAACATTTTTTCTGCTGCGGGGTTGATCATTACAATGATACCATCCCCCTTTGTAAGAATAATGCCTTCCGTTGCATTTTCAAAAAGCGAGGTCATGTGTGCCTGATCAAGCATATATACCAGGAATGTTTGGGGTGAGTCTTACAGGATACAATGTTACTATTAATTGAGGGAAAAAGGAGAAAAGCACTTTCTTATAGTGACTCACTTTGAAAAATTGGCCCACAGAGAACCGCAGAGGATAAGAGTTACGCAGAGAATTGCTCTGTGGTTCTCAATATCTCTGTGTAACTCTGTGGTCATATTACAAGTGCAGATTTCAAACTGAGTCATTACCCACTTTCTGCATCCTGAACTATCGCAATAATTTGTAAATGTCTTTATAGTAGCGGATAGTACCTTCTGCTGTGGCAGCAGCGGGCATATAAACAGAAAAAACAGGTATAGTTTTTTCCAGCTGCATGAACTTTGGTTTTTGTTCTTTAAAGCAGGATTGCAAATAAGCCGTATCCAGCCTGCCCGCTAATAACCTGTTCCCTAATTCAAGAGGCTCTTCCAGCCGGATACATCCATGGCTAAAATAACGGAGACCTGATAAAAAAACCGTTTTATTATTGGTATCATGCATATAAACACCATAGGGTGTAACAATATTGAATTTAATAACGCCTAATGCATTATCACATCCGGTTGACTGGCGTATTATATAAGGGAAGTAGCCGCTATGAAAGGAACTCCAATCCATATTCAAATGATCCATCACTTTGCCCGAACCATCGATCACCTGCATATTGTTAGCATCTATCCAGGAAGGATTTCTTTTGATCTTTGGTAAGTATTCATTGAAAGTGATGCTGCGGGGAACATACCAGTAGGGGTACAAAATTACCTGGTCGCATACGGTGGCAAATCGTGGAGTGGGGGTTGACGTTTTCCCCACCACTACTTTCATATTGAAAATGATACTGTCTTTTTCATAATACCGCATCCTTGCTTCGGGGAGATTAATAACAATGAGTTGTTCAAAACTAAAATGATGTATCCAGCGGAAATAATTCATTGATAACCGGATCATGGTTACTGTATCCTTATGCTCTTTTTCTTTGTGTTCCCGCAATGCATTCTTTAGTAGTAAGTATTCTTTCTGTGCCGGTTCTAATGCAGCGATGAGTAGCTGGAATTGTTCAGCTGTTGAAACAGTAAGTAAACGCCGGAGCAAATATTCATTGTTTCCATCTTCATATTTGCCGGAAAGCTGGTCATAGCCAACCCAGGGATGCATTTTATAACCATGGTACAGGTCTTTACATAAAGCAATTGCGGCATCTGTGAAGAGACGATCAGCCTGCCGGAGCAAGACAGTATCTGAAATATTATTATTTACATAGTAGGATAATTCTTCAGTATGATATTTGTTTTCTGCAAATCCCCAATAATAAGCGCTGTCAACTGCGATTATAAGCTGTTGGCGTAATAAAAAACTTTCATTGCCTGCTCCCATCCAGCATGGTTTATTATTTTTCAGTAAGTAGAACCTGTTGACAAGAGAGGGATACAATAGTTTTTCTTTTTGGCCTGGTAGTAATGTCCCGGGTTGGTTTTGACCATTGGCAGGATGACACAAGCAGGCAATTGTAAAAATTGATAAGAACAGGTACTTCATAAAACAAAAATGTCCAATAAAATATTTTCAGTTTATGAATAACATCAATAACTGCTATGACAAAGATCATTCTATCTTATAAAGCCAGGCAAATCTTCAAAATATTTGGATTGTTCCCTGTCGAACAGGTGATCTTTTGCGCCGAAAAGCAGGGATTTGAAAAAAGTAAATATCTCCCGGTTGAAATTAAGCAGGGTACTTATTTCCGTTTCACTCACATGGCCGGCAATGCTTTCTTTATATAATTGTTGTAATGTGACAGTATATTTTTCAGTAACGATATGATATGAGCCTGTAAGTTTTTCAAACCGATCGGCTACAGTTTCATTTAAAAGACCATTGGTCTCTTTGCAAAAGTCTTCCACCGATTGCCTGGTCTTCAGGTAAAAATCATATTTAACGTCATTGGAAGAATTCCGGAGCTGTTCTATGTCAGCTATAGCATCCTTGATACTTTTTGCGGCATACATGGCATTTCGCACAGAAGACATGAAACGTTCCAATTGATCGATGTCTTCACTGTCGGTACAATTTTTTTGCACCTGTATATAAAAGCTATGGATCTCTCCATACAGATATTTTAAGTAGGCATATTTTTCGGCAATTGTACCGGATAAGAATTTTTTTTGAAATGTACCGGAAGCGGGATGCTCGTTGTTTTTTTCAAAGCAACTCAGCGAATAAGTAATGACTGCGTTAAGGAAATGCCTGTTTTCCTTTTCCATAGCGAGGAGAGCAGTAGAAGTTTCAAGAGGGGAAACTTTATGAATAAAAAGACTTTCACTATCACTGTCCCTGAATTGCTTTTCCAGGAATCTTGTCATCCTGCCAAGGAAAGGATAAAAAAGAATAATGCCGAGAATGTTTACCAGTGTTTGAAAAAAAACCAATGCATAAAGGTTGTTCTTTATGCCGATCACTTCTGTTATAAATTTATTCAAAGGATGCAGGAAAATGAGGATCAGGAGTACATTGATCGCATTGAATATGAAGTTTCCCAGCGCTACTCTTTTTTTATTTGCTACACCTTTCAGCCCTGCTACAAACAATTTGATAGTAGTGCCGACTTCAGAGCCGAGCACTATTGCCATGGCAGGCACTAATGCAACTGCGCCGGCATTCAAAGCACTTAACGTAATAGCAATAGTGGCCGAACTGCTTTGGATCAATGTGGTAATGATAAAGCCAATGATAAAGAATATGAGGATCGGGGATTCCTTAAATTGACTGAAGTCAGTACTCAGTACCAGGCCTTCCATTCCTGTTTTCATATAACCAAGGCCGACAAAAAGGAAACCAAATCCCAGTAAGAACCTGCACCAGTTATAGAGTTTCGATTCCTTATTAAAAACGGCATAGCCTATTCCTGCCAGGCCAGCCACCGGTAATGCAATATTTTCAATATTTAATTTGAACCCTGCAACTGCGACGATCCAACTGTCAAGTGTAGTGCCCAGGTTTGCACCTAAAATAACAGCCAATGCATTTTCCATTGGAATAACTGAAGCTCCTACGAATGCAAGCACCATCAGGCTAACGAGTGAGCTGCTTTGTAAAACACCTGTAACAATTGCTCCGCCTCCAATTGCCCTTAGTTTATTGGAAGTTTGCTTTTTCAGGAAGAGTTTGAATCTCCTGCCGGATAGTTGTTGCAGCGATTCTTCCAGGAAGCGGATGCCGAGCAAAAAAATAGCTATCCCTGCCAGCACTTTCCATATATCAAAAGATGTGATCATCAGAAAACAGGATGTAATATGTGATTCTCTATTATGGCTGCCAAATTAGATTTTACCTGCCCCATTTTGAACGTAAGATAATCATCCTCTTTGCTGACAATAATCAGCTGCATAGGAAAACCTGTCGTCTATATTTATACCTGAAAATAAAACAACCATGAAAACGATATTGGTGCCAACCGATTTTTCGCCGGTTTCTATTAACGCCGCAAATTTTGCAGTTGATATGGCTTTAGCTATAAACGCAGAGATCTTATTAGTCAATATTTACCAGGTTCCGTTGGCCTATGCATCAGAAATACCATTGGCACTTGTTTCAGTAGATGAATTGAGAAAAGACAGTGAGACGCAGTTGGATATAGTAAAACAAAAGATAGAGTCCCGCAGTTCCAAAAAGGTCAAAGTGCTGACATGTGCAGTGTTGGGAGATACGATCGACCAGTTAGAAAAATTATCTAACGAAGTCAAACCCTTTATTGTAGTTATGGGAGCCAAAGGAAAAACAGGGCTTGAAAAAATCGTCTTTGGAAGTACCACACTCGGTGCCATCCGTCACCTGGCCTGGCCTGTCATTGCAATACCAGCCGGGAAACAATATGGAGAAGGTATCAGGAAAATAGGATTTGCCTGCGATTTTAAGCAGGTAGCGGCAACTACGCCGGTTGGTTCTATCAAAGAAATAATAAAGACGTTTTCTGCCGAGTTGCATATTTTAAACATTGATTATAAAGACAAACATTTCAAGCCCGATACTCCCGGGGAGTTATTTTACCTGCATAGTATTTTCGACGATATGCATCCTCAATATCATTTTATAAACCATCCTGATGTGGAAGACGGAATTCTTGAATTTGCAAGATCTAATGACCTGGACCTGGTTATCGCCATTCCCAAAAAACACAAACTGATTGAAGGCATTTTCAGCCCCAGCAGCACAAAACAACTGGTCTTTCAATCACAGGTGCCGGTAATGTGCATCCACGAATGAGGGTTTTAAAAACAGAACAATGGCAAAGCTAAAAATTGAACAACTTTTTTCATCGGGAAATGAGCAACTCAATAAGCTGAACCAAATCGTTCACACAGCTATTGAAGAAGAAAAAGTACTATCAGATAAGTTGCTCGAGTTTGAAGACAAAAACCTTCCGTTTTCCAGTAAGCTGGCTGATAAGGTAACCTCTTTTGGAGGAAGCTGGAAGTTCATTATCGTTTTCCTGCTTTTTATGTTATTGTGGATGATAATGAATATTTATTTGCTGAAAAAAACATTTGATCCTTTTCCTTTTATTCTGTTGAACCTGCTGCTATCAACTATTGCGGCTTTGCAGGCTCCGGTTATCATGATGAGCCAGAATCGAAAAGAGCAAAAAGACCGGCAACGGGCAGTAAATGATTATATGATCAATTTAAAGGCTGAGATCGAGGTCAGGAATCTTCATCGCAAGGTAGATCTGCTGATGACAGAACAGATGCAAACATTATTTACCATCCAGCATACCCAGGTAGAATTAATGGAAGAAATAAAATCATTGATTAATCTGCAATTTTTAAAAGCAGGTAAACAAGAATAGAACACTTAAAAAAGATTTGTATGATCGGGCAATTATCAGGAGAACAGATCGAAGAAGTCCTGCTCTCAAATGTATTGGGACGAATTGGTTGCAATGACGGCTGGAAGAATTATGTCGTTCCTATCAACTATGTATATGATGGCCAGCATATCATCGGGCATTCTGTGGCAGGAATGAAGATCAGGATGATGAGGAAAAATCCCGAAGTGTGTTTTGAAGTAGAGGAAGTAAAGAGTTTTTCTGGCTGGAAAACTGTGATCTTGTGGGGAGAATACGAGGAGATAAAAGATGAAAAAGAAAAACTGGCAGCGATGAAATTTTTTGTTGACAGGATGATGCGAATGAAGATCAGTGAGACTGCCGTGCCTCCTGAAATATCGGCTGACAGGGTGCATCCCCGCTCACCGGGCAATATCAAACCTGTTATTTACCGGATAGTCATTAAAGAAAGGACGGGGCGTTATGAAAAAAGTTAACACTATGATGACAAGGTATTAATAATAAGCAATGAACAGAAAATTACTTGAGAAAATAAGTAATGATCACTATGATAAAATGGCCGGGATCGTATCAGGCCTGTTGAAGGGCATTAACCAGGCAACAATACACCGGTTCAGAGTGGAATATAAAAAACTAAGGGCCTTTTTCCGGATGTTGTCAATAGCAGAGCCAGGTGTAAAAAGGATCCGAATTCAGAAAGAACTCAAAAATGCATATACAATTGCAGGAAGCATCCGGGATCTTCAATTGCAGGAGCGAAGGGTATTAAAGGCTACCCTCCGGGATAGTAAGAAGCCAAGAACCTATCTTAATTTAGTGCAAGAAAAGATTGATAAACTGCAACCCGAATTAATAGAAATACTTTCCGGTAACTCCATAGAAAAAAGCCGGCGCAAAACCGGCAGGCTGCTGCCTTCAAAGTTTTTGCTAAGCAGCTTCAGGCAATATGTACAGGAAAAATGGGAACTCATCTATGCAATACTTGCCAGCGGAAATTTTAGTGATAGCAATATTCATATCATACGAAAAAATTTAAAAGACCTGTATTATAATGTGAAACAATATACTGGCCTGCGACAGGAGAGGTTATCAGTCTTAGTTTGGAAAGAAAGGGATGAAGCCTGGTTTGATAAACTATTAATGGAATTGGGTAGTTTCCAGGACCGTTGTAATTCTGTTGCTTTGTTAAAAGCATATTGGCTGATCAAGTCGGGTAATTATAATAAAACCCAGTTAGAACGAATTAAGAAGGAATGGATAAAAGATAAGATTGCACGGAAGCAATCGCTGTTGCAAACAATAAGAAACAATTTTATTCATCCGCCAATAAGCTCTGTTAAATGATAAGTATCGGTGTCAGGTCGCATAAAAAATACTATCTGGGCTTTTTTCAAACCGGCCTGTTTTCTCTTTTAAACGGATACGAAAAACGATCCCTTTTAAAGCATCCGGGTTGTTGGTGGAAAAAGGCCAGATCGGTGAGACATGCATGGTTTCGCTGTTAATGATCGGGAGTACCCGTTCCTCCAGTTTTTGCAAAGCATGGTTACGACCTGTCGTATCAACCAACTCTTCAAATTCTCCCCATGCTATAATGCTTTTCCAATTGGCTAAATTCTTTGTGTCATCTATCTGGAAGCAGATAGATGGATTTTTCCGGAGCATATCTATTTTCATTCCTTCAAAAGTGTATCCGTAAATATAAGGGTCTTCATAGGCATAACTAACGGGTACGACATATACAAGCCCATCAGTATAGCAGCCTATTCGCCCGAATAACTGGCGTTTGATGACTTCTTCAATTTCTTCTTTATTCAGTTTCCCAAACATGATTTTTATTTTAAATGCCCGATATGCCTTTAAAATAGCCTATCACTTTCCGGGTTCCTGTGACAAAAACAGGAAGCATATATGTTTTCAGTAAATAGCCCAGGCCTTTGTCGTTTTCATGCAGAAATTTTTTAGTAACCAAGTAATTCTTTCTCGATAGCCGACACCCTGGGAAATAGAACTGATTGTTCAAGATATAAATGTTGTACAAGGTCATTGTCTAATTCTTTCAATTTTGCTATCACCACCTTATGGCTGGTGCAAACATTTTCCGGTGGATTATACGAATTGGTCAGGTGCCGGATCTCCATGATAAGATCATTGATCCTGTTATGACCATTGCTCATTACTCCTTCAACCGGTTTGCGAAGGGTACGTACCAGCAGGGCAGCATAGGGCTCCTTAGCATTTTGTGCATGTACGATCTGCCTTATATATGGAAACAATGTTTCTTCTTCCTTTGAAATGGAAGAATGAAGCTGCTTGACAAGAGCGGTAAACTTGAGCTCCAGTTCATCAAGATGAGAAAATTTTTTCCGATGCTCTTCTACAAACTCTTCCAGCATTTTGTGTGTCAGCGGTAACGATGTCTTTAAATAGTTGTGATGTATCTCAACAATATAATTGGTGAGAAAATCAATATTCCAGTTATTAAAGTCGATCAAATGAGGGATCGTAATAGTCCGGGTAGCCGCTTCAAGCTCGGTTTTTATTTTATCGGCATCTAATCCCCGCAGCTCACAAGCCATATCCAATGGCCATTTACCCCCGCAACAATAAGTGATATCATGCCGGCGAAAAACATCTGCTGTGCGGTAATCCTGTGCTACAATATCAGATACGAACGATTTTCTATCAATCATCATTTAAAAAAAGCATTTTATTATTCTAAGTTTCAAAGAAAAGGAGATGGCCAATAAAAAAAGATGATTAAGATCAGTTGTGGAGATAATATTCAATACGGGTAAAAACTTTTCTCCGGGGGATGACTTTAATCACATTTTTCTTTGAGAATGGTCACCAGCCCGGCGGTTTTGCCGGGCTATTTTAGCAGCTAATGAATGCACCATCAATCGCTGAAGCGACCCATTGCTATCATTGCGGGGAGAACTGCCCCGATAATAATATAGCGATTGGCAAGAAAAAATTTTGCTGCGAAGGTTGCAAAATGGTGTTCCAGATACTGGATCAAAATGAGTTGTGCGATTACTACGACCTGAATAAAAACCCGGGGATCAATCAGCGAAGTAAAATAAGAAAGGGAAAATTTGATTTCCTGTCAGATAAAAAGATACAATCCCGGCTTATCAGTTTCCAGGACGAAGTACAGGCCCATGTTACTTTTTACCTGCCGCAGATGCATTGCAGTTCCTGTCTTTACCTCCTTGAAAATCTCCACCGTCTTGATGAAAATATCATTTCCAGTAAAGTGAATTTTATCCGCAAAGAAGTGGCTGTTGTTTATTCAGTGCAAAAAATATCGCTCCAGGATGTGGTTGAAACGCTTGCCAGTATTGGGTATGAGCCATATATCAGTCTCAATGATCTTGATCAAAAAAGACCGGCTATCAATAAGGGAATGGTATTCAAACTGGGTATTGCAGGCTTTTGTTTTGGAAATATCATGCTGATGAGTTTTCCGGAATACCTGGGTATCGATGCTACCGAAACAGCGCTTCGTAATAGTTTTCGCTGGATCAATTTTTTGCTGGCAATCCCTGTATTGCTTTACTCTGCTCAGCCATTTTATGAATCATCCTGGAAAAGCCTGAAACATAAATTCCTGAATATAGATGCGCCCATTGCTTTGGCTATCATTATTACATTTATCCGCAGCGCATGGGAAGTGATAGATGGCTCCGGCGGGGGTTATTTTGATTCAATGACAGGCATTGTTTTTTTTATGCTGGCAGGAAGAATATTGCAGGACAAAACATACCGCCAGCTTTCTTTTGAAAGAGATTATACTTCTTATTTCCCGGTGGCTGTTTCTGTTCTTACTGAGGGAAAAGAGATCCCAACTGCCTTGCCGGATATTAAGCCCGGCAACACGTTGCTTATTCATAATGAAGAGTTGATCCCCGCCGACGGAATATTGACAAGAGGCAAAGCATTTATTGATTATAGTTTTGTTACCGGCGAATCTGTTCCCATACTAAAAGAAGTGGGCGAACTGGTCTATGCAGGGGGCAAACAAACCGAAGGCAATATTGAGATACTGGTGGTAAAAGAAGTGGCACAAAGTTATCTTACACAATTATGGAACAGGGAAGAGTTGAAAAATAAAAAGGAAAAATCAAATACCTCTTTCGTTCATTTGTTAAGCCGTTATTTCACCTATATTGTTTTTGCCATTGCGGCCGGCACTGCTATATATTGGATGGTTCATGACCAGGAAAGATTATGGCCCGCCGTCACAGCTATTTTTATCATTGCTTGTCCCTGTGCTTTATTGTTGTCCAACACATTTACCAATGGAAACATTTTACAGATACTCAGCCGTAACAAATTTTACCTGCGCAATGCACAAACGATCGAAGATATTGCCGGCACAACACATATTGTCTTTGACAAAACGGGTACATTGACCAGCACCCAGTTCCAGGATATATCCTATAGCGGAACCATGCTTACTGCTTATCAACTTCAACAGGTGGCCGCTTTGGCCGCCTGTTCTTCTCATCCGCTCAGTAAAGCACTGAGCCGGCATATTGGGCAAACAAAAAAATTAGATGTTATCGGGTTTAAGGAAACAGCAGGGGAGGGTATCGAAGGTTTTGCAGGAGAGGATCTGCTGAAAATAGGCTCTTATCATTTTGTGACCGGCCAGGTAGATCGCCGGTTAGGGACCGCTATTTTTGTCAGCTTTGAAAATAAGACACAGGGTTTTTTTCTTTTTAAGAATCATTACCGGGATGATATAACAACATTATTATCCGGGTTGAAGAACAATTATCATTTATCTGTTCTATCAGGCGATAACGAAGCGGAAAAGGAAAATCTTAAAAAAATGATGGGTAACAATGTTACACTCCGGTTTTATCAAAAGCCTGAAGATAAACTGAGATATATTCAGTATTTGCAGCAAAAAGGAAACAAGGTGATGATGATCGGCGACGGACTCAATGATGCAGGAGCATTAAAGCAAAGCGATATCGGTATTGCCGTTGCTGAGCAAACCAATAATTTCACACCCGCCAGTGATGCTATCATTGAGGCGAAACAATTGCCACGACTTACAAAATTCATCCGGCTTTGCAGCGCTAACAAAAATATTGTTACCACCAGTTTCGTATTATCCATTGTATATAATATTATAGGATTGTATTTTGCTGTACAGGGAGCATTGTCTCCTCTTATAGCTGCCATCCTGATGCCCGCCAGTTCCCTCAGCATCCTGGTGATAACTTTCGGCAGCAGTAACCTGCTGGCCCGCAGGCTAAAACTTTAGAATTGTTTTCCAACTGATTAAAATCAGTTTTTGGCTTGATGCCTGTTATCTTCTGGCCATTTGCCCGGGAATATTTTTACCGCCATAATTGAAGATATGAGTGTGATCATCATTCTATTAGCAGCAAGTATTTCTGTAGCTGCACTTTTCCTGGCAGCCTTCCTGTGGGGTGTTAAGTCAGGCCAGTTCGAAGATGACTACTCACCGGCTTCAAGAATACTTTTCGATGATAAACCAACTCAATCCACTCCAACAAAAAAATAATTATGCAAGAAACAGCTCCGGGTGTTCAAGTTGAAAAATTTTACTACGATAATAAGATCGTTAAGGCTTTTGGTTATGCCACAATCATTTTTGGTATTGTTGGTATGCTCGTGGGTTTGTGGGTAGCAATACAGATCTATTATCCTGAATCAAGTTTGAATTTTGCCGCCACTACTTTTGGCCGCTTACGTCCCTTGCACACCAATGCGATCATTTTCGCATTTGTAGGGAATGCTTCATTTGCCGGCATCTATTATTCGTTGCAACGCCTTTGCAAAGCAAGAATGTTCAGTGACAAGCTTAGCTGGATCCATTTCTGGGGATGGCAACTCATCATTGTCGCTGCAGCTATCACTTTACCACTTGGTCTTTCCAATGGCGCCGAGTATGCCGAGCTGATATGGCCCATAGATATAGCTATTGCACTGGTATGGATAATTTTCGGCATTAACATGTTTGGCACTATCCTCAAAAGAAGAGAAAAACATTTATACGTTGCTATCTGGTTTTATATCGCCACATGGGTCACAGTAGCTTTGTTGCATATTGTTCGTTCAATTGAAATACCGTATTCTGCTACAGGCAGCTACAGTTGGTTTGCAGGAGTACAGGATGCCCTGGTGCAATGGTGGTATGGGCATAATGCTGTTGCATTCTTCCTTACAACACCAGTATTAGGATTGATGTACTATTTTCTTCCTAAAGCTGCCAACAGGCCGATCTATTCTTACAAACTTTCCATCATTCACTTTTGGGCGTTGATATTTATCTATATATGGGCGGGCCCACACCATTTATTATATACTGCATTGCCCGATTGGGCCCAATCACTCGGTGTTGTTTTCTCTATTATGCTTATCGCTCCCAGTTGGGGTGGAATGCTGAATGGTTTATTTACACTTCGTGGTGCATGGGACAGGGTAAGAGAGGATCCTGTTTTAAAATTCATGGTGGTTGCCATTACCTGTTATGGTATGGCTACGTTCGAGGGACCATTACTCAGTTTAAAAAGTGTGAATGCTATTTCGCACTTCAGTGATTGGACCATCGGGCATGTTCATATCGGCGGCCTTGGCTGGAATGGTTTCCTTGCCTTTGCTATCCTGTATTATATGATCCCTAAGATGTGGGGAACAAACCTATATTCAAAAAAATTAGCCACTACACACTTTTGGCTGGGTACAATCGGTATTGTTATTTATGCAGTACCGATGTACTGGGCAGGGTTTGAACAAAGCATCATGTGGAAACAGTTTACTCCCGAAGGAGTGTTAAAGTTTGATTTTATGCAGACTGTTACCAACATCAAGTTCATGTATGTGGCCCGCAGCGTTGGTGGTGCATTGTATCTCACCGGCGCATTAATCATGGTGTATAATATTTACAAAACAATTGTAAAAGGGAAATTCATTCCTAATGAAGCAGCGGAAGCGCCTGCTTTGGTAAAACAAGCGTCTGCTAAAAAGGAATATTGGCACAGGATACTTGAAAGAAAACCGGTAACCATGCTGGTAGCCAGCCTGATCCTTGTTTCTATTGGTGGTTTGGTGCAAATGATACCGACGTTTCTTGTAAAATCAAATGTACCAACGATCGCCAGTGTAAAACCTTACACACCGCTTGAATTGCAGGGAAGAGATATTTATGTAAGAGAGGGTTGCTACACCTGTCACTCGCAAATGATTCGTCCTTTCAGGGATGAAGTAGCGAGATATGGTGAGTATTCCAAAGCCGGTGAGTTTGTTTATGATCACCCTTTTCAATGGGGAAGTAAGCGAACCGGGCCCGACCTGGCACGAGAAGGCGCCGATAAAAATAAAAGACCGGATTCATGGCATTATACACATATGTATGATCCCCGGCTAACTTCTCCCGGCTCTATCATGCCAAGATATATTTGGTTGCTGGATGACAAGCTTGATATTTCTACTACTCCGGCCAAGATCAGGGCTATGCAAAAATTAGGAGTGCCTTATCCAAAAGGATATGATAAAATGGCCAATGCAGATCTTGCCAGGCAAGCAGACTCAATTGCTGCCAACCTGAAGAAAGATAAAATTGAAACTAATTCAGACAGAGAAATAATAGCACTGATCGCTTACCTGCAACGTTTAGGAAGGGATATTCAGGCGGAACAAAAACCAATTGCTGATAATAATAAATAAGCCAAAAATGAAATTTATTAATTACCTGGAAAAAGTAAGTGGTGTTGATATTTATGGATTGATATCGCTGACCATCTTCTTTCTTTTCTTTTTAGTAATGCTGACATGGGTATTCAAAACCAAAAAGAAAGACTTTAAAAAAATAAGTCAAATTCCTTTGGATAATTAAAACTAACTACGTTAATACTCTTTCGTATGCGAAATAAAATGAGATATATAATAAGCTTTGTAGTTTTATTTTTGTTGTTTGCTTTGCAACCGGCGTTTGCTGCGGGGCCACCTTCACCTTCGTTATTCAGCAACCCATTGGCAGTTGTGCTCATTGTACTAATGATATTGCTGCTGATAGTCATAGGCATATTGGCGAATATTCTAATCGGCGCTGCAGAAATAAAACTAAAAAAGAAGAAAGCAAAGGATAGCGGGATGGCCGCCGGTGTAATGGTCATTTTATCAATGTTGATTGCTCCTGCTGTAATAGCGCAGGATCAAACAGTTCAAACGGCAGCTACAACTGCAAAGACCATCGGGGGTATGAACTCCTCCACATTTTACCTGATGGCTGTTATTCTTTTTCTTGAGTTGCTTGTTATCATAGCAATGCTTATCAATATTAAATTCTTATTAAGAACGGAAAAAGAGAAATTAATTACAGCAACAGCGACTCCTGAAGAAATAAAGATAGCCAGGGCCGATCGTCTTAGCTGGTGGGACAGGTTCAATAAACTTCGTCCTGTGAGCCAGGAAGCAGATCTTGATCTTGGGCATGATTATGATGGTATCCGTGAATTGAACAACCGTCTTCCGCCATGGTGGTTATATGGTTTTTATGTTACTATAATCTTTGCAGTGATCTATCTATGGCGTTTCCATGTATCGCATACAGGTCCTTCAAGCAAACAGGAATACGAAACATCTGTAGCAAATGCAGAAATAAGAGTCAAAGAGTACCTTAAGAGAAAAGGAGAAGCGGTTGATGAAAATACAGTTACACTGCTGACCAGCGCCGATGATATCAATGCAGGCAAGGCTATCTTCACAGACCCTTCAAAATGCACGGCTTGTCACGGTGCTGATGGTGGTGGTAATGCAGTAGGCCCAAATCTCACTGATGAATATTGGTTATATGGCGGCGGCATAAAAGATATTTTTAAGACTATAAAATACGGAACCAGTAAAGGAATGAGAAGCTGGAAAGATGATCTGTCTCCCAAACAGATGGCACAGCTAACAAGTTATGTGAGATCGCTGCAGGGGACCAAACCGGCCAACCCCCGGGACCCGCAGGGCGAGTTGTATAAAGAAGAAGCTAATCCTGTAAAGCCAGTTACGGATACTGTAAAAACTACAGCTGGCAAACTACAGCCATGAAATAATAAAACGCAAAGTGAATCCAGCCCCCACAGATAAGAAAACACAGGATGATGTAGCAGAATCGTTCCGTGACAGGATTGCCACTGTTGATGCAAAAGGAAAAAGGAATTGGATATTTGCACAAAAACCCAAAGGTCGTTTTTATAATATCCGTACCTGGGTCAGTTGGGGTTTTTTTGCATTGTTCTTTACTCTTCCTTTTATCAAGATGAATGGAAGGCCCTTGTTCCTCTTCAATATCACTGAAAGTAAGTTCATCATCTTTGGTAAAATATTCTGGCCGCAGGATTTTTTCATCTTCGGGTTGACAATGGTGACTTTTATTGTCTTTATTGTTCTTTTCACGGCGGCATTCGGTCGTTTGTTTTGCGGATGGGTTTGCCCGCAAACTATTTTCATGGAAATGCTTTTCCGGAAAGTGGAATACCTGATAGAAGGCGATGCAGCCAAACAAAAATTATTGAAAAATGCCCCCTGGAATACTGAGAAGGTCATTAAAAAAACAACCAAGCATCTCTCTTTTTTTCTTTTATCGTTTATTATCGCCAATTTTTTTCTTTCCTATATCATTGGAATGGATGAATTAAAAAAGATCATCAGCGAACCGGTAAGTGAACATATCGTAGGCTTCCTGGCCATCATTATTTTTTCAGCAGTCTTCTATGGCGTTTATGCTTATTTCCGGGAACAGGTCTGTACTGTGATATGTCCATATGGACGTTTGCAAGGCGTATTACTCGACAGGAACTCTATGATCGTTGCGTATGATCATAAAAGAGGCGAGCCCCGTGACAAGTATAAAAAAGCAGGTACTGCCGAAATAAATACCGGTGACTGCATCGATTGCTTTCAGTGTGTGAAAGTTTGTCCTACCGGTATTGATATCCGTAATGGTACACAAATGGAATGTGTTGGTTGTACTGCCTGCATTGATGCCTGCAATAAAATGATGGAAGCAGTGCACCGTCCCACAGGTCTTATCCGTTATGCATCTGAGAATGGAATCTCTGAGGGGAAAAAATTACGCTATACAGGCCGGATGAAATTCTATACGGTAATATTGATCATTCTTACAGGGATCCTCACATTATTACTGATAAGCCGTAAAGATATTGACGGGACGATCATCCGTACCAGGGGCACATTGTATATTGAACGGGGAACAGATAGTCTTGCCAACCTTTTTAATATCAAAGTAATTAATAAAACACTCAAAAATATTCCCGTAACACTGCGTCTTGAAGGCAGTGCAAAAGAAGAGGGAAAAATTGAGTTGGTAGGCGCTACTGATATTCATTTGAAACAGGAGGACCAGGCATCAGGTTCATTTTTCATAGTGCTGCCAAGAAAATTTGTAACTGCACGGAAAATGAAACTACAGATAGGTTTGTACGAAGGAGATAAACGGATAACTACACTTAGTACAAATTTTGCAGGCCCGTTTGGTAAATTTTAATAAATAAATTTTTTTCTATGAATTGGGGAAATAAATTATTACTGGCTTTTCTTGTTTTTGGCGGGGGTATGATCTACCTGGTTGTTCGCTCGGTTAAAACAAATTATGAGTTGGTAGAAAAAGATTATTATAAAAGTGAGATCGCCTACCAGCAGGTTATTGACGGCACCAACAGGGCGAATCAATTAAATAGTTCAGTCCGGTTAGAGCAAACTGCCACAGGAATTCTTTTATCATTACCGGATGAAATGAGGAATGAAGTTATATCAGGTAATGTCTGGTTCTATTGCTCTTATGATGCAAAGAAAGACAGAAAATTTTCTCTGGGCCCGGATAAAGAGGGAAAACAATTATTTAGCCCTGTTGATATCCCCGCAGGGAATTATACCGTTAAGATCAGCTGGAATAAGGGCGGGAAAAATTATTTCACAGAAAAAATGCTGACCATAGTATGATGCTTTGGCCGGTCATGATATCAGGATTTACACTCGGAGCTGCAGGCAGCCTTCATTGTATCGGTATGTGCGGCCCCCTGAGCCTGGCATTACCGGTTCATCAATTCTCTGCCATAAAAAAATTTGCATCGCTTTTACTATATCAGTTTGGAAGGATCATTACTTATTCGTCAATCGGTTTATTATTTGGTTTGGCAGGAAGAAGGATCTACCTGGCAGGTTACCAGCAATCATTTTCTATTGCAATGGGTATTTTCATATTACTACTGGCTGCATTGTATTTCATCAGGCACAGGAACATTCATATAAAAGGTCTTGACAAGATATATGCAGTAGTGCAAAAATTGATCGGCCGGGTATTACGATCACGGGGAGGTGCATTTAGTTTTCTTTTATTGGGAATGGCCAATGGCTTGCTGCCCTGTGGAATGGTATATATAGCACTGGCCACTACACTTTCATTTAATGAAATAAGTCATAGTGTTGGTTTTATGGCGATGTTCGGAGCCGGTACTTTACCTGCCATGATGCTGGTGGGGTATGCAGGGACAATGATCTCTTTCAGGCAAAGAATGAAACTGCGTAAACTGGTCCCGGTATTTATTTCTATAATGGGGGTGATATTAATATTAAGAGGACTTGACCTTGGGATACCTTTTATCAGCCCCTCGCTTCCGCATTCACCAGGACAAACAATTGAATGCCATCAGTAATACAATTATATGAAGGGCCTGGAAAATCCCACCAATTTGATACTGTATATTATTTCTAACAGTCTTGCTTTGCTGATCTTGTTTGCAACATGGAAGAATATACGACTTGGCCGGTTATTATTTTTCATGCTATTTGCCTGGGCTGGCTGGACCAATTGGACAACTGCATTAAATAACCCTTCTGCATATCTTGGAGAGGCAGAACTGACTTTTTTTAATTTTTACCGGGAATTTATTTTAGGCTGGTTTAGCAGCAATATTGTTCTGGCTGTCGGGTTTATTGCAAGTTGCCAGGCCCTGATCGCAGTAGCAATGCTTGGTAAGACCCCTTTAGTAAAATTGGGTGCCATTGGCGGAATTCTATTCCTTGTTGCGATAGCTCCCTTCGGAGTTGGCTCTGCATTTCCATGTACTTTAGTACTGGCGGTAGCAATGGGTGTTATTCTTGCTAAAAAAGAACACAGCTATTTATGGATGAAACAGATTCAGGGAAAAATTTCTAAAAATGCAATTTAATCCTGATCATATAATCTGTCCCTGACAAGAGACTGAAAAGAGGCTATGGCTTTTAAATAGCGATAAGACTTTTCATAAAATTATTCTCGTTCTTTTTCAACAGGTCTCCTATAGTAAGACTTTTGAATAGTGCCTGCCACTCACGGCGCAGCAATTCTACCCGGTCATGTATCGGGCAGGGATATGAGGCATTACACTTTCCCAACTGAAGCACACATTTACTAAACTGTGATGATTCACCGGTCAGCGACATAATGCTGATAAGTTTCACAGACAATGTTTTTTCATTGATGCTGAATCCACCGTTATGACCTTTTACTGAATCCAATATCCCTTCCTTTACCAGTTTGTTCATCACTTTGGCTAAAAAATACCGGGGCACATTCAGTTCTTCTGAAATTTCATCTAATTGTATCTTATCCTTTTCCTCTTCCATCAGCGCCAGGTAGAGAATACTCCGGATAGCATAGCCAAATGACTTGGAAAACATCATTTACAAAATTGTCCCCTGCCAATGAGGGAGGAACTGACTAATATCATCCCGGTATTTGATGATGATCATCTTTTGAAAAATCATGCCCTGATACTTTTGAATCTTAAGAGACAAGGATGTCTTTTAATAAAAAAAGACTTTACTGTTTGTCTTAAACTCAAAAATTCCTGTTATGAAATCTTACCAACTTTCTTCAATCGTTTTACTGATCGCATCCATGTTATTTATAAGTTGTAAAGAAGGTGTCAAAAAAGATACAAAACCTGTGGATGTGCAGGAACTTACAAAAGACCAGGCTGAAACACATGGAACAGAATTAAAAGAAGGCGATATCACTTTAAGCACACCCTTGGACCAGACAAAAGTTGCAGCCGGTAAAAGTACCTATGAAGTAAAATGTCAATCCTGTCACCGTTTAACGGAAGAAAAACTTGTGGGTCCGGGCTGGAAAGATGTTACCAAACGCAGACAATCCACATGGATCATGAATATGATTACCAATGTGGAAATGATGCTGGAAACGGATCCTGAGGCACAGAAATTACTGGAACAGTGTATGGTGCGTATGCCCAACCAAAATATCACGAGAGACCAGGCAAGAGAGGTGCTGGAATACATGCGTAGCAATGATGGAGAAAAATAAGATCCAACAGATCAACCACGTCAGGATTTTAATTTTTAACTGCTAAATATTTTAATATGAAACAATCAAATCTTCAAAAATGTTTATGGCTGGCGATGGTTGGTGTTGCAGGTTTATATAGTTGCAAACCCAAAGGAACTCAATCAGCTGTAAGTGGTAATGCTGCCTCTAAAGTGTATGTGGCACCCGGTAAGTACGATGAATTCTACAATTTTGTTTCGGGGGGATTCAGCGGGCAAATGTCTGTGTATGGATTGCCATCCGGCCGCCTGTTCCGTGTCATTCCCGTTTTTTCAGTTGACCCTGAAAAGGGATATGGTTATAGTGAAGAAACCAAAGCCATGCTGAACACTTCACATGGTTTTGTTCCCTGGGATGATCTGCACCATATTGCTCTATCGGAAACAGATGGAGTACAGGATGGCCGCTGGGCTTTTGCCAATGGAAATAATACACCCCGTTTGGCAAGAGTTGATCTTAAAACTTTCCGGACAGCTGAGATCCTCGAGATCCCTAATAGTGCAGGTAACCACTCTTCACCTTTTATCACTGAAAACTCTGAATACATAGTAGCAGGCACCCGTTTCAGTGTTCCTGTCGGAGATAACCTCGATGTACCTATTGAGACATACAAGCAGAATTTTAAAGGAACTGTAAGTTTTGTTGCTGTTGATAAAACCTCTGGGAAAATGAATATTGCTTTCCAGGTATTAACACCGGGTATCAATTTTGATCTGGCCCGTGCTGGTAAGGGAAAATCACATGGATGGTTTTTCTTTAGTTGTTACAATTCGGAAAAAGCTAATACACTACTGGAAGTAAATGCCTCGCAAAAAGACAAAGACTTTATCATGTGTGTGAATTGGAAGAAAGCAGAGGAATATATGGCTGCCGGTAAAGCCATGAAGAAATCAGTAAAGTATGCTCACAATACCTATGACGAGAGCAAACACATGGCTACTTCCACTATTGAAAATGAAGTAATGGTGCTTGACCCCAAAGACTGCCCGGGAATGGTGTACTTTATGCCTTGCCCCAAATCACCACATGGTTGTGATACGGATCCTACCGGTGAATACATAGTTGGAAGCGGAAAACTGGCAGCAACGATCCCTGTTTTTTCTTTCACCAAAATACAAACTGCTATTGCTGCAAAAAATTTTGATGGTGAATATGATGGAATACCAGTACTAAAATATGATGCAGTGCTGCATGGTGAAGTTCAAAAGCCGGGTCTTGGACCATTGCATACAGAGTTTGATGCTAATGGAAATGCTTATACATCCTTCTTCGTATCATCAGAGATCGTAAAATGGAATGTACAATCATTAAAAGTTCTGGACAGGGTTCCTACCTATTATTCAATTGGTCACTTATGTATTCCCGGTGGCCCTACAAAAAAGCCCTGGGGTAAATATGTGATCGCTTATAATAAAATTACAAAAGACCGTTACCTGCCTACAGGTCCTGAACTTGCACAGAGTGCACAGTTGTATGATATCAGCGGTGAAAAAATGAAATTGTTACTTGATTTTCCAACGATTGGTGAACCACACTATGCAGAAGCTATCCCTGCTGAACTTATTATGAAGAACAGCCAGAAGATATATAAGATTGAGGAGAATCAAAATCCATGGGCTGCTAAAGGAGATAACTATGCAAGAGTGGAACGGAAAGGTAATGAAGTACATGTCTATGCTACATCTATCCGGTCACATTTTACACCTGATAATATTGAAGGTGTACGGCTCGGAGATATTGTTTACTTCCATGTTACGAATCTTGAACAGGATTGGGATGTGCCGCACGGCTTTGCAGTGAAAGGGGCTAACAATGCTGAGTTGCTCATTATGCCTGGTGAAACACAAACACTGGCATGGAAACCTGATCGTATTGGTGTATTTCCTATGTATTGTACTGACTTCTGTTCTGCATTACATCAGGAGATGCAGGGTTATATCAGGGTTAGCCCCGCAGGTTCAAATGTACCGTTGACATTCAGCACTGGTAAAACTGCGCCGGCAATTACAGAGAAAAAAGATTCAGTCACCAGAAAATAATTTGTTATGAAAAAAATATTCAGCCTACTATTTGTTGCAGCTATTCTATCCAGCAGTTGCAATAACAGTAATAAATCAGGCGAAACAAGCACAACTGATCCAGCAGTTACAACAGGAGGACAGGAAGCTGTCAAGGACGATGAATCACAGAAAGACGTGGTAAAAGTAGCAGTGGGTTCCGCCGATCATACAACATTAGTTGCAGCTTTGAAGCAAGCTGACCTTGTAACCGCTTTATCGAATGCAGGGCCTTTCACTGTTTTTGCTCCAACCAACACAGCCTTTGAAAAACTACCGGCAGGTACGGTGGATGGATTAATGAAAGATGATAAAAAAGCGGATCTGCAAAATATATTACAGTATCATGTCACCACATCATCATTAAAAGCAGAATTTCTAACCGATGGCATGACACTCGGGATGGTAAATGGCGACAATGTGATGATTTCTGTAAAAGATGGAAAGATTATGCTGAACGGTTCGGCTAATATAATTGCTTCTGTTCCCGCCTCAAATGGTACGATTCATATTATTGATGCCGTACTGATGCCGCCGGCAAAGAAATAGAATTTTTGGTTTAGAGTTTTCATACACACCTTCCGGGGGTTGTGCCCCCGGATTTTTTTAAAACATGGGTTATGGAAAACAAATTAAGTGTAGCCTCACGGATATTGGTAGCATTTGCCTCCGGAGCATTGATCGCAGTGTTCTTTTTACCTGCCTGGCGAATTGACCTGTTTGCACCGCAATATCCGGAAGGGTTAACCATGAACATCTGGATCAATAATATTACCGGGGATGTAGAGGTGATCAATGGCCTGAACCATTATATAGGAATGAAGCATATTACGGTGGGCATGTTCCCTGAATTCAAATTCCTTCCTTTTGTGGTTGGTTTTTTTATGTTGCTCGGCATGATCGTGGCTGTAACAGGAAAAAGAAGATTTCTTTTCATCTATCTCGTATTGACTGTTATCGGTGGCGCATTAGCTTTATATGACTTTTACAGGTGGGGATACGATTATGGCCACAACCTGGATCCTACTGCCCCTATACAAGTGGAAGGACTTTCTTATCAGCCTCCGCTGATAGGACATAAACGATTATTGAATTTTGATGCTTACTCTTTCCCGGATGTGGGTGGATGGATAGTTATTGCAGCAGCAGCACTTGCCTTTTCGGTTTGGTTTGTGGAATGGTGGCATCAACGCAAAGCCACAAAAAGGAATGCAAAGCTATCTTCTCTTGCCGTTCCTGGCCTGATGCTTTTCTTTCTGTTTGCATCATGCTCTCCTAAAACAGAAAAATTCAATTATGGGAATGACAATTGTTACTTCTGCAAAATGGGTATCGTTGATGTCAAGTATGGAGGGGAAGTAGTGACGAAAAAAAGCAAGGTCTATAAGTTTGATGACCTGGTCTGCATGATTAATTTTCTCCGGTCAGGCACAGTACAAGAAAAAGAAATAGCTCATAAAGTTGTTGTCAATTTCGAAAAAGAAAATGAATTCATCAATGTAATGAAAGTGGTCTTTTGGTCAGGTGCTGAGCTCCGGAGCCCGATGGGAAGTAATACCGCTGCTTTTTCTTCAGTAGAAGCAGCCCAAAAAATAAAAGGCAATAAGTCTGGCCCATTGTTAAGCTGGGATGAAATATATAAGAACACTAAATGAGAATATCCTTTTTCATAGTATTATTCTTTTCATTTTCTTGTCATGCAAGAACGATCATCGTTGGGGCTAATGAGTCATGTCATTCTTTAAAGCAGGCGATAATCATTGCAAAGGATGGAGATACGATCCAGCTCAAGCCAGGCAATTATAAAGAAGGAAGTATTATACTGACTAAATCTCTTACGATCATCGGGGAGAACAGCCCGGTGCTTGATGGAGAGAATAAATACGAGATATTGCTGATCAGCGGGAATGATATTACAATAAAGGGAATTCATTTCCGTAACTCCGGATATTCTGCACTGAATGACTTTGCTTCGATAAAGCTGGTTGATTGTAACAAAGTAACCATTGAGAATAACAGTATCAGCAATGCCTATTTCGCTATTCATGTTTCGAATTCTGCTTTTACGGTGATAAGAAACAATACTATCTCAGGCACTCCCACATCAGAGCAACTCACCGGCAACGGCATTCATCTCTGGAAATCAAATAATGCATTGATAGAAAATAACCAGGTAAAAGGTCACCGGGACGGTATTTATTTTGAGTTTGTCACTTTTTCTGCTATCAAGAAGAACCTGAGCGAAAAAAACATCCGATATGGATTACATTTCATGTTTTCCAATGATGACACTTACACAAGCAATACATTTCGTAACAACGGGGCAGGGGTAGCAGTCATGTACTCCAAAAAAGTAAGGATGGAGGCCAATCATTTTGAGAAGAACTGGGGGCCTTCTGCTTATGGTATTTTATTAAAAGATATTTCCGATAGTTATATCATACATAATACATTTTTAAAGAACACAGTGGGCATTCATCTGGAAGGCACTAGCCGAATGGATATTCAGGAAAACATTTTTAAAGAGAATGGCTGGGCACTGAAAGTACAGGCAAGTTGTGAGGATAATGACTTTCATCATAACAATTTTACAGGCAACAGTTTTGATGTGGCCACAAATGGCACTTTGATGCTGAATAAATTTGATAATAATTATTGGGATAAATATGAAGGCTACGATATTAATAAGGACGGGATTGGCGATGTGCCTTATCATCCTGTGAGCCTGTATGCCATGATCACTGAACAAAATCCAAATGCATTATTACTGATGAGAAGTTTTACCATTCAATTATTGGATAGAGCTGAAAAAGCAATTCCCGGTCTTACACCAGAGAACCTGGTGGATAATAAACCCCTGATGAAGTCATTGAAATTATGATCCGGATCGAAAACATATCAAAAAAATTCCGTCGGCTGCAAGTACTGGATACTATTTCGGCACAACTTATTCCCGGGCAGGTAGTATCATTGATCGGGCCCAATGGTTCCGGGAAAACAACGCTGATAAAGATAATATTGGGCATGGTGCGGCCCGGTAGCGGGGAAATATTTGTAGATGGACATTTGATCAGCACTGATCCGGCCTACCGTGAAAAGATTGGTTATATGCCACAGATCGGCCGTTATCCTGATAATATGAAGGTTGGGCAATTGTTCGGGATGTTACAGCACATTCGTAATGCATCCGATGAAAAAACAGATAAAGAATTGATCGGCCTGTTTGAACTGGAAAAAATATTTGAAAAGCCAATGAGGAACCTCAGTGGCGGTACAAGGCAAAAAGTAAGTGCCGCCGTTGCTTTTCTCTTTGATCCGCCTATACTCATATTGGATGAACCGACAGCAGGATTGGATCCACTGGCATCCGAAATATTAAAAGAGAAAATTTTGCAGGGAAAAAGAAAAGATAAACTTATTCTCGTTACTTCTCATATTCTAAGTGACCTGGATGAGCTTACTTCCCACATCATGTACCTACAGGAAGGGAAACTGCAATTCTTTAAAGATATCGATACACTGAAAGAAGAAACAGGCGAGCTGAAACTGGGAAAAGCTATTGCAAGGATCATGAAAGGGGAACAATTCAGTAATAACTGGATTGATAAGATAATGACACTAAGAAAAGACGAAAAAATTTATTAGAAATGATTAAGCTTTCAAGATATGTTTTATATGATATAGTCAGGAGTAAGATCATCCTTGGCTATACATTGTTTCTTTTAATCATTTCCTTCAGTCTTTTTCAAATGGAGGAGAATAACAGCAGGGCTATGCTGAGCCTGCTGAATATTGTATTGATCGTGCTGCCGTTGGTTAGTCTTGTATTTTCAACTATACACTATTATAACTCTTACGAGTTCATTGAGTTAATGGCTTCACAACCGATGAGCCGCACTAAAATACTGCTCAGTGAATACGCCGGGGTAAGCATCTCTTTGCTCAGTGCTTTTTTAGTCGGTGCAGGAGTTCCTGTAATATTATTTGCTGCCGATGCCACTGGTTTTGCATTACTTTTTACCGGCTGCTGTTTAACTCTTGTATTCAGTTCTATAGCCTTTTGGGCTTCTGTTATGGCAAGGGATAAGGCCAGGGGCATTGGGCTTGTATTATTGTTGTGGTTCTATTTTACGCTGATATATGACGGCCTTGTATTAATGATACTTTTCAATTTCAGCGATTATCCGTTGGAAAAAATCACCCTCTTGCTTTCTGCCCTTAACCCGGTTGACCTCGGCCGTATATTCATTATGCTGCAAATGGACATCAGTGCATTAATGGGATATACCGGTGCCCTCTACAAAGATTTTTTTGGCAGTGGTACCGGGATCTTATTTACCGCCAGTATCATGCTGCTGTGGATGGTTTTGCCACTATGGCTGGCGGTGAGAAAATTCAAAAAGAAAGACCTGTAGGTGTTCATTAAACCATCATATGCAGACTAAAGTGTTTACGCCAGCGCCAAATTTTCAACAGCGTAAGAAACTTATATGAACATTTTTCATTCATCATAGGAATTTTATTGCTCGATATAAACTCTTCTTCCATTCACTCCACTTAGTGAGTCAACGACATGGCTGGTATCAGCCACGGCTACAGGCAAAACCATGAAAAGTTTATAGGTAACAGAATCCTTTGTCTCCATTTGTACATCCCATTGATATTCTTTTAGCCTGCTATATCTTTCAAAAGCCCTTTTGGCATTGGCTACTTCAAGAACAAAACGAAAACTTCCCGTCGGAACTTGCACAACAGCGGCAGTACTGTCTTTTTTTTGTGCCGCCGTATCCGGCACTAATACTGTTTCATCTTTCTTTATGTCTTCTTTTTTTGCCGACCTGTTTTTGGCAGTAGTTATTTTATAAACTGTATAACCTCCCCATACGGCTAATCCAATACCTGCAATAATAAGTAGTATCACAGCCGGCTTTCTCCAGTTCTTGCTATTGCCGGTGTTCATTGGTTTTTTATAATCGGAAAAAGATTCTTCAATGGAAGAGGTAGCGGAAATTTCTTTTGCTGTATAGTCTTTAAATTTTTCAGATAAAATATCCCCGGAAGAAAAAGCATATTCGCCGGATTTGATTTTTACCAGGCTACCAATACCTTCCAGCAAAAAAGGTTTACCAATATTCAGAAATTGCTGAACAACATTTAAATGAGAGTCAAGGTCGGCTGCAGCCAGTGCTTTTATCTTACCCGTCTGCGAAGAGATGTATTGAACAAGATCCGGTGTTTCCTTCAACGCATGGTTGTTTTCAAACGAAATATCACCTGGTTTTAAAGACTTCCCTTGTTTGCTGTCCGTCTCTTCAATTATGGGGCCCTCCAATAAAAAAGTGCCAATACCCGGCAGGTCGAGCCGTTTATTAGAGTATAAGAATTGGGCCAGCAGGGGAGCTAATTTCAAAGCCTTGATCAATTGAGACCTGTAAGATAGATATTTTGATTGGCCGATGCAAGCGGAACAACCCTTTGTAGTTTAACTTTGTGTCAATTATGATCACCGAAAGAGACCAGGATTTTTTAAGATATTGGGAGCATAACCGGCTTCGCAAAAAAAAAGTAATAAAACAATTGGCCGTGGGGCTGCCGCTGGCAGTAGTGCTGGTAATTGCGATATTTCTCAACTTTTTTTCCGGGTGGTACCAGAGAGCCGATATGGCAAGAAGCAAGGAATCGCCGACCCTGATCCTTGTCCTGGTTGCCGCAGCGTTGCTGATCGTCATATTTGTGGTTATTTTTTCGGCCCGCCACCGCTGGGATATGAACGAACAACACTATAAAGAGTTATTGAGCAAAAAGGATCGGCAATAAATTTTGTATCCTTGCAGCAAATAAGTTTTTTGTGCGGTCTTATAACATCCGTTTTATTATGCAAATGAAAAAAATCTTCCCATTACCGTTTATTTTTATCCTGATTACTATTGGGACAATTTTTAATGCCTGCAGTGTAAAAGAAGCTGTTTGCGAAGACAAATCTGTACAAAGTGAGCAAGCCACTATTGTGAATTATGCTGCGACACAAGGCATTTCCGCCACGGCACACAGTTCAGGGGTCTATTACCAGATCATGAATCCCGGAAGCGGCCCAACACCTAACAATGGTTCAAGAGTTTTTGTAAAATATACAGGCAAGTTGCTGAACGGGACTGTCTTTGATCAGCAAACCACACCTGTATCTTACGGCTTGGGTGGATTGATATTAGGATGGCAGGTCGGTCTTCCACTGATTCAAAAAGGAGGAATCATAAAACTTATTGTGCCATCTTCTATGGCATATGGCTGCAGGGGCTTTGGAACGGTGGGGGGTAACGAAATACTTTATTTCGAGATCGAATTAACCGATGTTCAATAAGCTGAAACTATCTGCTTTTTGCTTGACCCCTGGCTTGGCTGGGGGTTTTTTATAGTGAGTGGGAAGTAGCGAGTGGCTAGTAGGGCGTTACAAATTTTGGATCAGTTTACATAATATTCTGAATGTAGATTCCATGTATTGCTCCATCTCCTTCATTTGTCCTTTTTTGTAGTAGTCGAGAACGGTCGCTATTTCAAACTGGGTATCAATTTCTACTACAGAACTTCTCGCTATCTCGTAAAACCTTTTCTTCTCTTTCCTGGATATCCGTGCGGCACCTTCTGCGATATTGCTACAAACGGAAATTGCCGCTCTTCGCAACTGGGAAATCAAAACATATCGTTCCTCTTTCGGAAAACTTGTTGTTGTTTTATATATTTCTTTTAGCAGATATAAAGAGATATAATAAACATCAAGTTTTTTGTGTGATAAATTGAGCATAAAATAGATTTTGCTCAAATTCAGCTTTCCAATCCTTCGCACCATGAGGAAAACAACGAAATAAAAGTTTTTTACCCACTCGCCACTCCCCACTTGCCACTAGCTTTATAATAGTATTTTCGCATAAATAAACTCATCTTGATCTACGAAGCAATATCCGTATTCGATATTTTTAAAATAGGAGTGGGCCCATCCAGTTCACATACTCTTGGGCCATGGCGGGCAGCCCGGCGATTTGTTCAAACATTACAGCAAAATAATATTCTTAATGATGTTTCATCAGTAAGAATATTATTATATGGTTCCCTGGCAAAAACAGGAAAAGGCCATGGTACCGATGTGGCTGTACAATTAGGATTGTGTGGTGATGACCCGGTAACATTCGCTGTGGACCAGATACAGCCAAAGATCAATGATATTGCTTCGATGAAAAGAATAGTGCTGGGTGGTTTGCATGAGGTAAAATTCGACCCCGCCGATGATATTGATTTTTTAATTACGGAAACATTGCCGCATCATCCTAATGCATTGACTTTTTTAGCAGAGATGAAGAATGGCTCGTCCCTTGCCGAAACTTTTTATTCTGTTGGCGGAGGTTTTGTGATCAAAGAAGGAGAGGAACGAACGGCAAAAGATGTAAAGCAACTTCCTTTCCCAATTAATACAGCAGATGATATTTTACACTGGTGTATAAAAACCGGCCTGCATATCCATGAGGTAGTGATGGAGAATGAACATGTATGGCGGGATGAAAAAGAAACAAAAGAAGGATTGCTTAATATATGGAGAGTAATGAAGGAATGTATCTATCGTGGATCCAATACAGCAGGAACATTGCCGGGAGGATTGAATGTAAAACGGAGGGCTGCCGAACTCAATAAAAAATTATTGGATGGGAAAATTTATAACGATTATGATTCATGGTTAGCTGCAATGCGTTCCGGCGGGCATAGTTTTAAATATATTTTGGATTGGGTCAGTTGTTTCGCACTGGCAGTAAATGAAGAGAATGCCTCATTCGGAAGAGTAGTGACGGCGCCGACCAACGGAGCAGCCGGAGTTATACCAGCCGTGTTACAATATTATATTGCATTTGCCGACGGCAATGATCCGGAAAAGATCATTCAATTTTTATTAACAGCTGCTGAGATAGGAAGCATCTTTAAAAAAGGAGCGACATTATCTGCTGCCATGGGCGGTTGCCAGGCAGAGATCGGTGTATCATCAGCAATGGCGGCAGCAGGATTAACGGAATGCATGGGCGGCACACAAAAACAAGTGATGATGGCGGCAGAAATAGCGATGGAGCATCATCTTGGATTGACCTGCGATCCTATTGGGGGGTTAGTACAAGTGCCATGCATAGAAAGAAATACCATGGGAGCGATAAAAGCCATTACGGCTTCTCAACTTGCATTGCAAAGCACACCTGATTTTGCCAAAGTATCGCTGGACGCTGTAATAAAAACGATGTGGGATACGGCAATAGATATGAGTCATAAATACAAGGAGACAGCGGATGGAGGACTGGCTGTGAATGTACCACTGAGTTTGCCGGAGTGCTAGCAGATCATAAGAAATATTTCAATTGACAAAGGTTATCGCAGGTATTTGAATAAGCCAATAACCAGTTTATTCGGGTCCTCGAATTTAAATGAACGATGACCATAAAACATATCGGTCAGGGGTTGAATGATCTTGATCTCTTTGTTTACTATCTTTTTGTACCACTCTTCAACATCTTCCACTTCAATATACAATGCGCCACCTAATACAGGCGCTTCTGTCCCTTTTTCAATCTCTATTAATCCTGTTCTGTTTGGCGACCAGAAAATAGCACCCTTGTCTAATTCGCCCCTGTCCCATGAATGGTTTACTTCCAGTTGTAACCTGTCTCTATAAAAAGCCACTGTCTCCTCATAGTTGTTTGTAAAATAATAAAACCGGAACTCGGGCAAATTATTTTTATTGTTCATTCTTTTCAAGTTTTAATAGTCCATAATATAGTACATCAATAATAACTCCATTAGTCATTTTATAATCGCTGCGTATCATACCTTCTTTTATAAAACCATTTTTCTCGGCAATTTTTATGCTGCCAATATTGGATTCATGTGTGCGAAGAAATATTTTATGCAACTTTAATTCAGTAAAGCAATAGGCAATGATCTTTGCCACAGCTTTTGAGGTAACACCCCTGTTCTCATAGGCTTTATCAATAAAATAACCGATCTCGGCTTTGGGAATATTCCAGTCAATGTTTTTGATATCTGTATAACCAATAATGGTATTGGTGGTCGTATCAATAATTACAAAAGGGAAATAAGCTCTTCGGTTTGCTTTTTCTATTACTTCCGGGACAAATTGCCCGGTGTCTTCAATGGTTTTATTCTTAACCACGGTGCCGGCAAAAAAATCTTCCAACCGTTTCCGGTTATTATCGATTAAGGCGAAGTATGCTTCAACATCATTGCTCTCAATTAAACGGAGTAAAAAGTTGCCGAATCTCATTTGAATGAAATGGTATTATAATCCCAGCACATCTTTCATGGTAAAAAATCCTTTCTTGTCCTTCAAAAATTCAGCAGCCAATACAGCGCCGCCGGCAAAACCCTTGCGGTTGTGTGCTGTATGGATGATCTCTATATTGTCAATAGCAGAAGAATATTTTACACTGTGAGTGCCCGGAGCAGGATCAATGCGCTGGCTGATGATCTCCAGGTCTTCCGGGTGGTCACTGAGTTCATTCACCCACTGTTTTTTTCTTTTTATGAATTGTAAAACCTGTTCAGCCAAAGTGATCGCTGTTCCGCTGGGGGCATCTTTTTTTTGTGTATGATGTGTTTCCTCGAGTATCACTTCATATTCTTTATGAGCCGACATCAATTCGGCCAGTCTTTTATTTACTTCAAAGAAAATATTTACACCTACACTGTAATTGCTTGAATAAATAAAACCACCCGATCTTTCAGCACAAAGTTTTTTCATTTCATCCAATTGCTCCGTCCAGCCTGTAGAACCGCAAACAATCGGCACTCCAAAATCAAGGCATTTTTTTACATTCTCTAATGCACTGTGCGGGCCAGTGAATTCAATAGCAACATCGGCTTTCGACAAATTCTCTTTAGTAAATTCATGGAGGTTGGGCTGATCAATTGTAATAACGATCGTATGCCCCCGTAACAAAGCTATTTCTTCAATAGCTTTGCCCATTTTGCCATAACCGATCAATGCGATACGCAAAATAAATTTTAGATTTTTGATTTTGGATTGCAGCTCAAAGGTATAGGATAATCGAAAAACTGAAACCAAAAATCAAAAACAGCAGGAATATTATTTAATAGAAAAAACCAGGCTGATTCCATTCGTTTTTGCAAGTTCACTGTAACCAGCTTTTAAATTAAAGCTCAGGTCGGGGCTTACATCAAACGATTTTAAATGTGCATCTACAGTAGCATCAACAACATTTAATCCCCAGAGAAGAATAAATACCAAAACAGAATAATCAATATCACGGCGAAACTGATTTCGGTAAAATTGTAAGGATTGTTCGCTGAGAGGTTGCAGGTGAGGTTTTATACTGGAGAACAAAGCAGAATCGGTATGATATTCCCGCATATTGAATTTTACCTTGTAGGCAAACCGGGTCTCCTTATAATTCTTGAGATTAAAAAAGAAAATGCCGGCGCAGGTACCCAGTCCACCATATACGATCGGCAGTTTCCAATATTTTTTATTGTAGATCTGTCCAAGTCCAGGGACCAATGCAGAACGGATCGCTGCTTTTTTAGGACTATGTGCTTTCATAGCCGAATCATACTTGTTGGTGGTCGTTTTTTTAGCAACAGGAGTAGAATCTGCTGTTGACACGGGAGTGATCTTTTGTGCAGAACAGCAGGAGAAGAAAAAAAGAAATAATACTAATAGCTGAAAGCTTTTTCCCGAATGTCTTTTTAAAATTTGAAACATCTTCTTACTCCCCTTTAGGGGTTGGGGTTTAATCAAGAGATGCATTCATTTGCCCGAGTACTTTGTTCAGTTCTTCCTGCGAATAATACTCGATGATGATCTGTCCGCTTCCATTGCGGCTGTGCCTGAGCTTTACCCGGGTGCTGAAATGCGATGCTAATTTATCTTCAATCCGCTGAAATGCGGGAGGTAAAGTGTTTTTTGAAGTTTTTTTAACAGCGCCTTGCCTGTACAAATTGCGAACAAGGGCTTCTGTTTGTCGTACAGACAATCCTTTATCTTTTATTTCTTTGAAAATATAAAGTTGTTTGTCAATTGTATCCACATTGATCAATGCTCTTGCATGACCCATGCTTAATTCTCCATTTCGAACAGCCAGTTGAATATCGGGAGGCAATTTTAATAAACGAATGAAGTTGGCCACAGTGCTGCGGTCCTTTCCCATTCTTTCTGCCACTTGTTCCTGCGTATACTCCAGTTCTTCCATCATTCTTTTATAACTTAAAGAAACTTCCATTGCATTCAGATCTTCCCGCTGCAGGTTTTCCAGTAATGCGAGTTCCAGCAATTGTGCATCGTTGGTTTGTCTTACATATGCAGGAATATCTTTTATGCCTGCAATCTTCGCTGCCCTTAATCTTCTTTCACCTGAAATAAGGCGAAATTTTCCACTCGCCAATTTTGAAACAGTAACGGGCTGAATAATATCATGCAGCTTGATGGAATTAGCAAGATCATTCAGCGATTGCTCATCAAAATCACGGCGGGGCTGTTTGGGATTGGGTTCTATATCATCAACAGGAATGCGGTTGGTGCCGGTAGCATTTTCAACCACGGTTTGTTTTAATGTACCGCTGCTGGTTTTTAGATCTGCATCAATGCTCTGTAACAAGGAACGGATTCCTTTACCAAGTAACTCTTTATTTTGTTTGGGATTGGTCATGCCTGATGTTTACGGTCTAAGGTTAAAGTTTAAAGTTAACCTTGCTCACAATAACCTTAAACTTTAAACAGATTACAACTCCAGTATCTTCTCCTCGTTCTTCATCTTAGTCATGTCATTCTTCTGGAGGATTTCTTTTGCAAGATTAAGGTAATTCATTGAACCTTTACTATTGGCATCGTATAAAATCACAGGTTTGCCGGCACTGGGGGCTTCGGCAAGGCGGGCATTGCGATGAATGATTGTACTAAAGACCATGTCTTCAAAATGGCGTCTCACCTCACTTACCACTTGATTACAAAGGCGAAGACGACCGTCATACATGGTCATTAATATACCTTCAATCACCAATGAAGTATTGAGACGGCTCTGAACTATCTTGATGGTGTTTAGTAATTTTCCGAGTCCTTCCAATGCAAAGAATTCGCATTGAACCGGCACTACCACAGCATCGGCTGCTGTTAACGCATTAACCGTAATAAGACCTAGAGAAGGGGAACAGTCAATGATAATGAAATCATAGTCATCTTTTAAACTCTCCAGTTGGTTCTTCAATACCATCTCACGGTTGGGATAGTTGATCATTTCAATTTCGGCGCCGACAAGATCAATATGTGAAGGAATAAGATCAAGATTGGGTATCTCTGTTTTCAGTATCACATCTTTTGCCCTTGCCTCATTCACCATGCAGTCATACAGGCTTTGGGTAATATTATGCAGGTCGAAACCAACACCGGTGGTGCTGTTGGCCTGCGGGTCACCATCTACTAACAGCGTTTTAAATTCGAGAACGGCAAAACTGGCTGCCAGGTTGATAGCAGTAGTTGTCTTTCCTACGCCTCCTTTTTGATTTGCTACACCGATTATTCTTCCCATTGACCTAAAATTCCTTGAATGATTTTAATGTTGCCGGTAAAATTGCCGCCTGAAAAGAGGAAAACAAAATTAAGTTTTGCCCATTTGGGCAAATATAAGTCCGAAAGTCAGCAAGACAGGAAGCCAGAAAGCTATAAGACTCGTACTTTCGGTCTTACGAACTTCGGTCTTTCTGACTTTAATCTATGCGCAACTCGCCTTTTTGGTGGATATTGATCGGTTTCATGGTGCTGGTTGACCTTTATTTTTTCCAGGCCCTCAAAACGGTTACTCATGCCTCACCCGGACGAACCCGGATGATCATTTATATCAGTTATTGGGTTTTGTCTGCTTTGGCGATTATTACCCTCATCATGCTGCCTTACCTGCACTTTGAAAAACAGAACAAATTCATTAAAACAATTATTTTTTCGGTAACAGCTGCTATATTCTTTGCTAAACTACTTGCTTGTTTCTTCTTTTTAATCGATGATATACGCCGGGGAGTGCAATGGCTGATCAGGAGGTTCTCTTCTTCTAAAAAGATCGAACAGGATTTTGAAACGGCCGAGAGAATTTCCCGTTCTGCATTTCTTAGTTGGACTGGAATGATAGCCGGCACAGGTTTATTTGGCACATTGATCTATGGATTTGGCAATAAGTATCGCTACCAGGTAAAAAGAATAAAGCTTTCTTTTTCTAATCTTCCGGCAGGTTTTAAAGGAATGAAAATGGTTCAGATATCTGATATACATTCCGGCAGCCTTACCAATAAAAAAGCGGTAATGAAGGGGGTGCAGAAGATTATTAATGAGAAGCCTGATCTTATACTTTTTACCGGCGATCTTGTAAATAATGAATCACATGAGATGAATGATTATATGGATGTGTTTGATAAAGTAAAAGCTCCGATGGGGGTATATTCCACTTTAGGTAATCATGATTATGGCGATTATGTGAATTGGGATAGCGAAGAGGATAAAAAAGCTAATCTTGAAAAATTGAAACAAGTGCATGCCGGCCTGGGCTGGCGGCTGCTGATGAATGAGCATGTGATAGTAGAAAGAGGCAATGATAAAATTGCGTTGATCGGAATCGAGAATTGGAGTGCTAAAGCCAGGTTCCCTAAGTATGGCGATATGAGAAAAGCCTATGCTGGATCCGAATCATTTCCTTTTAAAATATTAATGAGCCATGATCCGTCACACTGGAAAGCGGAAATACTGGATGAATACAAGGATATTGACCTCATGTTATCTGGTCATACCCATGGAATGCAGTTTGGTGTAGAAATTCCAGGGTTGAAGTGGAGCCCGGTTCAATATTTCTATAAAGAATGGGCGGGTTTATATGAAAAGGATGCCCAAAAGTTATATGTAAACCGGGGCTACGGCTTTATCGGCTATCCAGGCCGGGTGGGTATTTTGCCCGAGATCACTGTTTTTGAGTTTATTTGAGTGATTTTCCGTTATTATCTCCCAATATTTCTTGACCCTGATTCGTTTTTTGAGTGTATTGGCAGTTTATTAAACTTTTTTTTAACCTTTAAGTCCTAAAAATCAATCTTTAAATCGCCAATCCCGCCTGAGGCGGAACAACTGCCTGATGCTTAAAAAATGGGCTATACTGCCGGTCTTTTTAGCACTGGGTTGTGCTGCATACTCGCAGCATAGCTCGGCAGATTCTGTTATTGCCCCAGCCAAAGAAGTTGATGTTAGTGATACAATAGATTATGATCAGCTTTTCCAGGACTTTGATGCCTTCATGGATTCTATTTTAACCCCCAATAGTTATTTCCTTGCCAGTCTTTCCATGGGAAAAGGATATTACAATTTTGAAAGCAAGGGTACTACATTGCTTGAAAGCTCCAAAAGGCTTACTTATTCTCCTACGCTTGGTTATTATAGTAAAAGTGGATTAGGACTTACGATGATCGGGTATATCGTAAATGATAAAGAGAACATGAATTTTTACCAGTTCTCTTTTTCACCATCGTTTGATTATTTGAAAAACAGGGATTTTGCTACAGGCATTTCATTTACCAAATTCTTTACAAAAGATTCATTGCCCTTTTACACAACACCATTGCAAAATGAATTGTTTGCATATTTCACTTATCGTAAATGGTGGATCAGGCCATCTGTTTCCGCCAGTTATGGATGGGGAAGCCGTACAGATTATGTAAAAAGAGAATCGGTGATCCAGGACCTGAGGCTGCGGAGAAGAGGATTTACTTATATAAATACTGAGGAATCTGTCAGCGATTTTTCCGTTACTGCATCTGTGCGACATGATTTTTACTGGTTGGATGTATTTACATTCAATGATCATATCCGCATTACACCCCAATTGGCATTGACGAGTGGTACGCAAAAATTTGGTTTCAACCAATCAGCCAGCACATACGCCACAGTAATAAGGACCGGTTCAAATGTCCTATATAGTGCCGAAGATGTTTACCTCGATGACCAGATCAATTTTCAGCCTCAGTCACTTACTTTATATCTCCGTTCTGAATATTCAATTGGCAAATTCTTTGTGCAACCTCAATTAACACTGGACTATTATTTTCCTGCCACGAGCAAGCATTTTACTTCTTTGTTTTCTATAACGGCCGGCGTTATGTTCTAAAATATCTTTCACATTTTTATTGCAATAAAAAGTTACGCTTTTTGTTATAGCGTTGACACAGCTATAGTTAATGAAATTTTTAACAAAGGCTCAGGGTGACTGGCACTATACTTGAAAACTTTTACAGTCCTTCTAAAAAAAGTACAGCTCAAAATTTAAACACATGAAATGAGCCATGAAAATTTTCAAACAATTTCATGTTAAGGCGATGAAAATTTTTACGGTGAATCCCATGTGGCCAAAAAACAATTAAAAACAGACGCATGAAAACAAAACTTTTTCCGCTTTTAGGAGCATTATTGATCACCCAGGTCTCGATAGCCCAGTTTCATATTGGGGCAAAAGCCGGGGCTAATATCATCAAAGTAGATGGCAAATCTTTCAAAGATGAATTCAAGTATGGTTATCACATTGGTGGCTTTATGGAAATTCCATTAGGAAAAAAATTCCAGGTGCAGCCAGAGGTTCTTTTTAACCAGTATTCAACAACGGTTGACAGTAGCTTCGAAAATATCTATCACAATGCTTTCAATTCATCTTACCAGAGCAATGTCAAATTGAATTATCTATCCATACCATTGCTCCTTAACTACAAACTGATCGGTAATTTCCTTTCATTGCAGGCAGGACCACAGTTCAGTATCCTGATGAAACAGAACAGAACCTTATTGCAAAATGGAGGAGATGCCTTTAAACAGGGAGATTTTGCCATGATCGGTGGGGCGCAGTTTAAAATTGGTCCTTTTCGCCTGAATGGCCGCTATGTGGTTGGTTTGAATAACATCAATGACATAGATAACCAGGACAAATGGAAGAGCCAGGGATTTCAATTATCCGCCGGATTAGCTTTATAAATTCGAATACCTGATGAATAAAAAGCCTCTTGCAATTGCGGGAGGTTTTTTTTAGCAAGTAGCAAGTAGGAAGTATGAAGTAGCCAGTAGGCTTGCGTAAAAGAGGAAATCTACTCACTTTAGTGGCTTTTCATCCCCACTCGCCACTTGCTAATCCCTACTGGCCTTTCTGTCAGTATATTTCCTAAGGCATGAATCTTGACAATACTAAATTCCCGTCATATTTTTACCGCCCTCCCTTATTATAAGGCGTTAAGTGACAGATTGTCTAAAACAGGTTATGAGTATTGAAAAATTTTTACTGAGGTCCGAAGATGAAATGGATTTTCTTCCTATTATTCCGCTGAACGAAAGTGAGCAGGAAGATCTGAATGGTATAGAAGTTCCTGCTGAGATAGCTTTATTGCCCTTAAGAAATACAGTTTTATTCCCCGGTGTGGTGCTGCCGATAACGGTGGGCAGGGATAAAAGTATAAAAGCTGTCAACGATGCCTATAAAGGTGATAAACTGATCGGCGTGATAGCGCAAAAAGACAGCAACATCGAGGATCCTGCTATTACTGATCTTGAGCAGGTCGGTACTGTTGCGAGAATTGTGAAGATGATCAAAATGCCGGATGGCGGAACCACTATTATCATCCAGGGTAAGAACCGCTTTTTGGTGGAATCAATTTTTACAGAAGACCCCTATTTCAAAGCAAAGATCAAAAAACTGGAAGAGCAGGAAAATCCAAAAGATGAGGATTTTAATGCCTATGTCGCCAACATAAAGGATCTGGCAGCAGATATCGTTCAGCTTTCGCCGAATATCCCGGCCGAAGCATCAATTATTCTCCGCAATATTGAGAATCCTTCTTTCCTGATACATTTTGTTTCCAGTAATCTGAATACAGATATCAAAGACAAGCAACGTTTGCTGGAGTTGAACCAGATCCGTCAAAGAGCCGATCTGTTGATGCAGTTACTCCAAAAAGAATTACAGTTTGCCGAATTAAAGAATAAAGTAACGACCAAGACAAGAACGGAAATTGATAAGCAACAGCGGGAATATTTTCTGCAGCAGCAAATGAAGAGTATCAAAGAAGAATTGGGTGGTGATAGCAATGTGCAGGAGTTAAAAGAGATGCAGAAAAAAGCCGAAGCCAAAAAATGGCCGGTTGCCGCGAAAGAATTATTTAAAAAAGGGATTGAGAAATTAGAGAGGATGCATCCCAGCACCCCGGATTATTCAGTAGCCTACAATCATCTTGACCTGATGCTGGAACTTCCCTGGGAAACTTATACAGAAGACCATTATGAACTGAAGAAGGCTATGAAGACCCTCGACAGTGATCATTATGGGATGCATAAGATAAAGGAAAGGATCGTTGAATACCTTGCTGTGCTGAAATTGAAAGGGGATATGAAAAGCCCGATACTTTGTTTTGTAGGTCCTCCGGGGATCGGTAAAACATCATTGGGCAGAAGTATTGCCAATGCGATCGGCAGAAAATATGTTCGTTTGAGTTTAGGTGGCCTGCATGATGAAAGCGAAATAAGAGGTCACCGTAAAACATATATCGGCGCTATGCCGGGAAGAATATTGCAATCCATCCGCAAAGTAAAATCGTCCAACCCGGTGATGATATTGGATGAGATCGATAAAGTGGGTAATGATTTTCGTGGAGATCCCTCATCCGCATTACTGGAAGTATTGGATCCTGAACAGAATCATACATTCTATGATAACTACCTGGAGTCGGAATATGACCTGAGCAAAGTTTTATTCATTGCAACGGCGAATAATGTTCAGAACATTCAGCCAGCATTAAGAGATCGGTTGGAGATCATTGACCTGAGCGGCTATGCTGTTGAAGAAAAAATTGAAATAGCTAAACGCCACTTGTTACCCAAGCAAAAAGATCTGCATGGATTAAAGAGCAGCAATTTTAAAATAAGCGATAAGGTGCTGGAAAAACTTATCCAGGATTATACAAGAGAAAGCGGTGTGAGAGAACTGGATCGCCAGTTGGCTTCTATTATGCGTTACCAGGCCAAGCAACTCGCCTTTAAAGGAAAATTGAAAGCAGTGCTGACCGCTGAAGATATTGAGAAGATAATCGGCAAACCGAAATACAGCAACGATATTTATAAGACAGCAAATATGGCCGGTGTGGCAGTTGGTTTGGCATGGACATATGTTGGCGGTGATATTCTTTTTATTGAAACAAGTCTCAGTGATGGCAAAGGAGAATTGAAACTGACCGGTAATTTGGGTAATGTGATGAAAGAAAGTGCCAGCACGGCGTTGACCTATTTGCAATCCAATGCTAAGAAATATAATATCGACTCCAAATTATTTGAGAAAAAGAATATTCATATCCATGTGCCGGAAGGAGCTGTACCGAAAGATGGCCCAAGCGCCGGTGTAACGATGATGACCGCAATTGCATCTGCATTGACAGGCAAAAGAGTGAAACCATTTCTCGCCATGACGGGTGAGATAACATTGAGAGGACAAGTGTTGCCTGTTGGAGGGATCAAAGAAAAAGTGCTGGCTGCAAAAAGGGCCGGTTTAAAAGAAATAATTCTTTGCTCGCAAAATCAGAAGGATGTCGAAGAAATCGAAACTGAATTCATCAAAGGCATCAAGTTTCATTTTGTAAAAACGATGAACCAGGTGCTGGAGTTAGCGCTGATATAAGAATATCCGTTCATTGGCCATTGAGTTATCTTCGTATCATCTTGCGAAGCAAACTCATCATATTTATTCTACTTATGGGCAAAATCTCATTCGCCCAAACATTAGGTGGCAATTCCGTATTCAATTTTCTCAAACTATCCAATACTCCGCAGTTATCCGCATTAGGCGGCGTGAATATTTCTCAGCCATCCAATGATGTTGGTCTTGTATTCAATAATCCTGCTTTGCTCATATCTTCCATGCATTCGCAGATGAATGCAGTGTTCAATAGTTTTTATAGCGGAATAAAAGTGTATCATTTATCAATGGGCTATCATCATCGAAAACTCAATACTAGTTTTTCATGGGGCCTTAACTATTTTGGTTACGGAAATATTTCCGAAACAGATGCATCGGGAAATGTGTTAGGAAAATTCCGCCCAACAGATTGGGTAATGCAGGTATCAGCTTCAAGAAGTTACCTGGAGAAATGGAATTATGGTGCTACGTTGAAATTCATCAGTTCCAATTATGGCCAGTATCGTTCCAATGGGTTGGCAATAGATGTTGGTCTTTTATTTTCCGACACTGCAAGACTATTTTCAGCCTCTGCTGTTGCAAAGAATATGGGCCTTCAATTAAAAAAATACAACGGGAGCAGTGCAGATGATCTTCCCTTCGATCTGCAGATCGGTTTCACCAAACGACTGAAAGGCGCTCCCTTCAGTTTTTCACTAACGGCCCAGCGAATTCATCAATTCGATATTCGCTATAACGATACCATTTTTAATAATGAGAATGGTTTTGAGAATGGCAGTACAAAAAAATTTTCTTTTGATAAATTACTGAACCATTTTGTTCTCGCATCTACCATTTATTTGGGTGATAAGGTAGAGGTCATTGCCGGCTATAATTTCCTGAGACGCAAAGAGCTTAATATCGGAAACGCCGGTAATGGCCTGAATGGATTTTCCCTGGGAGGAGGGGTACTACTTGGTAAATTGCAGATCCGTTATGCCCGGGCTTATTATCAAAACAGTTCAGCTTATAACCAATTAGGGTTGAATGTAAAGCTGAATGAGTATTTCGGCCTCGGAAAATTCGGGGAAAAGATCGGCTGGTAAAAAATCGGCTAAACTAACCGTTTGTGTGATTGATTAGAACCATTTATTGCTTTACTTTGAATAAGCGGTCCCTGTTTATAGAAATCATCTATTCGTAGCTTTTTTTATGTTTACGTTTTAATTATTCATGCATAAATTTTCTTTTTATGAGAAGAGTTGTTTTTTTATTGGTTTCTCTTATTATAACAAGCAGCTTGTTTTCCCAAAATGTTGGTATTGGTACAACTATTCCGGCAGCAAAGTTGGATGTTAAATCATCCTCTAATTATGTAGGCCAATTTAACGGGATTGCACCAATGTATATGGGTATTTTTGAGAGTGATGTTTATCGGGGATATCTGGGTTCTTATTCGGGTGCTGCAGAGGATGTGGATTTTGGAACAGGTTCTGGCAACGCCTTAGGCAAATTACATTTTACAATACAAGCAGTTCCCAAAATGACAGTAAACGCTGCAGGCCAGGTTGGAATTGGGACTACCAGTCCGAATCATCTTTTGCATATCAATGGCGGCGACCTGTTTGTTCAATCAAGTTCTGGCTTAATACGGCTTGGTTATGAAGGAGCAAATGAGTGGCAATTGGCTACTACAGGGGCTGGTGCCGATCTTCGCTGGTACACTACGCCCAATGGAGGTACTACAATTACTCCACGGCATTATTTCAGCCAGAATGGTAATGTTGGTATCGGTGGATTTGACGGCGCATGGGTTCCATTGGGCGCCCTTGATGTTAAAGGTGCTGGCACAACCTCTTCCACCAATACTTTATTGTTACGAAACAGCCTTGGCGATACATTATTAAGAATGCGCAATGATGGCCGTATGGGAATCGGTTATAACGGATCTAGCTACGGAAGAACAATAAACCTTGGAGGTACGGGTATAAACTTTTACACTTCCAATGAAGCTGCTTTTGGCGGCGCTGTATTTCCTACTGACACTTCATTAGTGATATGGTCAAACAGTAATAGTAATAATTATCTCGTTTTGCAACCTTCCTGGGGTAATACAGGAGTAGGCACTTATACACCCAATGCAAAATTCCATATTAACGGTGCCCAGCTTATCGGGAGTAATTCTGCCCGGATCGCTACAGGTTATCAATTAAGCGTTGATGGCAAGATCATGTGTGAGCAAATTGATGTAATGAACAGCACAACATGGCCTGATTATGTATTTGAAGATAATTATAACCTGATGCCAATTGCAGATCTTGAAAAAAGTATCAGGCAAAATAAGCACTTGCCCAATGTTCCTTCTGCCGCCGAAATTGAAAAGGAGGGGATCAATTTGGGAAAAATGGCCAGCGCCTTGTTAGAAAAAGTAGAAGAGCTGACATTGTATATTATCCAGCTAAAAAAAGAGAACGATGAGTTGAAAGCCTGGAGGGAAAAAATAGATAAAAAGCTGAATTAAAACCTTCAATCGGTGTAACCTTATAGCCTGGAATCGTTTTCCGGGCTATAATAATTTAAAAGGACCGTTGGTTGGTAAGAAAAAGGTAATAAAACTACTCATTTGTGGTATTGATGGTAATCAAGAATTCCTTTACTTTTGGAGTAACAAGCCCCATTACTTAATAACACCGTTTTCCGCACCTTTCGAAATCCCTGATTCATTTTATTCATTATTAAATTATCGTTTATGAGAAAACTATTGTTCTCATTGATTGGCCTGTTCACCGCCGTCAATTTATTTGCCCAGAATGTTGGTATTGGTACTACAACACCGGCAGCCAAGCTGGATGTAAATTCAACTTCAAGTTATGTTGGTCAGTTCAATGGCATTGCCCCGATGTATATCGGATTGTTTGAAGGCGGTGTTTACAAGGGCTATCTGGGTTCGTACGCCGGAGCTGCTGATGATATTGATATTGGTACCGGTTCCGGAAATGCAGCAGGAAAATTGCACTTAACAATACAGGCCAACCCAAGACTGACAATCAATAGTTCGGGGCAAGTGGGAATAGGCACTACAGCACCCAATCACCTGTTGCATATTAATGGTGGCGACCTGTTTGTGCAATCAAGCTCTGGGCTAATCAGGTTTGGTTATAACGGCGCCAACGAGTGGCAACTGGCCACCACCGGCGCTGGTGCCGATTTACGATGGTACACTACACCAGACGGGGGCTCTACTATTACTCCACGACATTATTTCAGCCAGAATGGTAATGTAGGTATTGGAGGATTTTCTGGACCAGGTGTACCGCTTGGCCGGCTGGATGTAATAGGGTCAGGAACAAGTTCAGCAACCAATACTTTTTTGCTAAGGAATTCTAATGGCGACACACTACTCCGTATGCGGGATGATGGACGCATGGGCATAATGTATAACGGGGCATCTTATGGACGTACAGTAAATCTTAGCGGTAGCGGGATTAATTTTTATAATACGAATGATGCCTTTTTTGGAGGCGCAATCTTTCCCACAGACACATCATTGGTGATATGGAGCAACAGCGGAGCAAATAACTATCTCGTACTTCAGCCATCCTGGGGAAATACAGGTATAGGAACATACACACCGAATGCCAAATTTCACCTTAACGGCGCCATGCTTATAGGTGGTAACTCGGCCACTATAGCCACCGGTTATTCATTAAGCGTTGATGGAAAAATAATATGTGAAGAAGCCCGGGTACAGTTAAGTGGTAGCTGGCCTGATTATGTATTTGGAGATAATTACAAGTTGATGCCAATCGAAGAACTTGAAAAAAGCATCCGGCAGAATAAGCATCTTCCTAATATCCCTTCTGCAGCAGAAATAACAGCACAAAAAGGATTTGACCTGGGTGATATGAATAAAAGATTATTAGAAAAAATTGAAGAGCTTACTCTTTACCTGATCGAGGTGAAAAAAGAAAATAAAGCCCTTTCAGAAAGAATGACAAGACTCGAAGAGAAGAAAGATTAAACCATGACATTGAAACAACTCTTTTGATCTTAAATTTTTTCTCATGAAACGGATAATTTTTCTAATCATAGTTTTTTCTATCAGCTACCTGCAATCAGGAGCTCAGCGGCGGTTGCCACAGGACCTGGCGGAACAACTCAGGGGAAAAAGAACTGTAGCCGAAGTAATGGACGTAGTGGATCGTTATTATGATTTCGGACGAAAGGTTACAAAAGAGCCCGATGAGGACGAGTTTGAATCCAACGATTATCACTGGTGGAAGAAATGGGCTTATTGGGCAAAAAAAAGAGTGAACCCCGATGGAACTCTTCCTGATTATCAAAAGCTGAACTACCAGGCACTTCAGGATGTGCAATCAAAGTTTGGACAGCAATTGCAACAGGCAAAAGAATATTTTAAAAATCAGCCTCCCCTTGATGACAGAGTTTCCGCAGCAAACCGATCTGCAAGCAGGGAGGCCAATGTCAACAGGAGTTATGGAGGTTGGTCAAGCATTGGCCCTACAAGTGGCGGTACTGTTGTTGGCAGTGGTACTAATATTGACATCAACGGCGTAGGTCGCATGGACCGTATCGCTTTTCATCCCACCAATGGAAATATATTTTATGTATGCTCTCCCAGTGGAGGCGTTTATAAAACTACGAATGGCGGTACAACATGGACAGATATCGGGATGGGTCTTCCCGGCGGCGCTGCTTGTATTGAAGTGGCCCGTTCCAATGGAAATGTCATTTATGTTTTTACCGGTGATGGCGATAGTCATTATAGTGGCACATTGGTTTTTGGTTATGATCTTTCTCCCATCAGCGGAGGTGTATTTAAAAGTACTGATGCGGGTGCCACCTGGACCAAAGTAACGGATATGTACACAGGTCCTAATGACCTGGTAGGGCATAATATGGCGATCTCTGAGAACAACAGTAATTATTTATTTGCTGCCACAGACCAGGGACTTTATAGAACTACGGATGGAGGTACAACATGGACACAGGTAAGAACTGGCAATCACTATGATGTAGAATTCAGACCTTATAATGATTCAGTTGTTTATGCAAGCACAGCCAGCAATGTTTATTATAGTATTGATGGTGGAAGATCAGGAACATGGGTTACCAGCACATTTGATTTTTCACCTGCTGCCAACCGGATAGACCTGGCTGTCAGAAAAAATAATCTTAGCGCACAAAGCACATTTGTGTATGCATTATCGGGACAGGTCACTGCTGCCGGACAACATCGCGGATTATTTTTAAGTACGGATGGAGGAGCCACTTATACAAGACAATCCAATACACCCAATATTTTTGGTACACAAACTGGCGGGGGCGGCAGCACGGATCAAACAAGATATGACCTGGGAATATGTGTGCGGCCGGATAATGTAAATACGATTGCTACTGCCGGGTGCTGTGTTTGGCGAAGTACCAATGGTGGCAGCACCATGACATATTCTACCACGTACCGGGAAAGCCTGGGGCCATTAGCAGCTTATATACATCCGGATGTACATGATGTGGAATATAATCCTGTCAATAATAATTTATATGCCTGTACTGACGGTGGTGTTTATCGCAGTACAGATGATGGTGTTACCTGGACTGATCTTTCCGATGGGCTTGCGGGTAGCCAGTTTTACCACATGGGTATGCAGGACGAGGATGGAGATGGTGATATGGATGGTATCATGATCGTAGCCGGTGCACAGGATAATGGCATCAAATACCGAACCAGTGGCGGAAGCTGGCGGCATATTGTATGCTGCGATGGGTATGGCGCTGTAATAAATGGTAATGATGATGACTGGATCGTAATGAATATTAATAACCCTTATTACCAATCGCCTGATGGGGGAGTGACGATGAATTTCAAAGGCAATATTGCTTTTTTTTCTCCCATGGCCGTAGATTATGATAACGGGGACACTATGTACATAGCCTCATCCAGTTTATTGAGAAGCTATGATGGATTTCTTACAACCAACGCCACATTGGGATTTGATCTTAATAATTTTATAACGACATGTCCGAGTAATAATGCAAGGTTATACGGCAGCAGCAGCAGCACTACCAATTTAAGAATAAGTGAAGACAGGGGTGCCAGTTGGACAACTATCAGCGGTAATTCGGGCTGGCCGGCCGGAAGCCCTGTTGTTACAGATTGTAAACCCTGGTCCACCAACTCAAGTGAGATATATACCACTTTTGGTGGTTATACTGCAGGAGTAAAAGTTTATAGAAGTTTCGATGCGGGAGCTACCTGGACAAATTACAGCGGCAGTTTACCTAATGTACCTGTGCATAGTTGTGCAGTCGCTACAGAAGGCGTTTATGTAGGTACTGAGATCGGTGTTTTCTTCAGACCCGATGGCGCTGCCGACTGGACACCATTTTATACCGGGATGCCTAACACAATTGTAACAGATATATGGGTCAATGAAAACGGGTTTGTATATGCTTCTACATTTGGAAGAGGTGTCTGGATAGCAGACAGATTTTCCGCTTGCGATGCATTGGTCACTGTAAGTGGAGCATTGTCAGGGCCTCATTATTATGAAGCATCTGCTACAGCTAATGTTACTGCCACCAGCGAAGGGGGAGCCGGCACAGATATTTTTGTAAAAAGCAATGGTTATGTTGACCTTCTGCCGGGCTTTGAAATGAAAGATGGAACATTCTTTAAAGCTTACCTCGGACCATGCAGTACGGGCGGTATTCCCACAACTGCCCGGTCATCTAATGGTGCAGGACCAAACAGGAGCATACTTGAATATGACGATAAAGACCAGGCAAGAAGAAAACTTCAAGCAACAACCTATTATACATTAGTGGGGGATGGCATAGAAGTAAACCTTTTGCAAAATTCTACTCTCGACATTGAATTGGCCAATACCAAAACAGGAGAAGTAAAAAAATTGGTGACTCAGCAAAAACTGACGAAAGGGATGTATAAGATATTGACAGGCGAAGGAACCTTTGCAGTTAAGGTAAGGGTTAATGGCGCTGCAATTACAAAACTGTAATAATACAATATGATACAACAACGATGATTGCCCGCAAGGGCAATCATTTTTTATGCAAGCAAGCGGTATATTTCAAAAGTTTCAGCATATTCCGCATTACACTGTACGCCCCTCACTTTTGCCAATGATCGTATAAAATCTTCCTGCATATAATTTCGGTGCGATTGTGATCTGTATTCTTTTAATGCACTTATTTTCTGATCAACTTCTTTTTTTGAAAGGCGGATAAATAAGTTTGTATGAAAGGAACTGTTGTTCCAGGGCAACTCATAACCAACGATACTTGTATTTTTAAAAGCTCTCAACCCTTCCCGGTGAATGACCTGGTGATCCTGGTGGATATCAGGTGCAGATGGAAGGAACACAAGGTCAGGCTGAATTTTTTTATTGAGTTGTAATAGTTCATCCAATATCTTTTGCCTTGCAGCAGGAAATTCTCTTACCGGGTAGTCAAGAAAAATGAGATTGGATGCAGGCATACCTAAAATGGTCGTTGCCTTCTTACATTCATTAGCTAATGTATCGGCCGGCAGTTCTTCCGGTAATGATCTTGCACAAAGGGAGAAAGCAACATAAAATACTTCTTTTCCTTCTGTACAAAATTTTGCAATGCTGCCGCCACAACCCAATTCACCATCATCGGTATGTGGCGCCAATACAAGAATTCTTTGTGGATCGGGCATAAGCAACAAAAGTAAAAGATATAATGCCGCTTTCAAAGCAAATGCTACTTTGATTTATCCGGCTTTTGGGCTTCATCTTTGGCTTGCTTGCGGACCAGGTCGGTCAATGTTTTCTCTAATCTTCTTATCCTTGCAAAAAGTTTGATCAGTATAAATAAGAAGAAAAGGATGCAACAATAGAATAAAAGATCGGCGCCACGGCCAACTCCTACTTCTTTCGCAATAACATTTGTTTTGTCAGGGAATAAAATAAAAAATATAGCAAGACCTGAAAAAAGGAACAATATGAGCAGGTCAATGAATGCGTTGCGAAAACGGGATATATAATAAACAAATATCGCCACCACGCCGCCGATCAATATGATCTGTATAGCATTCATTTGAAAATTTTGTTTAAAAGTAAATCAAAAAAGATACGGAAGCTACTCCAGGCGGATTGTCCTTTATTTTTAGAATAATCTGTATAGCGGATGGTCACAGGGACTTCCTTATGCCTCAGTTTCTTTTTCTTTATTTCTGTCAATAATTCGGAGGCATGTGACATTCCATTTTGTGTGATCTGGATGGCGGCAGCTGCTTTTTTATTCATTGCCCTGAGCCCATTATGTGCATCCGTTAATAATAATCCGGTGAGCATATAGTTTAACCACCGGGCTCCCTTGATAATTATTTTTCTGCCAGCCGGCATATTATGCTTTGAACCTTCAATGAATCTTGAACCCAATGCAATATCCGCTTCATTGCTTACTAAAGGTTGGAGCAGTCGTTCAATATCTGTGGCGATATGCTGGCCATCTGCATCAAAAGTGACGATATATCCGGCATTATTGGAAAGTGCATACTCAATGCCAGTTTGTAATGCAGCACCCTGGCCAAGATTCACATGGTGCCGCAAAATATGAACAGGCAGATCATTTAACAGGTCAGCAACGGGTTCTTCAGAGCCATCATCTACCACTATGATCCTGTATCGGTGTGCAAGCAGATCATTTATCACCTGCCTGATGATGGTATTCTCATTAAAGGCAGGAACAATGATATAAGTTGTATTATGGTCAATGTGGTTGGACATGGAAAACATAGAAATCAAAACCTTCCCAGGAGCCGGCATACCCGGGTCTGCTTTCATAAAGATCATCTTCCTCCGGCTTTGTTTCGTTTATTATCAACAGTAAAGTTGGTTTTTTTGCATTTAGTTTTGATGGGTCCTTGCTGCTTTCTGCATCAAGTAACACCGGAACATGATTATAAATGCCCACCCGGTAATTGATATAATAAGAATAACCGGTGACTGCCACCTGTTCCCCGGGTCTTTTATGCTTCTTTATCATCAGCTCTGCATAGTCCTGTATCTCCCATTCCTTTTGCCAGCTGTATTTTTCCGTTTTTACATTCACTATTCTCTTTACTGTAAAATGAATGCCATGAAAGGTTTCCGGGAGCAGCAACACCACCAGGCCAATAATTATATACCTAAACTTTTTTGACCTGTGGATGCGATAATATTGGTATAAAAGAAATACAGACAAATGCGTCAAAACATTAACCAGTCCATAGTAACGGGGTTCTTCCACATAGGTCCACCAGTGCCCCGGAATGTTTTCTTCTTTACCAACAGTGAGTGATAATGCAACAAGAACAACTGTGATACCAACGGATAAGAAAAAGCTGATATAAAAAAAACTATCGGTGGTTGTTATTTTCTTGAAACCATTTTTCAATATTCTTCTTACTAAATACACAAAAGCAAAAAAGAGTATTGCAAAATGCAGCACCTGCATACTGCGAAAAATAATACTGATCACCAAACTGCCCGGCGGGATAACAAGACTGATGCTGTAAGTATCTATGAATGATGCGGGGATGGCCGGATGGATCTGGTTAAGATTTCCCGGGAAGAATCCACGGGTTGGTTCGCTGATATAAGTGGCGGAACCGCCGGTAATTTTTTGCCATGTTAATATCCCTGCCATTGTTATCAGTAGAAAAACAAATGAAATGGCGGCAGCCCTTTTGATGTGTTTGCTCTTGTCAGCAACGCCTTTCAATAAAAGAAAAGCCGGGATGATAAACACAACAGGGATAAAAAGATATTTTATCAAACCGCAAAGGAAAAGGCAACTGCATGCAGCAATAGTAGCTTTCAGTGAAAAGCTGTCTTTTTTTAAGATCAGCAAGGTAAAATAAATGGCCAGCAAAAAGAATGTAACAGCGATCGCATCCGATGAATTGATAAAGTAAAAGAAGTAGATGAAGAAACCTGTCAGCAAAGTGAACAGGTTGGTAAGATATAAAGGAGTATCCAGTATCCTTAGTATTTTACGGCAAGTAAAAATTAAAACAACAGCAGCCAATATATCAAGTACCAGCGATGCGATAATATAATTATGGTCAAATAAAATGTAGAAAGGTGATAACAACAGGGAATAGCCCGGCGGCCATTTGATGAGTGGCTCATAAACAATAGTGGAAAGATCAGCGGGTAAAACCATTGATGCACTGACACCGTGCCCATCTGCAAAATTTTGCATCGCCATCACCTGGTACATGCCATCCACATTCATGTTGTAAAAAAAGAAGAGCTGGATGATCCTCGCAACAATAGCCAATGCGATGATAGCAATACTTGTCCTTTTATCGGATAAAATAATTTTGATCGTATGGACTATTGATGGCATGAAGGGAATAGTTGTATTTATTCTTTTAAAAAGCTGGTTGAGTCTTTTACTAATGATAGTTTTTGGGCAAATAATGTATTCAAAATGATGCGGAACTGGTTCACAGTTGACAGGCCATCATAAAAGCCGGTGTAATTCCCATTGGGAAAATAAACACTGTTCAGGTTCATGAAATAATATTTTTGATCTGTTCCTGCCGGTAATTGACGGAAGCCATGATCCCCTAGCAATAAAATGACTGGCGGCGAAACCGAATTCTTTTTTATAAAATCTACCAGGCTTAACAACTTCCTGTTAGTGTAATGCAGGTACTCGATGTATCCATTCTTTTTCATGGCAGATTCATCAGTAAGATCGCTGGTCGAAATTTCTCTTCCCGAACTATCATAGAAATAAGGAGGGTGGGGCATGTTCAGGTGAGTATAAACAAATTTTGGGCTGGAATTTTTCTGCAATACGACCTGGCGGGTAAGGCTGTCAACCCTGATATCGTTGTAAAGGTCATTCTTTTTAATGGCATCGATCTTTTCTTTAGAAGCAAACCTTGCGCCTGCATTGCGGATCATCCGCCGGATAAATGTTTGTCCTGTCAGCAATAATTTATTGGATGAAAAATAAAGATTATTGACGGCTTTGGTCTTCCCGCCCATATCGAAGAAAGAATAATTATAAATGGTGTAACCATTCTTTTTAAGAAAACCGGCCAGGTTATTATTTTGTATAAGCCCCCGGCATAACAACATGTCTTTATGATTGACTAAAGAAGGCCTGTTAAGATGGCTGATATGATCCATGTTCAGTATCGAGGCCATTGAGTAAACGGTGGCATTATAATTAGACACGGAATTATTGATGATATGAAACCCCCTTGTCTTTAGTTCATTTTCAAAAGCTGAATTATCAAATGCAAACAATTCTTTTAATTCAGTATTGCCGGCATATTCATCAGTGATGATAAGGTATATGTCAGGACGGGCACAAGTATCACATTCAGTAAATGTCTTTGACAGATCAGCGACAGGTTGTTTTTTGCCTTTAAAAGATTTTGCCAGCAGCGCCCCTGCATCCAAAACGATCAGTAGTATGAACAGCAGGTTCAAATAGTGTGTTGTTCGCAGTAGTTTTCGGTCTGTTCTTTTCAGGTAGATAAACAGGATAACAAGCAGGATCAATGTAAGGGCAAGGATAAAACTGAGCTTTGTAATAAACGCATCATGAAAATTCTTTTTTAAAAGATCGTAGATGCTTCCAAAAAAGAAATTGAAAGCCATCAGGGAAAAAGCGGGTAACGCAGCCTTTCGCCAGTCTTTCAGCAATAGCTTGAATAACACTAACAATATAATGGTGGCGATACTGTAAACTACTATCAGCCACCCGGCGGTTTTTATCAGCACCGGGTTATAATTTTCCAGCAATGCATGCAGGAAAAAGAAAATAACGAGGAGGAATGGATAAAACGGTCTGTTGATTATTGGCTTCAATGTTCAGGCAATAGTTTTTGATGCGTAAATTTAAAGATACTCTTCCTTTGGCGGCAGGAATAGTTTATTTTCGGCACCGGATTAATATGGAAAAGACAGTTTATATAGGAATGAGCGCCGACCTGGTACATCCCGGCCACCTCAATGTTATTACTACCGGCAAAAAATTGGGACGTGTCATTATTGGCCTGCTGACGGATGAAGCTATTGCTTCTTATAAAAGAGTTCCTTATTTGTCGTATGAACAGCGGAAGATCATTATTGAGAATATTGCAGGAGTAAGTGAAGTGGTGGCGCAACACACACTTGATTACACAGCTAATCTTCAAAAAATTAAACCGGACTATGTGGTGCATGGCGATGACTGGAGAACAGGTGTTCAGCAGGCAACACGGCAAAAAGTAATTGATACTTTGAAAGGGTGGGGAGGTGAATTGGTAGAAGTGCCTTATACAGGGGGTATTAGTTCTACGTCTATTCAAAAAGCATTGAAAGAAGCAGGCACTACTCCTGAGAACCGTTTGAAAAGATTGAAAAGAATATTGGCAGTGAAACCTTGCATGAGAGTATTGGAAGCGCATAATGGATTAAGCGGATTAATTGTTGAAAACACTTCGTTCACCAATGACAAAGGTTCAGTGAATGAATTTGATGCGATCTGGATCAGCAGTCTTACTGATTCGATGATGAAAGGCAAACCGGATATTGAGGCGGTTGATATCACTTCAAGATTGCAAACATTGCATGATATACTGGAAGTAACGACCAAGCCGCTGATCTTTGATGGCGATACCGGCGGCAAGACGGAGCATTTTGTTTTTACCGTTCGTTCACTGGAAAGGCTGGGCGTTTCAGCGATCATTATTGAAGATAAGATCGGTTTGAAAAGAAATTCTTTACTGGAAGATCAATCAACACAGGAGCAGGAAACTATTGATGCTTTTTGCGAAAAGATAAAAGCTGGCAAGAAAAGTTGTGTGACCAAAGATTTTATGATCATTGCCCGCATAGAAAGTCTGATCCTGGGAAAAACTGTTGACGATGCGATCACAAGGGCAAAAGCATATATCAAAGCCGGTGTGGATGGCATCATGATCCATAGTAAATCAAATGATGGAACAGAAGTACTGCAATTTGCGAAGCAATATGGCCAGCTTGAAAACAAAGCCCCGCTGGTAGCTGTTCCTACTACTTATAATGATATTAGCTGGCAGCAATTACAGGATGCGGGGTTTAATATTGTGGTGTATGCGAATCATCTTTTGCGAAGCGCCTATCCTTCAATGCTGGCAACAGCACAATCCATTCTTCAGCATGACCGCAGTAAAGAGGCAGAGGAAAAATTGATCTCCGTAAACGAACTGCTTAAATTAATTCCTAAAAATTATGATCCTTCCTGAAAAGCTATACAATTTTTTGAAAGGGCAGGGAATTGATTTCTATACCGGTGTGCCGGATTCATTGCTGAAAGACTTTCTGAAATATATACAGGACCATTCTTCTTCCGGTGAACATGTTAGTACAGCTAACGAAGGGTTAGCAATTGGATTAGCATCGGGCTATCATTTCCGGACGAACAAAATACCATTAGTGTATTTGCAAAATTCGGGTCTTGGTAATATCATTAATCCACTGACATCACTGGCAGATAAGGAAATGTATGCAGTGCCGATGTTACTGATGATCGGTTGGAGAGGAAAGCCGGGAACCAAAGATGAACCGCAGCATTCAAAGATGGGCCGGATAATGATGCAGTTATTGGATACACTGGAAATTCCCTGCTGCACTTTGGATACAGACGAAACATCTTCATTTAAAAGAATCAGTGAAGCAATTGTTATTGCAAAAAAAGAACAAAGACCCGTAGCGTTAATAGTGCCGGAAAGTATTTTTGAGAAGTATGAAGGTGTGCAAGAAACAAACAAGCATGAATTGATGAGAGAAGAAGTGATTAAAGCGTTGATCGGTAAATTAAGTGGGGATGAACTTGTGGTGTGTACAACTGGGAAGATCGGGAGAGAATTTTATGAGCAGAATGAAATGGCCGGCAGGAGAATAAAAAAATATTTATTGAGTGTCGGCGCCATGGGTCATGCCAATCATGTTGCACTGGGTTTGAAAATGCAGTCGGACAAAAAAATAATTGTATTGGATGGTGACGGCGCCTTGCTGATGCAGATGGGCTCGTTGCCAACGATAGCCCATCATGCAAAAAATGATTTCATTCATATCGTTATCAATAATGGTAGTCATGAATCGGTAGGGGGGCAGCCGACAGAAGGATTTTTCGCTGATTGTTGTGGCATTGCAAATGCCAGCGGCTATCCAAATGTGATCTGTATCAACAATGAAAATGAATTAAATGAATGGCTGCAAAATGGGCTTAATTCTTCATTACTGCAATTTGTGGAAATAAGAACGAACAAGGAAAGCCGCAGCAACCTGGGTCGCCCGGCGGGGCAGCCGGCAAAATGGAAAGAAGATCTGATGAATGAGTTAAATAAAAAATGATGAGTGCAGCACAAAGACTCATACAGGGGGAGAATTCTATAAACCAATTGCCTGCGGCAATTAAGAACAGGTATCCATCAGTATTTCTCATCACAGGAAAGCATTTTCAGTTAGCAGATCACCCGGGTTTATTTAAAGGACTTTCTATTACTCATTATGTAAGATCGGGTGCAATTGTGGAGGAAGAAGAAGTAGAAAGAGCATTCAATGAGTTTTCAAACAATACATCGCAGGCCATCGTTGCTATTGGAGGCGGAAGTGTAATAGATCTTGCTAAAGGCATTGTTTATCGTTGCATTCAGTTGGGGTTGGCCGTTCCTTATTTCATTGCCATTCCAACTACAGCAGGTTCGGGTAGTGAAGCCACTCATTTTGCAGTAGTTTACAGGGATAAAAAAAAGTATTCGCTGGTTCATGAAAGCTTATTGCCGCAACTGGTTGTTCTTGATCCTGTGCTTACTTATTCTGTATCGCCTTATCAAACTGCTGTAAGTGGCATGGATGCTTTTTCACAGGCTATAGAATCTTTTTGGAATGTAAATGCAACAGATGAATCAAAGCGATTTGCAACCGGCTGTATTGAATGGTGGGAAGAGTCTTTCCTGAAAACTGTCGGGCAACCATCGCCGGGTACAAGAAGAAAAATGTTGATGGCTTCTAACCTCGCCGGCAGGGCTATTAATATCACAAGAACAACAGGCCCTCATGCATTATCTTATTATCTGACGACCAATCATGATATTCCCCATGGACAGGCAGTGGCTTTATTTCTGCCGGCATTTTTTTTATATAATGCGCCGCAAGAAGAACTTTGTTCTTTATTAAAAGTAAGGAATGAATCCGGGGCCAGGGAAATGATCCGGCAAATAATGGAACAGGCGGGATTAGCGACCAGCTTTTCCGGATTGAATTTGGATAAAGAGAATGTTCTTGATAAACTGCTTGATGAAGTGAATCAAGAACGCTTTGCGAACAACCCGGCTCCGTTTGACAGGGAGAAACTAAAACAACTGATACGGGAATATCTTTAACAATGGGATTTTTTTCAGAATATAAACAAGTGAACCGGCTGCTGAAGGAGAAAATGCAGGTTGTATTTTATTCGGAGAGCCGTCATTATTACCAATATTTTGAAAGATTGATAAAAGACCTGCTCGCAAACAATGTAAAAATAACTTATATCACTTCTGATGCCAATGACCCGCTGTTGAATGATGCTCCAAAGGACTTGCAGGTATTTTATATTAAATGGATGCTGGGACTTCTTTTCAAAAAAATAAAGGCAGATGTGATGGTGATGACCATGCCTGATCTTGGCAATTTTTTATTTAAGAGATCACCTTCTGTTGGTACTTATATTTATATGTTTCATGCAGCTGTAAGTACACATCAACAGTATCGCAAGGAGGCTTTTAATAATTATGATGCGATCTTTTGCACAGGAGAATACCAGGTCAATGAAATAAGAAAGGCAGAAGAACAGCAGGGAATTCCATTAAAACAAAAAGTGCTCATCGGGTACGGCTATCCTTTGATTGGTGCATTGAATAATGAAGCGACTAATAACAATAATAAAGATAAACCAACGATCCTTGTTGCCCCCTCCTGGTTTGAAGGTTGCATCTTTGATACCTGTATTGAAGAGTTATTGGATCAACTATCAAAATTGCCTTATAATGTGGTGCTGCGGTCTCACCCGGAGTATGAAAAAAGAAAGGAAAAGAGTTTCCGGAGAATAAAAAAGATGCTGGAGAAACATTCTTCAATGAGGATAGATACAGAGCCGGATGTAATAAAGAGTTTACCACAGGCTGATATACTGATCACCGACCGTTCAGGTATTGCTTTTGAATTTGCATTCGGCACAGGAAGACCTGTTTTGTTTATTGATACTGTATTGAAAGAAACAAACCCGGCTTGGAAAGAATTGAATATTGAACCTGTTGAAAATCGTTTGAGGGGTCAATTAGGTATTACCGTCCTTCCGGAAAAATTAAATGAACTTCCCGGGAAAATAAAACAACTGGGGTTGTTCCAATATGGATTTGCTGATAAGGTGAAGCAGCTTGCAAAAGAAATATTTTTCAATTCCGAAGCATCTTATCAGGAAGGACTTGATTTTATTCTTGGGAAATCAACTAAGTAATATTAAGTTCTTCTTGTCCCGTAGGGACAACAGATCGGTAGAATGATATGTGGTTAGATTTTTGCGCCCCGTAGGGGCGCAACATTTGCGAACAAAGAACAGAACGATGAAGAGTGATTGCTAATTTCTCTTCCACCGGAAGATAAATCAACAACAATTCCGTCAAAAGCGGAATGCAAGGGACGATGATCTGTGTTACTATTGCCGGGTAAATAAAAAGCTAAGGAGCTTTCTTTTCTTCCTTATCCTTTGGTTTGTATTTTCTGCCCAAAAAAAATGCTTTCACCCGTTGCCACGACATCCTGATCCAGAAAGCAGCGCCTAATACAGCCGCCACAATTACCTGTATGATATAACTTCCGCTGCCGGGTTCTATGTATAGCAATTCATCCATCACAAATAACTGAGATTGGTTTTGGGCGATAAGGTCAATAATGTTTCATACATCAGCCTGATCGTATTATCGATATCATCTTTATGCAGCATTTCAACCGTAGTATGCATATACCGGAGCGGAATAGAAATTAAAACAGAAGGACAACCATCATTGGAATAAGCAAATGAATCGGTATCTGTTCCCGTACTGCGGCTCAATGCCCGCCATTGAACAGGTATCTTTTTATCTTTTGCTATTTTTTCAACGATTGCCAATAATTTATTATGAACAGCCGGCGCATAAGAAAGCGAAGGGCCTTTGCCTGTGCTCACATCGCCTTCAATATGTTTATTGATCATGGGGGTGGTAGTATCATGCGTTACATCGGTTACGATGGCGATATTGGGTTTGATCCTTCTTGCTATCATTTCAGCGCCTCTTAGTCCAATTTCTTCCTGCACTGCATTCACTACATACAGGCCGAAGGGAAGTTTCTTTTTATTTTCAGATAATAACCTTGCTACTTCAGCGATCATAAATCCGCCTACACGGTTATCAAATGCTCTTCCTACATAGTTGCCATTGGCCAGCTCATCAAAACCATCCTGGTAAGTAACAACTGCTCCGATATGTATTCCCAATGCTTCCACTTCTTTTTTGTTCCGGGCGCCGCAATCCAACCAGAGATTTTCTGTTTTCGGATTGGTTTCTTTATCACTTGATCCTAATCTTGTGTGAATAGCAGGCCAGCCAAACACTCCCTTTACAGGTCCCTTCTTTCCATGAATAAGCACACGGGAGGCCGGCGCTGTCTGGTGATCAACACCACCATTTCTCTTTAAATAGATCAGCCCTTCTGCTGTTACATAATTAACGAACCAGCTTATCTCATCGGCATGAGCTTCTATTACTACTTTGAATTTGTGATCGGGGTTGATGATCCCGACCGCTGTACCATATGGATCCACGAAATAACTGTCCACATAAGGTTTCAAATATTCGATCCAGAGTTTCTGGCCCCATGTTTCAAACCCTACCGGTGATGCATTATTGATATAGGACCTGAAGAACTGTAATGACTTCTCGCCAACGATTGATTTTTTTGACCTGGTTGATTTTGCCATGCAATGATTTTAAGAAATGCGAAAATAACTAAATACCAGCATAAGCAATGCCGAAAATGCCATCAGGCCGTCAAGGACAAAATAATAGAACATGTCTCCGAAATTCTTCCTGGCATAATCATATAAGGCCGCTGTGATGACACCCGGAATGAGTAATAAAATGACAGGTAACAGGCGATAATTATAATTAAGCAGTAAAAGGGTAGAAGCAAAAAAAACAAGAATAGAAAAATAAAATAACCCGGTAATGCTCTTTTCGCCAAGATAAGTGATCAGGCTTCTTACGCCGGCCGCTTTATCATCCTGCCTGTCACGGTAATCAAACAAAATGCAAATAGCATAGATGAGAAAAAAACGGCTGATGGCAAATAGTGTAAAACCAGTGTTCCATGCTGCATTGGTCACCATAACAGGCAATACACTCGTCACATACATCCAGACAAAAGCGAGAAAGATCGTTTTACCGATCGCCACTTTTCTTAATAAACGAAATAACGGATGAGGAATTTTTGGCGCAGAATATAAAAAAGTAGCAAAGGCGGATAGCAATAACCAAAACCAATATTCCCGCAAATGATAAAAGAAAAAACCAACTCCCACCAGGCCGGTAATAAAAAGAATGATATGGATAAACCTGTATTTCTTCAACCACTGTATCCTTTCAGATGGAATGACAGAACCGGAACTGAGATACCAATGAAAACTATAACTGCAAATAGTAGAAAATAATACAAAGCCTGTGAGAAAACAGGGAGGGTCTTCTCCCAGCAATAGCCAACCGGCCTGGTAAACCATCAGCACTGCACAGGCTGCAATGAAGAGGTTGCTATAGACATAAAATTGAAGAAGTCTTTTAAACATTAGGTAATCCCGCTTTCCAGCGGTACAGGTTTACTGCCTGAAAACCTGTATCATATTTGAAATGACAGTATCGCTGATATTCCCTGCATTATCCTTTACTGCAAATTTTATCACCAATGTATCCAGTTCCCGTTGTGCGGGACTGGAACCCGGAATGAACGGCGGATTTTGTGCAGATAAAATGCTTTGATAGTCGAATGTGAGTACTATTTCTGTGCGGGTTTTTGTTGGAAATACCGGGAACTTATAACGGAGCGTATCCCTGATAGTTGGCACCACCCTTTTATTCAACCGGTTCTTGACGACAAAAACAGAATCTTGCACATCGCCTTCTTTATCGGTGCATTCGAGTGTTACCTGCAGGCTTCCGTTAAGCGGAACGAAATTACCGCTGATCTCTTTGATAGTGATAGTGGGTTTTGTCAGGAACTTATCTTTGCCGCAGCCAACTGCGATGAAAATAAGAATGGATAGCAGGGGAACAAATAGCCTCATCGGGTTAAATTGGGTGAAAACAAATTTAGTTAATGCTTCAGCTTAAGATTTGTTTCCCACGGAGGTCACAAAGAACACAAAAAGATTAAAATGAAGAACAAGCTTTGTGTCCTTAGTGTCTTTGTGGGAAATATCTCAAATTTACTGAATTAGACAACACAAACAAGCCATGCCGCTGCAATGGAACGATAAAGTTTTTGGGATAAAAGAGGAGAGTATTGAGCCACTGGCTTTGGAGATATTCCGTTTCCAGGCGGAAAACAACCCGGTTTACAGGGATTTTCTGCAGGCATTGAAGGTTGACCCATCGGGCATTGATGATATTACCCGCATCCCTTTTCTGCCGGTTCGGTTTTTCAAATCACATCAAATAAAGACGACTTTGTTTGAACCGCAGGCTGTTTTTGAAAGCAGCGGTACCACCGGCAGCATCAATAGCAAGCATTATGTGAAGGATCTTTCGTTATATGAAGAAAGTTTTGTGAAGGGCTTTGAAGAGTTTTATGGACCAATCAATAAGTATTGCATCATCGGTTTATTGCCTTCTTATGTAGAAAGGCAGAATTCATCGCTGGTGTATATGGTGGATAAACTGGTGCAGTTGAGTGAACATCCGCAAAGCGGATTTTACCTGAATGAATATGAACAATTGGCTGCTGTATTGCAGGAACTGGACAAAAGAAAACAACCAACCTTCCTGGTCGGTGTAACATTTGCCTTGCTTGACTTTGCAGAAAAATTCTCCTTCCCTTTGCAACATACTATTGTAATGGAAACCGGGGGCATGAAAGGGCGGCGAAAAGAAATGATACGACCCGAAGTACATGATATTCTAAAAAAAGCATTTCAACTTTCATCTGTTCATTCTGAATATGGGATGACAGAATTATTATCGCAGGCTTACTCCAAAGGCGAAGGCATTTTCAATTGTCCGCCCTGGATGAAGATATTGATGCGGGATGAAGAAGATCCTTTTACAGTGAACCGTTCCGGTTCCGGTACGATCAACATCATTGATCTTGCTAATATTTATTCCTGTTCATTTATTGCTACGGATGATGTGGGAAGATTGAATGCTGATGGAAGTTTTGAAGTGTTGGGTAGAGTGGATGGGAGTGATCTGAGGGGGTGTAGTTTGATGGTGGTGTGATTTAGGTCTAACAGTTACAAAATTTTTGATACAATTGATATGCTATAGCACCTAGCCAGAAAACAACTATACTCCAATATAGAAGCTTAATAGCCCGAGTTGCATTCCAATTGCCAGGAGAAGGTGATTTTCTTTGTTGTTGATAGTTAAGTTCAATCTCAAGCTCATTAGCTCTATTTTTAAAACCTTTCCATTTCATTGTCGAACTATTCTCCATCAATAAAAAAACACCTGCTGTAAATATGCCCATAGCTTCTAAACTTATTTTTAGATTGAATTGTAATGCGGAACTAAGCTTAGTAAATACAAGAGTTATAAGTCCACCGGTTAAAGCAATAAAAATTGTGAGCTGAGCAAATCTCATATTGCCATAATGCCGGAGATTTTGATTGACCTCAGTATATTCTTGTCGAAGATTGAGGTTTGTTTCAATCTTATTCCTTTCAGCATCTTTCGCTAATTGCTTTAATTCCTTTTTTTTAAGCTTTCCCAATGTTTTTTGATTAAGGAGACTAATGTATTTGGCTCTATTTTAATAGTGGTTTCTATTTCTGATTGTATTTGTTTACCCACAATCCTTTGCATCTCAAAATATGTTTTTCCGTCAAATAATTCCCTTCCATCTTTATTAATTTGAGGGTACTTACGTTCATTATAATCTATCCGCTCATCTATCTCTACTACGTTATCACCTAGACAAATATCGTCAATAAAGTGCATTATTTTTTTAAGTAGATCTTGAGAGGTGATTATCTCTTCCAATGAAAATGCACCAACAGAATGAGCTACTTCTACAATTCTCTTTTGAATGCCAAGTTTAAGCAACTTGTCAAACGAATCATTTTCAGAATTCTTATATGCTACAGCGTTAAGGCCCTTGCTTTGCTCTATCTCTGTTCTTTTGTACCAATCATGGAGTATTGCAGCTTTTGTAAGAATCTTTGAATCAACTTCATTCAAATTAACTAGACGGCTTAGAATTATTGCAATTTCACCCTCAAGCTTACAATGTTTATATAGATTGGACCAGTCACCAGTTAATCTTCCTTCACTTTTTAAAAGATCAAATTCTGCTTTAAATTTTTCCTCTATGTCCATTATAAAACAAAGATACTTTTTGTATTTGGGACTTGATTTGGGACAATAACGCTTCCGGGAGATTTCCCTGCATCCACACTTAATGTGGTGCATATTCCTGGCTGATGATGATAGGGTGATTAAACTCAGGCTGTTCTTTCGTAAGAGGCCGGGTAATTAAAAACCCTTTCTTTTTTATAACTCTTAACTCTCAATTTTAGAGAGGCTGGTTTCTTTCTATACCATCTGATAATGATGAAGCCAAGTAAAAAAAATATCCAGGCTGTACCCGATAAAAGTTTTGTCACTTTGTGAAAAAGCAGTGCATTAGGGGCAGGGTAAACATTGGGCTTGCCATAACTATAATTCACGAGAACATTGAGTAAATAGTCTTCATTTTTACCGGATGGCGCATATGAAGCTACCAATAAAGCAGTATCTGCTACCAGTGATTTAATTCCCGGACGGTTATGCTTATTAAGCATTGCAGTATCAGGTTCCAATGTTGGATCATAGAAATGCCAGCTCCCATTATAGTATGCCTCGAGTGCAAAATGTCCTCCGATGTTATTTTTCCAAAAGCCAATTTTGCGTGTGGTTATTCCTTTGTTTTGCAGCAACTCCATCATAACGATGGATTGCTGGCTGCAGGCTGCATAGGGATATTTCAAAATGTCATCAGCCATAACAGGAGAGGCATAGCCCCAATATGTGAGCCGGGACGCTAACAGGGCGAGATAATTGTCATTCATGCTATACATTGAATAGCCCCAATAGAATCTTTTCCGGATTACATCACTGACAAGATTGGTATATCTTAATTCATATTCTCCTGCCCTTGCTGAACCGTATTTCGCAGTGAATAGACTGTCACAGTATTCTGTCAGTTTTTCAAATGTGTTCAGGTGAGCAAAGGAGGGATCGAAGAATTCTTTTCCATTATAACCGGGTGGTTTGTAATCAGCAGCCCGTAAAGGATTCTTACTGCCTAAAAATCGAAATGAGAAAAATAAAAACGAAATAAGGAAAGAAATAAAAAGGAAGATCTGTAGAATTTTAACTTTCATTCTCATACGATAAAGTGGATAGACTTATACCATAACAGGAAGTTTAAAGGCTAATTCTATTGTCCAAAATTATACCAGGCCGAAACACTTTGATGGATCAATTCAGTATTTATTTCCGGATAACAGGATTTACTAATGGGTTTTACTTAGTTCAGCTGCTTGATTACGCATTAAACATCCACTCTCTGAACTGCGGCGCATTTTCCTGGCTGATGATGATGGGATGATTCAATTCAGGTAAACTCATATCCACCCACAACTTCACTTTTTCATAGGGTTTAAATCCTTTTACGAACTCTACATTGATAATATACTGCCGGTTGGCCCGGAAGAACATGGTATCATCCAGTTCCAGTTCCATCTCACTTAAATTTTTATCACCCAAATATTTTTTACCCTGGCGGTCTATCACATATACCAATTTGTTCTCTGTATAAAGCAAAACAACATCTTCGATCTTCAAAGCAATATGTTCAAGACCACGACGGACAACGAGCCGGCTTTTTTTCCTGTTTTGAAAATGGCCGAGCAATTCATTCAATTTACTGTTATTCGCCAGGAAATCTTTTTCCAGCGAAAGAAGCCTTACTAAGAATTCTTTTGACATAGCAGTGCGGTTTACAGTTAAACAATAATTCGCATAGTTCTAACTGTACATCTACTTATAGGTATCAGTGTTTGGCGTGAACGTAAAATTATTTTCCGTTCAGGTTGAGCATTCATCTAAGAATGCTCAATGGCAAATAATCGTTATCAATTGTGGGACAAATGTCACACATTGGTCAGCCGGAGTGTGTAATGCTGTGTGCTTATTATATAGAGAAAAAGATGTTTGGCAATGCTGCTTTACATATAAAAAATCATGCTTCAGTTATTTATTTTCATGTAAGAGGATGATGATTGGTTGTATTATATTAAGAATGGCGAGTAGGAAGTAGTGAGTAGCTAGTAGGGGCTGGCGTGCTGTTGTAAACTTTCCTACTCGCTACTAGCTATTCCCTACTAGTTCCAGTTTTACATTTTCACGTTTCATCTATTCTCATTCATGTTTCGGTGTATAAGAAGAAAAATACCGGAGCAGATCAGCTTTTATGAATGTCATCAGAGTAATATTCATTCATTAAAATTGAAGACACATGAAAAGGTTATTACTACTGATCGCAATGACGGTGACATGTTTTGCTTATGCACAGGCACAGCGGGAAGTATCAGGCAGGATCACAGATTCAAGAGACGGTTCTCCTGTCCAGGATGCGAATGTCCGTGTAAAAGAAAACAATACAGGCACATCTACTGACAAGGATGGTCGTTTCCGTTTACAAGTGCCCGCTAATGGTACGCTTGTTTTTTCAAGAATTGGTTTTATTGAACAGGAAGTGAAAGTGACGGATGCTGTAGTAAATATTGTACTGCAGTTTGCAGATGCAAGTCTGCGTGAAGTGGTGGTAACGGGTTATACGGTTCAGTCAAGAAGAGAAGCAACAGCTTCTGTCGGCAAAGTTTCCGGTGCAGAAGTGAAAATGCAGCCGATCGCTTCGTTCGATCAATTGCTGCAGGGAAAAACCCCCGGCATATTGATACAATCACAAAGCGGCCAACCGGGAGCATCAGCTTCTAATATTACTATCAGAGGTAAAGGATCTGTGCTCGCATCTACACAACCATTATTTATTGTAGATGGTGTGCAGATAACCGGCGCCGATTTTCAAAGTATCAACCCTGCCGATATTGAAAGCTATAATATTTTAAAGGATGCGGTAGCTACTTCACAATATGGATCAAGAGGCGCCAATGGTGTGATCGTTGTCACAACCCGCCGTGGTGCGAATGCGAAAACAAAGATCAATTATGATTTTCAATATGGTATTGGCCGTTTGCCAGAAAATAAATTAAGGCTGATGACATCTGCCGAGAAGATCAATTTCGAAATGAATTATGATCATCCTTATGGTATGAACTTTTTTGGATGGACAGCAGCTGAAGCTGATAGTTTATCCAAAGTAAATGGCAATTGGGAAGAAGTGATGTTCCGCAAAGCCAATACGCAACAGCATGTGCTGTCGGTAACAGGCGGTAATGATAAAACAAGATTCTTTGTATCCGGCTCTGTATTCGACCAGGAAGGTACGGTGATAGCGACCGCATTAAAAAGATATACCGGCCGTTTGAATATTGATCATACCGTCAATAATTTAAAAATTGGTCTCAGCAGTTTTGTTGGTTCATCCAAATTGAGCAACACCAATGAGAATGACCAGTTCATCGGTTCCCCGTTGAATGCGATACGCTGGGCCAATCCTTATGTTACTCCTTATTTGCCCGATGGATCCTTCAATGAATTTGATATGATCCTGCAGGGGCAGCCCAATGCATTGAAAGAATTATTGCTGAACCCAACAACCAATAACCAGTTAAAGGCAATTGCAGTGGCAAGTCTTGAATATAAATTTCCTTTTGCAAAAGGATTGACTGCAAAAACCAATTGGGGTGCTGATTATACGGATGATGATAATACCCGGTATATTAATAAGACAACTTATCTGGGCAGCCAGCAGGTGGGAGCCAATGGTTCATTCACTCATGGAAATGTAAAAACAGTGAGATATACAGGAACCACTTCTTTGTCTTATGGCAAACAATTTGGCGATCATAATTTCAGGATATCGGTTTTCAATGAATATATCAAAGCAAGGGCCACCACATTTGGTTATACAGGTTATGGTTTGACAGGTGTGTTTGGAAATGGCGGCGATATCACACCGGGAACCACTTCCAATGGATTTATTCCTACTGTTGCAGATGGGCGTACAGAAACTTCATTGCTATCTTATTTTGCTATCGGCGATTATTCCTACAAGAATAAATATTTCATCAATGCAAGTGTAAGAAGAGATGGTTCTTCCAAGCTGGCGCAAGATAATAAATGGGTGACCTATGGCGGTGTTGGTATTGGCTGGCAGATCATCAGCGAGAATTTTTTGAAAAATGTAAAATGGCTGAGCCAGTTAAAACTAAAAGCCAGTTATGGTTCTGCCGGTAACCAGAATGTAGGTCAATCGTATGAAGCAAAAGAATTGTTCAACAGCGCTACCTATAACGGACAAGGCGGATTGGTGCTTGCTAATTTCAAAAAGCCCGGCTTGACATGGGAAGTAAGAACAACAGCCAATGTTGGTCTGGAATATGGATTATTCAAGGACAGGGTTACCGGTTCAGTGGAAGTGTATAGTGCTGTCACAAAAGGGTTATACCTGAACCGCCAGATATCCGGAACAAGCGGTGCGAATTCTATTTTGACAAATCTTGGTAAGCTTCGTAACAATGGTATCGAAGTAGCGATCAATGCTGATGTGATCAAAACGAAAAATTTCAACTGGCAGATCGGCTTCAATCATACATTCAATAAATCAACTGTACTGGCGCTGGATGGTACCAATGAGAATATAAATGGTCTTGGCATCAACAGGGTTGGTGAAAGATTGAATTCTATTTTCCTCGTTCGGTATGCTGGTGTTGATCCTGCCACTGGTAATGCTTTATATTATAAAGCAGACGGTAAAACAACAACAGATATTTATGATCCGAATGATAAAGTGATCGTCGGCACATTCGATCCTTCCAATTTCGGCGCCTTTAATACACTGGTAAGCTATAAAGGCATTGAGCTATCGGCACAGTTTACTTATATGTATGGTCATAAAATATATAACAACGACAGGATGAATGTTGAGAACCCGGCTTATGTGATCTCCAATATAAGCGCTGACCTGTTGACCGAATGGCAAAATCCCGGTGACATTACCAATATACCAAGCCCTTTCAGTGATTTCCAGGCAGGCACTACACATTTTGTAGAAGATGGAAAATTCCTGCGATTAAGGAATGTGACATTGAGTTATGATATTCCTGCCGCTACACTGAGTAAAATAAAACTCAGCAGTTTCAGGTTCTTTATCCAGGGACAGAATCTGCATACATGGAGTAAGTTCCAGGGATATGATCCTGAAGTATCAACCGGTACATTGGGTGGTTCCCAATACCCGCTGCTGAAAACAATAACATTTGGGGTGAATATAGGCTTGTAGTTGCTAATAGCTAATAGCTGTTAGCATATAAATGATCTTATAATATTAAAATGTAAAACAATGAAACGAATAATAAAATACGGTCTCATCCTCAGTATGCTGGCAACGGGGATGGTATCATGTAAAAAAGCACTGGATCTTAATCCCTCGCACAGCGCCGATGGAGAGGTGATCTTTAACCGGATCGAAGATTATGAATTTGCATTGACAGGAACCTATGCCCGTTTGCTGCAAAACAGTTATTATGGAAGCACCAATGGGGCCAATGCATTTGTCGGTTTGCCGGATATGATGAGTGATAATTTGTTTGAAAGTTCGGAGTCATTGGCCAATTACCAGAATTTTTCCCGCTGGAATTATGTAGCGGATGATCCGTTGGTGAATGATATCTGGCTGGATGTCTATCGTGTAGTGCAACAGGCCAATCTTACATTAAGAGGAATTGACAAGTTAGCAGCGGGCAATCCCGGCGCAGTGAATCGTATCAAAGCACAGGCATTGGCATTGCGGGCCCTGGCGCATTTTGACTTGCTTCGTTATTTTGGAGAACAATATGACCGTAACTCTACTGCAAGAGGACTCGCCTATGTTGACCAGTTTGATATTGAACAAAAGCCAGCCCGGTTGAATGTAAAGCAAACCTATGACAGGATCGAAGCGGATTTCAAAGCAGCAAAAACATTGATGTTGTCAATGGATAAATCTATCCAGGGAAATGGTACATCAGGAACTGACAGATCATATATAGATGATATGGTGGTCAATGGATTTTTGGCCAGGATGTATTTGTATGCAAATTCATTGGACAGTGCGGTGAAATATTCAACACTTGTCATCAATGCAAGACCATTGGCAAGCCGTACTGTATTCCCCAATATCTGGCTCGATGCTTCTACATCCGAAGTAATATGGTCAGTAAAATTTGAAGCATTCAATACCGATATCGGCGCCAATATATTCTATTCAGTAGGCAACAGGGCCTCTTATCGTCCTACTACCAACCTGCTGGCTTTATATGACCAGGTGAATGATGTTCGTTATACAAGTTATTATCGTAACCTGTTAAGAGGTGCGGCCCGCACCACTTCGCCGGCAAGATTAGTGATGATAAAATATGATGCAAGACAAAGCACTTTATTAAAACCGGATGGCATTGTCAACTTCAAAGCATTGCGTACCGGCGAAATGTATTTGATCCGTGCCGAAGCTTATGCAAGATTGGGTGGGGCGAATGAAGCATCAGGTCTCGCCGATCTCAATGCATTAAGAACAGCCCGCATCAATGGGTATGTCCCCGTTGTCTTAACCGGCTCACCCCTTTTACAAGCCATCGATATAGAAAGAAGAAAAGAACTGGCAGGAGAGGGGCATCGTTTCTTTGATAGTAAAAGAGGGAACAGGACAATTAACCGTACTACCAATTGTACAAGTTTTTGTACCCTGGTTTCTTCTGCAAGAGAATGGGCCATGCCGGTACCACAAAGTGAGATACTGGCAAATCCCAATGCAGAACAAAATGATGGATATTAGGCGTGAATCGTCAATGGTGAATCGTCAATGGTGAATCGTGAGTGAGACTCTGATTATCGGTAACTATGATTGACTATTGACAATTTACGATTGACGTTTTGGTTCACAGTAAGTTTCATGTTTTCTGATAAGGCCGCTTCGAAAGGAGCGGTTTTTTTACGCCTCCCCAAACCCCTCCGTAGGGAGGGGCTTTAGACCCTGATACTTTGAAAATGCTTTGAGTTATTCGAATAGCAAATCCACTTTATGATACGATAGAAGCTATGATCAGAATGATTTTCCCTGCGCCTCTTTTTCGCATACACAAGCGCCTATTTTAAACGTAACGCTGCCATGCGAAAAAGCCAGCGCCCCGGAATCTGCAAATAACAAGCAGCATTATTTCCAAATGATCCCCGCAGAGCAAGACTTTCCGGATGCCAATTCGCAAAGGGAAATTTGTGATATAAGAACTTTCGTTATCGAATTGGCTTGACTTTTTTGTTACTTTTTTTGTCAAGAAAAAAAGTAAAGAAAGATTTGAGTTATAAGCCCAATTGCATTACTACTATGATCACCTGTTGCGTCGCACACTTGTACGTCCGGTAATTCTATTCAGCATTTGCGAAACTTCTGTAGTTTATGAACGGTCATTAATGCTGATGTCATTCATCAGTTTTACTACAACAACAAAATTTCATGCTACAGTAAATGATAGTTGATGAGAGGGAATTGTTATACTAATTTTATATCACCACCACTTGCAATTTTCTCGTGTTAGCGTTAATTTCAAGTGATCGCAGGTGGCTTTTTAGCCGGCCTGCTTTTTTAATGCTTGCCTTCCCCTTTAGCCTTACCATTTTTCCCTTATTTTTGCTACCCGATTTTTAATAGCCCGGGTGGCGAAATTGGTAGACGCACTGTCTTCAGGTGGCAGCATCCGAAAGGTTGTGCTGGTTCGAATCCAGTCCCGGGCACTGAAGTGGACAAATCGAAAATTGATTCGGTTTGTCCATTTTCATTTTGGCTAAAACCCTTGCCCAGACTGTATATTAGCTCAACAGCTTCGTTGAGCCTGGCGGTTCGATAATGGAATCCGTCAAAAACGAGTTTTTCGGGATATATCGAACCAATGATTTCCCGCTTGGCTTTGTTGTCCCCTTTTTCGTATAGTTCATCCAAATTTGACAATGTGCTTATAGCTTTATTCAATAGCGGCTCAATGTTGTTGGTCTCTTTGGAAAGTTCCATTAGCCTTGCTTCTAAACCAATTATCTTCTTTTCATAATCCATTTTTATAGTACGGTAATCTGAAGGCTCAATTTCACCTGACAAAAGCAATTTACGGGCATTAGAAAGCTCAGTGTTGGCTTTTGCAAGTGCTTCCTGCACCTGCTTAGCATCTTCTCTTTGTCCTTTTGATTTGCTTTTAAACTCCTGCTGAATTACCAACTTGTAAACCTCAGTCATACCAGGATGAGGGACTAATTTTTTTAACTCACGGGAGAATAGTTGATTGGCATTTTCTGCTTTGAAACGAGTGCCGCAGGCTGAAGTGCAATGGTAATAATAGTATCTGCCGCTTCTGCCTTTGGATGCACTGCCGGTTAAAACCTTTCCACATTTCGGACAAACGATATAACCTCTTAGTTGTAAAATATCAAGGCTGCCGACTTTAGTGCGGTAGGTTTTCTTGTTGCCATCCAGATAATCCTGCACATCATAAAAAAGTGTTTCAGATATTACTGGTTCATGTAAACCCTGGGCATGTCTTGGAGCCTCATCTTTATAACCTGAAATATAAATGCGGCCACAGTAAACCGGATTACGCAAGGAGTTCCAGAAATTGGATTTACAACACTTAATTCCTTTTGCAAAAGCCTCTTTCATTATTTGCTCCACATTAAGGTTTCCTTCAGCCAGTGTTTCAAATACCCATTTCATTATTGAAGCTTCCGGATATTTTGGAGCAATGTATTTTTTACCGTCTTCAGTTATCTTATTGGCATAGCCAACCGGCGCCTGGCCCATCCACCTGCCTTCTTTCTTGGCCTTTCTCATACCCAGCAAAACATTTAATGCCCTGCGGTCGTTTTCTACTTCTGGGGCAGCCAGATAAAATGCCAGCATTAATTTATTTTCGGGTACTGCTAAATCCAATGGCTGTTCTATTGCCTGTGGTTCTACACCTAATTTTCTTAAGGTGTTTATCATCTGGTAAGCATCGCCTGCATTTCTGCTAAATCTGTCCCATTTGGTAAAAAGAATAAAGTCAACCGGATTTTTTCTTGATTTGAAATTTATAAGAATATCATTCCATTGTGGCCTGTTAAACGATTTCGCAGAATGGTCTTCAAACACCACTCTGCGAACATTGATTTGATTGTTCTCACAATATTTTTTTAGCCGCTCTTCCTGGTCCCGTTGTGAATATCCTTTATCGGCTTGTTCATCGGTACTTACACGTATATATAAATCTGCTGTCATAGCTAAGAAATTTTGGTGATTGCTATACGGGCAAATTTAATCATAAATTCAAGGATAAGCTGTGCTTGCTCCAATGAGATATGCACATTATGCATTCTTAGTATTTCTATTACTTTTTCAGGTCTCACATTTTCCATCTCACACCTCCGACTTTAGAAATTATTCAATTACATTTTTTAGTTACTCATTTACATTTTGATTTAACTTATTAATAAATACTTTGCTTGGAACAAAAGAGTTTTGGGAAGGCTGGTATTTTATGTACCCATATTCTTCTAAACTATTCATGCACTTATTATAAGTGTACCGGGCATTTATTTTAGCCAACTTCATTAATACAGAACGTTTCACTTCAACCGGGTTCAACCCGCCATTCAAATTCCATTGCTGCAGTAATGCCATGTATAAACTGATATGCGTTGCGCCAATCCTGGTATCATCAGCAATAGCTTTATAAAAAAATGATAATGGTGGAAACAATTCCATAATTAATCCTGGGTGATTCTTGTTCTTTTATTTTTTGAGGAACTACCCACTCTTTTCTTTTTTAATAAACCGCTACCATTCGAGGATTGTCTATCACCACCTGCTTCAGTCTCTTCAATGTTTTCTAATTGCTTTCTTTTCACCTGCATTTGTTTTTCAAGCCATTTGTTTTGTAAAAAACGGTATGCCTCATCTGCAGAAATACAAGCTTGCCCTTCAGCATAATAAAATCGCTGGCTCAATTCTGCCTTATTCTTTACTGAGCTGATATTACCCATCAATTCGTTGTATGGGATTTCTGACCAGTACTTTTGCTTTAATAAAATGCTTATCTGTTTTCCTTCTTCTGTTAATTCCAATTCTAAGAGTACTCTAATTAAAGCTTCAATTTTTTGCTCCTTTTCAAAGGATAATTTATCATCAGGATTAAATGGCTTTTTGTTGTTAAAGTCGAAAACTAATTTCCAATCAATAGTACTCATCTCTTCCTGCAAGCCTTCAATGTTAACCCCATTAATAACCTGCGTAGTTACGGATATTTCTTTTTGAAGAATAGCATCATAGAATACCAGAATATATCCATTTAACTTTTTATCTTTTTGGAAATGAAAATTGAAAACTATTTGTTCATTGTCTTTGGACTGTTTTTCTGTGATAACAAAACCTTCAGGAACCAGGCATATTCTTTTTGCCAAAAGGTAGCCCATATTATCAAACCCAATTGCTTTTAGCTGGGCAGACAAAGCCGCTATATTCTGAATGTTCATGATGCTAATTTTAATTTTCACAAATGGGTTTAGGAGTATTTATGATACTCCTAAACCTTTACCCTTGCTTTCCCTCTTTTTAGGCAGCAGGCTTTGTCCGTTTTTCTTCTCCAATTTTTCCTTTTCAGGCTTGGCTTCCTGTTTCAAATCTTTTTTTTTATCAGGCTCCTGTTCTTTCTCCATTGCTTTGCCGCCTTTATCAATACCAGCTTTGTACTGCTCCAGCGATTCTTTTGCAACCATCTTCATGTTGGAGTCATACAGTGTTACCTTTTTATATTGTGGGTCTGCCTCCATAAACATTTTGTGACTGCTGCCATCTTTTTCTATGGTTATGGATTGCACATTGCCCTTGTACAAAGACTGCATGAGTGCCTTTTCCTTTTCAGGGTCTTTCAGTTCTGCTACGGCAAATTTTTCAACTGCTGCGTTTAAGTCGTAGCCATAATTTTCATGGTACTGCTTTACTTCAAAATTGTTGTTCTTGTCTTTGTTTTCAAAGTCAAGCTGAATCCAGGCTTTGTAAGGCTGGCCTTCTTTTGTAACAAGGTCTTTGTGAACCGCCCGGCCATCCAGCAGGTTAAATGCTTCTTTGCCAGTAACACCTTTGCCTTTGTTCAGGTAGAAGGTTTGTTCTGCTTTTTCGCCATTGTTCCGTTCTAATGAAGCATGATAATTGTTGAAAAAATACATGTCTGAAGAATCGGATTTACGGAAATTCATGGTTACTTCAAAAGGCTTTTTATTTATCTCAGCCTTATAATGTAACTGAAATTCTGCTTTTCCTTCATTCAGGTTTTTCTCCAATTCCGGTTTCAGGTTTTCACCAAAACCCATGTACTTGAGGTTATCACTCAAATACTGAAAATTTTCGTTGTTCATAATATTTGTTTTTAATTGTGAATTAAATAGTGATTGCTGTGATTCAAAATGGTCTATTAACGCATCTGTGAAAGCATTCCCTTCTTTATTGTGTAAACCATTTGCATCAGGGTCATTTACTAACTGCTTCTCCATTTCGTATCCATAAGGAAGTGCTTTGTATATATCGGGCAAAGAATTAAAGTAAAGCAAGTGGTAATTATCCCTGTCGCTGATATTACTTTCTGCAAATTCCTTTGCTTCGTCTTTGGTTTTGAAAAAATGGATATCGTTTTTATCTAAGAAATAAAGCGTCTTGTTATAGGCCATCCAATTTTCCCCTTTCGATAAAGCCAGATTTACCAGGTCAATTACCTCATCTGATATGACATGCTCAGTGGTCATTTGTAGTCAGGTAAAGTAATTGCCTTCATGATTTTTCTGTTCTTAATCCGCATGGTAAAATGCCTGCCGCCATTTTTTTCATTTATCTGTACCGCCATGTATTTTGCATCAGGTATCGTAAACTTCTCTAACGCAAAAACCAACACAGAACTACTCTGAGCTTTCACCAACTTTGTATTCCCGCCTATATAAACTGGCTTTAACTCCGTTTCCTGTACGGCAGTTCGTTTTGTTTTCTTTTTATCCCGTATATAAAAGCGGATAAGGTCAATTGTGTAATCAACCGGACTGTTGTTGGAAATTGATAGCTGATAAAACATTACGTCATTCTTTATGTAGATACCAGTAATGGCGGCATCGGTTTTCCATTTATGGTCCTCAATTCTTTTAGTTACTCTCTGATTGTCCAGGATTCCGTTTGCATACATGGCTGTGGTTGCCTTATTATTAATAGGCAGATAGTGAACCAGTACAACAGGCTTTCCATCATAACATACATCAAAGGAATAAATACTGCCATCGTCGGTTACTACACTCAGGTTGGTTTCACTAAAACTGTTGGAAGCGGCTTTTACCAATAGTATTGTTGGCACTTCTTTTACCTGCTGCGCCAATATTGACTGACTACCTCTGTCCACATGCCGGATGGCAAAAGGGAAAATGAGGCTGGTGGTTTTTTCTGTTGAAATACACAACTGTGTTTGCGCCTGTGTTAAGTTGGCAAATACAATTACAAATGCTGTTATCAAATACTTTTTCATTTTCACTTTTTTAATTTTCATTAATATTTTTATCTCTAAGCAAAACCCTGTAGCCAGCCTTTACCATTACTTTAACCTGTTTAACTTTTTTACTGAGCATACTTTTAACTGTATTGATACCTGCGGCAGCAGCCTGAGCTTTTAAAGAAGGGTCGAGTGTAGTGAGTTCCATTAGTTGAAGACTGTTATCCGCAGATTGTTTGGCCACATCTCTTGATATGGCTCCCGGTATATAAATGCCAGCCAGACCATCCATGTCATACACTTCCAGTTTTACAGGAAACAAAGAATTATTATAGCGTATGGAATTTATCTCAACCTGCAGTCGTTCATTTTCCAACGAAACAAAACCCGACACCATATTATTTTTTGGTATCAATACACCATTGATATAAATGTCAGCAGCAAGCCGGAGTTTAATAACAGCATTGTTTACCAGTATTGTATTTTCTGGTATGATGGCTTCAATTGCATTGTCAGCATCTTCATCAGTTGCTGTATTTTCCAGTCCATAAAATCCACTGCTTTGATTAGCTTTTCTTTTATTGGAATCGAGCAGACTGATGTTGAAGCCTGCCGGATACTTACTTACTATAAACACCGTTTCTTTCTGCTTTTGTGACTTTTCCTTTAATCGGTCTTTCACTCTTTCAGGGTGTTGGATATCCAGAATTTTATCAAGGGTATTTCCCAATTGTTTCATTTCAGTATCTTCCGTATTATTTTCGGTCATCCCCTGCATCATATTTTGCAACTGGTTTACTTGCTGAGAGAATTCATCATCATAGGCAGCATTCTTTTCATCAGTCAATTTATCTGTAGTTGTGTTTTCAGGCTGGTTAATTTGATTTTGAAGCTGTGCCAATTTTTGCATCAGCTTTTCTTCGGGGTTTCCAGATGAAGATGAGTAGGGCGATGTATTTAACCGCTGGTTAAATTTAGAAGCCGAAGATGTAGTCAGTTGCTCAATTTCATTTACCGGGCTTGCAAATGAATCTGGCTTTGAAAGATAGAAAGGGTCGTTTTTGATTTGCTCCAATAATTCTAAAGAATCTTTATCAGCTTTATCATAAAAACTCAATTTGTTTTCTCCTTTGTCATCTTTCAATTGAGCATCGGGCAGGTTAAGGTTTAACCCAGCTGTTTGAATAACGGTATTATTCTTGTTCCCGGTTCCGCCACCCAGTGCCCAGAAAGCCATTGTTAAAAAAGGAATTACCAATAGTGGCAACACCAGCATCATTTTTCGTTTCCGCAAGAAGGCCTGCGACCTTTGTTCACTTTTCATACACCTCATTTTTGTTTTTGTGAGTAATAAATCTGTTCCAGCATCAGCACTGTATCCATCAGAAATGGCCGGGCAGTAATAATGCTGTCGTATAAATAACTTTTGCTTTGCTTCAGGCTGTCTAAATATTTTTTGAATTGTTGTATTTGATGAAAGGTTTCTTCATCAACAGAATTGTCTGTTGCCATGATGTCATCACCGGTATCCTCAAAATGTTTGGGAATACTGGCTTTGTCTATTTGCAGGGCTTTACTTTTTGCATCAGGACTTACAATAGCATCAGTAAAGAGATAAATGCTGTAGCCACCACAGCAAATGCAGAAAATAATCAGGTAAAGTTTTAATCGTTTTGTGTTCATACCAGCAAAAAGTTTATCCATCCCTTTAGCGAATTTGTTTTGTACAGCTATACCTGCTTTTGCAATCTTTCCGGCTACTTTGTCGGATACTCCATTACCTGCTTCAGCTTTTTTCTTTTGTTTTTTAAACAGCCACATGTCATCTTGTTTGTGTGTTGAGGTCAGCATTTTCCAGTGTCTTCCATTTTTCAATCAGGAACCCATGCGGATTATTATCAGAACGGGAAACGTTTCTTAAATAGCCTTCTGTAATCAAACTTCTTGTAATGATGGATGTTGGCCGGATGATAGTTTCCTTTCCTCTGTACTTAAAATAGAAAGGATATGAATTGATATTGATTTCAATACTATCCATTTGAATTTCCTGGCTGATATTACCTGCAATGAGATTGGAGAAATAACCATTCTCTTTTAAGTTATCATATTGTTGCTTAGCAGAATTGTCTGCCAGGTACAATGCTTTTGTGATGTTTGTCTGTATTACTTTATCATCCGGGTCGAGGGTGAAGAAGAAATGATGAAACATTTTTACATGGTCTTTTGCTTCAACGGGGATATTATCTTTTCGGTCAGCAGCATAGGCTTCCAATGCCTTGCCATTTGCCAATATGAAAACCTTTTGCTGAGATTGGGAAGCTATCTGGTAGCTTTTATAAGCGATAAATACAGAGATTAAAATGCATCCAGCAATAAATGCAATGGAGAACAGTCGTATATAACGAAAGGCTGAATCAATATTTTTCATTTTCCTGAACATCACTCACATTTTTCTTTCACACAGTTGTATTCAATGCAAATAGTTTTCCAAGGAATGAAAGTGACAGGTAAGACCGGTAGCACTACCGTGTGATTCCTTTTTTAAGAAATGGCTTTCTACTGCCTAAGTCAACAGTCATTTATAGGATTGGTTTTATTATATTGATATACAGCTATTTAATAGATAATATGCATGAATTTTCAATAAATAATTATGTATTTTACCGAAAAGGATGTACTTTTGATAAGTAAAGCATTCGTGTATGAGTCAGTTACATCAATTAAAAAGGCAGTTAAAACAAGGCCGGGTTTATCGCAGAACCGAATTAGCCAACTGGTCTAAATCGGTTGACCGGCACCTTGACGAATTGGTACAGGATGGGACGTTGCAAAAACTCTCCCAGGGGCTATACTATTTTCCTAAAGAAAGTGCTTTTGGTAAAACGCCGCCTGATGAAAACGTACTGGTGCAAAGTTTTTTGAATGACCACCGGTTTCTGTTAACCACACCCAATGCGTACAATAGTTTGGGCGTAGGCACTACTCAATTGTATAACGAACGAACGGTGTACAATCATAAGCGGCATGGCGAATTTAAACTGGGCAACAGAACATTTCACTTTAAAGTGAAGCCGCATTTTCCTAAAAAAGTAACACAGGAATTTTTACTGGTTGATTTAGTAAATAATCTTGATACACTGGCTGAGGACAGTAGTAATGTTTTAAAAAAAGTAGCTGAAAAAGTTGCTGAAATGGATGGAAAAAAACTTGCCCATTCTGTTGCAGAATATGGCAGTGTAAGAACAAAAAAAGTGTTTGCCCCTTTACTGCAACCTAATTCACTTTAATATGGCCACTGCATACCTGCATAATCATAAAGACTTTCCTGACCTGCTGCGAATACTGGAAGAAGAAACAGGAATTTTACCAGGCCTTATTGAAAAGGACTATTGGATTATGCATGTGTTGCATGGCCTTAAACAGCAAGGCTTCAATTTTGAATTAAAAGGTGGTACATCCCTTTCAAAAGGATATAAGATAATTGATAGATTTTCTGAAGATATAGATATACATATTACACCACCTGTAGCTATGGGTGTTGAAGAAAATCCTGCTAAAACAAAAGACAAACATATAGAGTCAAGAAAAAATTTCTATGATTGGTTAGCAGCCGAAATAAAGATTGATGGTATTGTTGCTGTAACCAGGGATACCGCTTTTGATGATAAAGACTATTACAGAAGCGGCGGCATCCGTCTTTTGTATGAAAGTAAGACAACCGCAATAGAAGGAGTGAAAGAGGGAATTTTGCTGGAAGCAGGCTTTGATACCGTTACACCTAATACGAACCTCACCATAAGTTCCTGGGCATTTGACAAAGCAGCAAGCAATAGTGCCATAAAAATTGCCGATAACCGGGCAGTTGATATTACCAGCTACCATCCGGGTTATACATTTGTAGAGAAACTCCAAACCATTGCCACCAAGTTCAGACAAGAACAGGCTGATGGAACAGAACGGCCTAACTATATGCGGCAATATTATGATGTTGCCTGCCTGTTAAATACCAATGAAGTGCAACAATTTTTAGGCACAGAAGATTACCAGGTTCATAAGAAAAAAAGGTTTCCGAAAGCAGATTATGAAATTTCAATAGCTGAAAACGAAGCATTCTTATTATCTGCACCAGGGCTGAAAGAAACTTTTAAACGCAGGTACGAGAAAACAAAAAAGCTGTATTATAAAGGCCAGCCACCGTTTGAGGAAATATTGGATACTATTCATAAGAATATTGGTAAGTTATAAAAGGTTAAGTCTTCCCACTCAGCTTATCCTTCATGTAATTACTTCCACCGCTGTTACCTTCTTTAAAATATCCCTGTGATGCACCAGCATCTGCCATACTATTGCTCATTTTGTTGTAAGCTCCACCCATTGCATCTCTTGCCATAGAAGTGCCACCGGCCACAACAGTACGGCTGGATGTACTCATCATATTGGTTACTTTATATAGCAGTGTATTTCCACCGCCTGCATGGATAATGTAATTGGCAACAGATGGCACAGTGAAGTATCCAATGATACCTATAATCATAAAAATAAGATAAGCAGTGTCAGTTGTGCTAAAAAAGGTATCGCCATTGGTAGCTATTTGCTGCAAATCTTCCTTCAACATATTCTCCTGGATTTTACCCATGATGCCGCCAAAAATATTTGCCACCGGCAACCACAAAAAAATATTGAGGTAACGGGCTATCCAAACGGTGAGAGTATGCTGAAAACCATCGAATACAGCAATCCCAAAAACCAAAGGGCCGAGTATGGCCAATACAATCAGGTAAAATGTTCTTATGGTATTTATACAAAGTGCAGCCGCTTCAAACAATACTTTTAAAACTTCGGCCATCCATTGCTTAATAGAGTTACGAAAGTTGTAAGAGAATTTGGCAAAAGCAAATTTAATATCGTTGCCAATACTTTTAAGCCAGCCTTCTTTTTTATCTGCATAGTTGTATTTATACCATTTGTCCCGGTCGCCACTACCATTAGGCCCAACATACATTTGCCAATAGGCTGTTTTCTTAATGGCTTCTTCCTTCATAGTTAATAACTGTGCAACTGCTTTATCCGAATCGGTTACCATTGCTGCCGTTGCAGTAACCGTTGGTTTCATTACACCATTTATCATAGCTATTACAGAAGGAAATATTAAAACTGCAAAGCCTAAAACGAAGGGACGGAACAAAGGATAGAAGTCAACCGGCTCCGCACGGGCAATATGCCCCCACACTCTTGATGCGATGTACCAGGTAGCTGCAAAACCTGCAATGCCACGGCCTACGCCAATGAGGCGGCTGCAAAGCGGCATCATATCGTCATACAACTTCTCCAGCACTTCATGCAGGCTTCTTATCCTGCCTGCCGCACCCTGTGCTTCTGCAAGGTTTGGAATTAAAAGTATCAAGACCGCTATACCGATTAATCTCACACACAATTTCATATCTCACTATTTACTTATTGTTTAATTCCGTTTATGATACGGCTCATTTTAATTTCCGCCTGTTCTGATTTGCGTTGCAGGGATAGTATAGCAGTGTTATTATTAAACTCGTTTAAAAAAGAATATTGGTCAATAACATTTTCATAAATCCTGTCAATGGCCTGCAGCCTTTCATCATCACTCATTCTTAGTTTGCCTGAAGTGATGACCATTGCCAGTTCTTCCAGGCTTTTCAATGTTTCATTAAACAGGTTTGAATATACTTTACCGAGATAATCAATTTCTGTTGAGTTGAATTGCTTATCATCACGGAACTGTTGCCAGGCAGCTTTGTATTCTTTTAATATCCGGGCCTGGTAAGTAAAAATATCTGTGATTCGTTTGTACTTTTTTACAGCCGGGCTTACTTCCATCAAACCATCTAAAAATGTTTTATGCAGGGTAAAGTTTCCCTGCGATAAATCTTTAACAGCCGTGTAGCCCTTGAAGATAATGGTATAGGCATCTTTCATGTTCTTCAATATCTTTTTAAACTGTGCCAGCTTCTCTACATTCAATAAAAGCTGTTGCACTTCGTCACTCTGAGCATTGCTGCTAAGAAAGCATATACAAAGGGATATAGCTATAATTATTTTTTTCATTTGATGCCATTTATAAGTTTAGACCTGTTGATTTCTATTTGCTCACTTAACCGTTGCAAAGCCAGCAAGCTAATGTCTTCGCTCATTACATTACTGAAAGTGAACTTATCCTGCATATCGAGGTACAATTTGTCAATTCTGACAAGCCGTTCGTCGTCAGTCACCTGTAGTTTATCAGGTGTAATGATTTCTATGAGTTCAGTAATGGATTGGATGCAATCATCTAACATTGCATCCAAAACCATTTTACAATATTCGATTTCCTCAATGGAAAATTGATTGGCTTCCCTGATGGATTGCAATGTTTGCCTGGCAAGTTTAATAATGCGTACCTGGTAGGAAATAATATCAGCTACTTTAGCATAGCGGCTTATTTTTGGGTTGATGGTTTTGAGCGAAGAAAAAAAAGTATTGTGCAGGTTCAGGTCGCCTTTCTTTATATCCCGGATGGTATTGATACCGCCGCTTACAATACTGTACCCCTTTTTGGCATAGTTGATATATACCTGTAGTGCTGCTATTTGTTGCAACAGGTATTTCTTTTGTGTGAACTTTTGGTTAACCCACTCATTAACAGTTTGTGCAGACGCCCCACAAACATACAGCGCAGTAGCTATTGCTAATAGCATTATCTTTTTCATATTTCTCTATTTTCACTCTTCACAATAAGATTGACACTATCTTGATAACCCGTACAACCTTTTCACATACTCTATCTCACCTCTCTCACTGGCCCTCTGCAGGCTCAGCATTTTGTTTTGGGAGTTAAATTCTTTCATGTCCAGCAACTGCTGCTGTACATTGTCTGCCACACCGTTGATTATTTCAAGCCGTTTGGCATCTGCCATTTGAGTAGCAAACGCATTCACCACCATAAATAGCTGGTCAATATTTTTAATACTTTCATCCATCATGCCAGTATAGATGTTGAGCATGTATTCCAGTTCTTCCGCAGTAAAGTTCTTATCCTGGCGGAACAATACCCAGGCTCCCTTATATTCATTTACCATTGCCACCTGCATTTCAATAATATCCTTTACCCGTTTGTAATTGGCTATTGCAGATTTTACTTTTTTTAATTCTTCAAAATAATCTTCATAGAGTTTCTTTTGCTTTTGAACCCAATCCCTGATTTCATTCAGCTTCAATTGGCTCATCTTATTTTCTAATGCCTTTTGAGCATTCTGCAGCCAGATAGTTTTATTCTGTAATCGCTGAATTTGCAAATCAGCCGCTTTAATAACTTTTTTTACGGCGGCCTTGATAATATCTACAATTGGAATTTGTGCATTTGTTTCTTTTACCGGCAGTATCATACAGCACATTACCAACCCCGCCATTGCCAATAAACGTTTCATATTATTTCATTTTATTTTTTTGTATTTATTAGTACCATCAAAAAGCAGATTCTCTTTTGTATCAAATGAGTAATGGTCTAATGTTTCAGACTCTTCCAGCAGCTTGTTGTCAGAATTATAGATAGCCGAGGTTTCCTTTATCTTGTATTCCGGTTCCTTTACCTCACCATCTACCTGCCTTGCAAAAAGCCACTTGTTTACAATCTTATATTGTTTCGCTTCTTTATTCTGAATGCTTATTACCAACGTATCATACTCCTTTCCAAATTCGTTAATTCCTTCCCTTACATAAGTTCCTGGAATAAATTCTGCAATATCATCCGTTGCAGTACCACAACCACCGGCAATAGCCATTAAGAGCAAAGCGAAGACTGTTACATTTTTCATACTATTAATTTTTAGAGTGAATAATATCATCTGCCATAGCCCTGATGCCTTTTTCCATATCACCGCCAAACTTTGCCGCATAGGCATTCACTCTCACTTTTTCCTTCTCTTCAGTAGTGTAAGCAAGGTACTCTTCCAGCGAAACTTCAGTCCGGTACACTTTGCTCAACACACCGCCAAGGCTAATAAAAACTTCTTTATACTTCTTTGTAGGGTCGTTTGCTTTGTTAATGCTTAATACCAAAGCTTTTTCCTTCTCCGTTAATCCCAATAATTCCTGAATCTGGTCGAACTTGTTTTGATACTTGCTTTGGTCTAACAGTATTTTACAATCACTGTTATTAATAATTGCCTGCTTTACCACTGGTGAAGAAATAATGTCTTCTACTTCCTGTGTTACCACAATTGCTTCACCAAAAAATTTCCTTACCGTTTTAAACAGGTATTTTATGTACTCAGCCATACCTTCTTTTGCAATGGCTTTCCAGGCTTCTTCAATCAAAATCATTTTCCTTATCCCTTTCAGCTTTCTCATTTTGGAAATAAACACTTCCATAATGATGATGGTTACAACGGGGAAAAGAATCGGATGGTCTTTAATATTATCCAGTTCAAATACAATAAACCGCTGCTGCAACAAATCAAGATTCTCATCTGCATTCAACAAGTAATCAAATTCACCACCCTTGTAATATGGCCGCAGCACATACAGAAAATTAGACACATCAAAGTCTTTATCTTTTACATTATCGCCTTTCAGTTTTTCCACAAAATCTTCTTTCAGAAATTCGTAAAAGCTGTTAAAGCATGGAAAGATATTTTTATCCTTTTCCACCTTTTCAAAATATAATTGCAGGGCATTACTTAAGGCAACATATTCGCTTCTATTAAAGGTTTCATTATCTTTTTTCCATAAGGCCAGCAGCAAGGTTTTAATACTTTCTTTTTTTTCGGTGTCTAACAAATCGCCTTCGCCAATATAAAAAGGGTTAAACTTAATGGGCTTGGTTTCGCTGTATGTGAAGTAGTAGCCTTTCACCATATCGCAGAGGCCCTTGTAAGAATGACCCACATCTACCAGCACAATATGTGTGCCTTTTTCGTAGTAGCTCCTTACCATGTGGTTGGTAAAAAAGGATTTTCCACTGCCGGAAGGCCCCAAAATAAACTTATTTCTATTGGTGCAGATGCCTTTATCCATTGGTTCATCCGAAATATCCACATGGATGGGTTTTCCTGAAAGCCGGTCGCCCAAACGGATGCCGATGGGGCTTACACTTGAACGATAGTTGGTTTCCAAATTAAAAAAGCAACAAGCCTGCGGTGAGAAAGTATCAAACGTATCGTTCATGGGAAAGTCGGCAGCATTACCAGGTATGCCTGCCCACCATATCTGTGCAGCTCCTTCCGTTTCTAATTTTGGTGTAGCATCCATTTGAGTAAGTGCAGACGAGCAGAGATTACGGATGGTCTTTAATTCTTCTTTATTATCCGACCATGCCAGTAAATTAAAATGTGCCTTTACAGGCAGTCTTTGTTCACTTATTGCTTCATTTAAAAATGCGTCAGTTGACTCCTTTGAAATAAAGTTTTCCCGGCTGTATGCAGATAAAGACTGCAGCCGCAATCTTTTACTTTCTAATTTCTGCATTGTTTTTTGTACATCTTCAATAAATACATATTGGCTGTAGATATGATTGCAGTTAAGCAATTGACCAATGGGTGATGCAAAACCTACACTAAATTTTGTTTTGTCGGTAGAATATTTATCATAATTAATCCGGGAACCACAAAGCGCCGGAACAAATTCGGCATCTGCCATTGTATAAAGCTGGCAATGATTTTCACCAATCTTCCAGTTGTCTTTAAACTCAATATCTCTTATTGTGGTATCATCAGATTGCAGGTTCAGGTATTGAATAAGTAATTCGAACAAAGCAGTATTGTCCAATTTTTTAAAAGAAATAAACCCACTATCACTCAATATTTTTTCAAACTGCCCTACGTGGTTCATGAAGTCGTGAAAGTGTTTTGGCTGCAATGTTTCTTCCGGCACAATTGATTTACGCAGCAGGCTGGAGAAAACGGAAGATGATAATTTGCGGTTAGCTGGTTTCTTTGTCAGCATAATGTAACATGAATGGTCTAAGTAAGGCCGTTCATTAAAGAACCTTTCGCTGCTGCGGCTCAGGAAGCTATTATCTTCATTTTGAAAACCGGCTTTATATTTTGTCTCTGTAAACCAATCTTGTTTACACAAAACACTATTTACGGGCAATACTTTTATCGCTTTTATCCAGGCATGATGAAAGGCTTCATAGTCGTCATTGCTCATAGTAAACAGTTCAGGCAGTTCCACTTTAAAAGCAACAGTAACATCACCCATTTTAGAGAGAATAGCATCATGCTCCATACCATAAACCGGAAGTATATCAAACAGGTTCCTCATTTCAATAACTGCTTTTTCAATTTCACAACAGAATAATTCTTGATAACTTTTGGTACTGCTTTTCTTGCAATCTTTTTCATTAATCCATACTGACCGTAAGTGCGGCTCATTTTATATACATACATAAATAAAGCTGTTCCGGCTGAAAAAATGATGATAAGGCAAATGAAGATGTTGATGCCAGCTATATAGAGAATAGCAAAGATTATCATGAGGATTACAAGCCCGCCGCCCAGGTACCAGATGTACTGTGCTTTCAAGCCTTTAAACTCTATTGGCTTGTTGATGCCTTTGTTGATTTGATAGACGCTGTTGGACATTTTGCTATAGCTCTTTTGCAGATGAAAAGAGCAGCAAATAATTATCCAGAACATTAAAAGAAGGGATAAGACAGGTAGGACTACGGGTTAAGTTATACTCTTTCCACCAGCAACCGTTCACAAACGGTATGGCTCAGTACTTCAGAAGGATTTTTAGTATAGCCTACTTCCATGCTGCCATCAAATTTTTCAACCCGTTTTATTTTCAGTTTTAAACCCAACTGCAACCCCCGCTGATTCAGAAATTTTAAAAAATCATCTGTAGTATGAATAACTGCAGCAAGTTTTACGGTGTCACCGGCTTTACAACTGCTCAGTTTTTCATATTTTATCCATTCCATTTTACCCGTCTTATCAGGAATGGGTGAACCGTGTGGGTCTATTTTTGGATAACCGAGTAAGGCATCCATCTTTTCAAAAAATACAGGCGACTGCAAATGTTCAATCTGTTCCGCTATTTCATGAACTTCTTCCCAGCCAAAACCCATTTGCTGCACCAGGAACATTTCTGTTAACCGGTGCTTTCGTATTATCAGCCCGGCTTCTTTTTTCCCCTTTTCAGTTAAGCGGATAGGCTTGTAGCTCTCATATATAACTAATTTCTTTTCAGCCAGTTTCTTCATCATGCTGTTAACGGTAGGCATTTTAATACCTAACTGTTTGCTTACCTCGTTGGGGCTTACTTCGCCCTTTTCCGCAGAAAGGTTGAACAGTGCCTTTAAGTAGTTTTCTTCTGTATATGAGTGCATACGGCAAAAGTAAATAATAAAGGTAGAGTGATAAAACTTTAAACGACTGCTATTTAATTTATTTGTTAGATTAATCTAAGTTATTACTTTTGTACACATAATTACAGTTTTAGAAGAATGAAAAAAATATACCTTATTCCTGCGGCACTGGTTGTTTGCATCGCTATTATCCAGGCTTGCACCAAACTGCAACCTGCCGCCCCGGCAGATGATGAAATACTGGATGGCCCTGTAGCCGGGCTTTCTTACGACCAGAACAGACAATTCCTTGCAGGGGATATAGCCTTTAACGATGAAATCTTTACCACTCAAACAGGACTGGGTTCCGTTTTTGTGGCAACCAGTTGCGGCAGTTGCCATGCAGGTGATGGTAAAGGCCACCCGTTTACCACACTTACAAGATTTGGACAAACAGATAGTACCGGCAATCAATTTCTACACATGGGTGGTCCTCAATTACAAAACAGGGCTTTGCCCGGTTTTACGCCAGAACAAATACCAACAGGTGCTACCTTCTCAAAGTTTACACCACCAGCCAATACAGGATTAGGCTTTTTAGAATTAGTAAGCGATGCAGATATTTTAGCAATGGCTGACCCGAATGATGCAAACGGCGATGGCATTTCAGGAGTGCCAAACTATGCTGTACTTCCTTCATTCGTAACAGCTTTTACAAACGCCATACCCCGAAATGGAAAATATATTCATCGCTTCGGTAAAAAAGCAGCCGCATATAATTTGCTGCATCAAACAGTAAGTGCCTATAACCAGGATATTGGTATCACTTCCACCTTTTCACCACAAGATGTGTACTCAGGTTTAAATATTGACCCGGAAGTAACAGACAACACCGTAAGAAACGTAGTATTCTACCTTCAAACATTAAAAGCACCTGTACAAAGAAATCAAACTGATGCAACAGTAATTGCAGGTAAAAATATTTTTATGCAGACAGGTTGCGAAAGCTGTCATAAGCAAACTTTAAAAACCGGATTTTCAAACGTAGCTCCGCTATCAAACAAAATATTTCATCCTTACACAGATTTGCTGCTGCATGATATGGGGCCGGGTTTAGATGATGGCTATACCGAGGGCAGTGCAAAAACTAATGAATGGCGTACACCGCCGCTCTGGGGATTAGGTTTATCTCCCAACTCACAAGGTGGCCATTATTTTTTATTGCATGATGGCCGGGCAAAAACTATTGAAGAAGCTATACAAATGCACGGCGGCGAAGCAACACAGAGTAAAACAAAATTTAACCAGCTTACCGCTGCCGATAAAAATGCGTTGCTTAAATTTTTAGAATCACTATAAAATGGATAGAAAGGATTTTATAAAAAGTTGTGGCTTTGCTTGTATTGGCGGAGCAGCAATTACAACCTTGCTGCAAGGATGTGCCGGCACAAAAATCATAAGTGGCAAAATTGGGGACGATGATTTATTTGTATCCTTAAAAGATTTTGAAACCAAAGCAGGAAACGAAATACATTATAAAAAATACATTGTGGTGCAAAACGAAATACTGCAATACCCCATCTGTGTGTACCGCATAAACGAAAATGAGTACACCGCTTTATGGATGCAATGCACCCACCAGGGAGCAGAACTACAGGTATTTGGTGATAAGCTGCAATGCCCGGCACATGGTAGTGAGTTTACTAATATCGGCATTGTACAAAGTGGCCCGGCAGAAGCAAAGCTGCGGACATTTGCTGTAACCATTGAGGCCAACCAACTAAAAATTTCATTGAAAGCAATATGATAAAAATTTATTCTCTTTTTGTAACTATACTTCTCTCATTTTGTGCTGCGGCGCAAATAGACCCTGCTTTACTAAAGCGTATTCCAAAAGATACCACAAAGCCAAGTCTTAATATGGATGCGGTGTATAACCGTCCTTTTGTAGCAGTGGGCAAACTTCCGGTTTCAGTAGGTGGATATATGGAAGCCAACTGGCAGCATTTGGCAACCGATGGTATTTCAGAAGGTCACCAGTTTCAATTCAGGCGAATGACATTATTTGTATCATCAACTATTGGTAAGCGGCTAAAATTTTTAAGCGAAATTGAATTTGAAGACGGAGCAAAAGATATATCAATAGAGTTTGCGGCATTGGATATTGAACTGCACCCTTTACTAAACCTGCGGGGCGGTATGATATTAAATCCTATTGGAGCATTTAATCAAAACCATGATGGGCCAAAATGGGAATTTACTGACCGGCCAATTAGTGCCACACAAATGTTGCCTGCCACATGGAGCAATGCAGGCTTTGGCGTATATGGCAAACATTACAATAAAGACTGGATGTTTGGTTATGAAGCTTACTTATCAGGCAACTTTGATAATACCATTATTGACAATGCTGAAAACAAAACCTTTTTGCCCTCTGCAAAAAATAATAAAGAACGGTTTGAAGAAATAAACAGCGGCCTGCCCTTAGTAACGGCAAAGGTTGCTGTAAGAAACAGTAAGGTTGGTGAAATAGGATTATCGTACATGGGTGGAGTGTACAATAAATTTCAGGATGATGGATTGCAATTGGATGATAAACGAAGAGTGGATGTTTTTGCTATTGACTTCAACAGCACCATTGCAAAAACAAAAACATTTATTACTGCCGAATGGGCATGGATTAAAGTAAATGTACCATCCACCTTTACACAACAGTACGGCAACAAACAGCAAGGCGGCTTTTTAGATATTGTTCAACCGGTGTTAAAGAAAAAAATGTTGGGCTGGCAAAATGCCACCCTCAACATTGCCTGCCGTATGGAGTATGTGGATTGGAACAAAGGTGTATTTACAAGCACCGGTGGCAACATCAGTGAACATCTCTGGAGTATAATGCCTGCAGTAAGTTTGCGACCAACATCACAAACAGTTTTTCGGTTCAATTACCGCCATCAGCGACAAACAGATTTATTAGGTAATCCACCAGCCGTAACGGGTGGGTTAAGCTTTGGGATTTCAACATATTTTTAAAATATTGCCCATCTTTTGCAACCATGTGGCAACATTCTATTTTTCAAAATTAGTTCCTATATTTGCCACTGATGAAATATTTATTCTTCATAATGGGCTTTTTACTCCTTTATCTGTCATGCCTTCCATGTGGCGATAGCAGAGAGTGTAATGTAAATGCACAGGTAAAAATTTCAGCCACTGATAATCATCAGGAACACAAACACACTTCAGAAACTTGCACACCATTTTGCACTTGTTCCTGCTGCGCTGCTTCCGCATTTAATGGGTCTTTTTCAAAAATACAGATAAGTAAAATTGTATTTCAATCTGAGAAATATCCACTGTATGATATAGCCTTTAATACCGCTGCATATTATAGCATCTTCCAGCCCCCCAAATTTTCTTAATTATTTCCTTCTTATTTGAATTTGCTGCATAGCCATTCTATTGGCATGCATTGCATTTCTCATTCAATCATTTTTTATTAAAAAAGAATGGTAAGTAGTAAAAAGTCCAAAAAGGCTAAACAGCCTTTTTGGCTTCGGGCAATCAAAATCATTTTTATAACACTGGCCTGTGCAATACTTGTTGCAGCTATTATTCAAAGAATAATTCACTTCTTCAGGTATCATGTATAATCAAACAGAATTAAAATATGCTTAATAAAATCATTCAATTCTCCATAAAAAATAAACTGGTAATAGGTTTGTTTACCCTGGCTTTAATTATCTGGGGTATTTACTCGGCCAAAAAATTGCCGATTGATGCAGTGCCGGATATTACCAATAACCAGGTACAGATTATTACACTAAGTCCATCACTGGCAGCACAGGAAGTTGAGCAGCTAATTTCTTTTCCGGTGGAACAAACAATGGCCACTATTCCGGAAGTAAAAGAGATACGTTCTATCTCCCGTTTTGGTCTTTCTGTGGTTACTGTAGTATTTCACGATGATGCCAATATCTACTGGGCAAGGCAGCAAGTAGGTGAACGACTGATAGAAGCCAGGAATCAAATACCAAACAACATAGGTAATCCCGAAATGGCACCTATTTCAACCGGCTTAGGCGAAATCTATCAATATGTTTTACATGCTAAAAAAGGATTTGAAGATAAGTACGATGCTATGTCTCTACGAACAATTCAAGACTGGATTGTAAGACGCCAATTATTAGGAACGCCGGGCATTGCGGATGTAAGCAGTTTCGGTGGCTTATTGAAACAATATGAAATAGCCCTTAACACTGATAAACTCAGAAGTTATAATCTTTCCGTGGCTGATATATTCAATGCTTTGGAAAAAAACAATCAGAATACAGGCGGAGCTTATATTGATAAGAAGCCCAATGCTTATTTTATCAGAAGCGAAGGGTTTATTAAGACAATTACAGACATAGAAAAAATTGTTGTTACACGTACCCCTGCCGGAATACCTGTACTTGTAAGAGATGTGGCAACTGTTCAACTGGGACATGCTACACAATACGGAGCACTTACCCGTAATGCGGAAGGAGAAGTAGTAGGCGGTATTGTGTTAATGCTAAAAGGCGCTAATTCCAGTATCGTTATCAATAGTGTAAAAGATAAAATAATTCAAATCCAAAAGAGCTTGCCGGAAGGAGTAGTGATTGAGCCTTTCTTAGACAGAAGCGCATTAGTAAGCAGGGCCATTGGTACAGTAAAGACCAATCTAATTGAAGGAGCTTTAATTGTAATTTTTGTGTTGGTGGTTTTCCTTGGCAATATTCGTTCTGGATTAATAGTAGCATCCGTCATTCCTCTTGCGATGCTTTTCGCAATATCCCTCATGAATATGTTTGGCGTGTCTGGTAACCTGATGAGTTTGGGTGCTATTGATTTTGGATTAATTGTAGATGGCGCAGTTATTATTGTGGAAGCCACCATGCATCAATTGGGCCATCGAAAACCTGGCAGGCTGACCCAGGAGCAACTGGATGATGAAGTGTATAAATCGGCTGGTAAAATGATGAACTCTGCTGCTTTTGGACAGATTATTATTTTAATAGTTTACCTGCCTATCCTTGCATTAGTTGGAATTGAAGGTAAAATGTTTGGCCCAATGGCACAAACAGTATCCTTTGCTATCCTCGGTGCATTTCTGTTATCTCTCACTTATGTGCCTATGATGAGTGCCCTTGTATTGAGTAAAAAAATCAGTCACAAGGAGAATCTTTCTGATAAAATGATGAAGTTTTTTCAAAGGCTTTACACACCTCTTATAAAAGGCGCTTTAAAAATGAAATTACTGGTGGTAAGTATTGCCGTTGGTCTGTTTATCATCAGCCTGATAATTTTTAAAACATTGGGCGGTGAATTTATACCAACATTGGAAGAAGGTGATTTTGCTGTAGAAACAAGATTACTTACCGGAAGTTCTCTAAGCCAGACAATTGATAAAATAACACAGGCTTCCGATTTACTGATGAAAAAATTCCCTGAAGTAAAAGAAGTAATTGGGAAAATAGGTGCCTCTGAAATACCTACCGACCCAATGCCAATTGAAGCATGTGATATTACTATACTATTAAAAGATAAAAAAGAATGGACAAGTGCACGCAACCGGGAAGAACTGGCCGAGCTCATGCAGAAAGAATTGGAAAAAATACCGGGTATTTCCTACGGTCTCTCTCAACCTATACAGCTTAGGTTTAATGAATTAATCTCCGGTGTACGCCAGGATGTGGGTATAAAAATATTCGGTGAGGATTTAGATGTGCTCGCAGACCTGGCAAAGAAAATCGGTGTTATTGTACCTACTGTAAAAGGCGCAGAAGATTTATATGTGGAGCAGGTTACCGGTCTTCCGCAAATTGTTATCAAATTGAACCGTGATAAAATAGCTCAGTTTGGATTGAATGTAGAGGATATAAACCGTACTGTTAGTGCCGCTTTTGCAGGCGAGTCTGCAGGTATCGTTTATGAAGGTGAAAAAAGATTTGATATGGTTGTTCGTCTTGAAAAAACGGGCCGCCAAAGTATTGACGATGTGAAAGGATTATTTGTTGTGGCGTCTGATGGCAACCAAATTCCTTTAGAGCAGGTTGCAGAAGTTAAACTTGAACTTGGCCCCAATCAAATACAAAGAGAAGATGCCAAGAGAAGAATTATTGTAGGCTTCAATACAAGGGGTAGAGATATATCTTCTGTAGTGAAAGAAATGCAGGAGAAAATAGAAAAGCAGGTGAAAATGCCACCCGGTTATTTTATCACTTATGGTGGACAGTTTAAAAACCTGGAAGAAGCAAACAAAAGGTTATCAGTAGCGGTGCCTGTAGCCTTAGCATTAATTCTATTATTACTGTTTTTCACTTTCGGTTCTATAAAATATTCCCTGCTCATTTTTACAGCTATTCCCATGAGTGCTATCGGCGGTGTATTCGCCTTATGGTTCAGGGGTATGCCCTTCAGCATTTCTGCAGGTGTTGGTTTTATTGCCTTATTTGGTGTGGCGGTATTAAATGGCATCGTACTTATCAGTGAATTCAATCGTTTGAAAAAGGAAGGTATGACAGATATAAATGCAATTATTTTTAAAGGAACGTCAGTGAGGTTAAGACCTGTGTTAATGACCGCAACAGTTGCATCATTAGGGTTTTTACCAATGGCATTGTCAACAGGTTCGGGAGCAGAAGTGCAGAAGCCATTAGCAACGGTAGTAATCGGAGGATTACTTACGGCAACATTTCTTACCCTCGTCGTGTTGCCTGTGCTCTATACGTGGTTTGAAAAAATAAAACCGAAAACAAAACATTTTCCTGCCACCAAAGGGCTGGCTTCTTTGCTAATCCTTTTTGCCGTTTCATCATCAGTTGCAAATGCTCAAACAAAACCAGCTATTAATTTAAATGAAGCAGTAGCATCATCCATTAAAAATAACCCTTTGGTAAAAGTAGGCATACTGGATATTGGCTATCAGCAACAATTAAAAAAGACGGTGAAAGATTATGGTAAAACTAATGTTGGTCTCACATTTGGCCAATATAACAGTCGTATAGCTTATGATAACAATTTCACTGTTAATCAAAGCATACCCAACCCTGCTTACTTCAGAAGCCTGATTAAACTTTCTGAATCCAATATCAAAAGCAGCGAGCTCCAATTGAAAGTTTATCAAGGCGAACTGGCAGCCAATACAAAAACATCTTATTATCAGTTGCTGTTTTGGACCGAAGAAATAAGGCTGCTAAAAGAATTATTGGCTATCTATGAAAATGTATTGAAAGCCTCTGCCTTGCGTTATAAAACAGGCGAAACAAATGCCCTGGAAAATTATAATGCCGAAAGCAGGGTGAATGAAATAAGGGCACAATTAAAAAGTGCTGAGGAGGATTACAAAATTGAACTGAACCGTTTAAAGGTCTTCACCGCCGACTCTTCTGTTACTGCGATTGCAGATACTGCATTGATTGAAAAAGTAATTGCCATCAATTCTGATAGCAGCGCCATTGCAGCTAATCCCACCCTGGTTTTTATCCAGCAGCAAATTGATATTGCCCAAAAAGAAAAAGCGGTGGAGCAATCAAGGTTAAAGCCTGATTTCAGTGTTGGTTATTTTAACCAGTCATTAATAGGTTATCAAACGGTAAATGGCGTTGATAAATACTATGGCGCAGGCCGCCGGTTCCAGGGAGTAAACCTCGGCATCAGCATTCCCATATTTGCCAAAGCACAAAAGGAAAAAGTAAAAGCTGCCGAAATAAACAGTACCAAACGGCAAGCTGAACTGACCAATTACCAATACAATTTAAAGGCAGAACTGGCAAGATTATTTGGAGAACTGCAAAAGCAAAGGGTTCAAATCAACTATTACCGCAACACAGCATTGCCGCAAGCCAACCTCATTATCAGCCAGTCGCAAAAAGCATTTACTGCCGGGGAAATTGGTTATTATGAACTTACCCAATCTTTAAATAATGCGGTAACAGTAAAGCAGGAGTTTACCAAAGTATTAAATCAATATAATCAAACAATCATTGCCATCGAATTTATTGCTGGCATCAATTAATAAATAAAACAGGAAAAAAATATCAGTATTATGAAACAAAAAATATTTAGCTCATTAGCCATACTTTTTCTTGCTGCTGTACTGTTCTCTGCCTGCTCTTCCAAAGGAAATGCAGAGGCTGCAGCAACAGAAGAACCCAAAAAAGAAGAAGCCGATATGGTGGATTTATCGGAAGACCAGTTTAAAACGGTAAATATCCAATACGGAGCTGTTGAAGATAAGAACCTCAGCAGTGTTATCCGGGCATCAGGTGCGCTGGATGTACCACCGCAGCAATTGCTAACTGTTTCTTCCCCTTACGGTGGCACATTAAAAAGTACAGAGCTGTTGCAAGGCAAACCTGTTACTAAAGGGGAAGTGATTGCTGTATTAGAGAATCCTGAATTCATTCAGCTACAACAGGATTATCTTGATTATAAAAGCCAGTTGGTTTATCTAAAAGAAGAATTGAACAGGCAAGAAGAGTTGTCAAAAGAAAATGTGAATGCAAAAAAGACTTTGCAAAAAGCCAGCAGCGATTATAACAGTATGATGGCACGGGTACAGGGCCTACGGTCAAAGCTCCTGCTCATTAATATTAATCCCGATAAGATTAATCCTGCAGGTATTTCCGGCAAAGCAAATATTTATGCTCCTATTTCAGGATATGTTACTAAGGTAATGGTGAACATAGGAAAGTTTGTAAATGCAAACCAGGAACTGTTCGAAATTGTAGATACCCGGCACCTTCATGCCGAACTCACCATTTTTGAGAAAGATGTCCCCAAACTAAAAATTGGTCAAAAAATCAGGTTCGTTCTTAATAATGAAACAGCGGAACGTTTTGCAGAAGTGCATTTGATAGGCCGTGAAATAAGTGCTGAAAGAACAGTGAGGGTTCACGGACACTTATCGCAGGAAGATAAAAACCTGTTGCCAGGTATGTACCTGAAAGCAATGGTAGAAACAGGACTTGCCACAACTACCGCCTTGCCTGATAAAGCAATTGTTCAATCAGCCGGTAAATCGTACATATTTATTGCCGCTGAAGAAATGAACGAAGAAAAAATACCAGAGGCCGCTGATAAAAACAAAACTCCAGAAAAGCATATCCCGTTTAAAAGAATTGAAGTTACTACCGGTGTTTCAGAAAATGGATATACAGAAGTGATTTTGCCGGAAGGTTTTGACAGAAGCAGCAAAGTGGTGATAAATGGAGCTTATGATTTGTTATCTAAGATGAATAATGTGGAGGAGGAAGAATAGAAATAGATGGGTCGGAGCCCTGCCTTGTTTGTCCCGTTTTAAAATGGAAAACCGTTAGTAGCAGGGTTTCCGAACCCAACTAAATTTGATGTAATACTTAACAAACAAAAACAATTATCATGAAAAAAACAATCTATGTGCTTATTGCCGCTGCCGGATTTTCAATTACAGCTTGCACAGATTCGGCACAAAGCAAAAAAAACCGCAAATGGAAAAACATGATTCCACCCATAAAGAAAAAAAAGGGACAGATACCCTGGGCATGAAAATGGGCGGTAATGAACTGGACTCAAAGAAAAATAATCCATCATTTTAAAACTTACAATTATGAAACAGTTATTTGCATTTGTTGTGATGCTGTTATCAGCATCCATTCTCTACGCACAGGATATTATAACCCTGCGTAGCGGTGAAACCATCAATGGAAAAATTGCCGAAGTCGGCACAACAGAAATCCGTTATTACAAAGCGGATAATGCTGATGGTCCTGTGTATGTAACCAATAAGTCTGATGTGGTGCAAATTGTTTATGCAAACGGCGCTAAGGATGTTTTCAACACTCAACCTTCACAGCCCGTTGCACAATCAAGAGTTTATAGCAGGCGTTCCGGCAGAAACATTTACCGGCCCTATCTGTACCCGGTAATTGTTCCACATATTGACTTAGGCCGCCATGGATTTTTTGGCGGACATCATGGGAGACATTACAGCGGCCATCACTAATCTGAAATGAATCCGGCAACATCTTGTCTTAGTTGATTTCAGGAAAAATTTAATTTATGTTACAGGGTTTATCCTTTACACAGAAAAATATTATTGCCACAAAAGCAAATGACTTATTGGGCATTAATGACTATGAAAAAATTCATCCGTTAATCCATAATATTATCAATACCGGTAAAAAGGTAAGATGGTATTTTGAAATGGATGATTGCCTTATTTCAAATGCCGCAGGTTTTTGGGAAGATGGTATCATTGAGGTGAATTATGTGAATTTAAAATTCACCCATTCGGATGATATAGAAAAAATTGCCATCGTTGGCGTTAAAAATGGGAAGAGTGGATGCGTTCAGTTATGAAACCTTTTGCAAAAGCAAGGGTTAAGTATTTTGATTTGGCTGATAAAGAACAGGCAAAAGAATGGATTTTGAATGCTACAGAAGATACTGTTCCATTAAACCAGGATGAGTAATCCCGGAAGAATATTGGCTGTTGCATAGCATCAACTTAAAAGAATATTTCGATGGACATAAACGTAGAATTAATTATTGTTGCTAAACTTATTGTTTCGTTTCTGTTAGGTGCATTCATTGGCTTCGACAGGGAGAGGCATGGCAGGGATGCAGGCATCCGTACATACGCCGCTGTTTGTATTGGTGCTACTTTATTTACGGCTATTGCAAATCATTTGGTTAGCGATGTAGCTGCAGTTTCAAGGGTAATTGCCAACATTGTTACGGGTGTGGGTTTTCTTGGGGCCGGTATTATCTATCGCAATAGCAGTGCCGGAACATCACATGGATTAACCACTGCTGCTACTGTGTGGTGTACTGCGGCTGTAGGTGTTGCTGTTGGTTTAAATATGTTCATCATAGCGATAGTTGGCGCTGTGGCACTGTATTTCCTGCTGTCACTTCACCATCAGCATTGGTATGTAAAGTGGAAACAAAAAATGCTGCATAAGCATGGAGAGAGTAATTAGACGACTGTAAATAGCTTATTTAAATCTGATTGATTGCTGAAAATGTAAATCTTTCTTTTTTGATTATTAACAAAGTAAAAACGATATAACATGTATTTTTACGTTCATAAAATAAACAAGTATGAAAATGAACAGGCTCAATTGCTGAAAGTGTGTAGTAATGCTTGCTTCCATTATGGGAATGGCAAAGGCATTTTTGGCATAGACTCATATAATCTACCTACTTTAAAAGTTGCAGGGCATTATGCTTTTGCAACTTTTTTCTTTTATCACCCTGTCATTACTTTATAATGTACAATATCATTATTGGTAGTCTCTTTATCAGTTTACTTCATGCAGTGATACCCAACCACTGGCTGCCGGTGCTTGCTATTGGAAAAAAGCAAGGTTGGAGCCTTGCTGAAACAACCCGTATCACTTTCATTGCAGGCATTGCCCATGTTATCAGTACCATAATCATTGGTATTTTATTGGGCCTTATTGGCGGCGAACTTACAGAACATATCGAAGATTTTACCCGTATCATCGGCTCTTCCATTCTTATATTGATAGGTCCTTATTTTGTGCGGCAGCATTATACTCATCACCACTTTCATTTACAAAAGGAAAAGCTTGAAAAGAAAAATAAAACTTCTGTCATACTGGCTTTGGTTATAGCCATGTTTCTTTCGCCCTGTATGGAAATTGAGGCTTATTTTTTATTAGCAGGAAGCAAAGGCTGGTATCTTATGGCCGCCATTGCAGCGATGTATTCAATTGTTACCATTGCCGGTATGCTGATTTGGATACGGATAGTATATAAGGGCTTGCTAAAGTTGAACTGGCATAAATGGGAACATAATGCCGGTATTATAACCGGCCTTATATTAATTATAACAGGTATTATTTCATTTTTTATAAACTAAGATATTATGGAACACAATCATGATGAGAATAACATCGCCGAAGAAAAAATCAGTAAGGCCAGGGTTATACCAATTCATTCATCTGACGACGGGCATGACCACGGAGGCAATGATGAAGATAAACCAGGCTGGAAAACACACTGGGATTTATTACTCGCCTTGTTTATTTTAATGGTACTGCTTGTACTGGAATATGGTTTCAAAATCGAAATCCCGAAAATACTTTCCCTGGTTATAAATGGAATTGCATATTTACTGGCAGGACGAAAGGTATTAGACCTTGCTTTCAGGAAGTCAAAACGGGGTGACATCTTTAATGAATTTGTATTGATGAGTGTAGCTACAATCGGTGCATTCGTAATTGGTGAATATGAGGAGGGTGTGGCTGTAATGGTGTTTTACCAGATTGGCGAATGGTTCCAAGATGCTGCTGTTAACAATGCCAAAAAAAGCATAAAGGCATTGCTTGATGTACGGCCAGATGAAGTAACTGTGATACGAAACAATAAGTTACTTGTTGCTGACCCTTCTATAGTTGAGTTGGGCGAAACGATTCAAATAAAGCCAGGAGAAAAAGTGGCACTCGATGGCGAACTGCTCTCCGAAAATGCTTCTTTTAATACTGCTGCCTTAACAGGCGAAAGCAAACCCGATACAAAATATAAAGGAGAAACTATCCTTGCCGGGATGATTAATCTTAACACCGTAGCAGAGATAAAAGTAAAAGCCCTGTTTAAAGACAGTAAACTTAGTAAGATATTAGAAATGGTGCAGGATGCTACTGCAAGAAAATCACAGACACAATTATTCATCAGCCGCTTTGCAAAAGTATATACACCTATTGTATTTTTTCTGGCAGTTGCTTTGTGTTTTGTTCCATACTTCTTTGTTAATGATTATAATTTTCAAACATGGTTTTACCGGGCCCTGGTATTTCTTGTTATCAGTTGTCCCTGTGCATTGGTTGTGTCTATTCCATTAGGGTATTTTGGTGGAATTGGCCTTGCCTCAAGGAACGGCATATTGTTTAAAGGCGGGAACTTTTTAGATGTAATGACCAAGGTGAATACGATTGTAATGGATAAAACCGGTACGCTTACTAAGGGGGTCTTTAAAGTTCAGCAAGTTGTTACCAATGGTATTGATGAAAACGAATTGGTGAAATTAACTGCCGCTCTTGAAAAGAACTCCACCCACCCCATTGCAAAAGCGGTTACTGAATTTGCCGGCGACAAAACGAATGGTGTGAATGTTGTAGGTGTGGAAGAAATTTCGGGGCATGGATTAAAAGGAAATGTTGATGGAAAAGAAATGCTGGCAGGAAATATAAAGCTGCTAAAGAAATACAATATCAATTATCCAACTGAGATTGAGAAAATTGTTGACACAATAGTGGTTGTCGCCATCAATAGCCAATATGCCGGTTACATAACTATTGCAGATGAAATTAAGGAGGATGCCGTACAGGCAGTTAAAGACATGCACAGTCTGAATATTAAAACTTTCATGCTTTCCGGCGACAAACAATCTGTAGTGAATGAAGTTGCAAAGAAAGTTGGTATTGATGAAGCGTATGGTGATTTACTGCCTGAAGGAAAAGTAGAGAAAATACAACAATTAAAGAATGAAGGGAAACATATTGCCTTCGTTGGTGATGGTGTGAATGATGCTCCCGTTGTTGCTTTGGCTGATGCTGGTATTGCAATGGGTGGACTGGGAAGCGATGCCACTATTGAAACAGCAGATGTGGTTATTCAAAACGACCAGCCACATAAAATTGTATCTGCCATCAGAATTGGTAAAATAACAAGAAGTATAGTTTGGCAAAATATTATTCTGGCAATGGGAGTAAAGGTTTTTGTACTGGTTTTGGGCGCTGGTGGTGTTGCCACATTATGGGAAGCAGTTATTGCAGATGTGGGAGTTGCTTTGCTGGCTATATTGAATGCGGTGAGAATACAAAGAATGAAAGTTTGATGCAGCTTGCTTACGGTTTTTATTTAAGCATTTGCTTAAATAATTAAAATTCCTATCTTTGTCTCATGATTAAACAAACCTGTATCCGGCAGTTTGCCGACCATCAGCAAATTAAGAAATGTAAAGAAAGAATAAAAACGGCCAATAAATCCTTTGCCCAGCTTTCAAATATCCTTGCTCTTGCTGGTAACGAAGTGAGGTTAACAATTTTGTACTTACTGGAAGAAGAAAAGGAATTGTGCCCATGCGACCTTGCAGATATTTTAGGCATGAGTATTCCCGCTATATCGCAGCATCTAAGAAAATTAAAAGATGGAAATGTTGTAGAAACAAGAAAGGAAGGCCAAACTATTTACTACTCACTTACACAGGACAACTTAAAAATATTGCGGCCATTTTTTAAACACATCAATCAACAAACACAAAAACTGGAAACAGCATGATTAGTTTAAAATCTCCGGGTACATTTTCTGGTGCAGGTGTATTATCAGCTATTGCAGCTTCGCTTTGCTGCATCACACCTGTTATTGCATTGCTTGCTGGAAGCAGCAGTGTTGCGGCTAACTTTTCATGGATAGAACCAGCAAGGCCTTATTTAATAGTTGTATCCATTGCAGTGCTTGTATTTGCATGGTATTTAAGATTAAACCAAAAGAAAACATCTGCAGCAGAATGTAATTGTGATACAGAACAGAAACCCTCCTTTTTCCAGTCAAAAGCCTTTTTAGTAATTGTTACAGTTTTTGCAATACTGATGATGACATTCCCGCTTTATGCAAAAATATTCTTTCCTAAACCTAAAGCTGCAATAATGATACCTGCTGCGACCGATAGCACAGTTCAGGCAAAGTTTTCAATACAGGGAATGACCTGTGCAGGTTGCGAAGAACATGTAAACAATCAACTATCAAAATTGCCTGGAGTACTAACATATCAAACTTCTTATGCTAATGGTTACAGTATTGTCACTTTTGACAAACTAAAGACTGATGTGAAGGTTATTGAAACAGCGATAAACAAGACTGGTTATAAAGTAAAAGAATATAAACCATTGAATGAAAAGAAATAGCTATGAAAGACTCGCCAATACTACATTCAACTATTACCTGCCCGGAATGCGGTCATAAAAAAACGGAAGTAATGTCAACAGATGCCTGCCAGTATTTTTATGAATGTGAAAATTGTAAAGCAAGACTTAAACCAAAGCACGGAGACTGCTGTGTTTATTGCAGCTACGGAACAGTAAAATGCCCCCCTGTACAATTGAATAAATCCTGTTGTTCATAAATTCCTGATAAAATAATGAAACTCTATATCAAAAACATGGTTTGCAACCGCTGCATTTTAGTGGTAAAACAGGAGTTGGAAAAACTAAAGCTTTTTCCTGAAAAGATAAGCATGGGCGAAGTAGAATTATCCAAACCGGCAACAGATAAACAATTACTAAGCCTGAATGATAGACTAAACGATTTGGGCTTTGAAATTTTAGACAACCAAAAGCAAAAGCAAATAGAAAAGATAAAGAACCTGCTGATAAAAAAAGTACAGTCTGGAGAGGTAGAAGAACATTTTACTATTACCGGCTTTTTAAGCAAAGCAATGAATAAGGATTATAGTTATCTCTCCCGGCTATTTTCTGAAGTAGAAGGGATAACCGTTGAACAATTCTTCATTCTGCAAAAAGTGGAAAAAGTAAAAGAATGGCTGGTATATGCCGAACTGAACCTGAGTGAAATTTCGTATCGCTTAGGCTATAGCAGTGTTGCTCATTTGTCTGCCCAGTTCAAAAAAATTACCGGGTTAACACCCAGCCATTTTAAAAAAATGGGAAGCAGCCACCGGCATTCCCTGGATAACGTTAACCGCAAATAGGTATAACTAATTTCCATAATTCTGTAACAGTAGCCTTTTTTATTTGCAGAAATTTGTGTCATTAAAATATCAGTATGACACATACCTATAGTGTAACCGGAATGACATGCAGCGGTTGCCAGGCAAAAGTTCAAAGTCTTTTATCCAAAGTAACAGGGGTAAGTAAAGTATCTATCGTCTTATCTACAGGTGATACAACTATAGACATGGATAAACACATTTCAACTCCTGTACTAAAAGAGGCGCTGAAAGACTATCCCAAATATTATCTTTCGGAAAAAAACATCCAGCCACTCACACCTGCAGTTTCACTATCGGCAGAAGAATCAAAATCATGGCTACAAACATACAAACCCATCCTGTTAATCTTTGGATACATTACCACCATTACGTTGTTGACGGAGTGGATGCAAGGCGGCTTTATCTGGATGCGTTGGATGAATCATTTTATGGCAGGTTTTTTCCTGGTTTTTTCTTTTTTTAAGTTGCTCAATTTAAAAGGTTTTGCAGAGAGTTACAGTATGTATGATATAGTGGCTAAGCAATGGAACGGCTGGGGCTATGTGTACGCATTTACAGAATTGGCATTAGGTATGGCCTTTCTTACAGGCTTTAACCCCATCCTTACCAATTTGGTTACCTTTGTGGTGATGGCGGTTAGTATCATTGGTGTATTGCAAAGTGTGCTGAACAAACGTAAAATTAAATGCGCCTGCCTGGGTGATGTATTTAATTTACCAATGAGTACCATTACAATTATAGAAGATGCCCTGATGATTGGTATGAGCGGAATAATGCTATTAACGATGTTATAAATGAAAGTAGTAAAATCAATAGGCCAGGTATTGTGGAGAATCTTCAAAGCCATCTTTGTAAGAAAAAAAGATTGCTGTAAGTAAGGGAAGTTTATAGGCATAGCTAATAAGGCTCATGCCTATGGCTGACATTCGTCATAGTTCTTTTAGCGTTAGTTTTGTCAATTTGTATGCTGCCAAAAGCTTTGCGGCAGATTATTTTAGAAACATTTTATACCTTTATACGGGAATGAAAAAATTTGCAGCAGTAATATTAGCCCTTTTGTACCTCAGTTCCTCAACAGGAGCTATGGTACATATGCATTACTGCATGGGCAAACTTGCTGACTGGGGTTTGGGACAAAACAAATCAGAAACCTGCGGCAGCTGTGGTATGAAAACCGGCGAGGCTAAAGATAAAGGCTGCTGTAAAGATGAACATAAGTTTGTAAAAAACGATACCGACCAAAAGGCCGCTGAAGCAGGAATTCAGTTAATCCAGTTAATAGCAGTTGATTTACCTGTCGCCTTTTTTGAAATTACTACCCAGGATATTTCTACAGTAACAGAAAAATATCCTATCAGCCATGCCCCTCCCCGAAATGGCGGTGTTGCGGTGTACATCCGCAATTGTGTTTTCCTGATATAAATTTTACTCCCTTTTCAAGGCCGGACAATTCTTTTGTCGGGCTATAGGCATTTCCATGTGCCCCAAAAAGAAATTTCCTGACATTTAAAAATGAAAAAAATGAAAAAGCTTAAAGTGTTTTTTGCTGTAGCTATTTTATTAGTTACAGTGTCATTTGCTCATGCACAAAGCGACAAAACAGAAAGAACCATTGGCATCAAAACAGAAAAAATAAAAGTATCAGGTACTTGCGGCATGGATAAAAGGCGAATTGAAACTGCGGCATATTCAGTGGATGGAATAAAATCTGCCGTATGGAATGAGTACTCACAAATACTTGTTTTAAAATACAGCGTATTTAAAAAAGAGGCTGGAGATAAAGCTCAAAGAAGCGTAGCATCTGCTGGTAATGATACCGAAAAGTACAAAGCAGAAGATTCAGTTTACAACCAACTGCCTGATTGCTGTCATTATAGAACCATGCATTTGTAACATTCAAAAAATACGGTTCAACGTTACTTTTTGACAACTAACAATAATTAGAAAAAACAAAATCATAAAATAAAATGAAACCAATTAGGATACTGATGATGGCAGTTTTAACCATCCTGTCTGTTTCTGTTTTTGCACAAGACAGTGTAAAGCAAAAAACAGAAACCCAGAAACAAAAAGTAGAGAAAGTAAAGTATAGTTGCCCCATGCACCCGGAAGTAACGAGTGATAAGCCCGGTACCTGTACTAAATGCGGTATGTCCCTTACCCTTTCTCCAAAAGAAAAAATGAAAATGGAAGTAATGAAAAAATATTCCTGCCCAACGCATCCGGAAGAAACAAGCGATAAAGCAGGTAAATGTCCCCAATGCGGCAGCGTAATGAATCGTTCACCAAAAGAAAAAATGAAAATGGAGGTAATGAAAACATATACCTGCCCGATGCACCCTGATGAGGTAAGTGATAAATCAGGTAAATGCCCCAAATGCGGAATGGATTTACAGAAAAAGGAAACAGTTAGCAAATCATATTCTTGCTCTATGCATCCTGACATAACCGGTGAAAAGGGTGGCAAGTGTACTAAATGCGGTATGGACCTGACGCTATCACCAAAGGAGAAAATGAAAAGGGAAGTGATGAAAATATATTCATGCCCCATGCACTCCGATGTTACAAGCAATAAGCCTGGTAAATGTTCTAAATGTAGTATGGATTTAAAAGAAAAATCAAATTAATTAATGCTACGGTTAACCGAATACCTAAAATCAAGTTATGGTTCAAAAATTAATTGAACTGGCTTTACGCAACAGGCTTATCGTTCTGCTCTTTGCAGGCGGCCTGTTTGCGTATGGCCTATACTCCGTAAAGCAAAACCCTATTGATGCCATTCCTGATTTGAGTGAGAACCAGGTAATTGTTTTTACCGAGTGGATGGGCCGCAGTCCGCAGGTTATGGAAGACCAGGTCACCTATCCTTTGGTAAGTAACCTGCAGGGCATTCCTAAGATTAAAAACATACGTGGTACTTCTATGTTCGGGATGAGTTTTGTGTATGTGATTTTTGAAGATAATGTTGACATCTATTGGGCAAGAACAAGGGTATTGGAGCGATTAAATTATGCTCAGCGTTTGTTGCCACAGGGAATAACCCCATCATTGGGCCCCGACGGCACAGGAGTTGGTCATATCTTCTGGTATCATCTTGATGCACCTAAAATGGATTTGGGTGAGCAAAGGGCATTGCAGGACTGGTACATCAAGTTTGCCCTGCAAACAGTACCCGGTGTGGCTGAGGTTGCATCATTTGGCGGATTTGAAAAACAGTACCAGTTAGTAGTTGACCCGGTAAAACTACAGTTCTACAACATCTCACTGATGGATGTAATGAACAAAGTAAAAGCAAACAACAATGATGTGGGCGGAAGAAAATTCGAAATGGCGAATATGGCCTATATTATCCGTGGTCTGGGTTATATCAAAAGCAAAGAGGATGTGGAAAATATTGCCTTGGGTAACTATAATGGTATTCCGGTACGAGTAAAAGATATTGGGTCGGTACAAATGGGTGGCGATTTAAGGCTTGGCATTTTTGATATGGATGGAAAAGGTGAAGTAGTTGGCGGCATTGTAGTAATGCGCTATAATGAAAATGCCAATAAAGTAATTGAAGCAGTGAAAACAAAGATGAAAGAAGTGGAAAAAGGGTTACCGGATGGTGTAACATTTAAAACCTCATACGACCGCAGCACTTTAATACAAGAAGCCGTTGATTCCGTAAAGGGAACATTGATTGAAGAAATGATTGCCGTATCACTCATTGTCCTCATTTTTCTTTTTCACTGGCGCAGTGCAGTTATTATTCTTATTCAATTACCTATTTCAGTTGCTGCTGGTTTCATATTCCTCGAAATGTTTGGCATATCATCCAATATAATGTCGTTAACCGGTATTGCACTGGCCATTGGTGTGGTAGTGGATGATGGCATTGTGATGGTGGAAAATGCTTACCGGCATATCAGTGAGGCACAATCAGCAAAAATTAATTCATCCGACAAATCATAAACATGGCAAACTGGTTTAAACCAAATAAAGACCCGCTAACTCCGGATGAAAAGATGGGCATCATTGAAAAATCATCTAAACAGGTGGGGCCGGGGGTTTTCTATTCAACCATCATTGTGGTTACCTCTTTTCTTCCGGTGTTTTTATTAACGGGTATGGAAGGAAAATTGTTTCATCCGCTGGCATGGACAAAAACTTTCATCCTGCTGATAGATGCTTTTTTGGCAATCACCTTAACACCGGTGTTGATTTCATTTTTATTGAAAGGAAGATTAAAACCGGAAACTGCAAACCCTGTTACAAGAACGCTGGAAAAAATTTATACTCCCGTACTGAAATGGTGTTTGAAATGGCGAAAGACAACAATCGGCATCAACATAGCAGCATTAGCCGTTGGTATAATAATGATGACAAGATTAGGTTCTGAATTTATGCCGCCTTTAGATGAAGGCTCCCTGTTGTTCATGCCTGTTACATTACCGGATGTTTCTAATTCAGAAGCAAAAAGGCTGCTCCAGGTACAGGATAAAATCATTCGCACTGTTCCTGAAGTATCGCATGTTTTAGGTAAAGCTGGCAGGGCTAATACAGCAACAGATAATTCACCCATCAGCATGATTGAAACAATTATTCTGCTGAAGCCAAAAAGTGAATGGCGTAAAGGGATGACGAAAGATGGAATCATCAACGAACTGAATTCCAAAGTGCAGATACCCGGCGTAACCAATGGCTGGACACAACCAATCATCAATCGTATCAACATGCTTTCAACCGGTATCCGTACAGATGTAGGTTTGAAAGTATATGGACAAAATCTTGACAGTATCTATGCCTTTGCACAAACTATCAAAAAACAATTGGAAGGGATTGATGGTATAAAGGATTTGTATGTAGAACCCATTACAGGTGGTAAATACATTGACATTGCAGTAAAACGGGAAGAAATAGGAAGATATGGTTTAAGTGTGGATGATGTAAATACCGTTATTGAAAGTGCATTGGGCGGAATGAAACTGACTACTACCATTGAAGGCCGTCAGCGTTTTTCTGTAAACGCAAGATATGGGCAGGACTTTAGAAACAACCTGGAAGCATTAAAACGGTTGCAGGTGCAAACAATGGATTTTGGCCCCGTTCCATTAGAAGCAGTGGCGGATATAAAACTAAGTGATGGACCACCGATGATTAATTCAGAAAATGCCATGTTGAGAGGCACCGTTTTATTTAACGTAAGAGAAAGGGATTTGGGCAGCACGGTAAAAGAAGCACAGGAACGGCTGAACCGGATGGTAACAAAACTTCCAAAAGGTTATTTCCTTGAATGGAGCGGCCAGTGGGAAAACCAAATTAGGGCTAACCGAACATTGAAGATGATACTGCCGATTGTTCTTATCATCATTTTTATGGTGCTGTATTTTACTTATCATTCATTAAAAGAAGCCTTCACAACTATGATAACCGTTCCGTTCGCATTGATTGGCGGTGTATTTATGGTGTACTTCTATGGTATAAATCTTTCTGTAGCTGTTGCAGTGGGTTTCATTGCATTATTCGGAATGGCTATAGAAACAGCAATGCTTATGACCATTTACCTGAATGAAGCCATGCAGAATATGGTGGCAAAACATGGCAATTCAAAAGCTTCTCTTACACCTGCTATCATCAGGGAATTTGTGATTGAAGGTTCTGCAAAAAGACTTAGGCCAAAATTAATGACGGTATCAGTTGGTTTATTTGGCCTGATTCCTATTTTATGGGCAACAGGTGTTGGCAGCGACATTATGCGGCCAATAACTATTCCATTGATTGGCGGAACCATAACATCCACCATTTATGTATTGCTGATTACCCCGGCAATCTTTGAAATGATAAAGGAAAGAGAATTAAAACGTAAAGGCAAAATTCAATTAATAGATGTTAAAGAATAAACTACTCCCCACATTGTTTGCGTTGGCTGTTTCACTCAGCAGCCATTCGCAAATACTAAAGCTCGATGCTATTATTGACAGCATCAAAACCTCACATCCTGTTGTGAAAATGTATGAGAATGAAATCCGCTCAATGGATGAAGCCGCTAAGGGTGCTAAAAGCTGGATGCCACCTGAATTTAGTTCAGGTTTCTGGATGGTTCCCTACAATACCAATCTCTGGAAAAAAGGCGATATGGGCGCAACTGGTATGGGGCAGTATATGCTTGGCGGACAACAAATGTTTCCAAACAAAAAGAAACAAAATGCTGATGCAGCTTACATGAATGCGATGTCTTCTGTAGAGAAAGAAAAAAAGAATGCTTCACTCAACGAATTGATTTATGATGCAAAGCAATCTTACTACGAATGGATAATCCTTAAAAAGAAACTGGCTATTCTTGAACAGAATGAAAAGCTGTTGGATTTTATGATTAAGAATGCAGAAATACGTTACAAAAACGGGTTGGAAAAAATCAGTGCCTATTACAAGGCTAAAGCGGCACTTGGCAATGTGCAGAATATGCGGCTGATGTATGAAAACGATATTAAAGAAAAAAGAATCCGCATCAATACAGTAATGGGCAGAAATGCGATGACAGCATTTGATATTGATACAACTTATCAATTACAGGATTATTCATCGGTAGTTTTTGACAGCACTCTTTTTTATACGAATCGAAGTGATTTGAAGGCCATTGACAAGGATATTAGCCTTACATGGCTAAAGCAGGAAACAGAACGTCAAAGCCTGAAGCCACAGTTTGGTGTCAGGTATGAACACATGTTTGGCTTTGGCGGCTTCCCTATGCAATACACTTTAATGGGTATGATGAAGCTGCCACTTACCAAATGGTCATCAAAAATGAATAAGGCAAATATTGAAAGCCTGAAATGGAAAGCCAGTGCATTGCAATCGCAGAAAGAAATGATGCTGAATGAATACAGCGGTATGGCCTATGGTATGCGTAATGAACTGGAGCTAAAGAAAAAGCAACTGAGGTTGTATGATGAGAATATCATACCGGCATTAAGAAACAACTATAAAACTATGCAGTTGGGCTACGAGCAAAATACTGAAGAACTGTTTATGCTTTATGATGCGTGGGAAACTTTATACATGATACAATTGGAACACACAGAGTTGCTTAACAAGCTACTCCAATTACAGGTAACACTTGAACGCTTAATGGAAAAGAAATGAAACAATTCATACCAATAATAACAATCCTACTTCTAATTGCAGTAGCATCCTGCAATAACAAAAGTGACTCTCACTCGTCACACAATACGGAAACGACAAAGGATATGTACACTTGTCCTATGCCTGAAGATTCTGTTTTCAGCGATACACCAGGCAAATGCCCGAAATGCGGAATGGACTTAATAAAAATGGAACAGGGCGACCATGAACATGAAAAAGCAGTATATACCTGCCCAATGCACCCGGAAGTGATTAAAGTTAAACCCGGCGTCTGTCCCATCTGCGGAATGGACTTGGTAAAAAAAGAGACAAGCAGTAAAAACGTAGCCGATGTTAAACTCACATCATTATTGAAACCGACCAATGAGTTTGTCATATCATCTATTCCTGTTACCAGTATTGAGCAGAGAGATGAGCAGATAGAAATTGAGGCATTAGGGAATATTACTTATGATACAAGACAGGTTGGTAGCATCTCTGCAAGAGTATCAGGAAGAATTGAAAAATTGTATATCCGGTACCGGTATCAGAAAATTAAAAAAGGTCAAAGGATACTTGATATTTACAGCCCGGAGTTACTAACGGCACAACAAAATCTCCTTTTTCTTTTAAAGAATGATGCACTAAACACAACATTTATTGAGGCTGCTAAAGAGAAATTACAATTGCTGGGAATGAGTAATGAACAATTACAGCAGGTTGTTAAATCAGGTCAGCCCTCATTAACGATTGCAGTGTACAGCAATTATAGCGGACATATACACGAAGCAGCTAATGGCGGCAATATGAATACTTCAACCGAAAGCATGAAGGATATTTCATTGATAACAGAAGAACTTTCGTTGAAAGAGGGAATGTATTTGCAAAAAGGGCAATCGGTATTTACTGTTTTTAACCCGGACAGAGCATGGGCCATTTTGAATATTTATGGGGAGAACCAATCGCTGGTAAAAGTGGGTAATACAGTAAGCATAATCCCGGAAACAGCACCGGGTAAAGATTTTCGTGCAAGTATTGATTTTATTGAGCCTTTTTATAGAAAAGAAAATAAAACCCTTACGGCAAGAGTGTACTTCAACAATAGTGTTATGAAAATACCCATCGGTAGCCAGCTAAAAGCTACAGTCTTTGTTAATCCAAAAGAAGCATACTGGCTGCCAAAGGAAGCCGTGCTGTCATTAGGAATGGATAAAGTTGTATTCAGTAAAACAGACGGAGGTTTTAAAGCAATTAAAGTTATCACTGGTATAGTACATGAGAAATTTATACAGGTACTAACCGGATTAACAACTACTGATTCAGTAGCGGCTAATGCCCAATATTTAATGGATAGTGAAAGTTTTATAAAAGTAAAAAACTGATTATGCGCTATATTCTCTTTTCAATTATTGCTTTATTCATTTTTGCAGCTTGCAAAAATAAAAATGCAGCACATACGGATTCCGATACATACTATACTTGTTCAATGGACCCACAGGTAGTTGAACATAAGCCAGGGAAATGCCCCATTTGTAAAATGGAGTTAACCCCCGTTAAAAAAAGCAATGGTGAAAAGAAAGATGAATTGCAATTGAGCGACCAGCAAATTCAGTTAGGTAATATTCAAACAGATACCGTCAGAAACGGCACTATTGGTGACCAGTTGGTATTAACTGCAACGTTGAATTTTGACCAGACAAAGACATCCTCTGTAAGTTCCAGGGTAATGGGCCGGGTTGAAAAGTTATATTATAAAAACCTTGGTGATTTTGTAAAGAAAGGCTCTCCGCTTTATGAACTATACAGTGAAGAATTGAACAATGCCAAACAGGAGTTCCTGCTGGCCCTTGATAAGAAAAAAGCATTCTTCGACGAAACCGTTATTGATTTTGACCAATTGATTCAAAGTGCAAAAAATAAACTGCTGCTTTGGGGAATGAACGATGCACAGATTGCAGAACTATCTGCAAATAAAAAAACATCAGCTAATACATTATTCTACAGTACAGCCGCAGGATATATTACCCAGCTTGATGTACGGGAAGGTGATTATGTAATGGAAGGCGGTACCATTGTAAAATTGGCTAACCTTTCTTCTCTATGGGCAGAAGCACAGGTTTACACTTCACAAATGGCTGACATTAACAACAGTAGCATTGCAACTGTGCGGCTTCCTGATTTTGAGAATAAAGAAATTAAAGGAAAGATTGAATTTATAAACCCCGAAATAAATCCAGATACAAGAATCAATCTTATACGGGTATCTGTTCCTAATCCCGGTAATCAATTGAAACCCGGTATGCCTGCATACGTATTGTTGAAAAGTACACAACGTAAAACACTCACCTTACCTGCTGATGCTGTTCTCCGTGATGGAAAGGGAGCAACCGTATGGATACAGACATCTGAAAAAAACTACAAAAGCATAATGGTAGAAATTGGTTTGGAATCTGACGACCGCATTGAAATAAAATCAGGGCTACAGGAGGGTGATATAGTTGTAATCACCGGTGCTTATCTGTTGCAAAGTGAATTTATTTTTAAAAAAGGAGCCAATCCAATGGAAGGAATGAAGATGTAATTCCTGTATTATTTAGTTGCCACAATATTTTAAAAACGGGGCAACCCTTTTTTACCAAACCTTGTACCATTATAAAAGCCGCTTTAAAACGAAAATATCTGTAGTTGTCATATTGTAACCAGGAACTGAAAGATTTGCTTACCGGATGCCGGAAAAACAGCCGTGTCCATGAAAGACTTTTTTTTGACTGGTTAAAAGAATTTGCCGCCAATGTATGTTTCCGCTATGCTTCCAGTAAAATTGAAGTGCAAGATTTGGTTTGTGATGGCTTCGTAAAAGTATTTAAAAACCTGCACCTGTACAATGAAGATATATATGGTTACAGTGAAGCGGCTTTTAAAGGTTGGTTTAAAAAAGTGCTGATAAATAATTGCATTAATTACCGCAATAAATTTCACCCGAAGCTGCTATTCAGTGATGAGAATGTATTGCTGATGGCAGACATTGAAGATGAGTCGGAATCTGTTTTAGACACCATCGGCTATAATGAATTGATAAGCCTTGTAATGGAACTTCCGCCCGGCTACAGAACTGTATTTAATTTATTTGTTATTGATGGCTACACCCACGAAGAGATAGCGGATATTTTAGCAATAAGCGAAGGTACTTCCAAGTCAAATTTATTTAAGGCGAGGCATTGGTTGAGAAACGCACTTCAAAAAAAAACGATACATAAAAAATATGTTTAACGCAAGTGATTATATTTTAGATGAAAAAGTACGCAAAGCAGCAGCACATTACCCTGCTTTGTATCTTATCCCTGAGTGGAAACAACTTGAGGTAAAGCTGGATATAGAATTGCCGGTAAAGAAAAAGCGGAGAAGATTGATTGTTTTCTGGCTGTTGTTTTCAGGTTTGCTAACCGGCGCATCCTATATTGTTTACATTGGCAATTTAACTGAAGCAAAAAATAAAGAAACGGCTGATGTAATTTCAACTAATTCAACTAACAATACTAAACCCGTTTCAGAGCAAATAAATCATTCTATACAAGGCCAGCACATCTATCAAGATAGTTCAACAAAAAAATTAACGCAAACTGATAACACAGAGAATCTTACTACAGACAAATCTTTAACCAGTAAATTAACTGGTAATAAAAATGCAGATGAGCTAATAACAACTACTGCTAATAAAAAAAGCTTGTTCGGATATGAAGAAATTATAATCAAGCAGAAGCGAAACAAGCAAACATTCAAAAAAGAAAAGAAGTCAAATACAATTGATGAAAGCAATCAGGATGAAACTAATCTGAATACAATCACAGTAGGTAGGTTTCTAATGGAAGACAAAGTTTCGGTTTATAACGGACTTGACACTAATACCGTTGTTAGCAACAACGAAAAAGATTCTATTGCTATAGCTTCCACCTTTATTGACAGCAATGCTATTTCAGGTAATAAGATTGCCAGAGAAAAAACAGTCAAAAAGAATAGCAGCCGCTTCTCTATTTCCGTACTTGGTGGCATTAATTTAAACAGCGTACAATTCAATAATCCATCTAAGGCCGGTCTTGATTACGGCCTATTGGTTGGCTACCGTATTTCTCCAAAACTGGAAGTAAGAACAGGACTAATATTTTCTAAAAAATATTTTACTACTACTGGTAATAATATTTCATTCGATTCTACCAAACTCAATTTACCATCCTATAATACAATTAGCCTGGAAGATGCTACAGGCTACTGCCGGTTTATGGAAGTGCCTGTAATGCTTTATTATCAATTCTCTTCCAAGAGGAAAATAAATTTCTATGCGGCAGGTGGTTTCTCCATCAATAGAATGCGGATGGAAAGTGTTCATTATACTTTTCTGGCGGATGGAAATACAATTGTTGAACGCAGCCATACCAGTGCAAGGCATAACAAAAGTGATTTCTCCACATCTGTTACTTCCAATTTTTCTATCGGGCTAAAATATAATTTTAATACAAGGTGGAATATTTCTGCAGAGCCGTATCTCAGATTACCCTTAACCCGTTTCAATAATAATAATTTACGGTTCAGCACTTTTGGCACAATGCTGTCAGTTACCTATAATTTGCCTGGGTCAAAAAAGAAATAGCACCAGGCAACCTTTATTTATTTTCAACTGTATCATCATTTACAAAACAAATCCTAAAAAAATGAAACAATTAAAATCCAATGCTGCCATACTGTTGACAATGGCAGTAATCTTTGCAATACCGTCCTGCAAAAAAAACGATGGTATGTCAATGACGGAAAAAAACATTGACTATCCCGCTGCTTATGTAGTAAATGGTGAAAGCAGTACCATTTCCGTAATTAAACTTAGCACAAATACTGTTACAGACAGTATCGATTTAATGAACAGTGCAGGCAGTATGATTATGTGGCCGCATCATATTTATCATCACCAGTCAGGGGGAAGTCACCATCTGGCAATCGGTGTTCCCGGCATGGATTTAAGTGCAGGTCACACCGGCGGTATGCCCGGCATGAAAGGTATGGTTGTGGTAATGGATGCTGTTACCGGAGTATTAAAAAAGAATTTTGAAGTGCCGGTGATGAACCACAATGCAGTTTTCTCACCTGATGGAACGGAGATATGGACTTCGCAAATGGATATGGCAGGTAAAGTGCTGGTATATGATGCTGTAACCTATGTTCTGAAAAATACAATTACTGTTGGCGACGAACCTGCTGAAGTTACATTTAGTGCAGATGGTACAAAAGCCTATGTATGTAACGGAATGAGCAATACAGTAAGTGTGATTAATCCATCCACCAAAGCTGTAATAGCAACAATAAATGTTGAATCAAATCCGGTTGGTGCATGGCCTGCATCAGGTGGAAAAATGTTTGTTGACAATGAAGATTCTCAGAGCATTTCTGTAATTGATGTTGCAACTAATGCAAATTTGGGAACGATTATACTAAATTTCAAACCCGGATTTGCTGCATTCAATGCTACTGCAAATGAACTATGGGTTAGTGATGCCACCAATGGTAAAGTTGTCTATTATGTTGATATGGGTGGTAGCACCTGGATGAAACACGGCGAGTTTGCAACCGGGGCCGATGCCCATGCCATTGCATTTAATGGCAACTTTGGATATGTTACCAACCAGGGCGCCAATACAGTGTCTGTAATTAATGTTACCACACATGCAAAAGTTAAAGATATTCCTGTTGGTAAAAAACCCAATGGAATAGTTTTTAAATTATAATTCAAAAATCTATACCCTTTATAAAATTTAAATACAACTTAAAATGAAAAGAACAATTTTAGCTATCGCAATAATTTCGATGACTTTAGGTTTTGCGTCTTGTAAAAAAGAAACCAATGGCATTATTCTGCAGGCTCATGATGATAACAGGATGATGGATAGTATGCATGTTATGATGGACAGAATGGAAGCAATGACGATGACGATGGACCCGGAAGTAGATTTTAGTGAAATGATGATTATGCACCATGAAGGTGCTCTGAATATGTCGCAGGCACTTGTATCTGCCGGCAAGAATGACAGCTTACGACGCTTTGCACAAAAAGTTATTGCAGACCAAACATCTGAAATTGCCGTGCTTAAATCTATACTTGCTTCTTTGACCGTTGACAATATGGATATGGATTTTATGCAGGAGCAAATGGATAATATGGAAAAAACCAATAAGCAATCAGATGTGCAAATAATAACTGGTGATATTGATAATGATTACGCCACTTTAATGGTTCTGCACCATCAGGCCGCTATTCAGGATGCTTCAGCCTACCTGCATCATGGAAATAACAATCAGCTTAAAACGATTGCCAATAATATAATTACGGCACAGAATAAGGAAATAATAGAGCTTAGCAATTGGCTAAAGGCTAATATGCGTTAAGTAATTTATGCTGTTCAATCGTGGTTAATTCATTCAGGTGTTATTGAATTTCAGGTCTTATGCTGAGGTTCAATAACACTTGTCAATTTGAAGAACCTTAAAATTTTACGAATAAATAGAATTCCCTTAAATGCTGTATTTTGCTGTTATAAGATATATATGAACAGCAACCTGAATCAACTCATCCGCCAGTATAAATAAGACAAACAATCGGTTTTCAATACCTGGTTTATTAATAATGAAGAACGTTTAAAGGCATTCTATTCGCCGAGACGGGAATTTTATAGACTATTCTTTAAAATAGTCTTCTAAACCATCTTTATAGGAAAAAGGATTGCTGTAAATAAATTTATTCCATTACATCCCTGCAAATTTTTCTGCAATAAATAGTTACCACTTTGTGGTATTGACATCGTCCTATATATATGGTACTTTTAGATTTTACAATAATTCAATATCGTTTGATGCCCCTTCTTCGCTATAGGTAATACGAGGCACTTATACTTTTTCAGTGTTAAGAAAAAGTAAACCTTAAACCTTTCATATCATGGCACACGGTAAATTATTCCCCCGCAAAACAAAAAGTGTAAAGGAATGGACGATTAGCTCTTTACAAATGAAGCAGCTTTTAAAGGAAGCCCCAAAAGAAATTACTAAACAAAAAATTAAATCGCCTGATTTAAAAATCAACACTGAAGAATTACGATTTATTCCGGAGAAGTTTGTGCATAAAGATTTACTTGACCCACATTGGTTTTGGCATAAATATTTTTGCAAGCCATTGTACCGCCGCAGAAAAAATCAAAAGAATCTTACTCCATTGGAATGGAACCGTTTTATTTATGCCATAGAAGCGTTAGCAGATACTGATACACCTGCACCAACTTACCAGGAATTTGTACAAATACATGTACAGGCAATGACGACACCTGCCGGACACATGTGGGGTGCACATGGCGGTATAAATTTTTTAACATGGCACAGAGAATACCTTGCAAAATTAGAAGCAAGATTAATTGCTATTAATCCTTTGGTAACAATTCCTTATTGGAACTGGATTGAAGACAGATATATACCACCTCAGCTAAATAACAATACCGATTTTACCCGTTGGGGAATTACAAGAGGTGGCTCTTTCAATGATACTTTATTGCCAACAGCTGCACAACACGCCACGTTAATGGCAAATACAAATTTCACTACTTTTTCTTCTCAATTAGAAGCATCACCTTTCCACAACAGGTTACATGGTTTAGTAGGCGGCACAATGGGAACCGCTTCATCACCTGCCGACCCCATCTTCTGGTTACATCATGGTTTTATAGATAAGCTATTTGCAGACTGGCAAATTTTAAACCCTGCCGCTATACATCCCAATTCTTCAGAAATATTAAAACCATCGCCTATTATGACAAGGACAAATGCACAGGTGTGGAGTACATTGGGTTTAGGATATATTTATGCTTAGGGAAGGGTATTGATAATTTGTAAAACTTTAAAATATGTGCAGGCTTATTTTAGAACCAGTAATTCTTATTATAAAAACATTCATTCAGGTAGCCAGGGATATAGCAAGAACAGTTTGCGAATGGGTTACCAGAACCATACGTACAGTTAGGGAAGTAGTGGAAAAAATTTGCAAGTCGCTTCCCTGGCCACTTAGCCTTTTATGCAACTTTGTAACCAAGGTGATTGAAGTAATAGAAAACATAACAGAATGGGTATGCCGTGAAGTAATTGATAGAATTTTTGAATGGGTTCAGGTTGTAATGGAATATATCTACTACATTGCCCGGTGGGTTTGCTGGCTCATTACATGGATAACAGTCAGGTGGATTGAATATTTACTTTGCAGGGCTGGTATTGAAGTAAGCAAAAATATACGGATATGTGTAAAAGTATTGAGCGAAAACATTAGCAATAAAAAAACTGGTGCTGTAACAATTCAACCGGCTGCTACTAATGCAGAATTGAATGCTATGCTCAACCAGGTATCTGCAGTTTTCAGGCAATGTAATATCAATATTATTGTAGAAAGTATTGATATAATTGGGCATCCGGAATTTTTACGGACTACAACTTGTGATTTTGGTAATACATTTTCCAGTTTCTGGGTCACATTCAGCAGAGAGGCATGTTCATCAAAAAATTTATTTCCTGTAATAACCGTTTATGTAGTTGAAAAAATGACCAACGCAGGTGGTTGTGCTTTCCCGGGCACTGATTGGATAATTACTAATAATCCTGCCAACAGTAGAAGTGGTTTGCCACTAAGTGCTGGTAACACCATCGTTCAGGAAATAGGACATTTATGCGATTTATTTGCACACTCATCTGACCCAAATAATGTAATGACCGACCAGCCCGGTGGCACATCAGACCAGTTAGATGAGCATCAGTGTTGTATTATCAGAAGTTCAAGATTTGTAACATTCGGTTGAGTTGATATTTACAACTGATACAAAATATTTACTTAAATTACCGTTGTTTAAAGCAGCGGTATTTTTTTGATTGTTAACTTACTAAGTAACCAAATGTCTGAAAACCTTTTCCAAATCATCCAGCAATACAAAACAGATAAGCAATCCGTTTACAATACTTGGTTCATCAACAATGAAGAACGGTTGAAAGCATTCCGCTCTATCCGCAGAGGAGTAATGCAGGTAATTGATGATATTAAGAACAAAAAATTCCCCAACGACTTTAAAGGTTCTTCTTTAGAGTTTGTACTTACTTGTATCACTGAACAAAAACAGGTATTTGAAGGAGCATCACATCCGTTTTACTGGAAGCCAAAACTAAGGATACCCGACATTTATGAAAACGAAACTAATAAACAGGCTTTCGGGCAATTTTTAGAAAATTGTTTGAACGCAAAATCAGAAGAACAAATTATCAAAGAAATCATCCGGCTTGATAGCTTAAAAATCAAGGGACTTGGGCCTGCTGTAGCCAGTATTCTTTATTTTTTACACCCGACTATTATTCCACCATTTAATACGGCCATCATTAATGGGTTTAATTTTTTATTTAAAGACAAGAAGAAACTCGGCAGTTGGAGTGAATATCTAAAGTTAAGAGAAGTGATGATTGATACCAATAACCAGCACCGTTCAGAATTATCATCTGACCTTGGAGCAATAGCCGGTTTGTTATTTGAAATTGGTACACAAAAATTAATACTGGGTTCTGATGAATATTTATCTGAGCCGGAACGAAAAAAATTAGAAAAGCTGATTGAAAAAAGACACAAGGATGTGCAGGAAGAAAAAGAGGAAGAAGATTTGCATACAGAAATGCAGTATCATCTTTTAAAAATTGGAAACGCTTTGGGTTATGATGTCATTGCTGCATCCAACGACCGTTCAAGGTCATACGGCGGAAATAGTTTTTCATTTATGAGTTTGCAACAGTTCCCTGAAATTAATTTGGATAAAGAAACTTTAAATACAGTAAAGTTGATTGATGTATTGTGGTTTCAAAAAGGCACTAACAACGTAATTGCAGCATTTGAAGTGGAAAAAAGTACCAGTATTTATTCAGGCATTCTCAGGTTGACCGATTTGAGTTTTACCATAGCCGATGGTGATGAGGTCTTTTATTTAATTGTACCAGATAAAAGAGAAAAAGATGTTTGTATGAAACTATGTCGTCCGGCAATAAAACAAAATAATGTAATCATCAAATACATCCTTTTTTCCGAACTACGCAGCCATTGTGATGCACTTTGCAAATTTGGTGAAAGCCATCATATAATGGAAAAGATTGCAAAAACTGTATAAAATTAAAAAGCGGCAGAAGAATCTTCGCCGCTTTTCTTTTAAAATTTTGCACCTACCGATATAAAGAATGTTCTTCCGTCGGCTGGTAATGCACCAGGCCCGGGATAACCACCAGCACGACGGGTGAAATATCTTTCGTCAAAGAGATTATTCATTCCGGCTTTCAGATTAATTCCTTTAGTAAACTTATAGGTAGCTGTTAAATCAGTTACCGTATAAGATGGTATTAATCCTGTATTTCCGTTTGAAGATGCTGTAACGGTATTATTTGCATCACTGAATGTTTCTCCTACGGTGCTTATTTGTGCTGTTAACAAAAAACCTTTATAGCCTGCTGTAATGCCACCACGAAAAATATTTGCAGGTGCATTTTCTACTTTCTTTCCCTTTGTATTGGCATCTTTATGGTCGCCACTGTACTTGGCATCTGTGTATCCGTAAGACCCAAAAATAATTAAATCTGCATGTTTGCTTTTTCCAAATGCCCTGATGGGATTAAATTCTGCATACCCCTCAAACCCTTTGCTGGTGCTGCTGCCAACATTAGTAATAAGCCGATATGACGGTGTTCCGCTAACAGTAACTGTACCTACACGGTTATCATACTGCAAGTAAAATCCGCTTATGTCAAACTGAAGAAAATTTTTCACCTTGCCACGGTAACCTAAATCAATATTATATCCTTTAGCGTCTTTTAAATCCGGGTCAACAACATCCGTTGTAGGCGGTGCCTGCAGGTTGGCAAATTGTATAGGGCGATAAGCCTGCGAAATATTTCCATAAACTTCTGTAGCTTTTGTAACATGGTATTCTGTACCAATACCTGCAAGTATAAAACTTCTGCTCCTGGTAATGTTTTGTAAAATTATTTCCGTCCCGCCTGAAGTATATCCATTTCTTCCGGAAGATGAACCTTCCAGCCACTCATACCGGATTCCGGGAATAATTAAAAATTTATCAGTTATCCGAAAAATATTTTCTGTAAATACAGCTATGTTTTTTGAAGCAAAAGTTATATCACGGGGATAGTTTCCGGTTATAGATACGTCATAGCCTGTGCCGGTTGTTCCTTTGCCATCTGCCTGCCTGGTGGTAGTACCGGTATATAAACGGATGCCACCAGACAGTGTATTTTTCATTTTACCTAAATGATAGTCGGTAATAATCCGGCTTTCCAAACCATAGTTTCGGTATTGGTCAAGATTAACTACCCTGTTGTTATAAGTAAGTGTTGTGGCATTGATGCTGTCCTTAGTAGTAATGGATTGTAAAAAGCCTACACTGTTCCTGTTTCCAATCGTTCCAAATAGTTTTGTATTCCATCGGGTCTTATCATTGATTTTAAAATTGGCAATCAGTGCCGGAGTAGTCCATGTAATGTCAAACCAGTTGCGGCTGCGAAAACTTTGTTGGGCATCCTGCTTTATTTGTGCGTCAGTTAATCCACCTGGTTGCTGGCTCCTGATATGCGAACGCATTACTTCTGCAGTTAGCGAAAACCTGTCGGTAAAATTATAGGTTACCGTTCCATAACCTGCGTTTGTATAATACTGACCGTTCTGTCTCCAGCCATCACCATTACGATGGTCAAAGAAAGTATAGTAATGAACCTTGCCTTTTTTCCCACCAATGGCATTATAACTATTAAACAATCCATTACTGCCAACAGTTTGCTGTGTTTCAAATTCAAAAGTCTTGTTTATTTCACTGCCATTACGAAGAATATAATTTACTAATCCACCAAATTGGGGACCGTATTGTAATGAACCCTGTCCTCTTACAATTTCAATTCTTTGCACTGCCTGCAACTGTGGATTGTAATATGCTTCAGGATAACCGAATGGGTCGGCAGCAATGTCGTAACCATTTTGCCGCACATTAAATTCCCAACTGCGGTTAGGGCTTAACCCTCTTGCAGCAATACCAATCTGTATGCCGCTGGGGTCGCTTTCCCATATATGAATGCCTGGTACTTTTGCCAGTACCTGCCGCATATTATTTGTTACTACATTTCCCTGCACATTATCGAGCACAATCAATGCATTTTTTTTACCGGCATAAATATTTGTTCCAACAATCTCCGGCATTTGCTGATAATCGCTTTTGCTATTCCTTCCTACCACAGTTACGTCAGGCAGGTTTTTTGCCTGTATGGTGTCTTTTTCTTTTTTACTATTCTGTGCTTGTGCAATGTTTACTATCAGTATAACTAAACTTAAAATAATCCAACCTTTACGCATATAACTCTGGTTTTGAGCGGCAAAAGTGCTGATAATGCTTAGTTTAACTGTTACTCCTTCGGGAATTCGATTTATATAATCGGGAAAATTGAGGCTGTTTTGAGGATTTTTCAGACAACTGGCAGAAAGGTCTCAATAAGACCTGTAATCTGCCAAACACCGGGATATATTTACAGTATAAAGTTTTAAAGCAAGGCAACCTTTTGATGATTTGTATTGTATCATATTTTAAAATCTGAATCTTTATGAAATTATTTCTACTACTCTTATCTTTTTTGATTGGTGGATTGGTAGTGCAGGCACAGGTTTCCGGAGTAGATTCTGTGCCAGTACGATTAAGCACACTGGATGCAAGAAGCGACGGAAATAATGCAAGGCTTGATTGGAAAGTGGTTTGCTTTCTCGATTATGCAAAATTTGAAATTCAACGGTCTGCTGATGGCAGTAATTATACAACCATCAATATTTTTGAGGCCGACTATTTAAGATGCCGCCAACCTTTTGACTATAACGATGCCAATATTAACGGCAAGGCTTTTTACCGGATAAAAGTTGGAGACATTGACGGACGAATTTATCATTCAAAAATTGTTGCTGTAACTGGTAAAGAAAAAGGCTTTGAAATTAATAGCCTTACACCCACTGCCATTACAGCAAATGCAATATTAAGCATGTCGTCCGCTAATACAGGCAATGCTCAAATTGAGATACTCAATTTCTACGGGGTAATTGTAAAACGAGTATCCGTAAAACTCAATAAGGGCAGTACGGATTTGACACTCGATATGGGTAACCTGGCCGCCGGAAACTACATTTTATCTCTAAATAACGGATTTTCAGACAGAAAAACAGTAAGGTTTACAAAATTATAAGAGCGGAATTTTATAAAAACTTTCCATAATTATATAAATCAAATTCAGGTTGGCTGGCTATCTTTGAGCATTCAAAATGCTATTTTTCAATAAAATAACCCTATTTTTACTACTATTAAATGACACGAAATTTATCCATAAAACTAAAAGCACTATTCCTGCTGATTGTATTTGCTTCAAATACGGCAGTAGGTTTTGCCTGCGCTTTAGGTGTGGATATGGGTTTTAATACGCCTCATCACAGCGAAATTGCAGAAGCTGTGGAAGTGCATGTACATGATGACGGAAAAAAGCATGTGCATGAAAAAGAAGTTCCAGAATCAAATAATCATGTTCATGAAGATGGTACTAAACATCAACATGATAATGAGCCAGCGAAACAAATTCCGGCAGATGATGGACAGTCGTTTACTAAAAGCCCGGGCGGATGCTGCAGCAACGAAGTACAAAAATTTCAGAACTTAGATAAGAATGTTACTGTAAATGCCGGTATAGATATTCCGGTGTTTGTAGCAATCATCAGTATTTTTTCAGGTATCGATTTATTGAACGGAATTAAAGACTTACCTACTAAGTATAAGGCCCGTTTTTATTATCCTCCCCCGCCTGATATACGCATAGCGATGCAGCGTTTCCAGATTTGATTATTGTAAAACAGGTGAAGCTTTTGGCTTCATCCAACTTCATTTTGCCATTTGCAATTTGAGGCTATTTGTTTTACCGTAATCATTTTTTATGTTCAGATATAGTATCATAGTTTTTCTTACAGGATTTTTTAGCTTACATGCAGCCGCACAGCAGGTGCTTACAGAAAACGAAGCTGTGGCCAAAGCATTAGCTAATAACAAGAATATTCAGGCTGCATCACTGCAAGTAAAACAGCAGCAGCAGTTACTGAAATCAGCTATCAATCTTCCCAATCCGGATTTTTTCCTTGAAAGCCCTACCGGGAAGTTTTATACAGGCAGCATTACACAGTCATTTGAATTTCCAACAGTTTATAGTAATCAATACCGTTTGCAAAAACAGCAAATTGGTGTGGCGCAAAAGGCAAAGCAGTTAACAGAAGCAGAGTTAAAATACCGGGTTAGGATTTTAT